>UREV01000001.1 GCA_900546925.1 uncultured Bacteroides sp.
CCCCCGACCCTCTGCTTGTAAGGCAGACGCTCTGAACCAACTGAGCTATGCTCCCAAGCTATTTGCTCCTGAACCAGGACTTGAACCTGGGACCCTCTGATTAACAGTCAGATGCTCTAACCAACTGAGCTATTCAGGAATTTAAACCCCGTTGTTTTGTTTCGGGATTGCAAAGGTACGACAAATTTCTTTGTTTCCAAATTTTTTTTGACTTTTTTTACTACCTTTGTAAAGAAATTTTTGAGCAGATCATTCCGCGGAACATCTATCGCATTGATTGAAAGGAAATTATCGACATTGACCTAAAAGAAAAAAAATTCGATATTTTGTCTCTCAGTAAGCGTTAGAAATCGAATAGCCATGGATTGTGGATTTTCGAAGGTTGAAGATTCTTAAAAAGAGTGTGCCGGGCGCATACGACAGATGAGAAACAGGAACCAGACTGAAAATACTCACAAAGGTGAGTGGACGGAGAACTGCCAACAATAGAATTTGAAAAAGTTTACAAACAGATTATCAATATGGATATCGACCTCTTGTCTAAAATAGTCAAGGAAATAATTCTTGATAAGGATGAAGTCTCGCTGCCTGGACTAGGCTCTTTCATAGCCGAACTCGTTCCTTCCGTCTTCTCAGACAAGGGCTATACCATAAATCCGCCGTACAAAAGACTATATTTCAGACAAAAGGAGAATCCTCAGGACACCTCTCTTATAGACTTCTACGCAAGCAGCAACAAAATCGAGAAGCAAATCGCCTCAGACATCGTCTGTGACTTCCTCAGAGAACTCAGAAAAGTGTTGGAAGTAAAAAAGACCATCATTTTCCCGGGACTCGGAAGACTCAGAGCGACAAAAGAAAACTATTTCTTCTTCGTAGCCGACGAAAATCTGGACATCTATCCGGAAGGATTCGGGCTGGAACCGATATCACTCAAGACCCACGAGGAGACCACCTCCGAAGTTTCCAACACCATGGCCACCCTGAGAGCCATCCTGTCGCCCGAGGAAGATGCCAATGAGCCCGCGCAGGTTAAGGTCAATGCCGATGTAACTGAGGGTGTTGCCGTAGAGAATAGTCATCCCTCAGAAACGGCAGAGAATGTCACAGTCAAGAGTACAAAATCGACGACAGACGGCGTAACAACAGAAACTGTAGATCCTAATACTGAAGTAGTTACGACAAATAGCGCCACAAGTGATGGAACAGGGAAAGCGACGACTGGGACTGTAAACAGCGCCACAAGTGAGGTAAACGGAACAGAGATAGCCGAGGCAGCAGGCAGCGCCACAACAAATGGAGCAGAAGGGACAGCAACTGGAAGAACTTCAGACTCCGCTACAATAGAAAGTACTAACGTTTCGACTGAAGAAACCTCAAAAAACACCACAGGCAGTGCCACAAGTGAAGAAACAGGAAAAGCAACGGCTGGGACTGCAGGCAGCGACACAAGTGAGGTAAACGGAACCATGTCCGAGAATGCAAATACGGGCGATACTGTGGACGTTACCGAGGACGTTACCGAAAGAGGGACTGAAGGCGTGGCTGAGGTTGTAACCGGTGGTGCAGCCATTGGCGCAGTCGCAAACGTTACCGAGAAAGCATCTGAGAATGCTAACGAAAGCGTGACCGGTGGTGCTACAGAAGGCGCGACCAAAAACTCTGTTGAGATTATAACCGATGCCGCCAATGATGTCGCAGCCGCAAACGTGACCGAGGAAGCATCTGAGAATACAAACAAAATCGAGATCGAGGTTACAACTAATGGTGCAACAGCTGTCGCAGCCGCGAACGCTAACGAAAGCGCAACCGATGGCGTGGCTGAAATTACAACTTGTGCAGCCCATAAAGTCGCAACCGCGAACGTGACCAAGGAAGTGTCTGAAAATACAGACACTGGCGCTACAGCAAAAGTGAAACAGAATGCAGGCGAGGATACGAACGCGAACGTAAACGATGATGCAAGCACGAATATAAACAAGGATGCAACTGAGTCTGCGGCTGAGAATGCCACCGGAGACGCGACCGAAAACAGAACAGGAGATGCCACCGGACGCTCGACAGAATCATTGACAGAAACCATAGCAGCGGCGGGCACACAGGCAAAAAATGTGACAACGGCATTGACAGAAACCATGGCGACGAGCGCGATGGAGGGAAAAACCGGCGCCGTTAACGAAAGCCGCGGCAAGACAAAATCCATCCGAAAAACCATCGGATGGGCCATAATCGTTCTGGCGGCATTGACCCTGACAGCGCTGGCGGCGTTCATGATTCTCGCGCACACGGCGCCGGACTTCATCGACTCGATTCTCTACACTCCGGAAGAACTCGAAATCATAAACCGATAGCAGCCGCAAAAACCCTCTATTTCAGATACTTGCTAAAGAAACGCCAAATCTCTTCGCAGGTATCCATATCGGCCTCGGCCCAGCTGTGCTTACCGCCGATGACCTCATATAACCAGACCTCAGTTTCAGGACCTCCCTTCCAGGCAGGTTCGCCGCCGCAATACCGGTGAAGCACCACTTCATTGCGCTTTTTCGGCAGAGTTTCGGTAACCTCGTGAGTACACTTCGCCTCCACAGCCCACTTCGCAACAGCCATTGGCACAGACAGATACGCACCCCAGCCTCCTTTATTTTCAGGGTCGCCGGCCCAAGCGGAAGTCTTGTCCAAAGTGCCATGAACCTCCATGAGCGGAACCGGGCCTTTCGACTGAAGGTCCTTGTCCATCCACACGAGAGTAAGCCCCGCAATCGGCGCGATGGCAGCGAAAAAATCAGGCTTCAGATACGCCATCAGGTAACACATTTCGCCACCGTTGGACATGCCAGTCAGAAAAGTATTGTCCCGGCTGAGGCTGTAATTCTTCTGAAGATGACGCGCCAATTTGCAGAGAAAATCCACATCATCCGTCTTCAATCCGTCCTGAAAAGGATAGCCGACATTCCAGCAAGTCTTGCCTTTCGCATCCTTTGCACCCTGCGCATAACAAACCGCAAACTTCTCACGGTCAGCGACTTCACGCAAGTTCTCACCACCTTTCATCGCGCGTCCGCCATAGCCGTGCAGCACCATGACCAGAGGCGCGTCCGGCCCGATCCCCTCCGGAATATAAAGCAGGTACTCGCGCTCCATCCCCCGATGCCGGAAAGTATGATGTTCCTCGGTTCGGGTCAATGCTGACGCGACAAATGAGATGCTGATCGCTATGATTAAGGTCAATGCCTTCGTGACGTATTTTCTAAACATAATTAATTTACTTTCAAATGTTGTAGGCAAAGTTATTCATAGACATAAAGATATCCAAGAAAAATCGAATTGTCATGCAACATTTTCGGGAACGATGCATCTAATATATGTATGTTTTAAATGCTTGCTATATGAAACAGAGAATGGAAACTTGGCTAAACTGCCTGATAAGCGGAATATTTTCCATCTTGGGGTTCGCCGGAGTCACATCTTGCGACAAAATCCCAGGAATACCCACAGGAAGGTGCGAGTATGGCTGCCCAAATGCCGACTACAAAATCATGGGCTCAGTTAAAGATGGTAACGGAAAGCCTATCAAGGGAATACAAGTCGTGGCACAACAGACGTACTCAGCGACTACCGTACAGAGAGATACGCTTTATTCTGATGAAAAAGGACAGTTTTCGCTCTCACAGAATGATTTTCCTTCAGACAGGTCTCTGGATGTCATTTTCAATGATGTCGACGGAGCAGGCAACGGAGGCGAGTTCGAGTCCAAAACCGCAAGCAAGGTAAAATACGAGCAAACGAAAAAAGGTAAAAGTTGGTATAAAGGCGAGTTCACAGCCACTGCCAATGTCGAACTGAACAAGAAAGCATCAGAATAATGACATTGGATTTCAGACACAGAATCGCTCTGGAATTGAATAGAGCCCTGACGCAAAGGATAATCAAGCAACATCCTCTGCGTCAGCTTTTTTGGGAATGTACGCTCCGGTGTAACCTGCATTGCCGTCACTGCGGAAGTGACTGCAAGAACGACTCCGCAGTAAAAGACATGCCCAAAAACGCCTTCATGGAGGTTCTGGATGATGTGAAGAAAGTAACTGATCCTCACAAGGTAATGGTTATCGTAACAGGCGGTGAACCTCTGATGCGTCGTGATTTGGAAGAATGCGGAAGGGAGATGTACGAGAAAGGATTTCCATGGGGAATGGTCTCCAACGGATTCGCATTGACAAGAACCAGACTCGACAGACTCATGGAGTCCGGACTTCGGGCTATAACGATCAGCCTGGACGGGGTCGGCGAGGATCACGAATGGATGCGAGGCGTTCCGGGCAGTTTCAAACGCGCGGCGGAGGCGATCAGCATGGTTTCTGCGACGCCGGATCTCGTTTCGGATGTGGTGACTTGTGTGAATAAGCGGAATTTCGACAAGCTGCCTGAGATTAAGGATTTCCTCTGGTCTCTGGGAGTGAAGTCATGGAGAATGTTCACGGTATTCCCTGTCGGACGCGCCGCGGAAGATCCTGAGCTTCAGCTATCTAACGAGCAATTCCGCGGATTGATGGAATATATAAAGTCTTGTCGCAAGGAAGGTCTGGATGTAAGTTACGGATGCGAAGGATTCCTCGGAAATTATGAGGGAGATGTGCGCAATGGTTTCTTCTTCTGTAAGGCAGGTGTCTCTGTCGGTTCTGTTTTAGCCGACGGCTCGATTTCCGCGTGCCCGAGCATCAGAGCGGATTATCATCAAGGCAATATCTACAAGGATAATTTCATGGATATTTGGGAAAATCAGTTCCGTCCGTATCGAAACCGCGAGTGGATGCGCAAGGATGAATGTGCCGACTGCAAATGGTTCCGCTACTGCCGCGGCAACGGCATGCACCTGCGCGACGAAAACGGCAAGCTGATTCTCTGCCATCTAAAACGGCTGTAACTCTAGGATTCGTGGCCGGCGGGAGGCGGAACTCAAGACGCGAATTGCGAAGCACCTGAGCGGATGAGTCCGACCTCCCGACGCATCCACGCTGACCGATTCGACTATCAGGAATCAATTTGGTACCATCTAAAACGTTTTCCTGGTACCAAATGCATCATAAGACCTGTTTTGTTCTGGAAAAACGTTTTATATGGGACAAGACTACCCACTTCATCGAAAAGACGATCTCACCGGACAACGGTCGATTAATTTCGTTATATTTGTGGAGAATTTAACATTTATCATTATGACACTTGAAACACAAATCCAAAAGGACATAATGACGGCGATGAAGGAGAAAGACACCGTCCGTCTTAATGCAGTACGTTCTATCAAATCAGCGATTTTGTTAGCAAAAACATCAGAGGGTGGCAGCAAGGAACTTACTGACGCTGATATCATTAAGCTGATTCAAAAACTTGCAAAACAGAGAAACGAATCTGCGGAACAATATACTGCAGTCGGCAGAGCTGAATTGGCAGAAAACGAGTTGGCTGAGGCTAAGGTTTTGGAGACTTATCTTCCAAAGCAGTTGAGCGAGGCGGAAGTAGAGGCCAAGCTTCGTGAAATCATCGCAGAGGTGGGAGCCGCTAAACCATCTGATATGGGTAAAGTTATGGGTGTAGCCACCAAGCGTTTGGCAGGATTGGCCGACGGAAAAGTTATTTCAGGCATAGTAAAACAGCTCTTGGCTCAATAGTCCCGTTATTATCGAAAACCGTAGTCAATGGAAATGGATACAAGCGTGTCGATGACTGTCGGCGCAGAAATGAATGTAGTTTCGCATTTGGAGCCTGACGATTTCGCACACAGGGTTTTGGAACTTATGCCGTCGGACGTGAAGTCCGCTGATCTCGGTTGCGGCAGAATTCTTACCGATTGGTCGATATTGCTCCAGACTCGTTATGTGTTATGCGATATCTATGAAGATGGCGTGGAAGAAGTCGGACATCCCACTGATGTTGCCTCCGAAAGTTCGGACAGCACAGGCATTCCGAGCAACAACCGCGATAGTTCTCTCACCCCAAAGGAAGCAAAACTCTGGAAATACCGCATCGAAATCAAATATGGTCAGAAAAACAGCCGCGCCGCCGACATCATCTACGGTGCCATGTTCCTGCTGGCATTCTGGTTCGCGTCCAGGTTCAATGTCTTTACTCTGATTCTGGCAGTCCTGCTGATTATCGCCGCAGTTTTCCTGATAATTTCGACATCCAGATATAAATTTGGTCCAGTTCAATGCGAAAAAATCAGAAAAGCCTTGCAATCCGCTGAAAAATGACTATATTTGCAGTCCGATTCGTTCGAACCGGCTTTTGTCGGCCAAACGGATACATAGGATGGTTCGGTAGCTCAGCTGGATAGAGCAACAGCCTTCTAAGCTGTGGGTCTTGGGTTCGAATCCCAACCGAATCACGAAAATCGGCCTCTCAGGTATCTGAGAGGCCGATTTTTTGTAATTTGTCCGATATTTGTCCGATATCCAATGCAAAAATCGCTCTTATGACGGACTAAAACTGCTAAAAGAGGTAACTTCAAAAGTAACTTATTTAAGATTTAGCAAATTTTACAATATCGTATCTCCGGTTATCCTTTTTGTATTATCCATATCTCTCCTTTATTTAAATTGTTTGTGTAATGTTATTGTTCCGAAATTGTCCAAAAGAACCCCACTCTCTTTTTTCTGCCGAATCGATCGATGTCGAAGGTCAATGTGTCGCCTTCGCCTCTCTGCCTCATCTTTGCGTATTTGGTGTTGAATGCAGAGAAATTGCCTCCATCAAATTTCTCGATATACAACTTATAACAAATTGATTGCGAAGAGCTTACGCAATGATGGCTAGACCTGCCGGTGATGACCATCGATACCGAAGGACCACAATCCCGCGCCGGAAAACAGTCAGCGGCAAGGTTCAACAAAGATAGGTAAAATTACTGTCTTTGGCACTGTTTCTTGGGCACGAACGCATCTGGTACAATCAAAGATAGGCAAGTGTAAAAAATTTACAAGAAAATGTGAGATTATTCAAAAACTTCCTTGTTATTTTGTAAAATAGCTATGAAACTCGTTTGGTTTTTTGTACCTTTGCTCTGTGAATAGATTTTGCGCTTATGCTGAAAAGAAAGATTGAAGAGCAGTTTATGAAGTGGAAGAGGACTCCTGGCAGGAAGCCTCTTATTGTGCGTGGAGTACGTCAGTGCGGAAAGACATTTTCTGTTACTGCTTTTGCTGAAAGCAATTATGAGAATGTTGTCTATGTCAATTTCGTGAAGCAGGAGTCGCTCAAACTAGCATTCAAGGGTGCAAAGGATGTAGACACTATCCTTATGAATCTTTCTGCCTCCATGCGTGGAGTTAAGTTCATTCCCGGTAGCACCTGTATCATCCTTGATGAGATACAGGACTGCAAGGACGCGAGGACAGCTCTGAAATTTTTCAAGATGGACGGCAGGTATGATATCATAGCTACCGGTTCTCTGCTTGGTGTCAAGGGATATGGCGATGATAAAAAGAAGAAAAAGGAAGAAGAGAAGACTGCTTCTGTGCCGGTTGGTTATGAGAAGATTGTCGACATGTATCCTCTGGATTTCGAGGAGTTCCTGTGGGCAAACGGTATTTCAGATAACATAATCGATGAAATCAGGAAACATTTCAATGAAGAGACTCCGGTCCCTGATGGTCTGCATGTCCCGTTAAATGATCTTTTCCGCAAATATGCTGTTGTTGGCGGTATGCCGGAGGCAGTAAACACTTTCCTTGAGACCAATAACATCAGCGATGTTTATGAGGTCCAGCAGAATATCATTGAGGAGTACAAAGATGATATGGTAAAATATGCTGCGGACGAGGATAAGGCAAGGATACGTGAGTGCTTTGAATCAATTCCACGTCAGCTGGCAAAGGAAAACAAGAAGTTCCAGTACTCAGTGGTTAAAAAAGGGGGCCGCTCGTCTGAGTACATCAGCTGTCTTCAGTGGATAGAGGATGCCGGCATCATCAAGCGTTGCTACAATACCTGCATCACGGAGCTTCCGCTGGACGGCAATGCTATCAATGACTACTTCAAGGTGTATATGGGAGATATGGGCTTGTTTGTGTCAATGCTTGAGTATGGTACCCAGGCAGATATCCTCAGTGGCAATCTCCTTGGGTATAAGGGCGCTATCTTCGAGAATCTGTTTGCCGACATTTTTACCAAGATGGGCAGAAAGCTTTACTTCTTCCGTAAGGATACAGGTCTGGAAGTTGACTTTTTGATGCGTTACAGGGGTAAATGCACACTGGTGGAAGTGAAGGCGACAAACGGCAATGCGAAGAGTACCAGGACCATACTGAAAAACCATGATGTCTACCATGTTGACTCAGCAATCAAGTTGGGTGACTACAACGTAGGTCGAAGCGACAAACTTCTCACCATTCCGTTCTACATGGCGTTTCTTCTTAACGAACCGTAGCACAGATGCATCAATACTTTTCTGACATATTGCAATGTGGATACTTCCCGAGTGATACAGTATTTCAATGCTTCATCGGCATTGAAACTCCGGTAATCAGAAGCGAAGTCCATTATTATATCCTGAATTCTATCCATATATAATTTTTTTACAAACATAGGTAAATCTTGGCAATATATCAAAAAATTGCCGGAATTTACCCTACTTCGCATTTCCCTCCAAAATCTTCACAAGGTCCTTTTTCATATCGATATCAATCGTACGGTAGCGGGTGAAAGCGCGGCTGCCCTCTACGTGACCGGTGAGGGCTGATACAAGGTTAGGATCCTTTACCAGCTTGTATATATTCCCGAAGAATGTCCGGCGGGCAAGATGACTGTACTTCGGCAAATAAGTATTAACTAAATAAAATTTTCGTGTCTACTTTTCGCGTCTGGTACATGTTCAACTGAATACTCTCCGTGTTCACTTCCATTCTGCAAAATCGCAAAAACAATCCTTTCGTATTATTCCAATCTTTTCAAGTGACACAAAATCAATTCTCCATTCTCATCACGCAAGTGCATGCCGTTTCCCTGGCAATAGCGGAAATACTTGCAGTCTGCACATTCACCAGTCTTCATCCAGGAGCGGTCACGATATGGCTGGTAACGGTTCTCCCATACATCAATGAAGTCATCCCTGTAGATGTTGCCTTGAGCCAGATTGCTGCGGATGCTTGCACAGGCTGAGATCGATCCGTCAATCATCACTGAACTGATGGATATGCCTGCCTGACAAGTGAAAAGATGGTCACGGACCTGTCCTTCATATTCACCGAGGAAGCCTTCGCATCCATAGCTTGCTGCAATCCTGCCCTCTTTTCTGGTCTGCTTGATGAACTCCATAAGTCCGCGGAATCTTTCATTGCTCAGTTGTAACTCCGGATCCTGAGCAGCGCGTCCCACAGGGAATACCGTGAACAGACGCCAGCTCTTGAGGCCAAGAGAAATAAGATACTCCTTGAACTGCGGAAGGGATTCATAGTTCTTGTTATTCACGCAAGTGACTACGTCAAATTTGATGGTAGGTTCATTCGCAAGTATCCTTATAGCTTCCGATGCATTCTTGAAGCTGCCCTGAATCCCGCGCATCCACTCGTGCTCTTCCTGGAATCCGTCGAGACTTATGGTTGCTGAATGCATACCTGCCCGTAGGAGTCCTTCAATCTTCTTTGGGGTCATGAGGAGTCCGTTGGAAACGATGCCCCATGGAAACTCCATGTCATAGATCGCTCGTCCACACTGTTCGATGTCCTTACGCATCAATGGTTCGCCACCGGTTATGACAATCATGATCTTATGAGAGTCATATTTCTCCTTGACGCGGCGCAGTACCTTTGCGAAGTTCTCGAACGGCATATCCGGATGAAGAGATGACACCTTGCAATCGCTGCCGCAATGACGGCATTTCATGTTGCAACGGAGTGTGCTCTCCCAGAAAAGTTGCCTCAATGGGTGCTTTTCGATATTGTCCCGCACAAGTTGACGCTGCAGCTCAAGTGCGATCTTCTGCTTGATGGATAATCCGGACATTAATTCATTTCTTTGTCATAGTCACATTGGCTCCTGCTTCATAAGCTCCATCATACCAGTTACCATCGCCATCCTTAACTTTGAAAACGGGTACTTCAATGGAAACCTTCTGGAATTCGCCACCATTTTCTTGACCATCAACGTCCTCGAATTCGAGCTTGACACTGTCCATATATGCAAATTTATTATAGACATATGACTCTTGGTATGTCTCTCCAGTGTCATATTCACCATTCTGATTTGTCCATAATGTATCCGCAATCGGCGTACCTGTATAGCTGGGGTTTGGATGTTCGGCACTGATGACAACACGGATTCCCTGAATTCCTTTGCCTTCTTCATCAGTAACAACGCCCTTTGCTTCAAAGTCAGCATGAGGACAACCATATTCTACCTTTGCAGTGCAGGAGTCAATCATTGCAACTCCCAATAGTCCAAGAGTAATTCTGAAGAGTTTGAGGATAAGATCTTTCATATCAGATTGGAATTTTTCGTTAATAACGCAAAGCCGATATTTTGACTTCCCTAAAGATGCAGAAAATATATTTATCGTTGCATATAAACTGCGATTTATCGGATGTTTCTCTTTACGACCCTGCATGGATTGCCCACGGCAACGCAGCCGTCCGGGATATCCTTCACCACGACGCTCCCGGCTCCTATGGTTACGTTGCTTCCGATGGTAACTCCGGGGAGGATGGTCACGGAACCTCCTATCCAGACGTTGTCGCCTATGGTCACCGGCTTCGCCCATTCCCTGCGGGAGTTCCTCTCGACGGGGTCAGTGCTGTGACAGGCCGTATAGATGCTGACGTTCGGGCCTATGAAACAGTCGTCGCCGACAGTCACCGGAGCTTCATCCAGCACCGTGAAGTTGAAGTTTGCGAAGAAACGTCTGCCCACGCGGATATTGCTTCCGTAATCGCAGTAGAACGGCTGGTTGATGAAGGTGTCCCCATCACTCTTTCCAAGGAGGCCCCGGAGCAGCTCGTTCCGTTCCTTCAGCATTGAAGGACGCATTTTGTTGTACTCCCAGATCCTGTCCTTGGTGGCGTTGAGCCGTTCAAGAAGATATGGATGCGTCGCATCGTACTCCCGTCCGGAGACCATGTCGTCCCAGACCCGGGCTTCAGGAGAATCCTCAGAAGGAGTCTCCTCCATTGAAAGAAGAAGTTCCTGCGCTTTCCTGTGACCGAGGGATGCGGCACGGGAGAGAAGGTCCCTCGCCTTCACCGGGTCTTTCTCGAGGCAGTCGCCCTCAAGAAAACGCTTTCCCACGGAGAACAATGCCTCCGCGTCGGAGTATATGTAGTCGTTGTTGCAGTCCATAATGAAGAATAATCAAAAATCCGTATGCATAAAAATCCCGTCAAATGCTCAGGTCTCCCGGCCTTATCCAGCCCATTTTTCTGAATACCAATGCAATCAGCAGGCAGATGACAGCCGGCAGCACGAAACTGACCAGCAATAGCCCCGTCCAGTCAAAGGCGCCCGGATCAGTCCACCCGGTCCACACACCGATCGGTCCGCAGAGTCCGCAGGTACCCATGCCCGAATTGACTGCCGCACCATTCATTTCCAGACGGAAAATGCAGGTCGCAACCGGGCCGGTAATCATACTCGTGAGAATGGGAGGAATCCACACCCGCGGGTTCTTCAGGATGTTGCCCATCTGCAGCATGCTCGTTCCAAGTCCTTGACTCACAAGCCCTCCCCATCTGTTCTCGCGAAAACTCATGACAGCGAAACCAACCATCTGCGCACAGCATCCGGCAAGTGCGGCTCCACCGGCAAGACCGGTAAGCCCAAGTCCGGCACATATTGCAGCGGAAGAAATCGGCAATGTCAGCGCCATGCCCACAAGTACGGCCACGAGTATGCCCATTGTCAGCGGATGAAGTTCGGTCGCCCACATTATCAGCCTGCCGAGCGAATTCGCTGCATTTCCGACCGGAGCCGCTGTCAGCCAGGCTATTCCAATCCGGCCAGCAATGTTGCTGCCGGCGTTACCAGCAGGTCGATTTTCGTCTCCTTGCTCACCGCTTTTCCCATCTCGCTGGCGAAAATCGCGACGAGGTACACCGCGAACGGACCTCCTGCGCCTCCCATAGCATTTGCGGCATAACCCACAGGCGGCAGTGTAAACAGCACCATTGCCGGTGCCTTGAGTGCATAACCTATTGCAATGGCCATTGCAGGACCAGCCATAGCCTGTGCTATATCACCTGCGCTCAGACCCTTTCCCGCCACATTCACAATTTCCCTGGTGAGCATGCCAATCTTGAACTTGCTCAACACAACTATTTGATTTTTCCGTGAGGTCAGCAAATATAGCAATTCCCCAAATATATCCACGCCGGTTTCCCTTCTGTGAGCCGGCTACCTTGTCTGCAGGACCTCACATCATTGATTGGAATTTACGATGATGGCAGTGTCTCGTACAGATGAGGGAATATCTTCTCTCTCGTAAACAATCTTCTCTCCGGAACCGTTGACAGCCGAGAGAACCAGAGTGTCGAAGGAACTTATGTCCACTTTATATGCACTGCCCCATTCAATCCCTTCACCATAGGTTCCGGACAATATGTCCTTTTCCAGTTTCCATTGTCCTGTATATCCGCGATAACGTCCATCACCGATTTTTTGATACAGCTCGTATGTGCCATCTCCGCCGAAGCTGATGAAAACATCAGTATCAATACCCGAGAAATGCCACTCCCCGATAATGTCAGCGCGGAAATCCTGTTTCTCAGAGCAGCGCACGGCTGACAATAAACACGCAGCCGCTAAGACCGCCCTGATTATTATTTTAATAAAACGCATATTCTTATCAAATACTGAAGCCGGTTATTTTTTCATATTCTTAAAGCCATCCGTTGTTCCAGCCGGAAATCCCTCTTGACAATATGGAGATTTCCCTCTCAATCGATGTTCCTCCGGTTCCGCTTGGCCCGCCGGCATAAGAGCCTCCGGCTATTGCTTTGACTCGGACCTTGCCGCTGCCCCTCTTGTCGCACTTGATCGAAAGATATCCTCCATTTACGGACAGAGATGTAATCCCGAGAGCTGATTCATAAACAGGGTCCACGTCAACTCCGGTGTATGTCAGCGTGCCATATCCGCCTCCGAAATATTCTTCAAGGCTGACACGGCATTCCTTTCCGCTCTCGATTATTATTGAAGGAACGCCCTCGACTTGCATCAGCATCTGCCAAGCGTCGACAGCTCCTGTCCCCATTTTCTTGTAATAGGATTTGAGGTTGATGGTTTGTCCGTCCGGGCAGGTTTTGATACCTCCGGTCAGACGGGAGTCAATGTCATTTACGGAGGCATAAACCATTGCGCGGAATTCATCCGAAGTAAAATGCCTGCCGAGTTGAAGTGCATAGGACATGCCGAGAGCAATGACGGAAGAAACGTGCGGACAAGCCATTGAAGTCCCGGCCATCCAGGCATAGTCCCCGTTTATTTCCGGTATGCCTGTGGAAAGTATCTTCGAAGTCTGTCCGTAATTGTCGTCACCTCCCGGGGCTGCTATGTTGCAGCCGAGACCATAATTGGTGTATGCGGCAGGGAGACCGTCCGGACCCAATGCGGTCACGCTTATGCACTGAGGCAGAGCTCCCGGGTATGCAGAATACGATGAGGATTCATTGCCGGCTGCAAAAACAGCCACATTCGACTCCACGGCATCGCAATTTGAATTTGAAGGATCAAGGAAATATTTCAGTCCGCGGTATTCAAACGGCCAAATGTTTATATAGGCATTGTCATTCTTGTATGTTCCACCATCATAGCCGTATGAGCATTGCGCTATGCTGGCTCCATTGTCTGCTGCATAGATGAATGCATTCCCGACCTGAAGGTCAGAGGCACTGCGGGTACCGCCATAAAACACCTGGCAGGACATCAGCTTTATCCCGTTTCCCTTGCCACGCACACCTCCAGCTATTGAAGATATACCCTTTCCGTTATCGTTTACAGCGCCTACTATCCCGGCTACGTGTGTTCCATGTCCGAGTTCACCCGGACCGGTCCAGTCTATGGCTCCTTTGCCCTGAGCAAAGTTGTAGCCGTAGATGTCATCTACATATCCGTTGTTGTCATCATCTACCCCTTCTGTGCCCTGTAGTTCTTTCTGATTCACCCACATATTGTCCGCCAGATCTTCGTGGTCGTATTTGACGGGCCCGTCTATTATGGCCACCACTACTCTCGGGTCACCTCCGCAAAGGTTCCATGCGTATGTCGCACCCACATCGGCACCGCTGCTGAAATAAGTGTCTAGACTGCCGTCATTGTACAGATTCCATTGATAGTGGAAGAGAGGATCATTCGTGAAGTAAGGATTGCTCCTGGTGTCTTCGGCATACTTGTCCACTGTCCCTGAAGGAGCGCATGAACCGGTTTTGATGAACTGTACGGCTTCGACAGAATGCGAAGAGGCAAGTCTCGTGGCAATACTTACGGCATCGGTCCCGGCGTCGAAACCGGCTACGAACCATCTGTCCAGTCCCAGCTGGCGGGCGAGCTTTTCATTTTTAGGCAAGACTTCAAGGGCCGGACGAAAATAATCAAGCCGCAAGTCTGTCCGTACCATATCCGCAAGTGCCACACTGTCACCAACTTCCCAATAATGATAGGCCTCCTCGGAAACCATAAGGAGCAGTTCATCGTCCACAAAACTCCCTTCCGCATCGCCGGCGATCTTCGATGAAAGAGTCGCAGGTATTTCCTGCCGCATTTCGGTCTCGCTTTCAGACAATGATGCTTCACATGCCTGAAAAATTGACCCGGCACAGATCATTGACAGCAGGGAAGCGGCATATCGGTAATTATGCTTCATTTCCATTCCGGTTTTGAACTGATTCTGTAGGCGGAAGACACAGGATTGAACTCGGAAATCGGAGAGTCTCCATCGTGTGTGAAGAAGAGTTTCTCCCTGATGACCGGTCCCCAGTTGTCATTATCATCATAGGCGACACTGACAAGTGTCAACGTTTTCCCATAATCGCAGGCAAGGACTTCGTATGGTTCGTTTTTGATTCCGTCAGCCTCATACGTCTGCTCGTTTCCGTTTTCATCAGTATATGTAAATCCGGTCAGATAGCCGATGAGGGCCTCGTCCGTAAACTTTGCGGTATCCGTTAAATCAGCTCCGTAAACACAATACCAGTAGTCAGCCACATTACCGTGCTTCTGGACAGTGACAGGCATCATTGCGTAACCTTCGGCTCCATAGCCGTCCTCCGGGAAAGCAATGGCATATTCATCCCCGGAGAACCATTTCGGGTGGTCAATGCTGATATAGGCCTCCGACTGTGCGGGATAAGGCGTAGTGAATGCATCCGAGATGAATATGGCGGATTCGAAATTGCCTGTGGTCTCATCTACCGGAAGAACAAGGAAACGGTATTCTGTGCCACCTTCAAGACCGGTCTTGGAAAATGATTCCTCCCCTCTGAAGCCTATTCTGCGAAGAAGGGATACTTTGTCTCCATATCCGTTCTGTGACATCCATTCAATCTGGGACCCAATATCATTGATAGCGGATTCAACCGTTTCCCCAGGATAAAGGATGTCGGCATAGTACAGTTTTGTTTTAAGGGTAGGCTTGATATCGCATACAGCCCTGCAGTGGGTGACTTTGCCTATGGTCAGGGAGAATTCGGACTCTCCATCCTCAATCAATGGCGTGGTTATAAACTCTTTGATGACTGATGTAGTGAGAGCTCCCCAGCTGTAGCCGAAGGTCAAGATGCAATAATCCTGTCCCGGTTCCAGATTCCCTGCCGTGCCGGACCAGTCTCCGAAATGGAGATATGCCGTCACGTCCTCATAGGCATTGAACATGGCCCTGATCTGCTCAGTATCCTTGCCTTCAACCTCTTCCGCCGGAACGACAATGCTTGCCCACTGGTCATTGTTGCTCGTCTTTACGGAATATTTGACTCTGTCACAGTTTACCTCTGTCATTTCAAGCTGAAGAATGTTGTCTGAAGGAGGAATCTTTCCTGTCCTGAATTCTTTAAGCACGACATCTGATATGACTTTTGCCTGACTGTTGACCGCGCAGCACCATCCTACAAAATCGGACTCGCCGTTCAAGGACATTGAAACGGTCCTGACACCTTTCCCGACATATTGGTCAAGAGCCTGGTCAAAAGTGTAGCCTACATAGTTCACGAGTACATTGATTTCGCCGGTAAGGAACTTTTCGACATTGGCTTTGATGACTGACTGTATCCTGTCACCGTAACTGTCCACCTCGCTCTTTCTGGAATATGCGATGTAATAGCGGACATCATCATATTCCGGAGTCACTGTCATCTTGACGTTAGGCCCGTCAATATCATATTTGATATCGAACTTCATATTCGAGAGAGCCTCCGGGTTTTCACCAGTCCCGGCCTGGGAAATGGAAAACATCGCTTCCGAATCTCCGTATTTCACTGTAACCGAGGTGATTCGTGACGTTTCCGAAGTGTTTTGCTTGACCGAGAAGATTATTTTGCCGGCTGTGTCGTCCACGCCGAAATCTCCGCACCAGTCCGCCGGGCAGGAAAAATTGAACAACCTGACATCGGGTTTGACCGAGGCTCCGCTGATATTGTCGGTCAGGGTATAACCGATGTCATACAGACCGCCTTCCGGCTTTGCTGCGACGATTCTTCCAACAGTCTTGATGACAGGTGCCGATCTGTCTGACTCCTCCTGTTTCGAACAGGATAAAAAGGTTGTAGGTATCATTGCTGCAAGAATACAGCACAAGAATTTACTATTCATACCTGTTTATGATTATATTTCACAAGTCCGTGATGATTGTTTGCAATCCTGGGGATATTAGAAACGGCAGATGCAACGGCAGGGATGGGATTCTCCTTTGGGCAAAAGAGAATACAGATCTTCATCCGGTGACATATTCTCCCGATACTTGTAGGAGTATGCTATCTGGCCTCCACCGTCTGTTGATGACCAGTAACTTACCTCGGGATTGACAGGATTCCCAGACTGGAGCCCGATGGCTGAAACAAGGTTCGGGTTACCTGCACATTCATTCAGCAGTATTCTAAGCTCGTTTGCGGCGGGAAGATACCATCTGTTGAGGCTCCCCGGGTTTTTGGACGAGCACCAGGCTACTGCTGGAAAGGTTTCGGCCCAATTGCTGAAGAGCCCTTTTATTCCATCTGCATTGTCAAGCCCATAGTCAAGGCTGACATATGTCGCACCTGCAATCACGCTGTTCTCGAGGGTGGACCACTTCAGATTTTTCTCATCAAGAGAAACAATCATCCCGTGTTCTCCAGTCTCGTCTATACTGAAAACAATTCCCTTTATCAGGCCATGATTGTAATAGTCTCCGACTTTGAATCCTGTTTCGGTCTTGTTTCCATTGTCAGGATCTGCCGGCTTCGTTGACGATGAACAGGCGGTGGCCACAATGCATGTTGTGGCCACCAAAACTAAAAGACAATTATTCATTACTTAACCTCATAAATATGTCTGAAGACAGTATAAGAGTCTTTATTGTCACCTACGAGCACTCCTGCGCTATATACGACATCGCCTGGAGATACATTGCCGACGCTGCTTTGGAAATACTCGCTTGCAGGCCATAACATTTTTGGAGATTGGCTGCCGGTCTCCCAGTTATATCCGTTGAGGAAATGGTCTTTAATCTCTTCGTCCGACTTGTCATATAGATCTCTGGAATTGATTGATGAACTGCATCCGTACAGTTTCGCCGGAGCGTCCGGATTGATGTAGAACCACAGAGTAAGCCATGTCCCCGAGTATGAAGGAAGTACTTCTGAAATCTGCGGAGTGTCGTAAACACTCTTTGTGGTTACTTTCAGAACAGCAGCATCGGTGGTATAAGTGCCATCAGCCGTGATTCCGACCGCATAGCAAAGATACTCCGTTCCCGGATTCAGCCCCTCGATCTTATATGACACATATGCGGTGTTCAGCCTTCTGTGGAGGAACTCCTTCCTGTCTGCATATTCTTTCAGGCTCCAGCTGTCGTAAAGTTCGTCAATTACGTTGTCGTTATACTTCCTTACAGCAGCATTTATGCTTTCCTTGTCATTAAGGTTCCCTCCAAGGCTGATGAAATCGGACATCGGCATATAGTTTGCCATAAATGGCCTGTTCTCGTAATATGGACTATATGAAACCTCAAACGAGTCTGTCGCAATTGAAGAGCTCATAATTGAGAAACTCTGCTGCTGGTCAGGAGATGCGGCGGAGGTGTGGAACTCTTCTTTGGTAAGCCCGGTTGTCACCTCGCCGGCGAAATAGCCGAACACCAGCAGGCAGTAATCTTCATCCGGCACCAGAGGACATTCGTAGATTGTTGTATTGCCGCTATATACATCTGAAGATATTGTGCTTCCCTTCGATTCTATGACAGCATTAATTATGTCATTGTCCGACAGGTAGTTGCCTGAATTATCCTTCAAATACCGGCTGCGTTCGAAAACGGCAACATACGATTCCGAATGCGCCGGCACGACAGAATAAGAAGCATCTGAATGTCCGATCAGACCCTGGACGACGGAAAACGTATTTTCCGGAGGGGCGGCTGTTGTGACCTGTTTTACGACTGGAGCAGTTGTCGCCGTACCGTCCGGACCGATGCCGACAGCGAAAACAAAATAAAGGCTGGCCGCTGTCAGTCCATTCGAGGAGGTGAAGTCCTCCACAACAGGCCCGAACGATGACACCATCGACACTGTATATGGAACATCCACCTGATTCTGGGCCGCAAGTTCAGTTATATAACTTGGGAGGAAGTCTATTATGCCTTCAGGCTGACTCCCGCACAATTCCTCATAATATGATGCCGGGAAAACATCATAGAAATATGCGCATTCGTCATCGGACGGAGCGATAGTTACCGTGAAGGATGTTGTCTGGATATTCGATACCGAAATCTCGAAGTCGCAGTTGACGTTTTCTACAGCCGGCGTCCGGAAATCCATTCTTTCAATTTCAGTCAATTTCGTGCCGTCAGGTTGAAGCCCATACACATATATGGTATACTCTGACGACTGCATCAGACCGGAAAATCTCCACCTTACATCCCCTCTCTTAAGCTCGCTGGAAAGGATTTCTGTCATGGAAACTCCCTGATTGTCAGCAATATATTGGATATTCTCGATATCGGAGGAGAAAATATCCCCGTCCGTCTTGCCGGCCACATCTTCCTTTACCACGAGGTTGAAGAAATACGGCATGGATTTATCTTTCGGCACGAAATCGACATATACATATCCGGCCTTGAGGTTCGAGATATTGATGGTGAAATCCTTTTCTTCCGGGAAACTGTCTTTCCGGCAAGACTGGAACAATGTAAGCATCAATGCGGCAGACAGTATGCCTATGATACTCCTGTATCCGAGTTTATTCTTCATAGTATTTAATCATTTGATAATCATTCTTTTGTCAGAGAGTATCCATTGCCGTAATTAGTGAATCCGGCTCCATAAATAGGGTCATATGTGCCGATGGATATGGTAGGATCAATTGAAATTGTCCTGCAGTCGGCTGAAACATTGAACACAATAGGAGACATAGCCGAGCCGTCTTTCAACCTTGCCGCACATTGATCCCCATATTCATTCTTGACTGTCTCTGACGTTGAGATGCTGAGTGTCATGTCAACTGGGGAGAATGTGGCATATATAGTCTCTTCCTTATCCCTCTTGCTGTAGTTGAACCATCTCTTCAATATAAGGTTTCCCTTGTCCGGATTATCGCTTTCCACAATCGGCATTGTAAATTCCAGCGGAGTATTTGCCTGATTTGTATATTTCACTGTCCAACTTCCAACGAGTGCATTTGCGGAGATTTCCGGGGTGTCTCCATCCTGATTGATTTTGAATGAGCACAAATCTCTGCCGTCCGACCTCAGCACTACTTCCGCACTGCGCTTGTATCCGTCATTTGCAGCTATATCGAACACCAGAATCTCATTGCGGATTGCCTTGGTTTCCACATAAGTGAGCCAGTTGCAATCCTGAGGGATGACAATGTCATAAGACACATTCGCACTGACGGGAACATTGATCTGACTTGCCTCTCTTGGTGCATCAAAATCATTATTGCTCAGTGATATACATCCCTCCTCAAAATATATGGCGGCGATTGCAGCATTTGAACTGTTACCAGCAAATACGATTACCTTGCCGTTCAATGATCCGCTTTCCGGTGCGGTGACTGCAATAGTACCATCTCCTGACTTTTCCGCAAGCCATCCTGCATCCGGGGAGAAATAGAGCTCGACATCCTCATCAGTGCCTGAGACTGAATAATTTAATGTTACGCTCTGGCCATGCAATATTGCTGTTTTGTCTTCTGCGCAGATTTTGAATGAGAATTTCTCGGCCTGGGAAACTATAGGTATGACAACGGAACTTCCGTCAGCAAGTGTGAATGTGACTTCGGTCTCGGATTCGTCAATAATGATTCCATCGCTGAAATTGATGATGATCGGCTCTCCCTGGCTCAAGGTGAATGACATTCCTGTGACATTGCCATTTTCATCCTTGATTTCGGAAACTGATGTGATGTAAATGTCTGATTCGATGTTTTTCAATCTTTCTTCCAGATCCGAGATTCTGGTTTCAAGCTTGGATACTCCATCTTCCACTTTGTCCAACCTGTCCTTGAGGCTGGAACATCCTGCCAAAGCTGCGGCTAAGGCTAAGACAATAAAGGTTTTTTTCATTCAATCAATATTTTTTAGGTTTGATAATCAATACTCAGACAGAATGTTGATTATCAGCAAAATTCTATATCAGGGCTATTGTAGCTTCGTTTATTTCTCAAATGTATATATAAAATTTGAACTTCGGTGCGGTTTGAAGAGGAAATTTGAGCCAATATTTCTCTTTAACGATTTAGGGACCTTCAAAAAATAACCAATATCATCTTATGCAAATTTGAAACAGGCTATTTTTTATATTGCTGCACAAAAGCGATTGTGAAATCAACCGATCCTGAGCCATAGCTGACATTGCGTCAAGACAGTATCCCCCTCCTGATCTCGCCGGCGACCTCTGCCGCCTCCGCAATCCCGAATTTCTGCATTTTAGGAAGGACAAAGAGCAGGACGGAGCAGGCAATGGCAAGGAAGAGGGCGGTGATGAGCAGGACAATGCTGTTCAGCGTGAAGTATTTGCCTGCCAGCCAGAAGGATGCGAGGAAGATCAGGGCGGCGGTGGCATCTCCGGCCATGCTGGAGCCTTCGCCGGATCTGATGTCGATGCGGTATTCGTGAGCTCCGTCCGGATTGGAGCGGTATTCGGAAGGAATTTCACATATATCGCAGACAATGAAGCGGTTGCGGTTCCAGGAAGAATAGTCCGCCAGAATCCGTCCGCCTCCGATTTCGGATACCTTCTTTCCGCATGTCACGGAATTGAAGACCTCCCGGACCAGGGTATCGTAATCCCTGTCTGTATTTATTGTGATGGACTCTCTCGTGTCCAGATAAATGCTTGAATCAAAACCTGTCATATCTTATTTGATTTCAATGTTACCTTCGCAGAGCCCCGCAGCGCCCTCGCGGTGTGTTATCATGATAATGGTCCTTCCGGCCGCCCCTTCCTTCAATCTCTCCATCAGAATAGCCTCTGTGGCATTGTCCAATGCCGAGGCGGGCTCGTCGAGCAGCATTATCCTGCCGCCTCTGAGCAGACCTCTTGCAATGGCGATTCTCTGGGCCTGGCCTTCGCTCAGTCCCGTTCCGGATTCACCGCAGACGGTGTCGAGCCCAAGCGGAAGTTCCTGTATGAAATCGGCGGCTGCATTGTGAAGAGCCTCCTTCATCTCCGCTTCATCCGCATTCGGGTTGCCGAGCAGGAGATTCTCCCGTATTGTCCCTGAGATCAATGAGTTGCCCTGAGGAACATAGGTTATGTTGCAGCGGGTCAGAGGGGATGCGGCCGCCTCTTTCTCCCCGTCGTATATCGTGACAGAGCCCTCGTCGGGGGAGAGCAGGGCCAGCGCAAGCCTGACCATGGTGCTTTTTCCCGCTCCTGTCTCGCCCGTCACAGACGTTATTGAACCTGGCCGGAAATCGTATGTGAAATTCTTGAGTACCGGTTCGCAACCGTCAGGATATGAGAATGTTACATTGGAAAATCTGATTCCCGGAACGCCGTTGAGTCTTATCGGTTCGCCCTGCTCCTCCAATGGCATTCCGGTCAGTTCGCACAGCCTTTCCACACTCGACAATGTCCTTGCGAATGCCGGAATCTGCCGGCTCAGGTCCACGACCGGCCTCTGCACCATGGACACGAGCTGGAGGAATGCCGCCATTTCTCCAAAACTGACCGTCCCGGCCGCCAGACCTTTTATTCCCCTGAGCATTACGAAAAGGTATCCTCCCGAGAATCCGGCCTGAACCATTGTCCTGGAAAAGATGGAATAGTCCGTCCTGTCCAGAATTTTCTTCTGCAATCCCTCCTGGAGGTTGTTCAGCTCGTCTGTGCTCCTCGAGGTGTACTCCAATGCGGAAATCAATGTCCTATGCTGGATATTTTCCTATATGTGGCTCTGTACCAGGCTGTCGGAGCGTCTTATGTCAGATGTCAGCCCGCGCATTTTCCTGACGAAGCCCTTGCTCAGCAGCACTGCGACCGGCATGATAGCGAACAGAATCGCAGCGAGTTTCCAATCCATTCCGGCTAGAATCCAGAGCGCCCCGCAAAGCTGGAATGCAGTGACCAGAGCGGATGGAAGTTTCGAGAAAAGTTTTAGTTCTTCCGGTTTATCAAGCAGACCACGACCTTTACCATCGTGTCCATCTCGTCCGTATGGCTCTCGGCAATCATCAGTGTCAGGGCCACGAGGGATGCATCGGAGATGCGCTTTGATCCATCGGGGCGGTACAGGATGCCGTTGTTCTGCATGAACCAGAGGAAGAGCGTGGCTGCGATTCGTTTGTTGCCGTCCACGAAGGAGTGGTTCTTGACGACAAGATATAGCAACATTGCGGCCTTCTCCTCAATGCTTGGGTAGAGGTCTTTTCCTTCCCAGGTCTGGTATATCTGTCCGATGCTACTGTGGAAGGATTCGTCTTTTTCGACACCAAACAAGTTGCTTCCTCCGAATTTCTCCTTGAGGCTCTGGATGGCTTGGATGGCGTTCTCGTATGTTGCGTGGAATCGTTCAGGGACAGTCGTGTCGGCGATTTTCAGGCTTTGGTAATCGTAGGCATCCAGTGTGTCGAGGGCGTATGTGTAGTCGCGAATTACATCGAACAGATCCGTCGTCTGGTCTGAAGTGAGTAGCAGTTCCTTGCTGAATACATTTTCAAGCAGGCCGACTGCCTTTTTCAAGTCTTCATATTTCTGTTCGGATACCGCGTTCCGATTGATGGCGAATCCTTTGAGCATATACTGCTTGAGGACCTGTGTCGCCCAGATGCGGAATTTCGTGGCCCTGAATGAATTTATCCGGTAGCCGATGGATATGATGGCATCAAGGTTATAATACTTGACTTTCTCGTCAGATGTGCCTCTGGCGCCACTCTGCGCGGTAATTAAAAAATCTTTAACTACCGTGCCGGCATCCAGCTCACCGCTTTTAAATATCTTCTTGAAATGGTAGGAGATATTTGGCACAGTAACATCGAACAATGCGGCTATCGCTTTCTGATTGGCCCAGATTGTTTCGTTCACCGGGTCAACCATCGCTTCCATCTTGACCAGTCCGTCTTCGGACTTGTAGATTACTATGTCGTTTCTCTCTTCCATATTATCATTCACTCAAGCAATCATAAAGTTAGTAAAAGTTTTTGATTCTATTTACGATAACTCTTGCATATCACAATCCCTCTGGGGTAAAAGGAACTCCGATACAGCTTAAGAGTGAGTCAAACGTTCTCTGTTCTCCGAGCCTTTTTCCTTTTATATGCGTTATTCATTCTTCTGAACTGCTGTCAGTAAGTCTATGTTGCAATAATATTTCAGACCACCTGGCGGGATGGCCAGTTTCTCTAACAAGACGCAATGCGCTAATACTTAATGCGTTACGCTGACATTGATCCGTCAGAACACCTGCCAGGTTGTATGTTTTTTCATAGGACCTGGCAGGTGTATTTTATTGCAATATCTTGATATTCAAATAGATAACTCTTTTGCGACCCGCCAGGTTGTCTGAAATTTCCGCAACGCAGCATCTGGGCGAATGGTCACCGACTTCGTGATGTATGACCACACTGGCCCGCGCGAGATTGTGCTCATTGAAAAATCCTGTGACAGAGGAAGCAAGAGGGTGGCATGTGGAGCAGGAAGCGAGAGGAGTCATGTGACTGAGCTTAAACTGATGATGAAAAGAATACACGGCCCGTCGTGGACCAGCACGAACCCGACCAGTTCGATGTTCAGCCTATACAGCACCTCGCCTGTAGGAGTGTTCGGGTCAATGATTAAGAAAACGGATGTTGAAGGTATTTTGCGACTCGACTGCAACGTGACGGACTTCTATTCGGAGCGTCCTTATTCGGTATACCTATATTATAATCCGTATGATGTGGAAAAAACTGTAACTTACCAAACTTCTGAAAAGGCGGATATTTTCGATATTATATCCAAAACTTTCCTTTCGAAAGGAGTGGCTGGCGAAGGACAGATTCCTATACCTCCGAAGGGGGCGGTAGTGGTGTATGAACTCCCTTCCGGGACTATTTTGAAGTACGATGGAGGAAAAATAATTGCAGACGGAAGGTATACTATACTAAATTAATAATTAGATTGTTAGGTTTATATTGTCGGCATCTCGCCCGTGATTTGTTCATGGGCGGGATGTTAATTTTTTGCTTAGAAGAGTATCACTAAAGCGAAAAATATATATATTTGCAAACGAAAGTAGTATCTTTCGATTTGAAACTTACAATATAATACCGACAGTTTTATGGATTCACTATTCTACATTGTGCCGGCAGCAGCTGCGATAGCGCTGTTTTTCGCCTGGTTCTTTTTCCGTCAAATGATGAAAGAGAGTGAAGGTACAATTACGATGAAAGAAATCGCCAAGTACGTGAGGGATGGAGCGATGGCTTATCTCAAGCAGCAGTACAAAGTGGTAACAATCGTGTTTGTCGTTCTGGCTATTTTCTTCGCTATATTGGCTTACGGCTTCCATATCCAGAACACTTGGGTTCCGTTCGCTTTTCTGACCGGAGGATTTTTCTCGGGACTTGCCGGATTTATCGGAATGAAAACTGCAACTTACGCTTCGGCACGTACTGCCAATGCAGTTTCACGTTCACTTAATTCGGGTCTTAAACTTGCATTCAGATCAGGTGCGGTCATGGGACTTACAGTCGTAGGCCTCGGACTCCTCGATATCTCCATATGGTATTTCGTGTTGAAGGCATTTGTGCATAATCCTAATGAATCTCAGACACTTGTGACTATCACCACGACCATGCTTACATTCGGAATGGGTGCTTCTACCCAGGCATTGTTCGCACGTGTCGGTGGAGGTATCTATACTAAAGCAGCTGACGTAGGTGCTGATATCGTAGGTAAAGTCGAGGCTGATATTCCTGAAGATGACCCTAGAAACCCTGCAACTATCGCCGACAACGTAGGTGACAATGTGGGCGATGTGGCCGGAATGGGCGCTGACTTGTATGAGTCATATTGCGGTGCCATCCTCGCTACCATGGCTCTCGGTGCCTCAGCATTCTTCGGAGATACCACTGCACAGACCAGAGCAATCCTCGCCCCGATGTGTATCGCAGCCGTAGGTGTAGTGCTTTCCATTATGGGAATCTTTGCTGTGCGCACTAAGGAAGGAGCTGACCTTCAGTCACTTCTCGGTTCACTCAGCCGCGGTACTAACCTAAGTGCCGGACTTATCGCCGTAGTTTCCTTCGGTATATTCTATATGCTCGGATTCGAAAACTGGTGGCAGCTTTCGCTTTCCGTAATCTTCGGACTTCTCTCCGGTGTGATTATCGGAAAAGCTACAGAGTATTATACATCACATTCATATAAGCCGACACAGAAACTCGCAGAAAGTGCGAAAACAGGTTCTGCGACTGTGATTATCAGTGGAGTAGGTCTCGGAATGATTTCTACTGCAATCCCTGTAATCACCATCGCCATCGCGATTCTGCTTTCTTATCTCTGTGCTACAGGATTCTCATTCGATCCGTCACTTATCAGTAATGGTCTTTATGGAATCAGTATCGCCGCTGTAGGTATGCTTTCTACGCTCGGAATCACCCTCGCCACAGACGCTTACGGCCCTATCGCTGACAATGCCGGCGGTAACGCGCAGATGAGCGGACTCGACCCTGAGGTCCGTGAAAAGACAGACATCCTCGATGCTCTCGGAAACACGACAGCCGCTACAGGAAAAGGCTTTGCAATAGGCTCGGCAGCATTGACAGCACTCGCGCTCTTGGCCTCATACATTGAAGAAATTAAAATTGCGCTGGTTCACGTGGGCAGAACGACCCTCGAAATCGGCGACAAGATCGTGGATGTGACATCGGCGACCATTCTGGATATAGTTGCATACTACGATGTTAACATCATGAACCCTCGCGTGCTTGTGGGCGTGTTTATCGGAGCTATGATGGCGTTCCTTTTCTGTGGTCTTACCATGAATGCAGTGGGTCGCGCAGCTCAGAAGATGGTTACTGAGGTCCGCAGACAGTTCAGAGAAATAAAGGGTATCCTCTCCGGAGAGCAGCGCCCTGATTATGCGAGATGTGTGGAAATTTCGACCCTCGCCGCTCAGCACGAGATGGTTCTCCCGTCAGTAATCGCCATAATCGTCCCTATTATCACCGGTATCTGTCTGGGTGCCGCCGGAGTGATGGGTCTCCTCGTGGGAGGTCTCGGCGCCGGTTTCATCCTCGCGATTTTCCTCGCGAATTCAGGAG
The DNA here is from genome assembly GCA_900546925.1 of uncultured Bacteroides sp. GTDB lineage: Bacteria > Bacteroidota > Bacteroidia > Bacteroidales > UBA932 > Cryptobacteroides. The sequence goes on from UREV01000001.1 coordinate 26,906, forward strand.
GGGCTTGGGACAATGCCAAAAAGTACGTGGAGGAAGGCAATTTCGGAGGCAAGAATTCCGATTGTCATAAGGCCACAATCGTGGGTGACACTGTAGGTGATCCGTTCAAGGATACGTCAGGTCCGTCATTGAACATCCTCATTAAACTTATGAGCATGGTTTCCATCGTGATGGCCGGACTAACAGTCATGATCGGAGGATAATTTTGGAAGTAATCATAATATTATAGTGTAGTAGTAATAATTGGTTTTCCGTGAAGGGCGCACGAAGTGATTCGAGCGCCCTTCGTTTTTGGTTTAATCTATATGAAATGATTACTCTTCTTTCAACCATTTTGTGAATGCGTCTGTGCGTGAAAGACTCACATAAACATTAAAATCAGGACGTGGCTCTAAGATAACTGAGTATCTGATTCCATACATCTTATACCAGTCTTTGATGCTATTTCTGGATAGGATGCAACTTCTTGATACTCTGAAAAAGTTTTTTTTGTCTAGAGAATCATAAATTGCATTCATTGATTTCTCTGTGATATATGATCTCCCGTCTATAGTGACAAGCGTGTTTAATTTATTCTCTGAGTATATATAGGCTATATTTGAATACTTGATAGGATATATTTGATTGTTGGAATGTATGATGAAACGCCGCTTGTAGATTTCGTTGTTGTCTTTATTAGTTTGTGCTAATGCTGAGACAATCGTCTCTATATCGCTGCCGTTATAATTTTTTAGACTTTTACTGATAGCTCTTTTTAGAGCATCCTCTTTTACAGGTTTTAAAAGGTAATCAACGGAGTTAATTTCGAATGCTTTTATTGCGTACTTATCATATACGGTTGTTATGATAATACTTGCATGTATATCCACTTTGTCCAGAATATCGAAACTGTTTCCATCAGACAACTCGACATCCATTAATACGATATCCACTTCGTTTTTGGGATTGGAAAACCAATTTACGCATTCACTTACGTACCCGGAAGTCCCGACAATTTCCACATTTGGGAAAGTTTTTATCAGAAGACTCTTCAGCTGTTGCACTGCAATAGCTTCATTTTCTATGATGAATACTTTCATGAGAATTAGGGGATTATAATATCGGGATTTTTACAGTAAATGATTCTTTGGTACTAAGTATTCGGATGTCTCGATCACTATGCATCTTATATTGTTCTTTTATATAATGTAGACCCAATCCAGTCGATTTTGATTTACTGAAACGCGGTATAAGATTATTAGAAACAGTGATGTCTATAGTGTCAGAATGAATATCAATATGCAGAGGTCGGTTTTCCATCAGCGCGTTATGCTTCACGGCATTTTCTACGAGCAGTTGGATAGTGCAAGGAACTACAAGCCTTTGCAAATCGGATTTTTTAATATCAGTTTTTACTATCAGACTGCTTCCAAATCTAATATTCAATAAATCAATATAATTCGTAACATTTAATATCTCTTTTTCGAGAGTAATAAGAGGAGTGTCCTCCGTCATCATGCGATATTGGAGAATATCAGACAACTTATGAAGATATAAATCAGATTCCTCTTTCCTATCTGTCATGATTAGGCCATCTAAGACATTTAAAGAATTAATAAGAAAATGAGGATTTAATTGATTTCGTAAACTAATATATTGATATTCAGCCTTTCTGGCTCTTTGCGTAGAATCGATAGAGGAAATGATAAGGTAAAACAATATGATGGCAGAATACAGAAGCAATAGTCCGATGGTAAAATACCTTAGGTAGTCCATAAGGTCTGGAAAAGCTGCGTCGTGTTCCATCGAGTAGGAAAACTGGCATGCCAGTGCTGATAATGCGGCCAACGCTGTCACTGCGATACCCGTGATTAGTATCATTGTGATTCTATTTTGATAATTCTTGTGACAAATAAACCTTACCAGACTTATGGAAGCGATTAGCATAATTGCTGCGAGTAGGCTATTATCGAAATAACGCTTTATATAACCATAGGCAATATGATTACGAAAAAGATCGTGGTTAGACAATAAGTTAAATGATAACCTTATAATGTATATGAACAACATGACAAAGATAAGTGATAAAAAGTACCTCCCTGCTCTTTGATCATTAGTTGTCCTGCGAAAATGAGAGTGTGTGATATTTAGGAATATAACAATACTCCAACCTATGATTTCAGTAGTTAAACCGCTTGATATCATTTGGGTAGCTACAGGATTAAGGTGGAATAGATGTGCGACATCCCTCATCATAGACATTCCGATAAAATATCCTATGAGGTTGGAAACTATCATAAGGATTGTGGAAATGCTGAACCGGATATTGTCGGCCATGCAAATCAATGTTACCATAAGTAGCGTCAGCGGAGTCAGCAGACGACTATCAATAATTCCTGAGCGCAGGCTCATATATGTCATGACAATATGAAGTGCTGCGAAAGCGTGGATGATGATAGAATGTTTTAACTGTTTAATAATCATGAGGGCAAAACTAAACAAATTCTGCTGAAACGCAAAGTCCTAAATTCATTCATCCTTAGAAATCTCCCGTTCATCCGTGTAAAAATATTATCAAGTGTTATTTTGACGGAGGACTGCCTTAAATTTGCCGCACAACTAATAACTAAATAACTAAAAAGTTATTCTATGCATAAAATTACAGCTATTCTTATTGGCATTGCTCTTAATTTGGTAATGTCATTCTTATCATCTGCACAAGGGGTCTACGAGATTAAAGGCCTTGTGTTCGATGAAACCGGACCAATGGTCGGTGCTACCGTAATGGAACATGGGACAACAAATGGAACATCTACAGGTGGCGATGGTGATTATGTGTTAAAAGTCAGCAGCGCGGATGCGGTAGTGGAAATCAGTGCGATAGGTTATCGGACGATGTCTTATAAAGCATCTCAAATACCTCCTACCGTTACTTTGCAAATTAATACTGAAATGCTGGCTGAAACGGTTGTTGTGGGCTATGGCTCGCTAAGCAAAAAGGAAATATCTTCCTCTGTTGTCAGTGTCAATGCTGATAATTTCAATAAAGCCGCAGCTGGAGATCCTATGCAACTTCTTGTAGGAAAAGTTGCAGGATTGAATATTGATGTGTCTGCAGATGGCTCGAGTTCTTCTTTTCAGATTCGAGGAGCTACGTCTCTCAATGGTGGAAACACCCCGTTGGTAGTTATCGATGGCGTTGTAGGAGCATCCTTGAATGATGTGTCGACACAAGATATTGAGTCGATTTCAGTATTGAAAGATGGTGCTTCCGCAGCTATTTATGGAACTCGCGGCGCAAATGGTGTTATTTTGATTACCACGAAAAAAGGTGCAGGAGCGTCTGGAAAAGTGAGAGTTACATATGACAGTTATTTCTCTGTTCAGGCGCTTCATAAAATGCCCGAAGTATATGGCCTGGAAGATTGGCTTGTTATGAATCAGGAAACAGGAAGAAATAAGACTGATTATGGTGCAAGAGAAGATAAAGCTTATTGGAAAGCGCTTAAGAATGGCAAGCCTGCATATGATTTAAACCAGCATATAACATTTGCCGGATCTACATCTAAAAGCAATTATAGCCTTTCACTTAACTATACTAAGAGAAATAGACTGTATAAAAGTAAAGAAACTGAGATATACCGACTCCGCTTTGCTATGAATCAGAAATTTCTTGGTGATATATTGGAATTGAGTACGAATGCTAATGTTCGTGCAAGACTTAATCATGGAAATGATGCTAATCTGACAGGAGCATGGTTTATGAATCCTACTCGTCCTGTATATGATGAAAATACCCCTACAGGATATTTCTGGCCAACACATGCTACTGGAGCTACCAACTCTGTGGAGAATAATCAGTTGCCTACCAATAAGGACCATTATGTTGCTCTGAATTTGCAGGAAGACTTAAAAGCATATATCTTCAAGAATTCGAACCATCTGGTCACCACAAACGCAACAGTATCTGTTGGTTATGATAATAATTACAGTTACAGTTATACGCCTTCCTCAATGCAGGTGTGTCAGATGTGGAACGAGTACAAAGGTTCTGCATCCATTTCGGCCGGTCATAGTCTGAATCTTAACTTTGAGTGGATGGCGAACTATAATCTCAGTATCGGCAAACATAATCTTAAGGCAGTTGCCGGATATTCATATACGCAGTATGATGGTCAGAGTCATAATATGAATAACAAAGATTTTCAGTATGATCAGTTCTTGTGGTATAATATCGGTTCCGGTACATATTTGAACAAGGGCCTTGCGTCTATGGGTTCAAGTAAGGTGTTCAATAAACTGGCAGGTGTATTCGGTCGAGTAACGTATTCTTGGAATGATTTGATAACTGCAACAGCATCATTGAGATATGAAGGCAGTTCCAAGTTTGGACAGAATAAGAAGTACGGTTATTTCCCTGCGGTTTCGGCAGCTTGGAACATCTCCAATATGAGATTTATGAAAAATACACGTACTTGGCTTGATGAGCTTCGTATACGTGCTTCATATGGTGTGACAGGAAGAAACGCCGGAGATGATTATGCTTCACTCGCAACATATAGTTCTAAAGGGACAAACTACTTTATGGATGGCGAATGGGTTGGAGGATACGGCATTACCAGAAATGCCAATCCTAACCTTGGATGGGAAACAGCTGTTGTATATGACTACGGTGTGGATTTTGAACTTCTTGGAAGAAGGCTTACTGGATCTATTGAATACTTCGACAGACGTTCTGAAGACCTTCTTTATACTTATGCGGCTCCACAGCCTCCGTATGTATATTCTACTATCCAGCTTAACTTGGGCTCTACACAAAACAGAGGCGTTGAGGTCGCATTGAACTGGAGTGACAGCATAAATAAGAACTGGAGTTACTCTGTCGGTGGAACATATTCATATAGTGATGCATTCCTCAAGAGTATTGGAAATGATGTTTATGCCGCTTCGTATATCGATTTGGGAGGCATAGAAACTCGTGGAAGTAGTGAATATAGATTCCGTTTGGAAGAAGGATCTAGAATAGGATCCCTAAGAGGTTATAAATATGCGGGGTACAATGAAGAGGGACAGCTCCTTCATCATAAGGCTGATGGCGGTACAGGATCTAAGACAAGTTGCGTTGATGATGATAAAGTTATAATAGGAAATACTTTGCCAAAACATAGTTTCTCATTGTATTTTACACTTAAATACAAGCAGTGGAATCTTACAGTTAACGGAAGAGGTCTTGCAGGAATGGATATCTGGAACTCGCAACTTCAGACATATGGACTTCCTGGATGTACTCAGGATAACTTGCTTAAAACCGCATATTCCAAATATCCGCATCTTACGGCAGACAATGATTATTTGAACTCTTTTTACCTTGAAAAAGGAGATTGGTTCAAATTGGAAAAAGTCTCCATAGGTCGTGATTTCAAGTTTAAACAAAACAAACTTGGCTTCGATGCTGTGAATATTTATGTGGCTGCTACAAACTTGTTTACATTGACAGGATTTTCAGGAGTGGATCCGTCTACAGTTTCATCTGTCGGTCTTACTCCAGGTATTGCAAGTTCTTCGAACCTTTATACTTCTACTATTACATTGGGCGTATCAGCCAGATTCTAAATATGAATACTATGAATAAGAATATACTCGTGAAGGGACTCTCCATGTTGGCGGCAGGTTTGATTCTGTCAGGATGTTTCGATATGGAAGAGCGTCCATATACATTGCTTTCTGCTTCGACATATCTCAAGAATGAGACGGCTGTCAAACAAGTAATGTCTAATATTTATGCCCAGGAACAGGGGGACTTGTCAGAACACTATTGGTATGCTCAAGAGTTGTCTGCAGATCAGATTTCATGGCGATCCTGGAATGGCGGAAGCTGGGGATGGGATGGTGCAGATAAGTTCGTTCTCTCTACTCATACGTGGACTCCTATGTCCAACTATGTTAATCAGATATGGAATAAAGGCTGGTCTGCAATCGGCTTGTGCAATAACTTTATAGCTGATCTGGAGACTGTTGGACATACAGGACTTGGAATCACCAAGGAAAAATTTGACCAATACATGGCAGAAGTCAGGACATTCAGGGTTTACTGTTATTATAATGTCTTTGAAGTTTTTGGCGGGACTATTCCTCTGACGACTAGTACGGACACATCAATATTGCCGGAATCAGCGATGAAAGGCTCTACTTTTGAGGAAGGATGTCGCAAAATCTGCACATGGATGATAAATGAACTTGATGAGACCTATGCAAGTCTTCCTGTCAATGGTTCTGTGAACCGATGCAATCAAGCCATGAACCGCATGATAAAAATGCGTATTCTGTTGAATTCTGAAATTTTCACTGGAGAGAAGCGGTTCGATGAATGTAAACTATTGGCTAAGGACATTCTTGACGGAAAGTTCGGAACTTACAGCATAGCTCCTAAATATCAGTCCATTTACTCTGCGGATAATGACACCCAATGTCCTGAAATAATATTTGCGTTTTGTTCAGATAGGGTATATAATACCAAGTCCACGAATATGCGCAACGGCCCATTTATGAACTACGTGTATGCGAATTATTTCAACACGGAATCAGTTCATTCCGGCTGGAATTGCTGTGCGGTGACTCCTTCGTTTGACAATAGTAGCGATTTTTATTCACAGTGTGTGAAGAACGTCGTTGTCGGATATGATACTACATGGCGTGCTGATGGAACTATCAAGAAGATAACTGAAAGATATGAATCTACTGTTATCGCGGAAAGATATGACAAGGAAAAAGCCAAATGTTTCTTGGATGCGCCATACGGAGATAAACTCGGAGCTGTTCGCGAGCGCTTTGATCCTCGAGATATCCGTCTTGTAGCACCATACAACAATTCTGATGTTAGTGGTGATCTTACAGACTGGGGAGGATTGTTCATGGATGGCGTTATCAGGGATAACTATGGTAAGGGAGAACCTCAAAAGGGCGATGCGGATCGTGCAGGTATGCTTAATGTCTATGTCGACCAGATAGGCAATTTTAGGGGTAAAGGAAATCACCCTCTTCAGGTTGTGGAAAATCCTCGTTGGGGTGAAAGCAACAGTGGACTTCGTTCAGTAAAGTACCCGTATTATCCGATATCTACAGGAAAGACCATGGCAGATGCAGATGTGGTGGAATTCCGTCTTGCCGAGGTGGTTTACACTTATGCTGAATGTCTTCTCCGGGAGGGTAATTCATCTGAGGCGAAAGACCTCGTAAATAGTGTGCGTAAACGTTATTTCTCTGCAAATGATTGGGAAAACGGTTCGGTCGTAAATGGAAGGACACTGGTAGGTGCCAAAGATCAGGCTCCTCGTGGTTTCTCTGATGCTTTCGATATGGATCGTATGTTAAGTGAATGGGGACTTGAGTTTTATGATGAAGGTCATAGGAGACGTACGGATTTGCGCCGTTTCGATAAGTTTACTCAGGGCCAATGGTGGTTTTTCGGTCGTACAACGGAGGTTGGATATGACCTTCCTGCAAAGCGAGACAGAAAGTATGAATGGTACCCTGTACCGGAGAGAGCGCTTACTGCTAATGCCGGACTTGTCCAAAATCCTAATTATCAATAAAATGAGAAAAACAGTACTTGTTTGGTTTACTATACTTGTGGCTTGTATCAGATTGGGGGCTTTTTCCATCGACAGGATGGAACCCCCGTTCTGGTATACAGGTATGAAAAACACGGAATTACAGGTGATGTTCCATGGAGAAGACTTGGCCTCCTCTAAATTTAGTATGAAGTCGTATCCTGGAGTTAGTGTGAAAGAAATATGCCGACTGGATAATCCCAATTATCTGGTTGTTTATTTGAATATTTCAGAAAGTGCTGAGCCGGGGGAGCTCAGTTTTGAATTTCGGAAAGATCGTAAGGTACTCTCCAGGAAACTTGAACTTAGAAGCCGAAATGCGAAACCCGGGGCGATGGGATTCTCTTCAGCGGATGTACTTTACCTGATAATGCCTGATAGATTTTCTAATGGTAATCCTGATAACGATGTGCTTGATGGATATGCCGTAGATCGTAATGGTGGAGGACGGCATGGCGGTGATATTCAGGGGATTATTGATCATCTGGATTATATCGACAGCCTAGGAGTGACTGCCGTGTGGCTAAATCCTGTGCAGTTTAACAAAGGAGGTCAGTCACATGGTTATGCGATTTCCGACTACTATATGGTAGATCCGAGATTGGGCTCGAATGAAGAATACTGCTCTATGATCGATATTGCCCATAGTAAAGGCATAAAGGTGGTTATGGATATGATATTCAATCATTCTGGAATTAATCACTGGTGGATAGAAGATATTCCTTCATCAGATTGGTTTAATCAGAATTGGTATGCAGAACAAGCTTCGGAAAGAATGCGTAATCCGAGAAATAACCAGCAGTCTGGGTGGGGACGTCGAAATCAAATTAATCTTCCATCTTCGATAGAAGAATTTGAATCATTGCCGCAAGAAGAGAAGGATAAGATAATTGCACATAGTGTCAAGGCCCCTGGCACCCTTGTAAATACGACTCATTATAAATGGGTTCTCATGGATCCGCATGCGCCGGACAGTGAAAAAGATATTCTTGTGGACGGATGGTTCACTGCAGGTATGCCTGATTTGAACCAAAGGAACAGGCATTTGGGCAAATATCTGATACAGAATAGTATTTGGTGGATAGAATATTCCAGAATAGATGGTATTCGTATGGATACATACCCATATGCAGACTATGACTTTATGACAGAATGGTGCCGGGAAATCGAAACCGAATATCCGGATTTCAACATCGTAGGCGAGGGATGGTATCCACGTAATTCAGCTGCAGGATGGTGGCAGAGAAACTCATCTGTCAATGATTCTGACTCTCACCTGAAAACAGTTATGGACTTCGATTTGACATTTACGGCGAAACGTGAATTCTTGAAGGAGAGTAATACTTCAGAGGGCTCAGAAGCAGGCCTCTTTAAGATTTACGAGTGCCTTACTCAAGACTTTTTGATTCCTGATCCGGATAATGTTCTGGTCTTTCTGGATAATCATGATATTGCCAGATTTATGGATGAAGGGGATCCTATCTGGAAATTCAAGCAGGGTGCAGCCTTTTTACTTACAACCAGGGGCATTCCGCAGATATACTATGGAACCGAAATCGCTATGGCCGGTCCGAAGTCCCTGAGAGCTGATTTTCCAGGAGGCTGGAAAGAGGATAAGGTCAATGCCTTTACTCCGGCAGGTCGTTCGGAGTATCAGAACGAATGTTGGAGCTATATGAGTAAACTTCTTAATTGGAGACGTTCTTCAAATGCTGTAAAGGCGGGAAAACTAATTCATTATACCCCAGATAATATCTCTAAATGCTATGTGTATGCACGCACTGATGGTAAAGATACAGTCTTGGTTATTCTAAATGGCAGTGATACTATAAGGGTCCTTGATGAGACTCGCTTTTCGGAGGTTATAGGCAATAATACTAAAGGCCGTGATGTTGTTACGGAAGTCGACATTGATCTGACCAAACCTATAATCATTCCGGCCCGTGCGGCATACGTTCTCGAGTTAGGAAAATAATTGAAAATATATGAAATTGTTTAAAATAGTTATATCTGCATTTTTTCTGACTATGGCTTGGTCGATGGCTGCGGACAATAATCCGATAGCCGATTCTCGGGCGCAAGTGATTTCCGGCAATGCGAGATTTACCATACTTACGGATCGTCTTATCCGTATGGAATGGGCTGAAGACCGAAAGTTTGAGGATCATGCAACTCTCGCCGTAGTAAACAGATGCCTTCCGGTCCCTGAATATAAAGTGTCTCGCCGTGGAGATAATCTGACGATACGTACATCTTCTATAGTTCTGGTTTACAAAGGATCTGACAGGTTTGATGAAAACAATCTTTCAGTTTCATTCAAAATGAAAGGCAAAACCATTGAGTGGAATCTTGGATCAGATGATTCCGGGAATCTTATGGGAACTGCAAGGACACTGGATGGTTGCCAAGGAGCGGACAGGATAAACAACAACGATCCGATGGAAAAGGGAATTATTTCCCGAGATGGCTGGGCAGTAGTGGATGAAAGCGGCAGACATATTTTCGAAAAAGATTCTTCGGATTGGGGGGAATGGGTTTATGAGAGACCTGATAAGAACGCCCAGGATTTATATTTATTTGCCTATGGTCATGATTATAAGTCGGCACTTTGTGATTTTACCAAGATAGCAGGCAAGATTCCTATGCCGCCGAAGTACGTCTTCGGATATTGGTGGAGCCGTTTTAAGGCTTATTCGGATGAGGAATTTTTGGAACTTGCTTCTGAATTCAGGACTAGAAAACTTCCTATCGATATAATGGTCATTGACATGGACTGGCATGAAACGTGGCAAAGGAGCGCAAGGAAATATCGCAAGGATGAGTTTGGACAAGGAATCGGCTGGACTGGATATAGTTGGAACAGAGATCTTTTTGCGGATCCTGAGGGCTTTCTTAATGAATTGCATAGTATGAAGATTAAGACATCCTTAAATCTTCATCCTGCATCCGGTATCAGTCCGCGTGAGGACTCGTATTCTGCTTTTGTAGAAGATTATCTTTCTCGTAATACAGAATATGATGGCCCCGAAGGCTACGTTTATAAGGGAGGAGAATCTCTTTTGGGCGGCAAAACGGCTAAGGCCGGATACCATGCCCCTGTCCCGTTCAGAATGAGCCAGAAAAGTTGGGCCAATGCCTATTTTCAGACAGTTATTCACCCTCTTGAAAAACAAGGCGTTGACTTCTGGTGGCTTGATTGGCAGCAATGGAAACAAAGTAAATATCTTGATGGCCTGAGTAATACATTTTGGCTTAATTATACATTTTTTAATGATAAAGTCAGGATGCACAGAGATCTTCCTGCTTCAGAGGCGCCGCGTCCGATGACTTATCACAGATGGGGAGGTTTAGGCAGTCATAGATATCAGATCGGCTTTTCTGGAGATACCCACATATTGTGGTCAGTATTGGCATATCTGCCATATTTCACAGCTACAGCGTCAAATGTGGGTTATGGGTATTGGGGACATGACTTCGGTGGTCATATGCAAAGAACGAATGATCCGACGGACCCTGAACTCTATACCAGATGGCTTCAATATGGAGTCTTTTCGCCCTTGTTCAAGACGCATTGTACAAGTTCGGAAATCATAGAAAGGCGTTTCTGGATGTTTCCGGACCACTTTGAATATATGAAGCAGGCACTTGAACTCAGGTATTCTCTTACTCCTTACATCTATGATGCGGCCCGTCAGGCCTATGATACAGGTGTCTCTATCTGTCGTCCGATGTATTATTCTTATCCCGAGGATGATGAAGCATATTCATATAAAGAACAATATATGTTTGGCGACAATATACTCGCAGCAACTATCTGTACGCCAATAGATAAAGAGACAGGTCTTGCAGAGCGTAAAGTATGGCTTCCCGATGGATGGTGGTATGATATGGCCCATAAGAAACTATTGAAAGGTGGGCAAGTTTATACTATCGGTTATTCGATTGGGGAAAACGCATGGTTTGTCCGAGCAGGTTCGATTTTGCCAATGGCGAGACAGGGGATCCAGAACCTCCAAGACAAAAGCAATGAATTGCGTCTATTTGTCGCTCCTGGATATGGGAAGAGTAGTTACACTCATTATGAGGATGATGAAGAGAGCCAAGCCTATGATAGTGAATACGCTACTACAAAAATTGCTAAAACTTCCACATCGAAATCTTGCTCGGTGACAATCTTTGCGCGTGAGGGCAAGTACAAAGGCATTGACCCGAACCGGAACTGGACCTTATTGTTCGGAGGCCTGGACAAGAAGCCTTCTTCGGTTGAGGTCTCTGGAATAGAGTCTGAGTTTCTTTATGATGCTGATGCTCAGGAAGCTACGGTCTTGCTCGGGTCAATGCCTGCTGATAGGGAAATTGAAGTAACTGTTGTTTATTAAAAAACCGAATTGCATGAATAAGATAATTACAACACTTGTCGCTTTAGTCGTTTGTCTTGTTTCGACTGCCAAGGTCAAACCCGCTGATGAGTCGCAGATAACCAGGGTGGAACCGCCATGTTGGTGGATAGGGATGAATACCTCCCTTCAAATTATGGTTCAGGGACCAAATATTAGTGAGTGTGAAGTGGAATTGGAAGGTAAGGGACTCAAGATAGATAAAGTGCATAAGGCGGACAATCCGAATTTTATTTTTATTGATGTCGCTGTGGATAAGTCTGCCAAAGCTGGAGTATATGACTTGATTTTTACACGCGGGAAAAAGAAATTCTACTATGCGTATGAATTTGGAACCAAAAGGACAGAATCCAGGGAAAGCTTTTCATCCAAAGACGTGATTTATTTGATTGTTCCTGATAGGTTTTCCAATGGAGACCCTTCAAATGATTCTACGGAAAATACGGAGGAAAGTGCACGTAGGGAATCTCCTATGGGAAGACATGGTGGTGATATTCAAGGTATTATAAATCATCTTGATTATATTGCAGACCTTGGAGCTACTGCTATTTGGTCCACTCCTCTTTTGGAAGATAATGCAAGACGCGGGTCGTATCATGGATATGCTTGCTCGGATTATTATAACATAGATTCTCGTTTTGGGAACAATGCGTTATATCGTGAAATGGTTTCCAAAGCTCACGAGAAGGGGCTAAAGATAATAATGGATGTAGTGACGAATCATTGTGGAACGGAGCATTGGTGGATGAAGGATATGCCATTTACGGATTGGATTCATATGAATGAGCCATATTTTAACTCTAATCATATGTATTCTCTTGCTCTCGATCCGCATGCTTCATCATCAGATAAAAAAATTATGGAAGATGGCTGGTTTTCGAGGGGAATGCCTGATATGAATCTGGATAATCCATATTTGCTTAAATATTTTCAGCAGTGGGCCATATGGTGGATTGAGTATTCCGGATTGGATGGATTCAGAGTAGATACATACTTCTATAATGAGAAGCTTCCTATGGCTGCATGGTGTAAGGCTGTGACAGATGAGTACCCATGGTTCAACATTGTAGGCGAGAATTGGAATTCAAATCCGGATATGGTCGCTTATTGGCAGAAAGGTCATTTGAATCCGGATGGCTTCGAGTCGGAACTTCCTTCGGTTATGGATTTTCCGTTGAGGGATGCAGTGAATGGCGCCCTTCATCTTCCTCTCGCGTCGGAGGTAAATGCGGTTAGTGAGAGGGAAGGCAGACGGAAGCAAGGAGACATGAAGTCTGTTTATAGTACGATAGCAAGAGATTTCCAGTATTCGGACTTGAATAAAGTGTTGCTTTTCTGGTCAAATCATGACACTGCACGTATCGGAGATGTTTTCGGCGGTAGTTATGATAAGATGAAATTGGCCTTTGCTATGCTTGCGACTATGAGGGGAATGCCACAGATGTTCTATGGGGATGAATTGATGTTTACTATAGGGACCTCTCGTCGAGATGATGGTCGGCTTAGAATGGACTTCCCCGGAGGATGGGAGGGTGATTCTATAGATTTGTTTAGTGAAGGGGGCCGCAAGGAAGCTGCGAAATCTGCACAATGGGCTGGCGCGGCAGATTTACATGAATATGTAAAAACCTTATTGACCTGGCGTAAAGGAAAGGATGTGATCCACACCGGTAAGACGATGCATTTTATTCCTGAGGATAATACTTATGCGTACTTCAGGTATAATGATACGGATTTAGTATTCGTTTTCTTGAATAATTCAGACAAAAACGCCAATGTGACTTGGTCTCGGTTCTCTGAAATGACATCAGGCCTCAGAGGAGGTGTTAATGTTCTTACTGGTGGTGAGATAGAAATTTCCGATGCCACTGTTGTGCCGGCAAATACTGCGTTGATTGTGGAATATAAAAGATACTAATTGCTGATCCAAGAGAGGAAGTTTTTAGCTCTGGCTCTGGATACAATTAGTTTGCAGTAAATATTGTTTTCGTCCTTGAGTGGGTGGCTGATGCTTAGATGAAGTTGCCCATTCAAGGACTTTGTTATGCAATTCACGACGTCTTTAGATATTATTAACCCTCTGGAGGCTCGGAAAAATTTGTTCGGGTTTACAGAAGACATAATAAAGTCCAGTGTTTCGCTGAAACAAATTTTTTCTCCGAGTTTACTCACGGCAAAACTATCTTTGTTTTCTGAGAAGAAATATGCTATATCTTCCACTTTTAAGGAGCAGACTCGACTATTTGTGTGTATAATAATCGATTCTTGGTAATTTCTCCCTTCAATAATATCTGTTTCGAGGAGTTTTTGAATAGTGTGTTGTTTAAGATTATCCTTGCGGCATCTTTCCACTGCTCGTTTGAGATTATCTTCTTTTATTGGTTTTAGTAGATAATCTATGCAATTTTTCTCAAATGCATCTATTGCGTATTTGTCGTATGCGGTAGTAACTATAACGTGGCTTTTGATGGTGGTATTGCGAAATATGTCGAAACATGTTCCGTCAGAGAGGATGACATCCATGAAGATTATGTCTGGTTGAGGCGTGCTTTGATTTAGAAAATTGATACTCTCAGTGACGCTGCTTGCGGTTTTAATGATCTCAATATCAGGAAATAATTTCTCGATGGCAGACACAAGAAGATTTCTTGCGATTGTTTCGTCTTCTATAACAAGAGCTTTCATATGAGATAAGTTGTATGTTACGGGACAAAAGTACCAGTTTTGTTTCGAAATTACAACTATTATCAATAAATCGATGTGATAATATTACAAACCTTTGGTATTTTATAGAAAAAACGTTAAATTGCACGATGATTTAGATCAGAACGTTTTAATTTGAAGGTGTTTTAGTTATGAAAAGAATTACTATCCGCGATGTAGCTCGTGAAGCCAAGGTTTCTGTTACGCTTGTTTCTTTCGTAATGAATGCAAAAAGAGACAAAGATGGAAATCTTGATTGCCCTGTAAATGTAGACACTGCGAAACGTGTGCTGCAGGTGGCACAGAGGCTTGGATATAGAAGAAATTTCGCTGCAGCATCGCTGAGAAGCGGTCGGTCGAACTCTATTGCAGTGATCCCAAATGATATCTCAAATAAATTCTTCGCAGGTATCTCCAGATGTATCGAGGATAAGGCGAAGAGTTATGGCTATACTGTTCTTTTCGCAAGCTCTGATGAAAGTGCGGAAAGACTTGAGAGTGTGATGGATGCAGTCCTTGCACACAATATCGACGGCGTGATCGTAGCCCCTTGTACAGGTGGCGAGGCCGCTATCCGCAAGGCTACTGATGCAGGTGTTCCTGTAGTGCTTCTCGATAGAGATATCGAAGACATGGAGAATGTCGGCAAAGTCCTTCTCGATGACCAGGAGGCCGGCAAGATGGCTACTGAACTGTTCCTCAAGAACGGTTACAAAAACGTGGAGATGATTTCATACTCACTCGGAATCTCCAGCCTTCAGCAGCGTGAGAAAGGATACAAGGACGCCATGGCAGCCCATGGATTGGAGTCCAACGTTCATTATACTTCATATGCTACTGCAAATGAGGAAGTTCCTGCTATCATCAAGGATGCCATTTCCAGAGGAGTCAACGCCTTGTTTCTTCCTACTTACTCACTGTCAGCCCTTGTGCTCATGACCATGCGTGACCTCGGTCTCAAGACGCCAGAGGATATCGCTGTCATCGGATTCGACGTCAGTGACATCTATCAGTTGTACTCTACCACTGTCACACACATCGTACAGCCTCTCAAGGAACTCGGTGAGAAATCTGTGGATACCCTTATCGGCATGATTCAGGGCAAACCTGCGGCCGAGTCAGTGCTCAAGCCTGAAATGATAGAGGGCGGATCTACTGAAGCTAAGAAATAATTGCTTCCAAACGCAGATTGTCATATTGTTCTGGCGGAAATTCTATCCCGTCAGAACTTTTTTCGATTATAGAACTTAGATTAAAACGACATTGACATGGACAACGAACAACTTGTGACAGCCATCCGGTCAGGCGACAGAAAGGCCTTCGACCAGATGTGCCGGCTCTATTACGCGCAGTTGGTGCGATATGCCGGATTATTCCTGAACGGGGCCTGGTCGTACGATATCGTGCAGGAGGTCCTTGCCAATGTGTGGCTGAAGCGCGACAGGCTGGATCCTTCGAGACCCATCTACGGCTACCTCCTGCGCTCGGTTTTCAATCAGGCTGTAAACTATTCCAAATCACATAACTACGCACAAAAATATGAAGCGTCTTACAAGGCGCGTATCGAAAGCATGCTCCACAGTTATGCCGATCCGGACAACAATCCTGTAATCGGCCGGATGTATTCCGAGGACATGTCCCATGAAATCGAAGCGTGCGTCAGCAGACTCTCCGACAAATGCCAGGAAGTCTTCCGCATGTGTTACATCGACGGCATGCCGCAAAAAGAAATCAGCGAACAGCTCGGCATCTCACTCAGCACCGTCGAGAACCACGTCTATTCGGCATTGAAACAGCTCCGAAAGATGCTCCCGAAGGACGAACTTTTGCTGATAGCGCTCGTGGTATTAGGTACTAACGTCGGTTAGATTGTTTAATAGACAGATGATTGCAAGAAGATGGAAGAGAAATTATTATACAAATACATTATAGGAAAGACCGACGAAGCTGAAAACGAGCTGATTTACGCGTGGCTTCAGGAATCCGATGAACATCGGAAAGAACTTTTCGAGCTGAAAAACATCATGAACGCCACCCGAAGCGAGGGCTGTGCCGTGATGGATGCCGACGCCTTCATGCGCGGTGTGAGCGAGAAAATCGCCCGCAAAAAAACCGCCCTTCTGATGCGCCGCCTCTGCTCAGCTGCCGCCGCGATCCTCCTGCTCGTCGGACTGGCTTTCGCCGGCAAGGGTTGGGTCAATGCTTTCCCTGAGGTTTATGTCAATGCCGGTGATCGCGTGGTTTGTCAGGTGTTGGAGGATAGCTCCCGAGTTTGGCTGAAGCCAGGCGCGGAACTTTCCGTGGCTCGTAAATATGGCCGTAGGGCAAGGCGTGTGAAACTGGACGGGTCGGCGTATTTCGAGGTGACTCATAATGCGAAGGCGCCTTTTACGGTGTCCGCATGGAATGACATCAGTGTGCGTGTGCTTGGAACGGCTTTCTGTATCGATGCGGATTCGCTTGGTACTGAGGTGGTTCTGGAGCGAGGCTCTGTTCGTGTGGAGAATAAGTCCGGTGATAGGGCGATGCTTCTTCCGGGGCAGTCTGCCATCTACAGAAATGGTAAGTTCGAGTTGAAAAATGTGGATGCGTCCAGGAAGGTGAGCATGGAGTATGATTTGGTTACTCTCCCGAATGCGTCTATCGATGATATTCTTAGAGAGGTGGAGTCGGAGTATCACGTTCGGCTCAGTTGCGAAGCGGCTGACACGACAAGGCGCTACACCTTTAATTATCGTCATTCCAACACGATAGATGAGGTGCTCCAGATCATAACCTCCCTCATCGGTGAAAAGGTGACCTGCGCGAGCGGGCGCTGACAATCGACATGGCCGCGTCTGTAGGCCGGACTCATCCGCTCCGGTGCTCCGCAAGTCGCGTCCTGAGTTCCGCTTCCCGCCGCTTGCGCCACGTGGATATACTGCGTCCGGTGGCGACATATGACAGTTGACATGACTGCGTCAAGAGGTCGGACTCATCCGCTCCGGTGCTCCGCAAGTCGCGTCCTGAGTTCCGCCTCCCGCCGCTTGCGCCACGTGGATATACTGCGTCCGGTGGCGACATATGATAGTTGACATGACTGCGTCAAGAGGTCGGACTCATCCGCTCCGGTGCTCCGCAATTCGCGTCTTGAATTCCGCCTCGTGGACGCTTGCGTAACATGGATTGTAGCACGGTGGTGCATTGGCTGAGTCGCGAATTTGGTGTAAAAAAGTGCCTTTTTTTACACCAACTGAATAAAATGAAATAAACGGTGTAAAAAAGTGCCATTTTTTACACCATTTTGTTTGCATGAGATATCCGTGGAGCAAAGAGCCCGTGGCACGTGTGCCGATCGAAAGGCATGGCCGTCCGTGGCCTTGTGAGAAGGGGCCCACGAAGTGGGAAGGATGAGCGCCAGCGAACCTTTCGACGGCATACGTGCCACGGGCGGCGCTACTTTCGAGGATACCAACCAACTGGCACTGATCGCCGCCAGTCGGCTGTGCCCAGGGAGTGAATTGCGAAGCACTTGAGCTGGCGGGCGCTGACCGCCGGCATGATATGGACTTAATAACATTATTGATAATGAAACGAATACTAATCACAGTGGCAGCGGCATTGTCAGCCGCAGCTCTTTACGCGCAGGACTATCACATTGTCCTCTGGGATAATTCTTCTGCGCCGACATCCAACGGTATCACAACTCCTGAGGTGGAAACCAAGCCCGGTCAGGTGAAGAACACCAGTTCTGCTGAAATGTGGATCTACAAGGCCGGCGAAAACGCTACAGGTCAGGCGATTCTGTTCTTCCCTGGTGGCGGCTATGCGAACCTGTCCATGGGCAACGGACATAACGAGGCCAAGTGGTTTGCATCCATCGGCGTCACAGCAGCTGTAGTGAAATATCGTCTTCCGAATGGTCACCCTGAAGTTCCGGGCAACGATGCCGACGAGGCGTTGCGTGTGATGAGGTCCATGTCGAAGGAACTTGGAATCGACCCTCACAAAGTCGGCGTCGCAGGAACCTCTGCCGGCGGCTATCTTGCGGGAACAGTGGGCACTATATCCAAGGTGAAACCTGATTTCATGATCCTTTTCTATCCTGTTATTTCAGCCGACCTGGATAAACGTCATGCAGGCACATTCAACGAACTGATGGGTAAGGAGGCTGCTGCGACCAGAGCGAGTCAGGACTACTCCCTCGAGAAACGCATCGATACGACGACCCCTCCGACACTGCTTTTCCACAGTGACGATGACAAGATAGTTCCAGCCGAGAACAGTGCGATCTTCTACGCCAAACTGAAAGAATACGGCATCAAGTCATCATTGCATATCTTCCCTTCCGGCGGACATGGCTGGGGCATGAGCAAGAAGTTTAAGTATCACGACGAGTGGCAAGCAGCCGTAGTCGATTGGTTAAAAACACTTTAGCGCTTCTAAATACTACTGACTTCTTTCAAGGCTGGCCATTTTGGTCAGCCTTTTTGCGTCAATACACCCTGGCGGTATTATCATGGCTGCCGGCGTCGGCAAGGGCCTGTTCGCTCAGGTGCTTCGCAATTCGCTCTGCAGGCCATGCCGCCGACCGGCTTGCGTAGCGATTATGTGTCTCGAATCCCTGTTACGCCAGCGGCAGGAGTCGGAACTCAGACCGCGAATTACGCAGTACCTGAGCGGTCGAGTCTGACCTCCAGCCGCGACCACGTTCATCTCGGATAACCTGGCCACGCCAATTTTGGACTACCTGGCAGGCTGTCAATGAGTGATTTTGCTGACTATCAGCGAGTTGTGATAAATACCACCTGCCAAGTCCTATGAAAAAACCTACAACCTGGCAGATGATTTCTCGCCCTGTAGTGCTATAAATACCAAGCTATCAGTTGGTTACGATAAAAATCAACGAGAATCATCCTGCCAGGTTGTCTGAAATAATATTGTAACGTGTTTTGCCCGACCATATCCCCGTTTCGTCAGCGGCAGGAGGCGGAACTCAGACCGCGAATTACGCAGTACCTGAGCGGTCGAGTCTGACCTCCGGCCGCCACCACGTTAATTATACATTTGGTTCCACCTAAAACGTTTTCTCAGAACAAAATGCATTTTCGTGAAGCATTGGGGCAACTTAAAACGTTTTCCTGGAACCAAATGCAAAAACTGAACATAGGAATCCCTTCCGCCGCCTGGCTGCCGTAACCAAATCTTCCAGCCGCGACCTCTGGGATTTTTCGCGAAAAATATGTTTCTTTGCAAGATATGAAACGGAAAATCGACAAGCGAATCCTGTTGTTCATTATCGCGCTGATAACCATGTGCTTTCTCCATGTCGACGCACACGCCGGAAAACAACCTGATAAACAGCGATATGACATAAGGATCTCCTATAAAGACACCACACTTCGCTACGTCACCGACGCCATAACACGTCAGGTCGGAATCGTGTTTTCATACGACAACTCCATTTCATCCCACCACATGCCCGCGTCCAACATAAACCTGAAACGCGTCCCCGTGGAACGACTCCTCGAAGAGATCTTCACCCCAGCCGGCATAACCTTCAACGTAGTAAACGACGTAGTCATACTCCAGAAAATGGCCCCTGACACACCGGCATTGACAAAAATAAAACACCTGGTCAGCGGAACCGTACGCGACGCGGACGGGCAGCCCCTCGCAGGCGTCAGCGTCTACATCAGCGGCACCGACATCGGCACATTCACCGACTATGACGGCCACTACGAACTTCCGGCGGCGGCAAACGACATCATCCGGTACTCTTTCGTCGGATTCGCAGGAACCACCGAACCGGCAGGCACCAAAAACCATATCGACGTCGTCCTGAACGAACAGCAATACTCTATGGATGAAGTAGTTGTAATCGGCTACGGCACCTCTAAAAAACGCGACATCTTAGGCTCTATCGAAACACTTTCCAGAGACCAGATCGCCAACAGACCGAACGTGAACGTAGTCCGCTCCCTGCAGGGAATGATTCCCGGACTGAACATCATACAGACCGACGGAAAACTCACACACTCCGGAAAAATCACCATCAGAGGCGTTGACAACAGCTTCAACGCCCGCGTGACTGACGGGCAGAGATCCAATACCCTCGGCCAAGGCGGTGAAGTCCTCGTCCTCATCGACGGTGCGGAAGGCGACATGACCGCGCTCAACCCTGAAGACATCGCTTCCATAACAGTATTGAAAGACGCAGCCTCAGCCGCCGTCTATGGAGCAAGAGGCGCTTTCGGCGTAATTCTCATCACCACACGAAACCCGGAAATGGGCAAGACCACAGTGACTTACGACGGTTCTGTATCACTCATCGGCCGGACCATCCAGTGGGAAGACAACGTCGTTACCGACCCTGTCGAATGGGTGGAAGCCTGGCGGGAATCATACATGAATTCCTCCCCGGCAGCCATGGTTCCGTCCAAATTCAACAACTACATGCCATACTCCGACAAGTGGTTCTCCGAACTGAAACGGAAAAAGAGCGTCGGCGACATGACCACATGCGAAGTGAACCCGGACGGAAACTACGCCTACTACGGCCAGACGAACTGGCTCTCCGAAATCTACCGAGAGACCAATATAGCCACCTCCCACTCTGTTACAGTGCAGAGCGGAAAGAAAGACGCAAACTGGTATGTGTCAGGAAGATACTACGGCCATAACGGCATATATAAAGTAGGAGACGAGAAATACCGCCGCTATAACTTCCGGGCAAAAGGCAGCGTGAAAATCCGCCCTTGGATGGCATTGTCGAACAATATCAGCTTCATGAAAAGCACCTATCATCAGCCTATGGTAAACAACCAGCAGATGATAACCAGGCAGTTGGACCTCTACGCCTACCCGTTCGCCATTTTGCGCAACCCTGACGGAACATGGACCGAAACGGCAGTACGCTCTGGCTACACCTCCTTCGCAGAAGGCACATCATGGCAGGAAAACAGCAAAATGACCATCTCCAGCACATCGGCATTGACCTTAGACATTATCCGCAATCGCCTGAAACTCAGTGCGGATTTTACATATCGGGCCGGCAGACACGTGCGCGACAAGATGGAAAACAAATACACCTATTGGTCCGGAACAGACGTCTCCGGTACCGACAAGGCCAGCTCTTCCCTCGAAAACAAAACCTACAAGACGGACTACATATCCACCAGCGTAGTCGGCACTCTCACCCCCGGACTCGGACGCCATAACAGACTCTCCATCATGGCCGGCTGGAACCTGGAAGACTACGTGCAGAAGACCTCCAAGACCTACCGCCAGGGGAACCTCTACCCGTCCAAGCCGAGCTTTACCCTGATGGACGGTGACTACTACTCCACCGAATCCGGCGGCAAATCCTGGGGCCTCGTCGGCTTCTTCACCCGCGTCGATTACGCCTTGAAAGACCGCTATATGGCCGAATTCAGCGCCCGTTACGACGGCTCCTCCAAGTTCCCGACCCGCTCCAAATGGGGCTTCTTCCCGTCAGTTTCCGCCGGCTGGCGCATCTCGGATGAACCGTGGATTCGCTCTTGTTCAGGTCAATGCCTAAGTAACCTTAAGTTACGTGTCAGCGTCGGCTCACTCGGGAACGCCAACATTGACCCATACCAGTATCTCGAAACAATGCGCGCCACCGGCAGCTCATCAGTGGCGAACACCACCATAGTCCTGAACGGCATGCGCGTACCTTATACATCCGTTCCGAACCTGGTTCCGGACAACATGACATGGGAGAAAGTGACCACATACAACATAGGTATGGACCTTTCCATGTTCGCCCACAAGTTCAGCGTTACGGCAGACCTCTACCGCCGCAGGACTACAGATCTCTATACCGTCGGCCCAGATCTTCCTCATGTGCTCGGAAGTTCCGCTCCGTCAGGTAATTATGCCAGTCTCAAGACGAGCGGCTGGGAACTTTCTGCAGGCTGGCACGACTCTATGCGACTCGCCGGAAAACGCTTCTCGTACTCCGTTAAAGCCATGCTCTGGGACAGCCGCAGCTACGTGACGTCATATTATAACGCCACCGGTGATCTCACTACATATTATAAAGGTATGGAAATCGGAGAGATATGGGGATTCAAGACAGACGGTATCTACGCTTCCAATGCAGAAGCCGAAGCAGGCCCGTCCTACTCATTCTTCAAGAACGGGGAAATGTTCCGTGCCTACGCCGGCGACCTTAAATTCGTGGACCTCGACGGGGACGGGAAAATGTCTGTCGGAAACCGTACACTTTCCGACCACGGCGACCTGACCATTATCGGAAACCAGTCCCCGAGACTCCAGTACAGCTTCGGTATCTCATTGAACTGGAATGGAATAGGCTTATCCATGCTATGGCAGGGCGTGGGAAAACGCGATTGGTATCCATGGACGGAATCCGGATTCTTTTGGGGGAAATGGAACCGCGCCTACAACGCCCTCATGAAGAGCCAGACCGGCGACAACCGCGTGAAAGTGGACAAGTCCTCCGACAACTGGATTGTGACCAATATGGACAAGCGTCCGTATTGGACCAGAATGGTTTCCCTTGCAGCGAACAGAAACAACGGCCCGCTCACATGGGAGAACGACCATTACCTCCAGGACGCCTCATACATCAGGCTGAAAAACCTGACATTGGACTACACATTCCCGCTCGCGATGTGCCGTAGAATAGGCCTCTCCGGTCTGAAACTATACTTCACCGGTGAAAACCTCTTCACCTGGTCGCCGATGTTCAGACATACAGACATGTTCGACCCGGAAGTAATCTCCAGCGGCGACTCCGACTTCGAAAACACCCTCACACCGGGTCTCGGAAAGACCGGCAACGGCTACTCCTACCCGATGCTGAAAACATATACATTCGGTATAAACCTCACATTCTGAATACTATGCGAAAGATAATCATCATATTTACCATACTGATATTCAGTTCATGTGACGCGTTTCTCACCCGTTCGCCGTTCGACCAAATCTCCAGCGAAGAGTTCTGGCATTCGCAAGAAGACCTCGAACTTTACGCCACCGGACTCCTCCAGAACATGATTCCGACGGTTGGCACCATAACCCGAGGCTCGGCCAAGGCTGACTGCTTCGCCATGTCTGTCGCCTCCGACCTGCTCCGCGCTGACAGCAATCTCTCTCCGGACAACCAGACCGGCTGGAGCGAGTCCGACTGGAAGTCCCTCCGGCGCGTGAATTATATGCTCGATAATATGACCCGCTGTAAGGGTATTGTCAATGCCGATGTTTATCGTCATTATACCGGTGTTGCACATTTCTGGCGCGCATGGTTTTATTATGGCATGGTGAAGCGCTTCGGTGCAGTTCCATGGTATGAGAAGACCATCAGCACCGACGACACGGCAGCATTGACAAAACCCAGGGATAACCGGGAATTCGTCATGGACAAAATTCTCGAAGATCTTCAGGCGGCAGGTGAAATGTGCTCATCCTCAGCGGAATACACGCGCGGCTCGGTCCTGATAAACAAGTGGACAGCGTTGGCATTTATGTCGCGGGTCTGCCTTTACGAGGGGACTTACAGGAAATATCACAGCGTCGATCCTTCGACACTTGAGCCTTGGCAGACAGGCGGGGAGAAGTTTCTCAAGGCGGCAGCTGAATCAGCCCTAAAGGTCATAGAATCAGGGGAGTACACGCTCGCAAAGGATTACCGTTCGCTTTTCATAAGCGCTTCATTGCAAACGGAAGAGGTGATTTTCGGACGTGAATTCAGTAAGGCTTTGGGAGTCTGTCATGATGCTACGTGGATTTATTTTTCGCCTACGACCAGCACGAGAATCAGTCTCATAAAGCAGTTTATGGATACCTATCTGATGACGGACGGGACTCCGTTTACTGACCGCGCGGATTATAAGACGCTGAAATATACCGAAGAGTTCGAAAATAGGGACAAACGTATGGCTCAGACTGTCGTCGGCCCTGATTATAAGCGCGTTACCGGAGGAAAAGAGCGCCCTTACAGCCCTGACTGGAATATAACGATGACGGGTTACCAGCCTATTAAATGGTGTATCGACGATGACAATGACGGGGTGATGAATTCCGAGAAAAGTTGGAACAGTCTTCCGATTATCCGATACGCGGAGGTGCTCCTGAATTATGCCGAGGCAAAGGCTGAAATGGGGGAGATGGACGAAACTGTCTGGAATATGACTATAGCCCCGTTGAGGAACAGGGCTGGCGTGAAGTCTGTAATTCCTTCATATCCAGATAAATACATGCGTGAATATTTTCTCGATGATGCCGGAACCCTGGATAAGTGGATATTGGAAATCCGACGTGAAAGAGGCATCGAACTCTGCTTGGAAATGACTCTCCGCTGGGATGATATCATGCGTTGGGGCAAGGGCCTTCTCGTGGACAGCAACGTCCGCAAGTGGCGTGGAATTTACGTCGGCGATGAAACATGTTCATACCCCGGATTCTCCATTTCCGACACCTGGAGCAGCACCTCCATTATAGTGAAGAACAGCGGCGAAGACCAGAGTTTCTCCATCGACAACGAAGGCTATCTCGTATACGAATGTTCCCGAAAATGGCTCGACTACAAATACTTACGCCCCATTCCCCGCTCCGCCATCATCCGTAATCCGAATCTCGTTCAGAACCCCGGCTGGGATGAAATGTAACAGTTCGAGAATTATCGAGTTCTCCCTCCATGTTACGCCAGCGGCAGGAGGCGGAACTCAGACCGCGAATTACGCAGTACCTGAGCGGGCGAGTCCGACCTCCTGTCGCAGCCAAGTCTCTTCGTAAGCGATAAAGATTCTGGAACAATTCCAGAATCTTTCCAGATTTTATTCGTAATTTTCGGCCATGAAAATTCTGGTTATAGAAGACGAACAATCTCTGCAAGAACTGGTTGCAAGAGCATTGCTGAAAGAACACTATGTCGTGGAAGTGGCCTCGACATACGGCGAAGCGTGGGAGAAACTGTCCATGTTTTCGTACGACTGTGTCCTGCTGGACATTATGCTCCCCGACGGAAACGGACTGGACCTCCTGAAAGCCTTCCGGAAAGAAGGAAAATCATTGACAGTAATCATACTATCGGCGCGCAACTCATTGGAGGATAAAGTCATCGGGCTGGAAGAAGGCGCGGATGACTACCTGCCGAAGCCGTTCCATACCGCGGAACTCCTGGCGAGAATCAAGAGCGTGACCAGACGGAGCAGCGGGCGCGGAAGCAATGAAATCGTCTATGGAAACGTGAAACTGAATCCGGACAGCCGCATAGTCGAAGTCGGAGGAAAGACATTGACCCTGGTAAAGAAAGAATACGACATCCTTCAATATTTTCTCCTCAGGCCGGGCCATATGGTCGACAAATCCGTCTTGGCCGAAGCTGTCTGGGGCGACGATATCTACTTGACAGACAACTTCGACTTCATATATTCGCAGGTGAAGAACCTCCGCAAGAAACTGGAAGAAGCCGGAGCTGACATCGAAATCAAGTCCGTTTACGGATTTGGTTACAAACTCGTCACGAAAGAATGAAACTGATTCACAACATCGCAGTCCGCCTCTCGATGGCATTGCTTCCGGTCATAGCCCTTTGGGCGATGATTTTCTACTTCGTCATTGTGGATGAGATCAATGACGAGGCCGACGACTTGCTTGAAAGTTATGCAGAACAGCTGATGGTCAAGAAGTTGTCCGGAAAGCCGCTGCCCGTGACGAACATTATGACAGACGGCCATTACAGTATCAACGAAGTCACGGAGAGTTACGCGAATTCTCATGCCAGTATGGAGTACTACGATGCGAATTTCTATATCCGGGAGACCGATGAGGATGAGCCTGCGAGATTTCTCAAGACCATATTCAGGGATAGGGAAGGCCGCTGCTACGAACTCATAGTCGCCACCCCGACCATCGAAAAAGAGGATCTTATAACGACTGTCCTTTGGTGGGTGCTCGCGTTGTATCTCATTCTGTTGCTGACGGTTATCGTTACCACGCTCCTCGTGTTCCAGAAAAGCATGAGCCCGCTCTACAAGATTCTTGATTGGCTCAATGCCTATACTCCGGGGAAGTCTCACAGTCGCTTGTCTATAGATTCGGATATCATGGAATTCCGTCAATTGGAGAAGGTTACAACTGACGCTACTGACCGTTCCGACAGGGCTTTCGAGGAACAGAAACAGTTCATAGGCAATGCCTCTCACGAACTTCAGACGCCGCTTGCTGTGCTCGGAGGAAGAATCGACTGGATGCTGGACAATCACACATTAGATGAGGAGAGCACAGGCGAACTCGTGCAGATGAAACGCGAGCTCGGACACATCGTACGACTTAACAAGACGCTTCTTCTTCTCACGAAAATCGACAACGGGCAGTTCCCTGACCAGACTGATGTGGACTTCTCGTCTATGTTGCTGTCTCAGAAAGAGTTATATGCTGAGATTTTCAGCAGTAAGAATATAACTTGTTCGGTGCAACTGCCTGATTCACCGGTGATTATAAAGATGAACGGAACTCTTGCCACGATTTTGGTGACCAATCTTATAAAGAACGCGTTTGTCCACAGCCCTGAGGGTGGAAAAGTTACATTGGCATTGACAGAAACCCAACTGGTGGTGGAGAACAGTGGCGACTCGCCTTTGGACAGCAGACGGATTTTCGACAGATTTTTTCAGGGGGCGAAGAAGGAGGGGTCGACCGGGCTCGGGCTGGCGCTGGCCAAGACTATTGCCGACAGGAACGGGATGCGGCTGACCTATTCTTATATGAACGGGATGCATCGATTTTGCGTAAAATTTTAAATTTTTTTCGAATTTGGCGGCAAATTACAGATTTACTCCAGAATTGTACTATAATTTCGCAATACAAACAAAGCAGTATTATGTTTAAGAAGGTCATTTTAGTAATCATTTCGCTAGCGGCCGCAGGGGCATTGGGATACTACCTGTCGACGCTCGTGCGTGACAAGGCGACAAGTCCTGAATCGCTGCCTGACAATGTGTTAGCGTTCATTTCGGAGCATTTTCAAGATGAAAAGATAGCGTTCGCGAAGGAGGACCGGGACCTGCTGAAAATGTCCTATGAGGTCGTGCTGACTGACGGAACAAAGCTCGAGTTCCGCCGCAGCGGCGAGTGGAAGGAAATCAGCCGCTACCGCACCGGCATCCCTGAGGAAATTATCCCGCAGCCCGCTGTTGTTAAGGTCAATGATCTTTATCCGCAAGCTTGTATCGTCAAGGCTGAGTATGATGATGGCGATTTGGAGCTGGAGTTGGACAATGGCATGGAGCTGAAGTTCGACAAGCGACTGAACATGATCGGATTGGACAGATAGTTATAAATAAATAAATTATAGTGCAATGAAAAATTTTTTTATTACAGCAATGTGCATCTGCCTGATGACACTTGCAGGCTGCAATAAAGCTTCGGCTGACAGCCAGATAAACGAGAAAGCAAAAGTAGAGTTGTCTCAGCGTTACCCTGATGCGGTAAATGTGAAATGGACGACCAAGAATGGTTATTACGTGGCGAAGTTCAACAAGGTGGCGACACGTTCCATAGGTTCTGAATTTGATTTTTCAGTATGGTTCAACCGCGCCGGCCAGTGGTGTATGACTGAGAGTGAGATTTCGTACGATGCTCTCCCAGAGGTTGTTAAGGCGGCGTTCCAGGCGAGTGAGTATGCTACTTGGAAGGTTGAGGATATTGACAAGCTCGAGAGAAGCGGCATGGAGACTTTCTATGTCATCGAAGCAGAGACTCGTTCCGGCAATATCGAGAAGGAAGTGGATCTGTATTATTCTGAGAGCGGTGCGCTTATTAAGACCGTCGTGGATATCGATTCTGACTACGATTACGAGGATTATCTCCCGGCAGACATTCAGTCTGAGCTTTCCAAATTTGTAGCTCAGAAGTATCCCGGAGCGGTAATCATGGATACTGAATTTGATGATGGCGAGTTCGAAGTGGAGATTGTTCACGAAGGCCGTGGCAAGGACGTGTATTTCAGCAAGGATTACAACTGGCTCCGCACCGAGTGGGATGTCCGCAAGAATGAGCTCCCTGCGGCAGTCCTCGCTCAGCTGAACGCTTCATATCCATCCTGGAAAATTGACGACGCCGAGTACGTGGAAACCCCATCCGGCGACTGGTTCAAGATCGAACTCGAAAAAGGTGATTCCGAAGTCAAGATCCGTATCACTCCTGCAGGTGTTATACTTTAGGAATGGTAATCCTTAGAAAACGACTTGGTGGTTTTTGTGCGTCTATTCGGTTGAATCCCTTACCTCGGAAATCCATCGCAGATCTTTACCAAGTTGTTTTTCGGTGCTTACTTTATTATTTCCAGAATAAATCACCCCTGTTACAGTTGTTTGTAACAGGGGTGATTTTACTTACTAATGAGGCATGGACGCGCCAGGAGCTCGGACTCGTCCGCTCAGGTGCTTCGCAATTCGCGTCCTGAGTTCCGACTCCTGTCGCTTGCGTGACGGTATCAACTGTCGCCTCGTCAGTGTCTAGCAATTCGCTCTCTGGGCACCGTCGCGCACCGGCCTACGACACGGTACCCGAACAGATGTTGTCATATATAATTACCACAACGCTATTTTTCCCGCGATACCCAAATCAAGGGTTGCTGTCGCTATACCCAATGCTTGAAATACACGACTCATTGTTGGCAATGTGATAACACTTGTACCTTTCTCCAGCTTGGAAATCTGAGCACGCTGCACACCAATACGCTCACCAAGTTGTTCTTGTGTAAGGTTTTGCGCCAATCGAGCCTTGCGTATAGCTTCGCCTACAATATAGGCGTTCACATCTTCTTTGAGTTTAGCCTCCATTGCTTCGCGCTCTGGTGTACCTCTTTTTCCCCAGAGTTTATCTTTCATATTGTCCGCAGGTATCAATTTCATCTGTGCCATAATGCTATTTCTTTTAATGGCTGTGCATCCAAAAAGGCTTGTGCTTCTTCTGTCAACACCACTTTTAGTTTATTGGTGCCCATTTCGTTTTTGAATTACGATACAAAGATAGTAGTTTGTTTCCAAATAACGATACAAAATTCCGTTTTTCATTCTACCTACCTCATTTTTTAACGCTTACTTAACAAGCCATAGCGAATCAATTTTGTGCCGTATAAAACGTTTTTCCAGAACGAAATGATTATTTAAAGACATTTGGTGTAACTTAAAACGTTTTCGCAGTACCAAATGGCAAATTTGTCGAGTTTGTCCGGAAAGAATCGCCGTAAACCAGATGGTTTTCGTAGCGTTAGCCCCAGTGCGGGAAAAACTTAATGCCTGCTGATCACCGTGACAGGAACGCGCTGTCGGGAACGCAACTTAATGACTGCGGGACCCCGTGACGTGAACACGCCGCCGTGAACGCAACTTAATGCCTGCTGACCACTGTGACAGGAACCCGCTGCCGGAAACGCATGTGCGAATCACGATAAACGACATTGACATAAACAGGTAAGGGGCCGGAAACGAAATCGGTGGTCTGCCAGAGGTGGGTGGACGGTTTGCGGCGGAGGGAGATAAACTCGTCGCGGTGGGACTTGCGGTAGTCGCGCGACATCGACGCGTTGAACTCTATTACCTGTTCCACTTCCGGCGCTGTTTTGGTGCTCCGTTCGCAGACCAAGTAGCGTTTCTTCCGAGGCGATCCCATGAACGCATCTGGGGAATCGGAACCATTATCCACACAGACTTCGTTACCATGAGACACAATCCGCCATCTGCGAGCCCCGCGCACCCTGACCACTCCATCAGGAGCACCACCGAAAACATTGATATACAAGCGATAAACTCCGCTATCTTTCTTCGCCCTCACAAAGCCGCGATCCTTCGCGGTAACACCCTCAGAGCCACCTTTTCCCATGACGATATTATCCTCCGGCCTCACAGCTCCATCACCCTCCTCTCGTACTCCCCAAACCGAAACCTCATCATCCCTTCCGACACATCTATACCGAAGCGTGTAATCCCCGTCGCGCCTGATTTCCGCGACGAAATACCCCCTGGGCGCACCGCAACTCTGCAATGCGTAAGGCACTCCGTCTGAATCCTTTACGCCACGCCACCAACTCCCGCACGTCGCACCGGCGATGACCTCCGGAATCGAATCATCCCGGGAAACGAAATGCGTGTGCCCGCTGACATAAAGTATCCGCGTGTGCTCCGGAATCAGCGCCAGCACCGAATCCCGCCCCTTCATCTGACTGAAAGGAATGTGAGTTGCGAGTATTGTCAATGCCGGTGTAACTTTGCCACGTGACGGTCTTCTGCTACGATCGACACTGTCGCGCGACATTTTTCCGCCACGAGCAACGTCGGTAACCAGCACAGAATCAAGCCAATGCTTCTGCTTCTCTGTGAAACCTCCCACATAATCCGTCATTCCGGCCGCCGCATGCCGCACATTATTCATCATGATGAACCGCACATTTCCACGCACAAAACTCGTGTCCACATAGCCGACTAACTTACGCCAGGTGGAAAGATCTCGCTGACGGGACATTGAACCGGACGTTTTCGAACCACGATAAACATCCCGGTCATGATTCCCCGGAACCATAAAACTCTGGAACGGAAGCGAATCTATAACGCCCAGAGACTCAGGCAATAACGACATATTGTCATTGACCAGATCCCCAAGGAAAATGCACAGGTCCAAGTCTCGGCGACCACGCAGATCCCGATAAATCGACCGGCGCGCGTACCCCATCTCGACCGGATTGTCCACCTGCGGATCCCCGACCAGCGCCACCCGCAAAACACGCCCCTGCCGTTCGGCCCCCGAAAGTTGCACGCTTCCCGCCAAGGTACAGGTCAATGCCAATGTAACGGCCGCCATTAGCCGGAAAAGTTCAAATAAAGAGTTTCGACGATTGCTGAACATCATGAAAAACAAAACAACCGGCCATCGCCAAGACAAGAATGAATAGCGACAGCCGGTAATAATCAATTACATCTGATATTACTCTGCAGTAGAATAAAGCACATACTTACCTCCTGCTTCAGATTCCTCTACAGAAACTATATAACCCTTTCCGCTCTCGTCGAAACGGATAGTAGCGAAAGAAGCATTGGTTCCAAGTGGAGTAAGCTCAGACCAAGTCTTGGTCTTGGAATCGATATGCCTTACAGCAGTCTTCTTTACATCACCATCAGTGTAAGCCAGTGCAACGTAAGGTACATCATTGCTGTCCAATGCGATAGAACCCATAGTGTATTTAGTTGAAACGAGAACGTCAGTCATGGCGCCACCTACGAGAAGCTGTTTCTTGGAAACCGGATCATATTTTACAACACCGAACTCATAATTGTCTCCGCCGTCGAATGTCGCACCGAAGAGGAGATAGATACTTCCGTCAGAAGCCACGTCGAAATCAGAGAAGAATGCGCTGTATCCACCTACAGTAGATCCATCAGTTCCAGCCACTTCCAAATTCTCGAAAATCGTAGACCAAGTTCCATTGTTCAGTTTATACATGGAAATGTGGCTTGCGATAGTAGAAGTCTTGGTTCCATAAGCATAGAGATAAGACTCACCGTTGATAGTCTTTCCGAAGACACCGTTTGCATAAGCAGCCGGGTCTCTTCCTTCTATAGCCTGACCATTGCTCCATGCAGAACCATCGAAACGCGCCAAATTAAGACCTCTTCTAGGCACAGCCACCTTGTTGGTGTTGTTATAATGAGCGCACCAAATATCCTTGTCGGAAACCGGGAATACAGCAGCGACAGAACTGAAAGATGCACTTGTCGCAAACATCTGACCAGCTTCACCTACATAACTTCCCTTGCCGTCCGCTACACGTACGACAGACATCTTGTTCGAAACAGAACCGTCTGCAAATGCCACGAAAGGTATACCGGAAGCATCGAAATTGATAGCAAATCCGTCAGATTTACCTGCTGCCAATGCACCTGCAACATCCTTAAGTTCAGCGCCTTCCAATTTAAGGATATGCGGCTCAGCTACACCATCGGCATTGACAGAAGAACCTGCCACATAAGGGACACCATCCTTAGGATTGATTGCAAATGCAGGATTACTCTTCATGACCAATGAACTCTCCGCTACCTTGCCCCACTTGGCAGGCTCCGCAATCTTCACAGTCACGCTATAAGCCTTGAAATTATTCTTCAAGAATACAACCAACTGCACCGGAGAAGAAAAATCCACTGCAGTAACACCGCTGACGATATCCTTTCCGTCAGGAGCACCACTGGCATCAGCTACATTCACAGAAGCCCCCTCAGTTACCGTGAACTCAGGAACGAGAGATTTAAGAGCCTCAGGATCAGTACCATAAGGGAGAGTGAAACTGATAGCGTCAGATGTTACATTATCTACGATATAGTCAGTCTTCAGTACATCAGCATTGTCCTTGGCATAAAAGCCGAAAGATGAGAATGAAACGGGGATAACTTCTTCTTTTTCCTTTTCCTTGTCGCAGGCAGCGAAGAGTGCTACACTCGCCAGAGCTGCCAATAAAGTCCGTTTAAACATAAGCATAAAAATTTATGGCATAAATATATGCCTGATTACTAATATATTCTGATTATTTGGAACTATACTTTCTGATTACCAGATCCTTCATCAGCTTATCCGGTCCCGGATACCCGAGCGTTACGCCTTCTGCTGATACCAGGCTGACAGTCACCGTGTTGTCCTTCGAAACATCGATATCGTGCGGCAGCCAGTCGATCTTGATTACCTGCTCATAAACGCCCGGCAGAAACGTAATCTTTCCCCCGGCCGTAGCCACCTTGTAATCCCTGCCCTCGGCCAATCCGTCACCGCACTTCACCTCGAACGAAACGACTATCGGCGCTGCAGGTTTAGGCCCGGTGTAATGCACTGTATATGAGCCGGTGAACTCGCCCTCGGCATCGATGCTGACCACCGACGACTTCGCCGCGTCGAACGCCACAAACGCCCCCTCGAAAGACTCGAGCCTGTTGCAGCCGCACACCATGATTGTCAGGGTCAATGCTGCCACTCCAAGTACTTTTTTCCACAGCTCCCAAACGCTGCTGACCTTATTTAATATCTTGTCTATCATCTTTTTGTGCTGTTTATAGGGTTAGGCTGCATATCCTTGTTTGCGTCCAGCTCCACGAGCGGAATAGGGAGGATGAACCTGTCATCCGGAAATGTCATGGACAGCAAAGAAGAGCCGCATCCGGTGTCTCTGGATAATGTCTCATGCCTTCTCGTAATGTCGAATAATCTGTGGCCCTCCAGGAAAAGCTCCTTTATGCGCTCATTCATGATAATCGCATCCAACTCATCGGCATTGGCATAAACCAAATTTATGTCGGAGACTTTCACTCCTCTGGCGCGAGCCTCGAGCGTAGCGATATCTGCGGCAGCGGCGGTGAGATCTCCTTCATGGCAAGCGGCCTCGGCCCTTATCAGGTACATCTCCGAGAGCCTCAGCACGAACGGGTCGTATCTCTTTTCGCTTTCTGCAATATCTTCTGTATTAATGAATTTCATACAGACGCCGTTGTAGCTTTTTCCGTTGGCGTCAGTATATGAGAGCAGTTCGGAACGGATGTCAGTGCCTGCCCATTTGCTGCTTTCCGTGCTGAAAATGTCGAGCAGTTTGCCGGAAGGATACATCTGCGGGCTCGTGTAATCGAAAGTCGACCTGAGTTTTGCTCCCGCTGAAAGACCGTTGAGACGGAAAATCGCTTCCTGACCTTCCTTTCGCTTGCAGAACATCGCCACGTAATCGGAACGCGGGGTTAGCGAAAGTCCATAATCGGAAATGACTTCCGAAGCACATTTTAAAGCGTCCCCATGCCTGCCCATGTAGAGATAAACTCTGGCCATCAATGCTTTGCAAGCAGCCGGAGAAGCGTAAAAACATCCCTTGCTCCAGTCTTTCGAAAACAGTCCGAGAGCTGTTTCCAAATCCTTCAGGATCTGCGCATAAGTATTTGCAACTGAACTTCTTGCGATTTTCTCCTTTACATCAGGAATATTGGTCATCACTGCTGTTCCCAGATGCGAAGCGTCGTCACTGTACGTATAAGTCTGTCCATAAGCCAGACACAAATCCAAGTGTACCAGAGCTCTCAGGAAATAAGCCTGCGCCAGGTAGTTGTTCACGCTTGAGGCCTGCTGAGGGAAACGCTCGGAAACAGACGGGCCATATTGGATAACCTCATTGGCATTGGCGATAATCTCATATCCGTTCTTCCATATATAACCCACCGCGGTCGTCTCTTCGCTCTCGTCCGAGATAAAATCAAACTGTTGCCTCCACTCCGAAGTCCCTGCCTGGAAACGCACTAAATCTCCCGCCACCTCAGGGTACAGAATCATGTACGTGTCATAGAACTTATAGGTAAGTCCATAGGTTCCAGCCACCGCCGCATCCAATGCGTAAATATCAGAGTAAAAGTTCTTTATAGATGTCTTACCAGTCTTTTCCACCTCCAGGAAATGACACGAGGCCAGAAGCGGCAGCATTGACAGAAAGACTAATATGTTCTTCAGAATTTTCATTTTCAAATTTCGTTAAATGTCCTAAAAACCGATATTGACTCCCAGTGTCAATGTCCTTGTCCGCGGATAACCATACATCATGGTCTTGTAAGAGTTCAGACCGCTCTTCTGGTCCGGTGTGAAAATGTAGAGGTTGTCGATGACCATGGATGCCGACGCGCTCTTCAGACGCAGTCTAGTAAGCACCTTGTCAGGAATGTTGTAAGTCAGCGCCACGTTGGTCAAATCGAAGTTGGTCCTGTTGTAAATGAACCTTGTGGAGTTCATCGCCGACTTGCTCGAAAGCTGAGAAACTTTCGGGAACTTCGAAGGCACTCCAGGCGTCGTCCATCTGTATTTGTAGACCTCCACAGCCTGATTTGCGCTTATGATGTCGTAACCGTCCTTAAAATAGATGCTCGCATAGGTAGGCAATGCGTAACCGCCTATCAGATAATTGATTTGGAACGAGAGTGTCCAGTTCTTCCAGCTGAGATTGTTTACGAGTCCTCCGCTCAGAAGAGGCGTCTTGCTCTTGTACGGCACCCTGTTCGCAGTGCTGAAAGTGCGGGTGATATTGCCGTTCTTGTCATACCACATAGGCGAACCGTCGCTCGGATCTACGCCTGCCCAGCGCACGAGATTCCAAGTCTGCGAATCATACCCCTCCATCCACGCATAAGAACCGAAGCTGGTCGGGACCCCGTTGTATAACTCGAGAATCTTGTTCGAGTTGTGCGCGATGTTGAAGTTCGTCGTCCAAGTGAAGTTCTTCCTCGCGAAATTCGTGCTGGAAAGGTTTAGTTCAATGCCGCTGTTTCTCATTCTTCCTATGTTGGAAGATATTCTGTCTGAGGATAATACGCGTGAAACGTAGATTTTGCTCAACATGTCGCTGGTGACGTTGTTATAATATTCCAGCTCGATGTCTATAATCTTGCGGAGCTCGATACGTACACCGGCATTGACCATCCTGGTCTTCTCCCATGAAAGGCCGGGATTTGGTACAGAGCCGATTACGGCTCCGGTGCTGCCGGCATATGAGTAACTGCTGCCATAGACGTAGGTGCCGTCCGCGCCGGAAGTGTCCACTCGCGAGTTTCCTGTGAATCCGTACGAGGCCTTGAGTTTCAGCATCTTTATCCGCTCGTTGTGGAAGAACTTTTCTTTATGGATGTTCCACGACAGGCCGGCTGACCAGAAGTTCGACCAACGGGAGTATTCACCGAAGTCGGAGTTTCCGTCACGCCTAATGTTGAACGAGGCGTAATATCTTGAATCATAAGAATATACGGCTCTTCCGAGAAAAGACATCTTGCGCTCGATATTCGCCGAACTGTAGCCCTTTCTGGAAGCTTCATCCGCATAACCGACTTCCTGGATATTGTCATTCATGAATCCGCTTCCGGTAGCGTACAAGGTCTGATATTTGACCTGTCTCAACTCGATGCCGGCATAAGCGCTGACGCTATGTTTCTCCGCGAATTTCCTGTCGAAGTTAAGCCTCTCGACATTTGTCCAGTTCATATATGACGCGTCAGCCCTGCGGGAACTGCCCTTCGGATTGCCCGCCGAATCCATACCGTTCAGCGTCAGTCGGGAGTAGTAGATATCCTCATGACTATGGGTATAGTCGATGGCGTATTGTGATGTAAACTTCAATCCGTCAATGATTTTGGCTTCCAGCGAGAAGTTGGCGGAAGTCACCACGGAACGCTGTTTGTTCGTGTCGGCCTCACGGGAAGGCACCTCGTTCTTCGTGAACTTCTGCATGACCCAGCCTCCGGATGAATAGACCTTATTATAAAGCCTGAACGACCCGTCACTCATATACGGCTCCAAAATCGGAAGCGTCTCGAGGAATCCCCTGTAAAGCGGGAAAAGGTCATTAGTATTATAGGAAGCGGAAAGCTGCGCGTTGAGTTTCAGCCATTTCGTAAAATCGAAAGTATTCCTGGTCCTGAAAGAAAAGCGCTGCTGGCTGTCACCCTTCACGGTGTTGTTCGTCTGATAGTAAGAGCCTGTTACATAATTGGATGTCTTCTCCGTACCGCTCGTAAGAGACAAGTCTGCGTACAGATTTGTACCGACACCCAGATACTCTTTCGACCAATCGGTATCCGTCGTGGAATATGTGTTGTAATCGTTGTCCTGATACGGGAAATTGGCCAGGCTATTTCCGGCATTGACCCAAGCCTCCTTCGCGACAGTGAGGTACTGCTCCTGGCTCATCATCCGGAATTGCGTACTTTTATCGATGGTGGCGACGCCGAAATTTACCCTCGCACTGACAGTGAGCGGCTTGTTCTTGGAACCTGATTTGGTGGTTACGAGGATGACTCCGTTGGATCCGTCGGCACCGTAAATCGTCACCTGGTCGGCATCTTTTAAAACTGTAATCGATTCTATATCATCAGGATTCAGATACGAAAGCGGTGATACGGTATAAGAAGTCCCCACCATCTGATTCGTCCTTCCGCCAGTGTAGACCGGCACCCCGTCGATAACCCAGAGAGGCTCGTTCGACGCGCTCAACGAAGCCTCGCCCCTGATTCGGGTCTCGTAACGGCTTCGGGTCGTGCCTGCGGCATCTGTGTTCGGTTCAATGCTCATACCCGGAACGAGTCCGCTAAGGAGATTGTCAATGCGGGTTTTCGGTTTGTCTTTAAGCTGGTCTGCATTCACCTGAAACGCACTTCCGATCAGATCTTCACGGCTTTGCTTGGTACCGTAAGCGCCGACGATCACGGAACCGTCCAGTTCATTATCCTGTTCCAGGCGGACGTTCAGTTTCCTCTGATAACTGACGGTAATCTCCTTTGTGCGCATTCCAAGATATTGGAATACAAGTACATAAGACTCTCCTTCGCTTGGAGCCTTTATGCTGTAGTTTCCGTCGATGTCCGCAGTGGTTCCGATTTTGGTCCCTTTTATCATTACACTTGCCCCTGCCAACGGTTCTCCGTCGACTGTGGATATCTTTCCTGTGACCTTATCTGCAGCTGTTTCAGGGGAGGTTTCGGTCAGAGCAGACCCCGCGAAAAACTTATCGACTTCCGACGCCTGAACAGTCGGTGACGAAAACGATAAACATAAGACAGTCAGAGCGATCTGACTGCGCAATATTTGCCTAGTCCATTTCATACACCAGCAAATATAGCAAATAATTTAGATTATCTCCACCGCTTTTTGTTATTTTTGCATCATTACTCTAAACTATCGAAAAATGGCAATTTGCAGAATTTACTCAGGACGTAAAGCTGAGGGCGTCGCAGAATACCTCAGGGAATATCCTGCAGTCTATATAATAACGGACAAAAACACTGAAAACTTCGCTGTCGCAGTAGCGAGATCGCTCCCTGAAAATTTCCGCGGAACTTTTACGTTGGAAGCCGATGAACTTGGCAAAACCATGGACAACATCCTGAAAATCTGCGCCTGGCTTCTGGAAAACCATGCCGACAGAAATGCCATGCTTCTCGGGATCGGAGGTGGCATAACCACTGATATGACGGGATTTACAGCATCCATATACAAGAGAGGAATCCGTTTCGCCTACCTTCCGACCACATTCCTGTCCCAAGTCGACGCGGCCATCGGCGGAAAAACCGGAGTTAACTTCGAAAACTATAAAAATATTCTCGGTGTCATAAGGCAGCCGGAATTTACCTACGTCTGCCCTGAAGTTCTGGGGACATTGACCTACAGAGACTTCCTTTCAGGGGCGGCTGAGCTGGTCAAGACTTTCATCATCGACGATTCGGGCGATAATTACGAGAAGGCCGTCACGATTCTTTCCGAGATTCACGACGCGACCGACCACACGAGCGCTATCGCGTCGCACCACGCTGAACTTGAGGAACTTATAGCGGCTGCTGCGAGGGTGAAAGCCGGTGTCGTGGAGCGCGACGAGTTCGAGA
The DNA here is from genome assembly GCA_900546925.1 of uncultured Bacteroides sp. GTDB lineage: Bacteria > Bacteroidota > Bacteroidia > Bacteroidales > UBA932 > Cryptobacteroides. Next base: position 65,999 of record UREV01000001.1, read on the forward strand.
TGGGCGAGCGCCGCAAGCTGAACCTCGGCCACACCTTCGCCCACGCCATCGAATGGGAGGCGCACAATCGCGAGCAGTCCATGGGTGGGGTCAATGCCGGTGTCCACGTGATTTCTCATGGCGAAGCCGTCGCTATGGGCATGATCATGGCAGCTGAAGCATCAGAATATTACTATGCGGATGATAAATCGCAACCTGTTGCAGCACAGGGTATTGTAAAAAAACTTACAGAGGATTTCAGACGTTGCGGACTCCCTGTGGAATGTCCATATCCGATAACTGCGCTTGCCGAGGCCATGAAAAAAGACAAGAAATCCGAAAACGGAATAGTACACTTTATACTTATCCGTGCCATCGGTGATGTCCGTATCGAAGACCTTCCTGTGGATGATGTTGTAAGTTGGATTTCCAAGTAATCGGAAAGCTGACCCTCTCGGCCTTTGACTCAAGGTGAAAAATAATTATCTTTGTAAGTTATATTTTTTGATAAATGATTTGCACGACAATACAATATAAAACTCTGGACGAGATTTACGACATTCTCGCAAGCGGTGAGATCGAAATGGCGGAAATCCGTCTGGACAGGTGCACCCTTACCCAGGATGAAACAGAAGAACTTTTTTCCACATCGGATGTGCCGCTCGTTGCCACATGCCGTGTAAGTGAAATCAGGGAAAAGTTGGATGCGGAAGATGCAGAACAGAAGCAGGACGACAAGAAATTGGACACGAAAGCAGCACAAGAAGCTGAGTCAAGGCTCATTACGGCCATTCATGCCGGAGCAGCCTTTGCTGATCTCGAAATTGAGGCCCCGGCCATGATGTCCAAACGAATCCGCAGGGAAACCAGAGAATGCGGTACTGTTCTCGTCCGTTCATATCACGATTTTATGGGCACTGATTCTCTCGAAGCTCTCAAAGCGCTGACAGAGAAGTGTTTCGCATTGGGTGCAGATATCGCCAAAATAGTTACCACAGCTACTGAAGAAGGAAAAGACAGAGTCCTGTCTCTCTATGACAGTTTCGAACCGGGAAAGCTCATAGCATTCTCTATGGGTGAACTCGGACGTGATACCAGAGTAAACTGCCTTGCAAAAGGTGCTCCTTATACATATGCCGCTCTGACAGAAGAAGATGCGGCTGCTCCTGGACAGATCAGCACTACTGAGATGTGCCGTCTGGTTTATGGTGACAGATGTTTCGTAGGCGGAATGCCGGTGACCATGCCATCCTCCAAGAGTTTTGCGCAGAGAGCCATAATCGCTGCTGCACTCGCCGAAGGAACGTCAGTTCTCCGCGGATATTCTCCATGTGGAGACAACGAGTCGGCTGTTTCCGTGGCCAGAGCGCTCGGAGCAGAAGTCACGGTCGGCATTTCGTATAAAGACGGAAAGGTGACCAAAGACTCATCGGCATTGACCATAAAAGGAATAGGCGCGGCGAAGAAATCGTTGACCCTCAGCGAATTGCATACCGGCGAGTCGGGGCTTCTTACACGAATGATGATTCCGCTCATCTCGATGATAGGGCCGGGAAAAGTTCACATCACCGGCGAAAAGACATTGACCCGCAGACCGCTGAAAGGCGCAAAAGAAATTATGGGCGCGTTCGGGGTAGGACTCGTGCCGGATGAGGCGCACGAGAGCGAGGAAGTGTTTGTCCCATTGACTGTTGAGGGTTGTGTCAATGCCGGCAAAACGGAGGTTTCCGGCGCTGGCGGTTCGCAGCTCATTTCCGGTCTGCTGATGGCGTTGCCGTTCGCGGAGGAAGATACGGTGATTCATCTTAAAGACCCTAAGAGCATACCTTACTTGTTCATTACTATGGATGTCCTGAAGGCATTCGGCGTGAAAGTCTGGTGTGACATGGAAGGGGACAAGGAGTTCGCGGAGTCGCAGGATTGGAACGACTGCACCGGTATGACATTGCATATCAAGGGCGGACAGAAATATGTCGCTGCAGAAATGGATATAGAGGGCGACTGGAGCTCAGCATCGAACTTCCTCGTGGCAGGGGCGGTGTTCGGCAGAGTGGACCTGAAGGGTCTCGATACACGTTCTCTCCAGGCGGACCTTTCCATAATGGACATCCTCATGGAGGCCGGCGCAAGCCTCTCGCAGCTCGGTGACGATGATCCGAAAGGCGATATTCATGTCCAGAGAGCTCCTCTGAGTGCGTTCGAAGTGGATGCCAACAACTGCCCTGATTTGTTCCCGATTATTTCTGTGCTCGCGGCTTTCTGTCAGGGTACCAGCAAGATAGGCGGTGTCGGGCGACTCGCAAACAAGGAAAGTGACAGAGGAAAAGCCATCCTCGACATGCTTCTTCAGATGGGTGTAAAGGCCAAGATTTCCGGTGACAAGATGATAATCGAAGGACATTCTCTTGCTCAGAGACAGCTCACCGGTAAGATGTTGCGCGGAGGGTCATATACTTCCAACCATGATCACCGTATGGTGATGGCGCTCAAGGTGGCAGAACTGGGAGCGGACAGTCCGATAGTTATAGATGATACGGACTGTGTTACCAAATCATTCCCGACTTTCTTCGAACTTTTCGGGAAAATAATTAACAAGTAGGATAAATAATTGGATATAAAATGGATACGTTCGGTAGAAAATTCAGGGTTTCGATATTCGGAGAATCTCACGGAGATGGGATAGGCGTGGTGCTGGACGGCGTTCAGCCAGGAATCTCTCTCCAGAAAGAAGATTTCACCGAGGATATTTTGCGCCGTAAGAGCGGACCTAAGGGAACCACGCCGAGAATCGAGGCTGATGAACCGGAGATATTGAGCGGCGTTTTCAACGGATATACTACCGGTGCTCCATTGGCTATTATTTTTAGGAATCAGAACACCAAATCCGGTGATTATAAGCTGTTCAACGATATGCCGCGTCCTGGACATGCAGATTATACTGCCAGTGTCAAGTGGCTGGATTTCAACGATCCGCGTGGAGGAGGACATTTCTCCGGAAGACTTACACTTCCTATCGTGGCAGCCGGTGTGATCGCCAAGAAGATGTGTGTGTGCTCGATTAAGGCTAGAATCCTCGAAGTCGGGGGAGTGAGCAGGGAAGACGCCCTGAAGACATTGACCCAGGAAGAAATAGGAGGCGTGGATACCGAACTGCTCTCACCGTCATTGATCTGGAAAGAGGTGCTGAACAAGGTGATTCTGGAGAAAGATTCGGTCGGCGGCGTGGTGGAATGTCGCGTGGATGGTGTGCCTGCTGGTGTGGGCGAGCCTTTCTTCGATTCGGTGGAATCCCTTGTGTCTCACGCGATTTTTGCGATTCCGGGAGTGCGTGGCATAGAATTCGGAGACGGATTTCAGGCGGCCAGGATGAAGGGTTCGGAACATAATGATCCTTTCGACTGTGTAGGCGGGGACGATGTCTGTGCCTGCTGGTCTAAGGACCCTGAAGTTTGTCATCCGTCGAAAAACGGAGCCGGTGGAGTGAATGGCGGAATCACTAATGGTAATCCGATAGTTTTCCGTGTGGCATTCAAGCCTACATCCAGCATTGGAAAGGCTCAGGAGACATTCAATTTCACTACCGGAAAGATGGAGACTCTGGAGATTCCTGGAAGACATGACGCTTGTTTCGCGCTGCGTACACCGCCTGTGGTAGAGGCCATGACAGCTATCGTGCTTGCGGATTTGATGGCGCTGTAAATGGTTGGAATTCAGGGTGTTGGTGAGCTTGTGGGAATTTGATGACATGAAATAACAGATACTAAGTATTTATTATGGATATTAAAGAAGAGAAGGAACTGCTTCAAGACATAACGAAGAAAGAATACAAGGAAGGCTTCGTGACGGATGTCGACCAGGACTTTATACCTAAGGGCCTGAATGAGGACATCGTGCGTATGATTTCCGCGAGGAAAGAGGAGCCGCAGTGGCTGTTGGACTTCCGCTTGGACGCATTCCGCAAATGGAAGAAAATGGAGATGCCTGACTGGGGACATCTGGATATGCCACATATTGATTATCAGGATATTATATATTATGCTGCTCCGAAGAAAGACTCTGACAGGCCTAAGGAGATAGATCCGAAACTTGCAGAGACCTTCGACAAACTCGGTATTCCTCTGCGTGAGCGCGATATGTTGGCGGGAGTGGCTGCCGTGGATGCCGTATTCGACTCTGTATCAGTCGCCACGACATTCCGTAAGGAGCTTGCTGAGCGCGGAATTATCTTCTGCTCGTTCAGTGAGGCCGTGAAGGATCATCCGGACCTTGTGCGCAAGTATCTTGCTACAGTAGTGCCGTCGGGGGACAACTATTTTGCAGCATTGAACTCAGCCGTATTCAGTGACGGATCATTCTGTTATATCCCGAAAGGCGTGCGCTGCCCGATGGAACTTTCCAGCTATTTCCGTATCAATGCGAAGGGAACAGGTCAGTTCGAGAGGACTCTCATCGTGGCAGACGAAGGTTCTACCCTGAGCTATATGGAGGGTTGTACCGCTCCTATGCGTGACGAGAACCAGCTTCATGCGGCGGTGGTGGAAATCGTGGCCATGAAAGATGCCGATGTGAAATACAGCACGGTCCAGAACTGGTATCCGGGCGATGAAAACGGAAAGGGCGGTATTCTTAACCTCGTGACTAAGAGGGGAATATGTATGGAAGGTGCTCATCTGTCATGGACACAGGTCGAGACAGGTTCCGCCATAACATGGAAATATCCAAGTACCATATTGAAAGGTGATTACTCTTCTTCCGAGTTTTATTCGGTCGCTGTGACCAACAATTACCAGCAGGCTGATACCGGAACCAAGATGATTCATATCGGAAAGGGCACGAAGAGCCGTATCGTCAGCAAAGGAATTTCTGCAGGACATAGCCAGAACAGCTATCGTGGTCTTGTACGTATGCTTCCGGGCGCTGCCGGAGCCCGTAACTTCTCGCAGTGTGACAGCTTGCTTATCGGTTCGCTCTGCGGTGCGCACACCTTCCCTGACGTCAGAAGTGACAACGCTACTGCTGTCGTGGAGCATGAGGCTACCACATCCAAGATCAACGAGGACCAGCTCTTCTACTGCAATCAGCGCGGAATCGGTCCTGAAGATGCTGTCGGCCTGATTGTGAACGGATATGCGCGTGAGGTGCTGAGCAAATTGCCGATGGAGTTCGCTGTGGAAGCGCAGAAACTTCTTCAGGTATCTCTCGAAGGTTCAGTAGGTTAGTAGAATACAATGCTTATGGCATATACATCTGTCCCATTTGAAGACATATTCGTTTGGGGTAGATATTTAAGTGAAGTAAACAAATGGATTGGATAAATTTTACATTATTCACTATAGGCGGGGACACACCTGTCCTCCTCATAGACCTGCTTACATCCGTAATAGGTCTTACCTGTGTGTTCCTCGCAGGACGCAACAGCAAATATAATTTCTGGGTAGGTTATCTCTACTCTGTACTCCTGTTCCTGATGTTCTGGAACAAGAACCTTTACGCGAACCTCCTTCTTCAGCCTATTTCGTTGGGAATCAATGTTCTCGGACATTATCGCTGGACTCATCCGCGTAAGGACGAGCAGAGCTCTGAAGACAGTAACTCGCTGAAAGTCACTATGTTGTCATGGAAGCAGCGTATCATCGCCATCGCTTCCGTGTTCGTTATAGCGGCAGGCTGGGGCTGGTTCATCAGTCTGGTAGGCAACGTAGTTTTCCCCGGAAAGATTCCTTCAGATCCGGTGCCTTACCTGGATGCCTGCGTGACCGTACTCATCCTCGTGGCGCAGTTCCTTTCAGCACTGAAAAAATGGGATTGCTGGATAGCATGGCTCATGGTAAATGTATTCCAGCTCGCGATGCATATCTCTGTAGGCCACGTATTTATGCCGGTTGTCTGCGGCCTCTACCTCATTAATGGAGTGTGGTCGCTCATCACTTGGTCAGGCCTTTACAAGAAAAAAGCTTAAGCCTCCATCAGGGCTTTAAGATACCTTGTCGGCTCCTTCGCCTGCCATAGCGCGCCCAAAACCGCAGCTCCGCCGAAACCCATCGAGCGGAGTTCCGGAATGTACTCCAGGCTGACACCCCCGAGCGCGAGCACCTTACTGTCGATAATCCCCTTGTCGGCTGCCTGTTTCAGGTCAATGCGGGAGAACGCAGCGCCATATCCTTCTTTGGATATGCTATCGTATATCGGGCTGAGAAACAGATAGTTGCACTTGGATTTATACTGAATTATCTCTGCTATGCTGTGGCATGAGCGGGATATTGTAATGTCCTGCTCAGCGGTGGTTTTATGATACTCCGGATTACGTGAATTAAGATGCACGCCCCCGAGCGGAAACCTCGATATCAGGTTAAAATGATCATGAAGAACGATGCGGCCATAATATTGGCTGTCAATGTTTTGCAACCATGATGCGAGATCTTCTTCCGATGATTTCGGTTTGCGCAGATGCAGACGCTCCATTCCCGCACGGAAAAGATTGTTCACTAATTCCGTCTCACCCTCGAAGAAGTCTGGTCTGGTTATGACTATGATTTTCATGGCAGTTCGATGATATAAGATTCCATGGTTCTCAGGTCGATGCTCCAGAGTTTTCCGATAAGCGGTTCTCCGAAACCTGCTGCTATCTGCAGCACCTGATTCGCTTCCACGCTGCCTGTGACTGCCGGCGTGATGCCGAGCACAGCCTTGCTTGGCGGAGTCATGGAAATCATTTCTTCCTCATCGTATAAATCTCTGTAAGAGTGGATTTTACCATTGCTGTCGGGCATTCCGAATACGGAAACTTGTCCGTTGAGACCCTGAATACTGCCGTAGACATAAGGTTTGCCGAGTGCGAGACAGGCATCGTTTACGACAAATCGTGTGGCGAAATTGTCGCATCCGTCGACGACGATATCGTAACACGAAATGATCTCTTCGGCATTGACCTTAGACAAAAAACAGTCGTAGGTATCGATTTTTACGCTCCCGTTCAGGGCGTGAAGCCTTCTTTTGGCGCACTCGACCTTGCTGGTTCCGACCTCGGACTCGCAGTAGAGCGTCTGGCGCTGGAGGTTCGACTCACTCACTTTGTCAGCGTCGATTATCCCTAAGGTGCCGATGCCTGCAGCGGTGAGGTAAGTGGCTATAGGTGAGCCTAATCCGCCTACGCCAAAGAGCAGAACTTTAGTGGCGGAGAGCCTTTTCTGACCCTCCGCCCCAAGTTCAGGAAGCATAATCTGTCTGGAATATCTTTCTGCTGAATCCATAGATTATTTTATATAAGTTTCGCAAATGCGAAACACCGCTTATCGAGCCCGAGAGGGCGAAAGTAAGTCCCTTCCCCGAGGGGAGGGATTTAGGGTGAGGGTAACGTGCACGCAAAAAGAGCGTGGGGCTTAAGGCCTTCGAATGAGTGATAACCCTCAAATAAGCGCTTGCACTCAGCAAGTTTAATAACTTGCGAAACTTGAGTTATTTAATATTTACTTTGTCGAAGCTGGCATCCCAGTCTTTCCACACCGGTTCGCGACCGAGTTCTTTCAGACGTCTGTCTATCTCTACAGCAGTTCTTTCGTCACTTACGTGGAACTGTTCGAGCGCTGTCGGATAGGTGTAATATCCACCCGGATCGGTCTTGCTCTCGGCACTCATGGTGGTGACTCCGAGGGTAGCCATGTGGTCCCTGATGTTGGCCGGCTCGCGGGTAGAGTATGAGATATCTACGTCGTGGTCGAAGATTCGCATGGCGAAGGTGACTTGTGCGAGCTGCTTGTCAGTCATCACGCAATTCGGCTGGAATCCGCCGTTCTCTGCCGGACGCATACGCGGGAAGTTTACGCTGTATTTGGTTCTCCAGTAATGTTTCTGGAGGTAGCGCAGATGGTAAGCCATCATCGTTATGTCAGTGCGCCACTCTTTCTCCAAACCGATGAGCACGCCCATCCCGATGGAATGTACACCGGCCTGTCCCATACGGTCGAAGCCGTTGCAACGCCAGTCGAAGTTGGCCTTCATTCCACGTGGGTGGTAAATGTTGTAATGTGCTCTGTTATAGGTCTCCTGGAAGCAGATGACGCCGTTCATTCCATGATGGGTGAGCTCGGCGTAATCTTCAGCAGAGAGAGGCATCACCTCGAGTTTGAGGTTCGAGAAGTACTTCTTGGCGATGTCGAGAGCCTTCGCGAGATAAGGCACGCCGGCCTTTACCGGGTTCTCTCCGGTGACTATCAGCAAATTCTCGAACGGGGCCAGTTTCTTTATCGCCTTGTACTCGTCCTCGCACTGTTCCGGTGTCAGAATTACCCTCGGCATCGGGTTGGTCGCGTGGAATCCGCAATATACGCAATGATTTATGCAAGAGTTAGTTATATAGAGAGGAATGAACATCGACATGGTCTTTCCGAATCTCTCCTCCGTGTATTTGCGGCTGAGCGCAGCCATGGTTTCGAGATAAGGCTCGGCGGCAGGGGAGATCAGTGCCATGAAATCCTCCACGTCGCAGTGCTCTTTTCCCAAAGCGCGTCTTACGTCCCTGTCGGTCTTGGCCGCGATCTTGGCGGTCGTCTCGTCCCAATCTATTTTTGCAAGTTCATCTGTAAACATTCCTACCTCCTTTATTCTTCATTCAAGAAGGCTGTAAGCGGAGAACTTGCTTCTGCGATAAATCCGTTGCTCTGTGCGCCAAGTCCTGCTTCGAATGCCATTCTGCCGGCCTCTACTGCATTCTTGAAAGCGACTGCCATAGCCTCAGGATCGCCTGCGACTGCGATAGCGGTGTTTACCAGACAAGCAGATGCTCCCATTTCCATCGCCTCAGCAGCGTGACTTGGTGCTCCGATACCTGCATCCACTACGACAGGAACAGTGGCCTGCTCGATGATGATGCGGAGGAAGTCCCTGGTCTGCAATCCTTTATTTGTTCCGATTGGCGCTCCGAGAGGCATGACTGCTGCAGCTCCGGCCTCTTCGAGATGCTTGCAAAGTGTAGGGTCAGCCTGACAATAAGGAAGTACCACGAAGCCGAGTTTTACAAGTTGTTCAGTAGCCTTCAGGGTCTCTATGGAGTCTGGAAGAAGGTATCTCGGGTCCGGATGAATCTCCAGTTTAAGCCAATTGGTGCCGAATGCCTCGCGTGCCATCTGTGCAGCGAAAACCGCCTCTTCAGCATTTCTTACTCCTGAAGTGTTCGGAAGAAGCTGGATGCCCGGATGCTGTATATGCTTCAGCATGTCGTCTTCCTTGTCTTCAAGTTCCACACGCTTCATTGCAAGAGTCACCATTTCGGTGCCTGATGAGAGTATTGCTTTCTCCATCAGAGAGTTGGAATCGAATTTTCCGGTTCCGAGAAAAAGTCGGGAATTAAATTCCTTTCCTGCAATAATCAATTTTTCCATTTTATAATTTTTATAATCCGGAGCCCTGTTTTTCGAAAGGCTCCAAAGTTTTCAATATATTTTCTGTCATCGCCACCGGATCTGCCGCGCCCAGGATCGCCCCGCTCAGCGCGATGCCCGTCACCCCTGTCGCCATGATGGCCGGAATGTCCGCGACGGTTATCCCGCCTATCGCAACTATGGGAAGGTCAATGCCTTTGTCTCTCATGTTCTGGACAATGCTCTTGTAACCTTCGAGTCCAAGCACCGGGGACAACTTCTTTTTAGTCGTGGTAAATCTGAATGGACCGCATCCGATATAGTCAGCGCCTTGCTTATGCAGACGGACGATATCTTCTATGGTGTTGGCCGTGCCGCCGATGATTTTCCCGTTTCCGAGAATCTTCCTGGCTTCATCTACCGGCATGTCATTCTTTCCGAGATGAACACCGTCGGCTCCTGCCCGTTCCACCAGTTCCACATGGTCATCGAGGATGAATTTCGCTCCGTACTGACGGCACAGAGGAAGCGCCTCTTCAGCATTGACAAGAACCTCTTCCGCGGAAGCGTCTTTCATGCGAAGCTGGATCCATTTGCATCCTCCTTCCAGAGCCATGCGTATCCCCTCTACATATCCGATAGTCGGGGTGAAGTGTGAAATGTATTGGAACATAGCCTGTTAACCTCCGCAAGAAGCCCTGATTACAAGAACATTGACCCCCTCTGTAAGAGTGAAATCAGCCCATTCGCTGCGGGGAATCATCTTGTTCGAGACGGCTGCGGCGACACCTTTTTCAGGCCAGCCAAGCTGCTCGGACAATTCTTTGAGTGTGGAGGCGCTGGTCTCCACAGACTTGCTGTTTACTGTGATATTCATGCTTTAGTCTTGTTTCCACAATGCCCAGAAATGTTTCACCGGACCGAATCCGTGTCCGATTTCATATTCCGCTCCGGCGATTATGGCATCATTTATATAATTCTTGGCTGCCGCTGCCGCTTCAGGAAGAGGCAAGCCTTTGGCCAACATCGATGCGAAAGCGGATGAAAGTGTACATCCTGTTCCGTGGGTGTTTTTCGTATGGATACGTGCTGAAGGCAGTTCGTAAATCTTGCCGTCCTCGACGTCGTAGAAAATGTCCACGAGTTTTTCTTCCGTGAGATGTCCGGCTTTCAGCAAAACGCTGGCTCCGCATTTGTCTGCGAGACGTTTTGCAGCATCAGGAAGCTCTTTCTGGACGGAAAGTTTCTCTCCGCCGAGCAGAATCTCCGCTTCCGGAATGTTCGGAGTGATGACTCTCGCTCTCGGAAGCAGGTCTGAAACCAATGATGCTATGGCTTCCTCTTCGATGAGTCTATGCCCTGAGGTAGAGACCATTACGGGGTCCAATACCACATTTTTCGCATCGAACTTGTCCAGCATTTTTCTGACGCAATGCACGACTTCAGAGGAGTGGAGCATGCCGATTTTGATAGCGTCCGCTCCTATGTCTGACAGCACTGCGTCTATCTGGCCTTCCAATATTTCTACCGGAACGGCATGCACGGCGCTGACTCCCAATGTGTTCTGAACAGTGATGGCAGTCAGGGCAGATGCCGCATAGCAACCGCACGCGGATATGGTCTTGATATCCGCCTGGACTCCTGCGCCTCCGCCGGAATCGCTGCCTGCTATCGTGAGAACTCTTTTGTATTGTTTCATGTTACTCTATAATTTTAATAACTCTGGTCCCAGAACAGAAGCTCGAACTTGACGGACTCGACGAATGCGCGGGTCATCTTCTCGCGCTTTTCAGGCCCCTCCTTTTCGGCGAGCTCATCCGTCAGCCTGATGCTGTATTCCGTACCCTCGTCCATCATCGTCGACGAGTAGCACTCGATCCAGCTCCGGTAAGGATTTCCTTCGAGTCTGGCGATGCTCCGGATGTAGCTGCCGACCTCATTGTAAACCCACATGCAGGGCAACATCGCCGCCATCGAGACCGCCAAATCGCGTTCCGCGATGATTCCCGATGTGTGCCGCATATAGCCCAAAGTCCCCGCAAGAGGTTCATTGTCAATGCTTTCGAAGCCCATCTCTGCGAGTTGTTCGTGAAGCGCGTTTTCTGTGTCAATGCTTTCCTGAGCGAATTTTCTGTAGAGGTCCTGTAGCGTTCCTTCAGGCAGCATCGCCGCCAGGTCCCGCATTTCATGGCCATAGTTCGCCAGGTAAATCTTGTCCTGCGTGAGGTATCTTGCGAACGATTCTTTTGGAAGGGTTCCGTCAGCGAGTCCTTTCACGAAAGGATGGTTGTGGATTTCCTCCAGAATCGGCCCGATTTTATGCCATGCTTCTTCACTCCAGCTCATGATTGTGCTCCTTGTCCTGTGGCGGATTATTCCTTGTAACCTATAATGGCTACGTAAGAGCCTCTGTCATAGCCCTCTACAGGATCTTCTACCGCGGTGTAGGAGTAGTGAGGATCCAGTGTAAGTGTCTGGCTATATTCCAGATTGCCGAATCCGTTGGCTTTCATGATGTCTGATTTTTCCTTTGTGGTACGCCAAGAAGCCTGTTTTACGAGCTCTATCGGATATGGGTCCTTAGGTTTGCAACCTTCGAGAAGCGGATGGTCCCATGTTCCCACTGCGAGTGCAAGGTTGTAGATAAGTCCGTATGGACTTTCCTTAGGGACGTCGATGACTACTGCTTTTCCACCTTTGCGGAGTGCCCTGTGTGCTTTTCTGAGTGCAAGTCCGAGGTCTTGCATATAGCATGGACATCCGTTGAAAAGAACTGTGTCATAGAGGTTTTCGCCGTAGTCGGCATCTTCCGCGGTGTTGATTTCCACGTCGAATCCACGTTTTCTTGCGATGTTCGCCATTCCTTCAGCAGGCTCTATGCCGTGCTCTATGCGGATGCCGTAACGGTCTTCAAGAAGTTTCTCGAACAATGCGCTTCCGCATCCGATAGATAGAATCTTTCCCGAGTCTTTCAGACACGCGGCCACAAGCCTGAGTTCTGTTTCAAGTACGTTGGTGTTTTCCAGAAACCATGCATCGTATTCTGATGCATACTGGTCAAATGCCTGATATCCCATATCTTAAATGTTTAAATTATTTAGCGTAGCCATCACCGGGGGAGATTGTCATCCGCAGAATATAGGATAACATGGATTTCAATTCCTACGGCAGCATTATCTGCTTCAGGTTTTGAGGGTATGATCTCAGCCGAATTTGTGCGGCACCCCTTTGATGTCTGTCAGGCAAATATAGTAAATTGTCTGCTTATCAGCAAAAACAACTCGTAAATCATTTGCAAATAAGTTGTATCTTTGTGGTTAGATAAAACTTTAGAGATATGGCAAACGATATATTGTTGGAAATCAAAGGTCTGCATGCATCGGTAGGTGACAAGGAAATCCTTAAAGGCATTGACCTGACCATCAGAAAGGGCGAAATTCACGCTGTCATGGGACCGAACGGTGCCGGAAAGAGTACATTGTCGAGTGTGCTCACCGGAAAACCTTTATATACGGTCACTGAGGGAAGCATCACATTTATGGGCAAGGATTTGCTGGCGATGTCTCCTGAGGAGCGTTCTTGGGCCGGTATTTTCATGTCGTTCCAGTATCCGATAGAAATCCCTGGCGTGACCATCACTAATTTCATGAAGACCGCTATCAACGCGAAGCGTAAGTCAGAGGGCCTCGAACCGATGAAAGGCGGTGAGTTCCTGAAACTTATGAAAGAGAAGATGGCTTTCGTACAGATGCGTCCTGAGTTTGCCAAGAGAGAGGTGAATGTGGGCTTTTCCGGAGGTGAGAAGAAGCGTAACGAGATTTTCCAGATGGCTATGCTGGATCCTACGCTCTCCATTTTGGACGAGACCGACAGCGGATTGGATGTGGATGCACTCAGAATCGTGGCTGAGGGTGTGCGTTCTCTGCATACTCCTGAGAAATCGGCCATCGTGATTACTCATTACAAGAGATTGCTGGATTATATTGTTCCTGATATTGTTCATGTCCTGAAGGACGGAAAGATAGTTGCCACTGCCGGACGTGAGCTTGTGGATGAGATCGAGGAGAAGGGTTATGACATTTTCTAAAGGAGGTTGTTATGGGTATTTATGATGACAATGCTCTTGAGAAATGTCTGAATGAGGCGGAGATGAGCATTTCCGAGAGGCTTAATCCTGCTCCGAAACATGATGCGGGACATTATGTGGAACTGCCTCTTGTACGAAATGAAAGGACGCTGGAAGTGGCTGAGGGTGAGAGCTATGAGAAAGTAATCGTACTTGGCGGAGAGACATCGGCATTGACAGAACTCCCATTCGGGAATGTTATCGTCGGTGCTGGAGCGAAGGTGAATCTGGTCATTTTGGTGCTGCCGGGAGTAAGCGTCGACCTTCCTTTGGCGGTAGATCTGATTGGTGAAGGTTCTGACGTAAATGTCTCAGGATTATATCTTTGCGGTGGCGATGAAAAGGTGCAAATCCGTACTGAGGTGCGTCATCGTGCTCCTTCTTGTACTTCATATCAGCTGTTCAACGGTATCGCTGCGGGTAGTTCGAAGGTGAAGTTTTACGGAAAGATAGTTGTGGCTCCTGATGCTCAGAAAACTGAAGCTTATCAGACGAATCATAATCTTATCGTTTCTTCGGGTGCGAAGGCGGAGGCCAAGCCGCAGCTGGAGATTTATGCTGATGATGTGAAGTGTTCGCACGGTGCGACTGTGGGTCAGCTCAATGAGGATGAGCAGTTTTACATGCGTTCCCGTGGAATTCCGGAGGATGAGGCTCGTGTGCTGCAGATGATTTCGTTTATCGCCCCTGTACTTGCGAAGGTGGAGGATGAAAGCAAGCGTGAAGAGTTGCAGTTGACTGTGGAGACGGCGATCAGGAAGAGTTTGCTCGGTGTTTAAGTAATCGATTCATAATTAGATATATAGATGGTACAATATCCCGGAAATTTTTGGAAGGATTATGAACTTGTCGATTCCGGCGAGGGAGAGAAACTCGAGAGATTCGGTAATTATTATATGATAAGGCCTGAGCCCAAGGCTCTGTGGGGAAGGTCAATGTCTTTGGGTGAATGGGAGCGCATGGCGCATACTCGTTTCCGTCCGGGAGCCGGGTTTTCGAAGGCCGGCAAAGAGGACAGCGGTACGTGGGAGCGTCTTAAACGTACTGATGACCAGTGGTATATAAAGTATCGCGGTGAACAGAAGGGTCTCGATTTTTCTTTGAGACTTGGACTTACGTCTTTCAAGCATGTAGGCGTTTTCCCGGAGCAGGCTCCGAACTGGGACTACATTTATAGGAATACTTCAGAACTCGTGGCTGCAGACCGGGCAACGGCATTGACAGAAACACAGAGGAAGGCGGCCGGGCAGACGCCGGATGGGCGCCCGAAGGTGCTGAATCTGTTCGCGTACACGGGTGGTGCGTCGTTGGCGGCGAAGGCTGCGGGGGCGGAGGTTACTCACTTGGATTCTGTGCGTCAGGTGGTTACGTGGGCGCATGGGAATATGGATGCGAGCGGGCTGGACGGTATCAGATGGGTCGTTGAGGATGCGATGAAGTTCGCGAAGCGTGAGGCTAAGAGAGGTAATGTGTATCAGGGGATTATCCTCGATCCGCCTGCTTATGGACACGGAACGGACGGCGAAAAATGGAAGCTGGATGAGTGTCTTTTCGAGATGATGAAGACGGTGAATGCCATTTTGGCACCGGAGAACAGTTTCCTGGTGTTGAATCTGTATTCCAACGGTTTTTCTCCGATGATGGGGGAGACTGTTGTACGTGAGGCGTTCGGATTGCAGGAGCCGGGGTATTTCAGTACGGAACCTACTACGGCAGAGTCTGTAAGGGCTGCGTTGCGCGGAGGTCGTGTGGCTGCCAAGAGATGTACGGATTATGAGATGGAGTCTGGCGAGCTGGCGTTGAGGGACCGTTTCGGTAAAGTGTTGCCGCTCAGTATAGTAGTGAGACTTAGAAGATAATTATATATATGCCTAAGAGAGAAAAAATCCAGGAGATGTTCGACAATATCGCTCCGGAGTACGACAGGTTGAATCACATCATGTCGCTCGACGTCGACAAAACTTGGCGTAAACGGGCATTGACCCAAATCTTCAAGCAGACTGTCGGCGAGCCGGAACTGAAGGCGGAAGGATGCGGTATGAAGGTGCTGGACATCGCGTGCGGGACGGGCGATTTTTCGATTGCGATCGCGGAGGAAATGGTCAGGAGGGCTAAGCGCTGTCATCAGCAGGGGACTGATCCGAGTTGTTGTCCCGGACACGTGACAGGTTTGGATTTGTCGTCCGGGATGTTGGAGATTATGGGTAAGAAGGTGGAGGCCAAGGGATTGCGGGATATGATTTCGTATGAGGTCGGGGATTGTGAGCATCTTCGTTTTGATGACGGGGCTTTCGACAGGGTTACGGTGGCGTTCGGAGTGCGCAATTTCGAGAACAGGGAGGCTTGTCTGAAGGAGATGTTGAGGGTGTTGAGGCCTGGAGGAGAGCTTGTTATCCTGGAACTTTCCGTTCCGTCCAATTTCCTTATGAGATGGGCATATAATTTGTACTTCGTTCATATCCTGCCACTTATCGGCGGTAATATTTCGGGGGACAAGTCCGCTTATCGTTATTTGCCGGCATCGGTGCTGAATTTCCCGAAGAAGCAGGTGTTTATGAACACTTTGCGGGAGTGTGGTTTCCGCAATGTCCGTCATAAGGCGTTTACTTTCGGTATCTGCAGGATGTACTGCGGGGAGAAATAGTTTTTTCGCGAAAATTATTAACTTTGCATACTTAAGTAGAAAAAAGTTAAACTTAACAATATTATAGATATGGCATCAAACATCAGTTCTTACGATTTCAAAGGTAAGAAAGCTATTGTGAGAGTCGATTTCAACGTTCCTATCCAGGACGGCAAAATTACAGATGACACCCGTATCCGTGGTGCACTGCCTACTCTCAAACTCATTCTTGAAAAAGGTGGCTCACTCATTATCATGTCACATATGGGCAAACCTAAGGGAAAGGTTAAAGCTGAACTTTCTCTTTCTCAGATTGTGGATACTGTAAGCAAGGAGCTCGGTGTTCCTGTACAGTTCGCTTCTGACTGCCAGAAGGCTGACGCTCAGGCTGCTGCCCTCAAACCAGGTGAGGTTCTTCTTCTTGAAAACCTTCGTTTCTATCCGGAAGAGGAAGGTAAGCCAGTAGGAATTGATAAAGAGGATCCTGCATACGAAGAGGCTAAGAAGGCCATGAAGGCTTCTCAGAAGGAGTTCGCCAAGAAACTCGCTTCTTATGCTGACTGCTGGGTTATGGATGCATTCGGAACAGCTCACCGTAAACATGCTTCTACTGCAGTGATCGCTGAATTCTTCAAACCTGAGGATCGTATGCTCGGTCTTCTTATGGAGAAAGAGGTAAAGGCTGTCAAGAATGTCCTCAGTGACATCAAACGTCCTTTCATCGCTATCATGGGTGGTTCTAAGGTTTCTACCAAGATCGGTATTATCGAGAATCTTCTCGGTAAGGTCGACAAACTCATCCTTTGCGGTGGTATGACATATACTTTTGCTAAAGCTCACGGTGGAGAGATCGGTGAGTCTATCGTAGAGATGGACAAGCTCGATGTAGCTCTCGACGTAGAGAAAAAGGCTAAGGAGAACGGTGTAGAGCTTATCATGGCTCCTGACGCTGTCGTTACCAATGGTCTTGATTTCGCTACAATGTCTCTCAAGCCAGGTGCAGAGATCAAGGTGGCTCCAGCTACTGCTATCCCTGCAGGTTTCGAGGGTGTAGACGCCGGTCCTGAGGCCCAGAAGAAATTCGCTGAGGCTATCAAGGGTTGCAAGACTATCCTCTGGAATGGTCCTGCAGGCGTATTCGAGTGCGACGAGTTCTGCGCCGGTTCCAAGGCTATCGGTGATGCTATCGCTGCCGCTACAGCTGAGGGTGCTTTCTCACTCATCGGCGGTGGTGACTCAGTAGCATGCTGCACCAAGTTCGGTCTTACCGACAAAGTTTCTTACATCTCCACCGGTGGTGGCGCCCTCCTCGAGGCTATCGAAGGCAAGGTCCTCCCGGGAGTCGCAGCTGTAGAGGAATAATTCTGTTAAGGTCAATGCCTTTTCGGCATTGGCTCGAATTTGAAATAATCGAGGTGGTCCGGAAGTCATTTCGGGCTACCTCTTTTAGCAGATTTTTTCGTGTACTCCGGGCAGTGTCGAGGATGAGGTGTTGACGAGTATTCAGCAGCGTTTTTAAGGAACCTCATTTGCTTAAGTCGGAGGTTTTGGCGGATGTGAGTCGTGGCAATGCGCAGACCTCGTTTTTCAGTTTTAATCAGGAGACGAGGAATACTTGGGTGAAATAAAGAGAAATCCGAAAATATGCGTAAATTTGTAAATTATTCGGTCTAACGAGGTTGTAAATGGACAGCCGGAATGGGCTATTAATATATTTACGTATGTTCAAAATGTTATTTGTCCACTGGCATGTGGATCCAGTTATTTTCCATATCGGCTCCTTCGGCCTCAGATGGTATTCCATCCTCTTCGTGTCAGGATTCATCCTCGGATGGTTCATCTTCAGAGGTTTCTTCAGACGCGAAAAAATCTCTGAAATATTATTGGATCCACTCCTATATACATTACTTATAGGAACCATCGTAGGAGCACGCCTTGGACATTGCATCTTCTATCAGCCGGAGTACTACTTCGGAAGCTGGCAGGGATTCCTGGAGATATTCATGCCATGGAAAGGAGGTCTCGCAAGCCATGGCGGCACTATTGTGTTGTTCTTTGCAATGCTCTGGTTTGCACATCATTACGGCCGTAAAAACGGCTTCGACTTCGTATGGTTACTTGACCATCTCTGTATAGCCGTGGCATTCGCTGCCACATTCATCCGCCTCGGAAACCTCATGAACTCAGAAATATACGGAGATGTCACCACACTTCCGTGGGGATTCATCTTTGACCTCAGAGGCGAAACGGAACCTAAACATCCGACCCAACTTTACGAAGCACTCAGCTACTTTATACTCGGAATAGGCCTCATGTATCTGTACAAATTCAAGCTCGACAAAGTCTACAGAGGAACATTCATCGGCATATTCTTCATCGTATGTTTCGGTATGCGCTTTCTTATAGAATTTATAAAAGAACCTCAGGTGGCATTTGAGGATAATATGATTCTGAATATGGGGCAGTTGCTAAGCATTCCATTTATCCTTTTGGGCGTAGGTTTCCTTATCTACGCATATATTAAAAAGCAGCCTGCCGAGGCCGTCCATACTCTGAAAAAGCGATAAATAGATATAGAAACACGGTGCCAAAACAGTATTTTACTGTTTTAGGGGTAATTTAGACAATAAATGTAGAGATAATCGCCATTTATTGTCTAAATCTGGTTTATTTTTTGCGATATTGGCCTCACGTGATTTTATTAGATAATTAATTATTGGAGTTTAATATTATGAAGAAAATCTTTCCGAGATTACTGCTGATTGCAGCCTCGGTGACGATGTCCCTGAATGCAGTGGCGCAGGAAGTGGACAGCACACAGACCGCTACGGTCATCACGTTGGACGACGCATTGAAGATCGCGTTAAGTGAAAACGCCTCAGTCAGAGTGGCTGATAAGGAAATCGAACGCGTTGGTTACGCGAAGAAAGGATCATACGCCTCACTCTTTCCTCAGATCGATATTACCGGATCATTCATGAGGACCATCAAGAAACAGGTCATGTATATGGATATGGACATGAGCGACTTCATGGGCGGCGGCTCATCATCAGGCTCAGGTTCTGAAGGTTCAGAAGGCGGTTCCACCGGTTCTGAAACAAGTTCCCCTATGGCAGGAATGCCCGGCGGA
Source organism: uncultured Bacteroides sp. (assembly GCA_900546925.1). Taxonomy (GTDB): domain Bacteria; phylum Bacteroidota; class Bacteroidia; order Bacteroidales; family UBA932; genus Cryptobacteroides. The sequence goes on from UREV01000001.1 coordinate 85,213, forward strand.
GGCGGAATCGAAGTCGGCCGTTGGAATACATATAACCTCGGAGTCTCAGCATCCATGCCACTCATCAATGCCCAGCTCTGGAAGAGCCTCAAGATTTCAGGCCAGAATGTGGAACTTGCCGTAGAGAAAGCCCGTTCATCCAGATTGGACATGGTGACACAGGTTAAGCAGTCTTATTACGCCGTGCTCCTCGCCAAGGAAGCGCTCAATGTATATAAAGACGTTTATGATAATGCAGTAAAGAACTTCGAGCAGACACAGATGCGCTACAACGCACAGAAGGCATCTGAACTCGACTACACAAGAGCCAAATCCACTGTAGCGAATGCTATCCCTAACGTCTATAACGCAGAAAGCTCAGTTATCCTCGCTTTGTGGCAGCTTAAAGCCGTGATGGGTGTAAGTCTCGACCAGGATATCGACGTGGCCGGTGCTCTCGGAGATTATTCTGACACAATGGCAGCTGACAACTACAGTTCTGACGCATTGACACTCGACTATAATACAACCATGCGTCAGCTTGCCATTCAGGCAGACCAGCTCGCCGAGACCGTCAAAATGCAAAAGTATGCTTACATACCTTCATTGGCATTGACCTTCTCCTACAGTTTGAACGCGATGACTAACGACTTCAAGTTCAGCGACTACAAGTGGACTCCTTACTCTTACGTGGGGCTGAGCCTGAATATCCCGATTTTCTCGGGCGGCAAGCGCTACAACGACGTGCGTCAGGCAAAGGCACAGGCTTCGGAACTGGCCATTCAGATGGACGACACCGAGCGACAGCTTAAGATCGCTATCCGTCGGTATCTCAACACGATGGAAACTAAAATGAAGAGTCTCGCTGCGGCCGAAGATGGAGTGGAAACCGCTCAGAAAGCTTATGACATCGCAGCACAGTCATACAATGTAGGACGCAGCACCATTACGGAACTTAATGATGCACAGCTTGCTCTTACTCAGTCGAAACTTGCTGTTTCTCAGAGCATTTATGAATATGTTGTCGCCAAATCCAGCCTCGAGCAGATTCTCGGACATGACTTCATCGACGACAACGGTAACGTAGACCTTAATAACAGATAATAAGACAATGAAAAATATGAATTTCAAGACTATCACTTACGTGGCTGCCGCTGTGATGGCAGCAAGCTGCGGAAACAGCAGCAATAAGACCGCTGAGCAAGTTGCTACGGCCAATGAGCCTAGACTTGTCAATGTGAAGGTAATGACTGCAGAGACTAAAGATGTTCCTCAGTCTGACGTATATTCTTCTATAGTAGAAGCTTACGCGAAGAACAATATCGCTCCTCAGAGCCCTTCCAGAATACAGAAAATCTATGTGGAAGTCGGCGATTTCGTCAAGGCAGGCCAGATAGTTGCCAAGATGGATGATGTCAGCCTTAACCAGTCTAAACTCTCTTTGGCAAATGACTCTTTGGAATACAGCCGTCTCAAGAAACTTTATGAGCAGGGCGGTGTTTCCAAGTCGGATTTCGACGCTATGGAGCTGAAATACAACGTGACACGCAGCCAGTATGCCAATTTACTCGAGAATACTGTTCTCCGTTCACCTGTAAATGGCGTGATCACCGCAAGAAACTATGACAAGGGTGACATGTACGGCGGAAGCCCTATTTATGTCGTAGAGCAGATTACCCCGGTAAAATTGTATGTCGGCGTTTCAGAGTCTGATTATACGAAAGTGAAAAAGAACGATAAAGTGACATTGACAGCAGACGCCCTCCCGGGAAAGACCTTCACCGGCCGCATCGCCAGAATATTCCCGACCATCGATCCGGCGACCCACACCTTCACTGTTGAGGTCAATGTTGCCAATGCGGATCGTGTACTCAGACCTGGCATGTATGCCCGAGTTAACATCGATTTCGGTACGAATCACAACATTGCAGTTCCTGACGATTGTATCGTAAAACAGCAGGGTTCTGGTGTTAGAAGTATTTTCGTTCTCCAGTCAGATGGTACTGTAAAAGAGTCTGTCGTAACACTTGGACGTCACTTCGGTACCGAGTATGAGATTCTTTCAGGCATATCAGAAGGTGACAAGATCGTCGTGAAGGGACAGGCAAGCCTCAAGAACGGAAGCAAGGTGAATGTGCAGGAGTAATCGCCTGATTATAATGTAATTAACGAATAATTGACATGAGTATATATAGAACAGCGGTGAATAAACCGGTTACGACTGCATTGGTCTTCATAGCCTTTGCGATCTTCGGTATATTCTCGTTTATGAAAACCTCTATAGCCCAGTTCCCGGACTTCGATGCGAACGTCATCCTCGTGATGTCTTCATATCCGGGAGCCAGTGCGGCTGATATTGAGACGAACCTGACCAAGGTTCTGGAAAACGGACTTAATGGTGTCAGTGACCTTAAGGACATGACCTCCAAATCCAAGGAGAACATTTCTATCATCACCCTCGAGTTTAATTATGGTGTCGATATCGAAGAAGCTACAAACAACGTCCGAGACAAACTGGACATGATTTCTTCGACATTGCCGGACCAGGCTTCGACTCCGGTGATATTCAAGTTCAGTGCGGACGATATGCCTATCCTCATTCTTTCTGCAACAGCAGATGAGAGCCTTCCTGGACTTGACAAGATTCTGGACGATAAGGTAACCACACCTCTCTCCAGAGTAAAGGGCGTAGGAACAGTATCAGTTTCAGGTGCTCCTACCCGTGAGATCCAAGTTTACTGTGATCCTAACAAGATGCAGGCTTACGGCCTTTCCATCGCAGCTGTGTCCAACATTATCTCTGCGGAAAACCGTAACATCCCTTCGGGTAGCATCGACATTGGCTCAGAAACTTTCTCCCTCCGTATTCAGAAAGAGTTCAAGGATCCTTCGGAGTTGCTTAATATCGTCCTTGCCTATAGAAATGGTAATGCCGTCTATCTCAGGGATGTAGCTACTGTCAATGATGGTGAGCAGGAGAAAGAGCAGCAGGCCGTTACTAACGGAAAACGCTCAGCTCAGATTGTCATTCAGAAGCAGACCGGTGCCAATACCGTAGATGTTATCAATGGTGTCTTCAAGGAAATGAAGAGCATTGAACCTACCCTTCCTTCCGATATTCATATCGAGACTGTCATCGATAGTTCAAGCAACATCATAAACAGTATCAACTCCCTTAAGGAAACCATCATAATCACATTCCTCGTCGTGATGCTTGTGGTTTATGTGTTCCTCGGAAGATGGAGAGCGACATTCATCATTATCCTTTCCATCCCTATCTCCCTCATGGCTTCACTCGTTTACTTGTTCGCTACAGGTAACACGTTGAATATCATCTCTATGTCAGCATTGTCCATCGCCATCGGTATGGTGGTCGACGACTCCATCGTGGCGCTTGAGAATATCACGACCCATATTGAGAGGGGAGAGAAACCGAAAGAGGCTGCAGTCCATGGTACTGAAGAAGTGGGTATCTCCATAATGGCATCCACATTGACAATGCTTTGCGTGTTCCTGCCTCTTACCCTTGTCACCGGTATGTCAGGTATCATGTTCCGCCAGCTCGGATGGATCGTCAGCATCATCATGATCGTCTCCACTTGCGGTGCGCTCTGCCTTGTGCCTATGCTTTGTTCGAGAATGCTTCGTGCGGGCAGGAAGAAGAACAAACTCCATGATATCCTCTTCACGCCTATCGACAAGGGCCTCAATGCCATATCTGAAGGATATGCAAAGGTCATCAATTGGGCGGTACGCAACAGAAAGACTGTCATCTTCGGTGCATTCGGTATCTTCCTGGCTGTAGTTCTGCTTCTCGGACCGGCTCTGAAAACCGAGTACTTCCCTCATGCCGACCAAGGTCGTCTGACTGTTTCTCTTGAGCTCAATGCCGGTACTTCTCAGGAAGTTACAGGTGAGTTTGCAAGGAAATTCTACGACAGAGTGCGCTCCGAAGTTCCTGAAATACAGATTTGTAGTTATACTTTCGGACAGGCCGATTCTGACAACTCTTTCGCAAGTATGCAGACTAACGGTTCCAACATTATTTCCATGAACATTAACCTCGGAAGTATGGAAAACCGTAAGCGTTCTGCAAGTGAAATCGCTGATATTATCCGTGCCGACATTAAGGAATACCCTGAAATTCACAAGGGTACCGTATCTGAAGGTATGGGTGGAATGGGTGGCGCTGCTTCCGTAGCAGTCGAGATTTACGGCTATGATTTCCAGACCACCGACCAGATCGCCAACGAACTCCGTGACAAGATGCTCAGTAACCCTGCATTTGCACAGGTGACACTCAGCCGTGACCAGTATACTCCTGAGTATCAGGTGGATTTCGACAGGGTCAAGCTCGCTGCCAACGGATTGAACTCTACCTCAGCAGCTGCTGCTGTAAGTGCTGCGATGAGCGGAACAGTAGGTTCTTACTATAGAGAGGATGGTGAGGAATATGATATCCGTGTCCGTTACTCTCCAGGATTCCGAACCAGCGTTTCAGATATAGAAAATATCATCATCTACAACGGCGCCGGCAACGGAATCCGTATCAAGGATCTCGGAACCGTTATCGAAACCGAAGTTCCTCCTACCATCGAGCGTAAGAACAGACAGCGTATGATTACTGTCACAGGTATCATCGACGGTTCTCATGCGATGAGTGATGGTGTTACCGCTGCCAGCCAGATAATCAAGGATACGGACATCCCTTCAGAACTCGATGTGGTCATCGCCGGTGACTATGAGGACCAGAAGGATATGTTCGCCGACCTCATCACTCTTATGGTGCTGATTATCATTCTCGTATACATGGTGATGGCATCTCAGTTCGAGTCCTTCATGAGTCCGTTCGTAATCATGTTCTCCGTTCCGTTCGCATTCGTCGGCGTGATTCTCGGTTTGTGGCTCACGAACACTGCACTCGGTGTGATGGCGATGATCGGTATTCTGATTCTTATCGGTATCGTAGTGAAGAACGGTATTGTGCTGATCGACTACCTCATCCTTCTCCGAGAGAGAGGCATGGGTATTCTCGATGCCGCTGTAGCTGCCGCACGTAGCCGTCTGCGTCCTATTCTCATGACCACTCTTACCACCGTGCTCGGTATGATTCCTATGGCTATCGGTACAGGTGAGGGTTCAGAGATGTGGAAGTCGCTCGGTATCACCGTGGCTTGGGGTCTTTCGATCTCCACTGTCGTAACTCTCATTCTCATTCCTACCATCTATTGCGTATTCGCGACCAGACAGGAAAAGAACAAGCAGAAAAAGCTCGCCAAAAAGGCTGCCGCGCTGAAGGCTTAGGTCAATGCCGGGGAGGCGTGACTCTCATGTCGCAATTCCCCGGGTAAAATTAATGAAATTATGAAAGCAATATTTATAGCATATAACCAGGCATACAACGAGGAAATCGTGGAAGTGCTTGATGCTCATGCCCAAAGGGGTTTTACCCGTTGGCAGGACATTGACGGACGCGGTTCCGTAAATGGTGAACCTCATTATGGTAATCACGCATGGCCGGTGCAGAATCACGCGATTCTTGCCTTCGCCGAGGATGATAAAGTCCAGGCCATCCTGAATGACCTCAAGACCAAGGACGAAGAAACTCCCGACCTGGGTCTCCGCGCCTTCACCTGGACTGCCGACCAGGCATTTTAGTAAGCGTTAAACACAGAAAGAGGTCAGCCAAGGGCCGTAGGTGGTCGGCGGATTTCTAGTTTTGAAAGTGCTAAGTTTTAACAAGTTACAATAAAATCATCCGCCGACCCCATATTTTTAGTGGGGGTCGGCGGATTGATATTTTAGAATCGTCTAATTATCAATATATTACAAAGATTAAATCCGCCGACCCCTCCCGCTGTGGTTGCCGGCGTCAGGCGGCTCGGACTCGTCCGCTCAGGTACTGCGTAATTCGCGTCCTGAGTTCCGACCTCCTGCCGCCTCGACACGTGGATTTATAGCGGAGACGCTTACCGCGACATCCATGTGAACATCTATGCCCAAGCTCATCACAAACGGTACCGCGAAAACGTTTTAAGTGGTACCATATCATTCATCTGATGCGTTTTGTGCCGGAAAAACGTTTTATGTGGTACCAAATGGATTCGAGGAAGTCGAAACGGAAGACATAGTGGCATCATGAGGCTCGGACTCGTCCGCTCAGGTACTGCGTAATTCGCGTCCCGAGTTTCGACCTCCTGCCGCCTCGCCACGTGGATTTATAACGGAACTCCTTTACTTCGACTTCGCTCAGTCATATATCCTCGAGATTGGTCATGTAGTTTGTTTCGTGGACCATTACCGCGTGCCTCAGGGGTCGGCGCGCCTTCGATTATGTAGATATTGATTATCAATGAGTTATGCTAATGTGCCGCGCCGACCCCACCCAAAAACAGGCCGTCGGCACGGGCGTACTATATAACCACCAGATTGTCAATGTCTTACAAGGAAGGACCGCGCCGACCCCTTCCGGGCGATACAGCAATACGTAACTGCGGAGACGCTTACGCATGGAGAGCGTAACCGCGCCGACCCTTACCATTACCAACAACCTGTCACTTCAAAGCCCGGACGGAGGTGCGGCCATGGGAGGCATAGCCGCCCATGGCTATGTGAATGGGAAGGCGGGCGCAGCCCGCCAGGGATGAGCGAAGCGAACCTCCCATGGCCGCACCTCCGTCCCGGGCGCGTTGAAATAACCATGTCCCGTCACCGACATCCATATTAACATCCATGACCAAGTAAGTCAACGTGTAGTGGCCGACGATTCTAGTCTTTAAAGAATACGTTCCTAAGCCAAAATTCATATATCGGATCTTCGAAGGAATACTGTTTGCCGAAATCGTCCAATATATCATTGGCAATCAACACTTTTCTAGCTCTGGAAACTTCGGTACTGGACTTCAACTTGTATTCTGTCATTACTTTCTGGGAAGAAAGATTCTTCTCTCCGGCAGACATTGCACGAAGAAGGTTCTGCTGAGAAATAGTCAGCGAAAGTGTCAATGCCCTATTGAGCTCGCCCTGCTGCCTAAGGATCTCATCGAAAGCATCAGTTATATCCGAATCGGAACAAGTATCACCCTGACAATGGAGCCACGTGGTCTGTGCAAGCTGTTGAACATAATATGGGTTATTGTCGACAAGCTTAACTATCCTTTCACATTGACCAGACGAAATAGCTTTTCCCGTATTCCGAAACTCGCGTGAGATAAAATCTGGCCAGAAAGACGGGTCGATCTTTTCCAGGAAATAGATAGCTCCGAATTTATAGAATGGCATGGACACTTTCCCGAATACTTCCATCATCATATGTCTCCTACTGCCATATAGACAGTACGATACGTGTTGCTGGAGCTGCCATTTGCTTCTAAGCGTCGCCTGAAATGCTTTTGGAGAATCAAACATGCCGATCTGCTGGAATTCATCGATGCAGATGACAATTTTAACCCCTCTGTCTGCCGCAATCTTCTCAGGAAGATCCAGGATTTCGTCAATGCTCATCTTAGGTTCCTTTATTTGGAATTGTATAGATGTAGGTGCAGCCGCGTCACCGAAACTTAGTCCGGAAACAATGGCAGAAGCATATTTTTTAACGGCATTCAAGATGTTGTCGACAGATGTGGCTGTCTGTTTAAGTACTTCTGACGCGAATTTACTGAAAAATTCTTCCTCGGTCCTGACATTGAATATATCAATGAATACAACCTTTAGATTCGGATCATTGGCCATAGCCTCTTTGGCTGCTTTATGGACAAGCGAACTTTTTCCCCAGCGTCGTGGTGAAATGAGGATGGTGTTCGTAAGGCACATGAAATTATCCGCAAGCCTCTTGGTATCATTTTCTCTGTCAATGAAGTTATTGCCTTCAGCTATTTTTCCAAAAATAAAAGGTGCTGCCATGATGTGCAAATTTTGATACAAAAATATAAACATTTTTTGATACATCAAAATTTGTACATAGTGGCGTCAGGCGGCTCGGACTCGTCCGCTCAGGTACTGCGTAATTCGCGTCCCGAGTTCCGACCCCCTGCCGCCTCGCCACGTGGATTTATAACGGAGACGCTTACCGCGACATCCATGTGAACATCTATACCCAAGCTCATCACAAACGGTACCGCGAAAACGTTTTAAGTGGTACCAAATCATTCAGCTGATGCGTTTTGTTCCGGAAAAACGTTTTATGTGGTACCAAATGGATTCGCGGAAGTCGAAACGGAAGACATAGTGGCGTCATGAGGCTCGGACTCGTCCGCTCAGGTACTGCGTAATTCGCGTCCTGAGTTCCGGCCTCCTGCTGCTTCGACACGTGGATTTATAACGGAACTCCTTTACTTCGATTTCGCTCAGTCATATATCCTCGAGATTGGTCATGTAGTTTGTTTCGTGGACCATTACCGCGTGCCTCAGGGGTCGGCGCGCCTTCGATTATGTAGATATTGATTATCAATGAGTTATGCTAATGTGCCGCGCCGACCCCACCCAAAAACAGGCCGTCGGCACGGGCGTACTATATAACCACCAGATTGTCAATGTCTTACAAGGAAGGACCGCGCCGACCCCTTCCGGGCGATACAGCAATACGTAACTGCGGAGACGCTTACGCATGGAGAGCGTAACCGCGCCGACCCTTACCATTACCAACAACCTGTCACTTCAAAGCCCGGACGGAGGTGCGGCCATGGGAGGCATAGCCGCCCATGGCTATGTGAATGGGAAGGCGGGCGCAGCCCGCCAGGGATGAGCGAAGCGAACCTCCCATGGCCGCACCTCCGTCCCGGGCGCGTTGAAACAACTACGTAAATTTCGGATAACAGGCTTTCGACAGGGCCGGTCATTCTCTTGTGACTAAGTTGAAACGCCACGTGAATTTCGGACAACCCGGCAGGCATAGATAGATGTATTTTGCTGATATTTAATTAAATACGATATTATCGACCCGCCAAGTTATATGTTTTTTTATAGGACCTGACAGGAATATAAAGTCGCAACTGTCTGTATCTTAGTAGGATATACCGATTTGGATCCGCCAGGATGTCCAGAAAGCACCATGACGACTACATGTTGTTCTCTTTTGGTTAAATTAAATCAGATTGTTATATTTGTAGAATGAACGTTAAAAACTTATAATTATGGCAAAGGTTGTTACAAATGAGAATTTCTCAGATATGATTTCCGGAGCACTTCCGGTAGTTGTGGATTTTTGGGCTACATGGTGCGGTCCTTGTCGTGCACTTGCTCCAGTTGTCGATGAAATCGCATCTGAATATGAGGGAAAAGTCGAAGTCGCAAAATGCAATGTCGATGATTGCGATGAGATTGCAGCACAGTTCAGCATCAGAAGCATCCCTACACTGCTGTTCTTCAAGAACGGACAGATGGTAGACAGACTTGTAGGTGCTGTTCCTAAAGCCCAGATTGCTGCCAAGATCGATTCTCTTCTTTAATATATAGAATCATGAAGAGATTCTTTTCCGTTGCGGCGATTGTCATGATGGCAATTGCCGTATTCAGCGTAAGTGCTTACGCCGGCGGCGGCCTGAAAAGCGGCTTCATGGCCGGATTTACGTCATCTTCTTCCAATGCGAAAGGAATGAACGCCGACAATATTGGCCTATATCATGTTGGACTTACGGTCAAATTCCCTGTTGCATTCGGGTTCGCCATTCAGCCTGCAGTCCTTTACCAGACCAAAGGAACAAAACTGAGTGACGCAAATATCGACAACTTCAAGCTGAACGCCAAGGTAGGCTACCTCGAAGTCCCTGTCCAGATACAGTGGGGCCCGGATCTTCTTGCATTCAGACCATATATTTTCGCTGAACCATTTGTCGGATACGGTCTTTTCGCAAAAGCCAAGGATAATAGAGCAGGCGAAACGCTGAAGACCTCTTCCTTCGAAAAATCCGGATTGTCACGCTGGGAATATGGACTCGGTCTCGGTGCAGGCGTTGAAGTCTGGAGATTCCAGGTATCTGCAAAATATTTCTGGAACTTCGGCTCACTCTATTCAAGTGATGGCGAACTGAACCAAGTAGGGCAGACTATCAAAAGCGCATTCAAAGACGGACGTAACTTTAACGGCGTAACCATCTCACTCGCATATATGTTCTGATAAATAATGCTTTTATAACATTATGGATTTCAGTAGTATAAAAGAATACTTAAAACCGGATCTCGACAGAGTACAGGACCTGATGAATACCTCATTGGCCAGCGACATAGAACTGCTGGACAAGACAAATCAGCGGGTCCTCGCACATTCAGGCAAACAAGTCAGACCAGTCCTCGCGCTCCTGACAGCCAAAGCCTGTTCCGGAGGATTTGTCACAGAAGAAACGATACACTTCGCTGCAGCGGCGGAACTTATACATAATGCCACACTTCTTCACGACGATGTGGCAGACAACAGCCCTGTCAGACGAGGCGAACCTACCGTCATGTCCCTGCTCGGAGGACGCGCATCCGTACTATTGGGAGATTACTGGCTGGTAAAAGGCATCGAAAGCGTACTTTCCGTGAATACATTTTCCGGAAAAGTCATCCGGATTTTCTCCAACACACTGTCCGATTTAGCAGAAGGCGAACTCTTGCAGTTACAGAAAGCCGACACCTGTGATACTACTGAAAGTGATTATTACAGAATAATTTACAACAAGACAGCCTCACTGTTCGTGGCCTCCGCGAACACGGCCGCCATCTCTGTAAGCGCCTCAGACGAGAAACGCAAAGCCGCCAAACTTTATGCCGAATGCCTGGGAATCGCCTTCCAGATCAAGGACGATATCTTCGACTATGAAGGCGGGGACCTCACGGGAAAGCCGTCCGGCCTCGACCTGGAAGAACGTAAAATCACCCTGCCTCTGCTGGGGGCTTTTGTCAATGCCGGTGAGGACATGGAAAAAGAAATCCGTGCATTGGTGGCCCGTGCCGACGAAGATGCCGATTCCAGGAAGAAAATCGTGGACTTCGTACGTAAAAACGGCGGCGTGGACTATGCGATAAAAAGCCTCGGGGATTATGTGGGCAAGGCCAAAGCCGCATTGAGAACCATGGGGACCGGAAAAGAAGTGTCCATGCTGGCAGATATTGCTGATTTTGTAGCATATAGAAAATCGTGAAGTTTTCAGATGTCATAGGGAACACGGAAGTAAAGGAAGCCCTTGTCAGAATGGCTGACAGCGGGCGTGTTCCTCATGCCATAATGTTTCATGAGAACGAAGGATGTGGAGCCCTTGCTCTTGCTGTGGCTTTTGTGCAATATCTGAACTGCAAGTCACATAATGGCGAAGATTCTTGTGGCTTATGCCCGTCCTGCAACCAGATTTCCAAACTCATCTGGCCGGACATTCACTTTGTCTTCCCTGTAGCAGGCGAAAAAGTGACTTCCGACAATTTCATACAGAAATGGAGAGACCTCTTCATCCGTAATCCGTTCTTTATGGAGAACGAACTGTATGAGACTCTGGAACTGGAGAAAAAAGCATCATCCATATCAGTGGCGGATGCCAAGAATGTTCTGAACGCGCTGTCATTATCTTCATTTACAGACGGTTATAGAGCTGTAGTAATATGGCTTCCGGAGAAAATGAACCAGGACGCGGCGAACAGACTGCTTAAAATAGTGGAAGAACCATCCGAAAGGACCATGTTCCTTTTCGTTACGCATAACCCGGAGCGTGTCCTGAAAACCATCAGGTCCAGATGTCAGCTGATAAGAGTCCTGCCTGCGGAGAAGGAAGAAATCGCCAAAGCACTTCCGAGGTGGACAGGCATTGACCCGGAACAGGCCGAGTATGCGGCGGAATTTGCGACCGGCAGTATCGGGGTGGCGATCAGGAGCCTGGCTGAACATGATGAGAACGTCGAAATGATGGACCTGTTCATGCAACTGATGGACGGAATTTTGGGGCGGGATTTCATGCGGGTCCTCGAAACCGGGGAAGCGATTTCTGCGTTGGATTCTCGCGAGAAACAGAAAGCTTTTTGTAAATTTGCAGGCGATTGTGTCAGAAAGATATACATGCTTCAGCGCGATATGGGTGCGATAGCCGGAATCAGGCCTGAAGACATGGATTTTTTCAACGACGCGGCCAAACGTTGCAGTCAGGGATTCTGCCAGAAGGCATTGGCAGTAATCAGCAGGGCCAACATGCTGGTCGTCAGGAATGTTAATCAGAAAATGGTGTTTACGAACATGGTTGACCGCCTGTTTGTGATTTAATACGGATAAGTTAATGGACAATAACGAAAATATACAGTTTGACTGCAGCCGCGGATGTATGGTGACACGCGATTCCAACGATGAGCTGAACTGCACATACAGGAGGGGTTGCTGCAAACTCGAAGATTATAACTGGCTCCAGGGAATATCCCAGGGAGAGTTTTCCGATTTGCTCGAAGTCAGGTTCAAGAATACTCGTAAAGGTATCTATGTCAATGCTTCCGGACAGAGTATTAAGATGGGTGATTTGGTGATCGTCGAAGCGCAGAGCGGACATGACCTCGGAATCGTCACCCTCGACGGCCCTATCGTCGGAAGACAAATGAAGTGTAAAGGCATTGACCCTGAACATACGGAATTCAAGAAAATTTACCGCAAGGCGAAGAGCCTGGACATCGAAAAATGGCAGGAGGCGATAGCCCGCGAGCAGGAGACGATGATCCGTTCGCGCCAGATAGCTGTGGAACTCGGTCTCGACATGAAGATCGGCGACGTGGAGTTTCAGGGCGACGGCACGAAGGCGATTTTTTATTATATAGCTGACGGACGCGTGGACTTCAGGCAGCTTATCAAGGTCTTTGCGGAGGAGTTCTGTATCAGGATAGAAATGAAGCAGATAGGTGCCAGACAGGAAGCCGGGCTTATCGGCGGACTCGGTATCTGCGGCAGGGAATTGTGCTGCGCGAACTATATCACGAACTTCAAATCCATCTCCACGGCGGCTGCGCGTTGCCAGGATTTGTCGCTGAATCCGCAGAAATTGGCGGGGCAGTGCGGCAAGCTGAAATGCTGTCTGAACTACGAGGTGGCGACTTACTTGGATGCACAGTCGAGGATTCCGCGCGTGTCGGAACCGCTTGAGTTCCAGGATGGTTTCGCTTATCTGATGAAGACGGATATCCTGAAAGAGGTGATGTATTTCTCATATGACAAGGGCTCCATGGCCAGCCTTTACCCATTGGCTGCGTCTGAGGTCCGTGAGGTCATAAAGATGAACCGCAACGGCATCAAGCCTGAGTCTCTGAAGACCGAACCGGAGCCTGAAATTCCAGAGTTTATCACTGCGGTGGGCGATGACAGCATCACCCGTTTCGATGCGCCGGAGAGAAGAAGGCGTCGTAAATCGCAGCAGAAAGCTGAGCCTCGTCGCCAGAGAGGGCCTGCGCGCGACAATAATCGGGACGATAACCGCGATAGTGCTCCACGCGACAACAACGCACAGAACGCACCTCGTGAGAACAATGCACGCGAAAATAGTCCTCGCGAAAACCGGCAGGACTCGCGCGCCCCGAGACGTCAGGGCGGCAGACCGCAGAATCGCCGTCAGCCGAAACCTGTAGAAAACAAGCCGAATGAGTAGGTTCCTCGCGATATTGGAACTTCTGGTCCTCGTGACCCTGTCCGCCTGCTCCAGGCCGGCCTCAGAAGAAATTTTTATCCCCGTTTCAGGTCGGGATGACTTCGGGAGGTTCGCGTTCGCCGTGGATATGTCGGACTCAACCTCTTTATACTCAGTGTCTTTGCTGACATCCTTCGCCTGCCGGGACCGCCGGTTCTCTTCGTTCAGGTCAATGCCGTTGTGCATTGTTTGGGAGTCGCCTGACGGAAAACTGTATGAGGAAAACGTGGAAATAGGACGTGATGAAGTCCGCGAGGCATCTTACGACAAGAAAATTATTTATTCCCCGTATCGCAGCCATCTGAAACCTGTCGAATACGGGATATGGAACATGTATGTGAAAACCCCGGAAGATTCTCTTACCAAATATAAATTGTACGGCATGGGCATCCGTGTCAGAAGAGAAGAAACCGAAGAACGATAACGGATGGGACACGGTAAATTGAAGAAATTCAGCGAGAACGAGACATTCTCGTGTCTGCTGCAGCCAGCATCGGAAGATATATTGAAAAACAAGGAAAGTGGAGTTTGGACACCATTGAACCTCAGAGACCATGCTGTAAAAGGGCATTGGTCCGAACAAATGTTCCACGGCAGGAACTGCCCGATAGTATTGGAGCTGGGCTGCGGTAAGGGCGAGTATACGACGGCCCTCGCCGAGCGTAATCCGGAAATGAACTATATCGGAGTGGATATAAAGGGCGCAAGGCTCTGGAAGGGAGCTAAATACGCTACTGAAACAGGTCTGCAGAATGTCGCTTTCCTCCGCACCCGTATCGAGTTTATCGAGGCGTTCTTTGCCCCCGGAGAAATCTCCGAAATTTGGCTGACCTTCTCGGATCCGCAGATGAAAAGCGAGAACAGCCGCCTTACCAGTCCGATGTTCCTGGAACGCTACAGACATTTCCTGAAACCGGGCGGAATCGTTCATCTTAAGACCGACAGCACATTCCTATATGAATATACCAAGCAGCTCTGCGCTGCGAATAATCTGCATGTACTTGCTTCTACATCAAATCTTTACGGTGTAGGGGAGAGTGGTGCGGCTGAGAATCCGCGGGAATCTCTGTATTCGTCGGAATTTTCATCAGTATGCGGGGAAGCTGCCGTAGACGCATTGTTCGAAGTCCAGACTTTCTACGAGCAGAATTTTCTGTCGCAGGGATTCAAGATAAACTATATCGCGTTTACCATCGACCATGAAGGACCTTTTGTCAGTCCTGATTTCGATGCGGCTTACTGGCGTGAGGCTGAGGCTCCGCGTTTCCTTCCGGGCAGCATGCAGGCCTCCAGAAAACATTAACTGTAACTCCTCTCGGGGAAGGGACTTGCTTTCGGGCGGGCTCTAAAAGCGGTGTTTCGTCCTTTCGAAACTTGAGTTGCTAAGGTTCCACCCAATGGATTTTTATGCCTTTGCGCTCCATTCCTCGGAACCATGTCATCTGCCTTTTGGCGAACTGATGGATGGCATTTCCGAGAAGGGTCTTCATCTCGTCGAGAGAAAGAATTCCTAATACATATTGTGTAACGAATTTATATTCAAGACCATAGTATGTCAGATTCTCGGCCGGCACGCCGCTGTCCAGCAGTCTCCTGACCTCGTCTGCCATACCCTCCGCGATTCTCTCGTCCAATCGTCTGTCTATCCTTCTGTTACGTTCCTCGCGTGAAACCAGCGTACCTATATAATATGTCTTCTTCGGAAGATAGCAAGTGTTCTCGACCGGATGCTCTTTCTGCCACATGGCGATCTCGATGGCGCGGATAGTTCGCTGTCTCGTGTCTATGTCAGTCTTGTTGTGGAGTTTTTTCAGAGAAGAAAGAAGTTCTACGAGTTCTTCTGTGCTCTTTTCTTCCAATTCGGCTCTTAATTCCGGTGACGGTGGAACGTCGGGAATGGAGTATCCGCAAGTAGCCGCTTCCAGGTAAAGTCCTGATCCTCCGCATAATATAGGTATACCACCTCTGTCGCAAATGTCCTTGTATGCTTTTTCGAATGCTTTCTGATACTGGTACAGGTCGAATTTGGTACCTGCATCTACGATGTCGATAAGGTGATACGGGATGTCGCCATATTCGTCCAGATCCTTGCCTGTACCGAGGTCCATTCCCCTGTAGACCTGCCTCGAATCTCCGGACAGGATTTCGGCCCCTGCCGGCTTGACCCCAGAGTCGCAATTTGTCGCACCGGCATTGACCCTGACCGCTCTCAACTCGTTCAGCGCGTGCGCGAGTCCTACCGCGTAGCGGGTTTTTCCGGAAGCGGTGGGGCCGAGTACGCAGATTAGGTCAATGTCTTTGTTTTCAAATTGTTGCAGTATTTCTTCCGGTCGGATTATTTCCGGATCCGGCAGTTCTGCGATGGTGGTGAATGTATGAGGTCTCTTTGTGGACATAGTCTTGTTGCATTCTTTATGGTGTGCAAAAATAGCGAATATTTCTTATATTTGCGGATTCCGTATGTAACGGATGAATTTTAAATGAAGTATTATGGCGAAAGAGAAGAAGAGCAGAGTGAATATAAATAATAAAAGGGCCTCGTTCGATTACGAGTTCCTGGAGACTTATACGGCCGGAATTGTCCTCGTCGGGACGGAAATCAAGTCTATCCGTGCGGGTAAGGCTTCCATGTCCGATGCGTTCTGCTATTTCGACAACGGGCAGCTTTTTGTGCGTGGAATTAATATCGCCATGTATACTTGGGGTTCGTGGGGGCAGCATGCGCCTATGCGTGACAGAAAATTACTGTTGCAGAAGCGTGAACTGCGTCATCTTCAGCAGAAGGTAAAAGAAAAGGGCCTCACCATCGTAGGGGTAAGGCTCTTTATCTCAGATAATGGCTATGCCAAACTTAATATCGCTCTTGCGCGAGGCAAGAAACAGTATGACAAGCGTGAATCCATTAAGGAAAAGGATCTCCGCCGGTCGATGGAGCGCGGCGAGTAATTACAGGCCGAATGCTTCTTTTACCTTAGGCACGGCATCCAGGAGTTCCCAACCGAAGAACTGGAGAACTTTCTCCACCTCTTTTCCGTCACGGATTACCTTGACGGCTTTCGTGTATGGCTTGCGGCCTACGTGTCCATAACTTGCGGTCGGTTCGTAGATAGGGTTCTTAAGCTGGAACTTCTCGATAATCTTGGCAGGACGCAAATCGAAAATCTCACCTACTTTCTCGGCGATGATGGCGTCCGAAAGACCGTTTTTGGCTGTACCATAAGTGTTTACGAAGATGCTGACAGGTCTTGCCACGCCGATGGCATAAGCTAGCTGTACGAGAACTTCATCTGCGACTCCTGCAGCCACGAGGTTCTTCGCGATGTATCTTGCCGCATAAGCTGCTGATCTGTCGACCTTTGAAGGGTCTTTTCCGGAGAATGCGCCGCCGCCGTGAGCACCGCGTCCGCCGTATGTGTCCACGATAATTTTACGTCCTGTAAGACCGGTATCGCCATGAGGACCTCCGATTACGAACTTTCCGGTAGGGTTCACGTGGAGAATGAAATTGCCGTCGAAGAGGGCTGCAGTCTTTTCAGAAAGAGTTTCGAGAACCTTAGGAAGGAGGATCTCTCTGACATCCTTTTCGATTTTGTCGTGCATAGCCTTGTCCACTCTTTCCAGACCGAACTGTTTTACCGCCTCGTCGTATGACATGTTGCCGAGCTCAGGCGCCACGAATTCGTCGTGCTGGGTGGAAACCACGATGGTGTGAACGCGCACAGGATGGTTGTTCTCATCGTATTCGATGGTGAACTGTGACTTCGCGTCAGGTCTCAGGTAAGGCATAAGGTCAATGCTCTTTTTTCTTATCTCGGCCAGTACCTGGAGTGTCAGATGAGAAAGGGCGAGAGGAAGAGGCATATATTCCTCAGTGTCGCGGCAGGCATAGCCGAACATCATGCCCTGGTCTCCTGCACCCTGCTCATCAGGGTCGGTACGTACCACACCTCTGTTGATATCGGCACTTTGCTCATGGATAGCTGACAGAACTCCGCAGGAGTTGCCGTCGAACATGTAATCTGCCTTATTGTATCCGATGTTGTTGATAACCTTGCGGACAGTGGACTGGATATCCACATAAGCATGCTCCGCACGAACCTCGCCTCCGACAACTACAAGTCCGGTGCTGCAGAATGTTTCGCAAGCTACCTTGGATTCCTGGTCTTGTCTGAGAAATTCGTCGAGAATGGCGTCTGAAATCTGATCCGCAACCTTATCAGGATGTCCCTCGGAAACAGATTCTGATGTGAATAAATAATGCATATTCGATATTTATTTTAAACCTTGCCGCGCAGGCTGTGCAGGTGTCTGCGTTTTTGTCGTTTTACGGCTCCTGACAGCCGTTCGGGTACGTGTAGATACGAAAAAACGTCCCACTGATGTGGAGACGTCACAAAAACACAAAACATTGATATGAAAAGCGACCTCAATGCTCACGAGGTCTTGAATGTCAACATTTTAGCATTTTTTAACGTGGTTGCAAGCAGGCAAATCTCTCCACATCGAGCCGCAAATTTACGAAGAATTTTTTAAAAAGCAAGAGTTTTTCTGATTTTCTTTAACCTGACGTTTTTGCGGAAAAATGTGACAAAAATCAAAAATTATTGAGTTTTACCCTCTTTAGATTTTTATATTTGTAAGTAAAAGCATAACTTTGCGACAAAATAAACAAACAATAATTATTTCTCTATGAATTATTCATTAAAGCATCTGTTGCTTGCCGGCATTTCCATGTTGGCAGGTACGCTAGCCTATGCGCAGGTGACTACGTCCTCTATGGCAGGTCGTGTCGCTGATGAAAAAGGAGAACCGGTCGTTGGAGCGGCAGTGGTTGCCACCCACGAACCTTCCGGTACTGTTTACGGAGCAACTGTTAACCAGAACGGACAGTATACCATCAATGGTATGCGTTCAGGTGGACCATACAAAATCGAGGTCTCATCAGTTGGTTACACCTCCCTCGTCTTTAAGGATGTAACTCTTCAGCTCGCTGAAACTTACAACCTGAATGCAACTCTTAAGGAGTCTACTGAGTTCCTTGAGCAGGTTGTTGTAATCGGAACAGCCAAATCCAGATTCAGCACGGAAAAGACCGGTGCTGCTACCAACATCAACAGCCAGCAGATCGAGTCTCTTCCGACTGTCAGCAGAAGTATCACTGACGTTACCAGACTTTCACCTTATGGTGGAAACGGCATGAGCTTCGCAGGCGCTGACGGTCGTACAGCTAACTTCACTGTCGATGGTGCTAACTTTAACAACAACTTCGGTCTTAGCGACAAACTTCCTGGAGGTGGAAGCCCTATTTCCATCGATGCTCTCGAAGAGCTTCAGGTCGTTATTTCTCCATACGATGTTCGTCAGACGAACTTCATCGGTGGTGGTGTCAACGCTATTACCAAGTCAGGTACCAACACATTCAAGGGATCCGCTTACGTATATCACAAGAATGAGAACCTTCGTGGTGATTCTATTGATGGTGAGCAGATTTCAGGTGCAAGAGCTAAGGACCGCAACACTATCTACGGTGTTACTCTCGGTGGCCCTATCATCAAGAACAAACTCTTCTTCTTCGTTAACTATGAGTATGAGAAGACTCCTACTGTAGCTAACCGTTGGAGAGCTTCTGAGGATGGTGTCATGGATGCTGACAACTATGTTTCCCGTGCTACCGTCGAGGACCTTCAGAAGGTTTCCGATTTCGTGAAGCAGAAATATGGTTATAATACAGGTTCTTTCACTAACTTCCCTGCAGACGAGAGCAACAGAAAGATTCTCGCACGTCTCGACTGGAACATCAACAAGGATCATCACCTTGCAGTTCGTTATAACTACACTCTCGACAAGGCTTGGAACTCACCTAACGGATCATCTATGGATGGTGGTACCCGTTCACCTGAGTACCGTATGTCTAAATATGGTATGTCTTATGCGAACTCTATGTACTCCCTCGACAAGCTTGTTCACTCATTCTCATTTGACTTGAACAGCCGTTTCGGAGACAAGATTTCCAACCAGTTCCTCGCAACATACTCCAAGATGGATGATGTCCGTGGAAGTAATTCAGACCCATTCCCATTCATCGATATCCGTAAAGATGACGGAAGCTCTGTTCTTCCTTACATCTCACTCGGTTATGAGCTCTTCACATGGAACAATGGTGTGCACAACAACGTGTTCAATCTTAAGGATGACCTTACCTACTATCTCGGCGACCACAAGATTATCGGTGGTTTGAGCTATGAGTATCAGATGGCTGACAACGCATACATGAGAAACGGTACAGGTTACTACCGTTACAGAAGCCTCGATGACTTCTTGAACGGAGCAGCTCCTGAGGTAGTCTGCATGACTTATGGTTATGATGGTGAGAAGAACCCTGCTGCCCGTGTAAGATTCCACAGAGCAGGTATTTACGCTCAGGATGACTGGTCTATAAATGATAACTTCAAGCTTACTTACGGTATCCGTTTCGATGGTCTCTTCTTCGATAACGATGACCTTACGACCAACCAGAAGGTGAACGACCTCGACTTCAACGGAAAACACGTTGATACAGGCAGCTGGCCTACATCTAAGCTTACCGTTTCACCAAGAGTAGGTTTCACTTGGGATGTATTCGGAAACAAGACTCTTAAGGTACGTGGTGGTACCGGTCTCTTCTCAGGACGTCTTCCACTCGTATTCTTCACCAACATGCCTACAAACTCAGGTATGGTTCAGTATCAGGCAAAACTTAACTCTGATGGCAAGAACGGTGGTACCAAGACTGATATGACTCAGTTCGCAGGCGGTCTCGTTACTGACGCCAACGGAAAGGCTACCATGTCTGCACTCCATGACAAACTCATTTCTATGGGTTATCCTGACAAGATCTCTCCTGATGAGGGTACTGTTTCATCTTCATTCGCTGCAGTGGACAAGAAGTTCAAGATGCCTCAGGTATGGAAGACTTCTTTGGCTGTAGACTACTCATTCCCTACATCATTCCCATTCTCCATCACAGCTGAGGGTATTTTCAACAAGACTGTGAACGCTGTCTGCATCTCAGACTGGAGTATTAAGGATGTAAACGGATTCTCAAGATTCAACGGTGCTGACAACAGACCTATCTACCAGGACTTCAAATATACATACGAGAAGGATGGCAAGACCACCAATATGCCAAGCGCTTATGTTCTTACCAACACAAGCAAGGGTTACGGCTGGTCAGGCAACTTGACAGTGAACATGACCCCTGTAAGCGGTCTTCACATCATGGCTGCTTATACTCACACTGTTTCAAAGGAACTTACCGGTATGCCTGGATCTGATGCTTCTTCAGCATTCACCTATATCCCTACATACGAGGGTCCTAACAATGCGAGACTTCACAACTCTTCATACGTAACTCCTGACCGTATCGTTGCTTCTATCACTCATGACGACAAGTGCGGCAACCACTTCAGCTTCATCTATGAGACTTGGAGAGGCGGTAACAACTACTCTTACATGACTAACGGAGATATGAATGGTGACGGTTATGACTATGACTCTATTTACATCCCTACAGATTCTCAGGTTAAGAATGGCGAGTTCCGTTTCGTATCTGATGATGACCGTGACCGTTTCATGGAGTTTGTCCACAAGGATAAATATCTTAAGAATCATCAGGGTAAATATGCTGAGGCTTACAGCGTTTACAGCCCATGGGTTCACCGTGTAGACTTCAGCTACAAGCATGATTTCAAGGTTAAGATCGGTAATACCAAGAATACTCTCCAGCTCAGCTGCGATATCAAGAACCTGCTGAACCTCTTCAACTCTTCATGGGGCGTAAGCAAGTACATGAACCCTGAACTCAACTCAGGACGTATTCTCAAGTATGCCGGTGTAGATGCTGACGGTTATGCAACATTCTCTACTCCAGCTGCTGTAAGCGGAGATACCAAGATTTGGACACTTAACCACGCCATCGGACAGTGCTGGTATGCGTCTATCGGTATCAAGTACATGTTCAACTAATTTATTGTCAAGAATTTATGAAACTTAGAAATATATTTACAGCCCTTCTTGCAGCATTGACCTTGACCGTCAGCTGCGAAGATGAAAAGGTGGCGTATCTTGACGAGATTAAGGTGTCGCAGTCTTACGTAGCCATCGACGCTGCGGGCGGTTCCACCGAAATCACTCTCAATGCGAAGGATGAATGGTCTTTCAGCGGTGTCCCTGAATGGCTCAAGGTAGAGCCTGCATCAGGTGCTGCCGGAAAGGACATTACTGTTACTTTCTCAGCTACTGCTGCTAAAGCTACAAAGGAGGCTATGCTTTATCTTAACTGCGGAAGCAAGTCTCAGATTATCAACGTTATCCAGATGACTGAAAAGGTAGATCTTCCTATTTCTACTTACAAGCAGATTGCTGCAGGTCAGGATGGTACCGTTTATCGTGCTAAGGGAACTTGCACCGATATCTACAATACTGAGTATGGTAACTGGCACCTCATCGATGCTACCGGTGACCTTACTATCTATGGTACTTTGGATAAGAATGGTGCTACCAAGAACTTCAAGAGTCTCGGTATCGAGGCTGGTGACATCGTTACTGTAGAAGGTCCTAAGAAGACGTATAATGGTACAGTTCAGCTTACTGACGTGACTGTAATCGCTATCGAGAAGTCTCTCATAAAGATCGAATCACTTACTCCTGCAGAGGCTCTTCCTAAGGAAGGCGGTGTTCTCGAGGTTGCTCTTACCTGCAAAGGAACTAACATGGAGGTGGTTCTCCCTGACGCTGCCAAGTCTTGGGTATCAGTAGCTGGTATCTCTTCTAATGGTAAAGAGGCATCGGTGAAGTTCAGTGTTGCTGCGAACTCTGAGGGAAAACGTCAGGCTGATATCGTCATCAAGACAGTTTCCGGCGGGAAAGATTATACAGCACAGTTCACTCTTACTCAGGATGGTTCCATTATCGACGCTACTGTAGCTGAGGTTCTTAAAGCTGAGGATGGTCTTACCCAGTACCGTGTTTCAGGTTACATTTCCAAGGATAAGAACAGCGAGTACGGCAATATCTACATTAAGGATGCTACAGGCGAGATCTACGTTTATGGCGTTCTCGATGCGAAGGGCCAGAGCAAGCAGTGGAACAACATGGGTATTCACGAAGGTGATATCATCACTGTTGTCGGACCTAAGACTTCTTTCAACAAAGAGCCTCAGATGAAGAACGTATCCGTAGAGTCATTCAAGACTGTAAAGGATTTGACTATCAAAGACTTCGTTGCCAAGGCTGACGATAAAGAGACTTACTACCGTATTTCCGGTAAGGTTTCCGGAATTAAGGATGGCGATGTTTATGGAAACTTCGATCTTACTGATGCGACCGGAACGGTATATGTATATGGCCTCGTAGCCGGTTACGGTGGAGAGAAGAAGAAATTCCAGGAATTGGGCATCAAAGATGGTGATGAGATTACTATCGTAGGTGTTTCTACTTCATTCAACGGCAAAAAGCAGGTCGGCAATGCATTCCTCGTAACAAAGGGAAACAGCGGCACAGTTACTCCTGGCCCTACTCCTACCCCTGGTGAAGTGATTTCTATTGTAGTTGACGACTTCCCAGAAGCTTATCCGAAAGAGGAAGCTAAATTTACAGTTAGTGGACAGGAGGTATATCTTCTCAATGTTGCGAACTTCGGTTCCGGAATTCAGATGAAGAAAGGCGGCTCTTATATCGCTAATGCGAAAGCATTCTCTAAGAAGATTCTTTCAGTTAAATTGACAGCTCAAGAAGGTAAGAAAACGAACCTCGATATGACTTTGTTTGCTGGTTCATCTGCTAAACCTGAGAGCAATGAGATTACTGCATCCAAGACTGAAACTACTGCGACTTTCGATCTCTCTTCAGGTGATTATAAATTCTTCACATTGAAGAATGCATCTTTAGGTGCTGCATACTTCTCAAAGATAGAGATTACTTTGGCGAAATAAATATCTAACCAAATATATTATCACTTTCTTTCGGGTGGCCCGTTATCGGGTCGCCCGTTTTTCTTTTGTGCAGGTCAATGATTTTGTTAATCTCGCGGATGTTGCCTATCTTTGCCTTCTATTACGCAATAAATAACCAAACATTTTATGAATTTCAAGTCATTGCTTTTGGGAGCATTGGCAGTAGTGGGCATGACATGTCTCTACAGTTGCTCCGACAATACTACAGAAGATGCCGTAAAGGCAGAAATTACCGCACAGGAAAACCCTATCGAAGCCAGGGGTGGTGCTCAATATCTTTCAGTCAAGGCTTCAGGATCTTGGAACATCTCGTGCAAAGGAGAAGACGGAAATGCTCCGAAATGGTTGACCATATCTCAGACTAATGGTTCAGGTAGCAAGTCCAGCATCCCGATGGAGGTTAAACCTAATACGACTGATGCGGAAAGAGTCGCTATAGTTACCCTTAGAACAGGACATGGCAAGGCAACATTGACCCTTACCCAGAAGGCTTGGGACAGCAGCGTCACAACCGGAGACAAGGCGAAAGTGGGTTGGCTCGAACTTCCGGGCATGCCTGAGGGAACTGAACTGGGCTTCTTTACACATTCTATGACGATAGGTAATACTAAGACCAGAAACTACTCATTTGCATACGATTACGACAATAAGGTAGCGCATTGGGTGGCTTATCCGCTTAACGCATGGACTATCGGCTCCGGCAAGCGTACAAAAAAGTGGGGTGCGGATCCTCTTATCCCGGCCGACAAACAGGCCGTGCTCTACAATGGCTTTAAAGAGGGTAATGCGGGTTGGTTTGCACGTGGACACCAGTGCCCTTCAGCTGACCGTCTGAACTATGAGGCTAACGTAATGACATTCTATTATACCAACATGACTCCACAGACTCACGAAGGCTTTAACGAAGATATCTGGGCACAACTTGAGGATAAGGTTCGTGGTTGGGCCAAGAAATCAGGCACTGACACTTGCTATGTTGTAACCGGTTGTGTTCCTGACGGCAGTACAAAATATGCTCTGGACAACAATGGAAAGAAGATCACTGTTCCGGTCGCTTATTACAAGGCTGTCCTCCGTTACAGCAAGTCCGGCAAAGAAGGTCATTCAGGTTACATGGGATTCGCCATCTACCTCGAACATAAAGTTTATAGTAGCTCGGCTATCAAAAAGGAATATTGCATGTCCATCAGCGACCTCGAGAAGAGAATTAATGTAAATCTCTTTGCAAATCTTCCTTCAGTGGTAGGTCCTGAGGAGGCTCAGACTATAAAGGCTGAGAATCCTGCCGACGTAGCTTGGTGGTGGTAATCAGATTATTAACTTCTGATCGGATATCGATATGAATAAACTTGTTTTAACAGCACTTGGAGTTATGGCTATTTCAGCTTGTAACACAAATCCATTCCTCACGGAATGGACAGGAGCGGACGCTTTTCCTCCGTTCGACAAAATCAAGACTTCAGACTTCGTGCCTGCCGTAAAGGCCGGAATCGAACAGCAAGAGGCTGAGGTCAATGCTATTGTGACCAATGAGGCTGCGCCGACATTCGAGAATACCATCGCAGCGTATGAACTCTCCGGAGAGATTCTTGCGAAGACCCTCGGCGTGTTGTATAACGTGTCAGAGTCAGACGCAACTCCTGAGATGCAGGCCGTTATGGATGAGGTTACCCCTCTTCTTACCGCAAGCTCCGACAATATTTTCATGAACAAGGCATTCTTCGAGAGAGTGAAAGCAGTTTATGCTGATTCTTCATCACTCGACAGAGAGCAGTACATGGTTACCAAGAAACTTTATAAATATTTCGTCGATAACGGAATCTCGCTTTCTGATGCGGAGCAGGCAAGATTCAAGGAGATCAATGCCGAGCTCGCTACCCTTTCACAGAAGTTCGGAAACGACCTTTTGGCTGAGAACAATGCTTTCAAGGCAGAGATCGGAATTCCTGTTTCCAGCTATCCTGTGTTCATGTCTTCATGTGCAGACCGTGCAAAACGTGAGGCTGCATTCAAGGCTTATTCGACCAGAGGTGCACATGATAACGCTAACAGTACCAAGCAGACTCTCGTCGACATAATCCGTCTCCGCACTGAGAAGGCACAGATGCTCGGTTATGACTGCGCAGCTGACATGATTCTCAGCGATAAGATGGCTCACGATCACGCGACTGTCGACGCCTTCCTCGAAAAGATTATGGTCAAGGCTGTCGCAAGGGCTAAAGATGAGATCGAGTCAATGCAGAAGTTCATGGATGAGGACATCGCAGCAGGCCTTCTTCCTGTAGGTTCCAAGATTCAGCCATGGGACTGGTGGTATTATTCAGAGAAAGTCCGCAAGGCTGACTATGATTTGCATGAGGAGGAGACCAAGCCATATTTCGAGTTGTCTAATGTTCGTAAGGGTGTATTCAAGGCGGCTGAGAAACTCTATGACCTTAACATTGAAAAGGTTAACGGATATCCTGTTTATAATCCTGAGGTAGAGGTCTTCAGAGTTTCTGACAAGGATGGCAGTCTTATAGGTCTTTTCATGACTGATATGCTTCCTCGCAGCACCAAACGCAGCGGTGCATGGATGAGCAATTTCCGTGACCAGTATATGGATGCATCCGGCAAGGATGTACGCCCTATCGTGGTCAATGTCTGCAATTTCGGCCAGCCTGACGATACTGTCAAACTTCTTACTATCGATGAGGTGGAGACAGCATTCCATGAGTTCGGTCATGCTCTTCACGGACTTCTTTCCAAGTGCCGTTACAAGGAAGTGAGTGGTACAGCAGTAGCGCATGATTTCGTGGAGACATTCTCTCAGTTTAACGAGAACTGGGCTTTCCAGCCTGAGATTCTTGCTGAGTATGCTCATCATTACAAGACCGGCGAAGTTATTCCTGATTCACTCGTAGCTAAGATTAACAATGCTTCCAAGTTTAACCAGGGATTCGCTACTACAGAGCTTTGCGCTGCTTCGCTTTTGGATATCAGATGGCATGAACTTGGTGCTGATACAGACTGGAACAGCTTGGATATCGAGGCATTCGAAAAGAATGTCTGCAAAGAGATCGGTCTGATCGACGAGATTATCCCGAGATATAGAAGTACTTACTTCAGCCATATCTTCGGCGGTGCTTATGGTGCCGGATATTATGGATATCTCTGGGCAGAGGTTATCGATATGGATATGTTCGAGTTCTGGGAGAGCAAGGGCCTCTGGAATCACGATATGGCCATCAAGTTCCGTAAGACTTTCCTCGAAAAGGGTGGAAGCGAGGAGCCGATGGTTCTCTATCGTCAGTTCTGTGGTGAAAATGCTGAGCCTGATCCTGATGCACTTCTTCGTGCACGCGGTCTTTAATCGACTTGCTATATATAAAACGGCCGGCGGCCATCAGCTTCGCTTTCCCTGGTCCGGCGGATTATCCGAACGGCATTATCGGCGGTGGGCTCCCGAATTTTCCATCTTTCCGTGACGGAGTGGCTCTCGGACCATTTCTTCAGGAGAAATTCGGCGTTCCTGTTTTCATTAATAATGACGAGACTTGTTTGCTTATGCGTTTGCCCTCAATTAGTTAGATAAATAAAAACTATGTACGCATTAAAATTCAGACCCATACTCAAGACTGTTGTATGGGGTGGCGAGAAAATCGCTCCGTATAAGGAAGTCGTTACAGATCAGCATAATGTAGGTGAAAGCTGGGAGCTTTCCGGCGTGAAGGGACATGAATCCGTAATCGCGAACGGTGAGTTCGAAGGCATGACCATCACTGAACTCGTGGAGAAATATAAGGGTGCGCTCGTCGGCGAGAAGGTCTACGCCAATACCGGCAACGAGTTTCCTCTTCTGATCAAATTCATTGACGCTCAGAAGGATCTCTCCATTCAGGTCCATCCGGACGACGAGTTGGCCGAGAAGCGCCATCACTCCAAGGGCAAGACCGAGATGTGGTATGTCGTGGGTGCCGACAAGGGCGCGCACCTGCTGGCCGGTCTCTCCGAGAAAATCACCCCCGAGGAGTATGTGGAGAGGGTCGGGAACAACACCATCACCGATGTTCTCACCAGGTTTGAGGTCAATGCCGGGGATGTGTTTTTCCTTCCTGCCGGACGTATACATACCATCTGTGGCGGTTGTTTCATAGCGGAGATTCAGCAGACGTCTGACATTACGTATAGAATTTACGATTATGGCAGACTTGGTTTGGACGGAAAGCCTCGCGAGTTGCATACCGAGCTTGCGAAGGATGCGATCGATTATAATGTTTATCCGGATTACAGAACTCATTATACGGAGAAGAAGGATGCCGAAAATGAGTTGGTAAGTTGTAAATATTTTACCACGAGTCAGTATGATCTCGACAAGCCGTTCACGAAGGATTTGTCGGCTTTGGATTCGTTCTTGGCGGTGATGTGTATCGAGGGCTCCGGAACGCTTACCGATCACGAGGATGCCGACAATGCTCTCACCATTCACCAGGGCGAAACTGTCCTCATTCCGGCCACCTCCAAAGGAGTGACCTTCACTCCCGACACTCGCCTGAAACTTCTCACCAGCTATATCGGTTAGATTTTTCATTTTCGGTAGGCGTGGTGGCCGCCGGCTGCAAGGGCCCCTTCGCTCAGGTGCTCCGCAATTCGCTCCCTGGGCCATGCCGCCGATCGGCATCGTCTAGTAGATTCCTAACGTTGGAAAATATCGTTTCGCCAGCAGGCAGGAGTCGGAACTCAAGACGCGAATTGCGCAGCCTGAGCGGATGAGTCCGAACTCCTGCTGCTACCATGCCAAAAATCGCTGTTTAAGAGCTAAAATGTAATTACCTGATAACCAAGTAATTACAAAAAGTGAGAGATTTTAGTGAAATACGAATGTATAACACGCAGATACTCAATGGGTTAGCAAGTGTAAAAGAGAGATTATATAGGGCAAATTGTTAGGAAAAAGCCGATATAACCCACTATCTTTGCGCTCGGAAACTAACCCATGAAATAAAAAAAACTTGACTTAAGTTTCGCAAGTGCGAAACACCGCTTTTAGAGCCCGCGAGGGCGAAAGCAAGTCCCTTCCCCGAGGGGAGGGATTTAGGGTGAGGGTAGCGTGTAAGCAAAAAGTGCGTGGGGCTTACAGCCTTCGAACGAGTGATAACCCTCAAATAAGTGCTTGTGTTCAGCAAGTTTGATAACTTGCGAAACTTGAGAATTAGAGTATTAATGTGTTTGAAATAATGTGATGGCTGCAGGAAAAACCCAAACCTGCAGCCATCACTATTTTTTGAGAAAAACTACCGCCCCAGCGCCGCAAGAAAATCTTCCTTGTCCGGAGCATCCGACCCGTCGATCTTACTCTTTAGCCTCCAGATGCGATTATAAACGATACCTTTGTCTTTCTCTAAAATCGTGGAAATTGTTGTGCTTGAGAACCCCGACGCTACGAAAATGAACAACCTTATATCCTCATCCTTCATCTTCGGCAACTGCTCCCGCAATCTCGAAACCAAATTCCCGCAATTCCTGTCAAGTGTCTGCTCCAGCCCCTTAAGTGTCTTCGCATCAGTACGCAAATCCTGAATAATCGACTTGACCTCCTTCAGCACCTTCGGCTGCAGATTCTCCGTCCCCTCGTAAATATAATACTGCTCGCAAAGCCGCTCCAGCATATCCGTCTTTGCCGCAGGGGTACGCTTGGCTGCCACCTGCTTCTTGTCCGCCGCCTTAAGCTTCGCCTGCAAGTCCTCCGCTATACTCATATACCTCTCAGCCTCAGCCTTTTCCTCGCTTATTCGCTTCTCTGCCTGTAAATCCCGATACCGGAAATAGCTGATGAAAGAGAATATCAGGATCAATGCTGCCGCTACGATGACAAGTATCGTCATCCTGGACGACTTCAGCCTCATGGCATTCAACTCATTCTCCTGACGGAAATACTCCTTCTCCGCGGAAACGGCTGATTTCTTGAGCCTTGCGATATCTACAGTGTTGCTATACTCCATCACACTCTCCAACGCCTTCAACGCCTCCTTATAATTCCCGTCCCTGACCATCACCTGATACTCGCGGAACTTCGCCTGACTCGCCTCATACTTATTTTCCGCCGAAGCATTCGCCCGCTTCATCCAGGTTATAGCTTCCGTCCTTTTCCCTGCCAATGAATACGCATAGGCCAACATTCCGCGGTCGATGCTCGACAGAGGTGAATGCAGCTCGTTGGCAACTCTTGAAAGCAGACTGATGACCAGCCCCGGATCCGGCTCCTCCTGCTCCAGCGTGAGCATGGCATAAGATTCCAGGCATCTGACCTCCAGGAGAGTATCTGCAGCAGCATGTGCCTCGTACATCATGGATCTGAATATTTCCTCTGCCGCCACGAAATTCTGGGCATTATAATTCGCCACGCCGCATTCGAACCTCACATTTCTGCTGTTGAACGGCATGCCTGCCATGTCGAAATCTTCAGCCGCCTTATTCAAATATGAAATCTCCTCGTTGTAATCTCCTGTAGCTCTGAACGTTTTGGAAATGTCACGCAAAATGCTGCCCCTCTTTCCAGGGTCATCAAGTTTATCACAAATCCTCTCCGCACGTGTAAATGAAATGATCGAACTCCTGTAATCACCGGCATTGAACTGAGCCTTTCCCAGATAATACCAAGCCTCCATGCGCCTGTCCGCCGGTCCTCTCTTCTCGAAAAAATCCGCAGTCAGTGTCAGGCTCCGAAGGTCTGCAGCCTCGACTCCTGGATACGCAATATCTTGAGCCACAGCCTTTAATAGATGATACTCCGACCGTAACCGCTTGTTCCGGTTGAATACAAATTCCGGCCTGAGACGCTCCAGCTCCGAAAGAACGCTGTCTGGCCGTGCGTAAACCTCCTGCCTCAGACCATCCAAAGTTCTCAGCTCCACCTTGCCGCACCCTGCCGCGGCGATCATCACTATTATTGTCAATGCGAATATTCGTCTCATTATCTCGTTATTCAATATTATAGAGTGTCTAACATTTAGTGCAAAAATACAATCTAAGTAATCATTAAAAAATACAAGATAACCAATTTTGCAGTACAAAAAACAACTTGTCCAATATTTCGTAAATAAATATACTTTAATTATATTTGCAATTCGAAAAAATGAAAGGCTTCTACTACATATTCTTTATGACAGCCATGTCAATGCGAATGCATCGTTAAGATGCTTTCGTAACCTTCTTTTGTATATCAACATGAAACGACATATTTACAGGAATGAAGACGGATTCTCCTTTGAAGCAGGAGGACGCGTCGAAACTCTTGAGGTGGCATATCATACGTCACCGATGGAGTATAAAAAAGGAATGAAAGTAATTTGGATCTGTCATGCGTTGACAGCAGACTCTGATGCCGGAGATTGGTGGGCAGACCTCGTAGGCCCGGGAAAACTCTTCGACACGGACAAATATTTCGTGGTCTGCGGAAACATGATAGGCTCCTGCTATGGCTCCTCAGGTCCGTCCAGCATAGACCCGAAAACCGGAAAACCATATTACTTCACATTCCCTAAAGTAACCGTAAGAGATATCGTGAACGGACTCGATGAAGTCAGACGTCACATCGGCATTGACAAAATCGACTTTCTCGTAGGCGCAAGCATTGGCGGATTTCAGGCTTTCGAATGGTCTGTCATGCATCCTGAAATTATCGGCAGGGCCGTCTATATCGCGACCACCTCTCGCATAAGTCCTTGGGCGTCAGCGTTGGAGGAGTCGCAGAGAATGGCGCTGGAAGCGGATCAGACTTTCCGCGAGTGCGCGAGTCTTCAGGGTGGCCGGAAAGGTCTCGAGTGCGCCCGTTCGATCGCCATGATTTCTTACAGATGCGATGACGGATATAATCTGAAGCAGCCGGAACTGTCTGATGACACCCTGTTTGCGGACAGAGCTTGTTCATATCAGCGCTATCAGGGCGCGAAACTTGCAGACCGTTTCGATGCTTATTCATACTACTATCTTGCTTGCAGTGTGAGCAGCAATAACTTAGGACGTGGAAGAGGTGGTGAGACAGCGGCGCTCGGTACGATAAAGATGAAGACAGATCTCATCGCTATCGACAGTGATATCCTTTTCCCTCCACACGAAATGGAAAAAATCGCTGAAAGGATGCCGAATGCTACCTATCATGTGATTACATCCCATTTCGGACATGACGGGTTCCTTCTGGAAACCAAACAGTTGGAACAAATTATCAGACCTATAGTAAACGAATTATAACATTATGCAGGTGCTTAAATTTGGAGGCAGCTCCCTTGCCGATGCGGCCAATATGCTCAAGGCGGCGGACATTATCGCCAGAGCAGTGGACAGAGACAGAACGATCGTAATCGCCTCTGCCATTTATAAATGCACAGATACATTGATCCAGATAGGCAATCTCGCCGCGGCTCATGACAGCTCTTACACGGAGCTCCTGGACGAACTCCAGCAGAAACATCATCGGCTGATCAAGGAGCTTCTTCCGATGGAGAAGCACGAGGAGTCTACCGAGGTCTGCGACGAGACTTTCGCGTCGATCCGCGGAATCATCAAGGGTGTGTACCTTCTCGGTGAATTGAGTACCTTCAGCCTCGATGCTATCCAGGGTTGTGGCGAGTTGCTTTCCAGCCGGATTCTCGCGACCAAGATGGCTTCGGTCGGAATCCCTACTAAATGGGTGGATTCCAGAGATATCATCAGGACTCGCCTCATTAGCGGTCGTGAAGTCGTGGACAACGCTGTGACTTTCGCCAATGTAAATGAAATGATAGAGTCCAACCCGATCATTTCACTGTTCATCGTACCTGGATTCATCGCTTCAGATGACAAGGGACGTATGGTGACCCTCGGTCGCGGCGGTTCTGACTATTCTGCATCACTCTATGCTGTAGGCAGCAAGGCCAGGGCTCTCGAGACATGGAAAGATGTTCCTGGAATGATGACGGCTGACCCTAAGATAGTACCTCAGGCCATGCTTATCAAGCATATCTCTTACAGGGCGGCTCTGGAACTCTCACATTTCGGAGCTAAGGTGATATATCCTCCTACTATCCAGCCTGTTGTGGCCGAGCGTATTCCTATTTTCGTGAAATGTACATTCGATCCGGAAGGGGAGGGCACTCTTATCGAGCAGAATCCTCCACGCGGAAAGAATAAGATTATAGGTATTTCCAATTCGGACAATATCGCCCTTCTATCACTTGAAGGAAGCGGCATGGTAGGTGTTCCGGGATTCTCATACAGACTTTTCCAGACACTGAGCGAGAATAATATCAGCATTATCCTCATCACTCAGGCTTCTTCTGTTAACACCATGTGTGTGGCCGTGTCCGAAAAAGATGCAGCCAAAGCGAAAGATGCTGTGGACAAATGCTTTGCGTATGAGATTTCACTCGGCAAGTTGAACCCGTTGAAAGTCGAGAAAGGATTCTCTATCGTATGCCTCGTAGGTGATGACATCCTGAATCAGCGTGGAACTACAGGCCGTATGCTCGCGGCTCTCGGACGCAGAAGCATCGGTGTGCGTGCAGTTGCCCAGGGCTCTTCAGAAAGAAATATCTCCGTAATCGTGGCATCAGAGGATGTGAAGATGGCTACGAAATACATCCACAACGAATTCTTCGAGAAGTCTCCATATAAGGATGTGAACCTTTTCATAGCAGGCTATGGTACTGTAGGAAAGGCACTTGTGGATATTATCGCCCGTGACAGGGACAAGATTGCGGCCAGCACAGGAAAACGCCTTCATATCGCCGGTATCTCCAACAGCCGTAAATATGTCATTGACAGAGAAGGTATCAAATTCGACAAAATCGAAAGCAGCTTGGCCGAAGGCAAGTCTGCCGCAAACGACGCGTTCTTCGAGGAACTCTCCAAGCTCTCTCTCCAGAATTCTATTTTCGTGGATTGCACAGCGTCATCCGACATATCATATAAGTATTTGAATCTCTTCGAGAAAGGCTATTCTGTAGTAGCCAGCAACAAGATTTCTTTCGCTTCTCCGTATGAGCAATACAGAAAGCTGAAGTCATCAGCTGCGGAAAACGGAGTATCTCTCCGCTATGAGACCACAGTCGGTGCGGCACTCCCGATTCTCGAATCCATTTCACGCAGCGTAAACAGCGGCGACGATATCTACAAAGTAGACGCAGTACTCTCAGGGACATTGAATTACATATTCAGCACATACAAGGGCGGTGAAGACGGCAAGACCTTCGCGGACGTGGTGAAGACAGCTCAGGAGTCAGGCTATTCTGAACCTGACCCGAGGCTCGACCTAAGCGGACGCGACGTGCTCCGCAAACTGCTCATCCTCTCGCGTGAGGCAGGTGCTGAAATCAACGAGGCTGACGTGAACATCGACCCTATTCTCGGACCTGAATTCTTCGAGGGAAAGGTACCTGAATTTTTCGCCAAACTCGCTGAGCATGAGGCGGATTTCGCGGCTTCATACCAGGCTGCTGCATCCAAGGGATTCCGCCAGAGATTCGTCGCTTCGATAGAGTCTATCCCATCAGATATTCCGGGTAGGCCAATGTTTAAGGCGACGATGGGTCTCAAGTCAGTAGGCCCTGACAACCCGCTCTACAATTTGTGTGGCACAGATAACGCGGCCATCATCCAGACATCGTTCTATCCGTCACCATTAGTGATTCAGGGAGCAGGTGCAGGAGCTTATCAGACAGCATCCGGTGTGCTTAACGATATTTTGTTGTAAAAGTAAAACCTAGACTATATGAAAGTAGCAGTAGTAGGTGTCACAGGTTTGGTTGGCACCAGAATGTTGGAAGTGCTTGAGGAAAGGCATTTCCCTGTAACTGAACTTCTTCCGGTGGCTTCTGAGCGTTCTGTAGGACGGAAAGTCACTTTCAGCGGAAAAGAATATACTGTGATCAGTGCTGACGAGGCCATCGCAGCCAAGCCGGAGCTCGCAATTTTCTCCGCAGGCGGCGGTCCGTCCAAAGAGTTGGCACCCCGTTTCGCCGCTGTCGGCTGTCGCGTAGTGGACAACTCCTCATGCTGGCGCATGGATCCGACCAAGAAACTTGTTGTGCCTGAGGTCAATGCCGATGTACTTACCGAGGATGATTTCATCATCGCGAACCCGAACTGTTCTACTATCCAGATGATGCTTCCTCTGGCTCCTCTTCATGAAAAATATCATATAAAGAGAGTTGTAGTATCTACATATCAGAGTGTTACAGGTGCCGGAAACAAGGCTGTGGCTCAGATGGAACTCGAGCGTGGAGGTGCCAAGTGGGGAGAATATGCAGCCAAGTTCCCTTACCCTATCGATGAGAATATCATTCCTCATATCGATGATTTTACAGAGAACGGATATACCAAGGAGGAGATGAAGATGGTTAACGAAACCCATAAGATTTTGGGAGACAATACCATAGGAGTTTCTGCCACAACTGCCAGAGTCCCTGTCGTAGGAGGTCATTCTGAGTCTATAAATCTGGAATTCGAGAAGGATTTCGATCTCGCAGACATTCGCAAGATATGGGAAAATACTCCAGGGGTTACTGTTCAGGATGATCCGGCAAACAAGGTATATCCTATGCCACGTTTTGCTCTCGGTCATGATGATGTGTTCGTAGGACGTCTGCGTCGCGATTTCTCAGTAAAGTCCGGAATTAATTTCTGGTGCGTTTCTGACAATATCCGTAAAGGTGCGGCTACCAATGCGATACAGATCGCTGAGGTACTCCTGAAGAAAGGATTTATAAAGTAAGTTCCTTATTAGACATAATAAAATCGGCCATCAAGACTTCGCGGGAAGTTCTGATGGCCGATTTATTATATAAAACTGTCTATTTTAGATCAATGCTTCTGCATCCATGTCAGCTGGCTGAGGAAGTCCCATCAGCTTGAGGATCGTAGGTGCCACGTTGCAAAGTGCACCATCCTTCACAGTCTTCACTGCATCACCGGCATTGACAACAATAAACTGAACCGGGTTGAGCGAGTGGGCGGTATTTGGGGTGCCGTCCTCGTTCACTGCGTGATCAGCGTTGCCGTGGTCAGCGGTGATGAGGATTACATAGTTGTGTTTGATAGCCTCAGTAACGACTTTCTCTACACAGCCGTCGATGCACTTGACAGCCTTGATGATAGCGTCATATACACCTGTGTGGCCGATCATGTCACCATTTGCGTAGTTCAGGATAATGAGATCTTCCTTGTCGCTGTCGATAGCTTCGATAAGTTTCTCGGTAACGATAGGTGCGCTCATTTCCGGCTGGAGGTCGTAGGTAGGAACCTTAGGAGAAGGAACCAGAATTCTGTCCTCGTTCTCGAACGGAGTCTCGCGGCCGCCGTTGAAGAAGAATGTCACGTGAGCATATTTCTCAGTCTCTGCGATACGGAGCTGACGGAGACCTGCTTTCGATACGATTTCTCCGAGAGTGTCTTTTACGATTTCCTTGTCGAAGAGGATGTGAAGGCCCTTGAATGCAGCATCGTATGGAGTCATGCAGCAGTAGTAGAGGTTAGGGATGATGTGCATTCCCTGCTCAGGCATATCCTGCTGTGTGAGAACTGATGTGATTTCACGTGCACGGTCATTACGGAAGTTCATGAAGATGACAGCATCGCCTTCCTCTACCTTTGCGAGAGGTGCGCCTGCAGCGTCAGTAATCACGATAGGCTTGATGAACTCGTCGGTAACGTCAGCGTCGTAAGATGCTTGTACACCGTCAGTTGCAGAGGTGAAAGCAGCGCCCTTTCCGGCTGTGAGAAGATCATAGGCCTCTTTTACGCGGTCCCATCTCTTGTCACGGTCCATAGCGTAGAAACGTCCGCAGACAGTAGCGATTTTTCCGGTGCTCTCTGCCATATGTTTCTCGAGATCCTCGATGAATCCCTTTCCGCTGTGTGGGTCGGTATCACGACCATCCATGAAGCAGTGTACGAATACGTTGTCGATACCACATTCCTTAGCAACGTTGAGGAACTCATAATAGTGGTCGAGTGAGCTGTGCACGCCACCGGTAGAGCAAAGGCCCATGAGGTGAAGCTTCTTGCCGCTCTGCTTTACATAATCGTAAACACTCTTGATTTCAGCCCTGTCCAGCAACTTGTGCTCGCGGCAGGTCTTGTTTATTTTCATAAGGTCCTGATAAACAACGCGTCCTGCACCGAGGTTCATATGACCTACTTCCGAATTACCCATCTGTCCGTCCGGAAGACCTACAGCCTCACCGCATGTGAGGAGGTGGCTCATCGGATACTTTGCTCTAAGGGAGTCGATAAACGGAGCTCCTGCTGTGTAGATGGCGTTAGAGTGGTCATGTTTGCCCTCTCCCCATCCGTCGAGAATCATAAGAAGAACTTTTCTCTTTTCCATATTAAAAATCTTTAATCGCAAATAACTTACAAATATACGGATAGTTTTTAAGATTCTGTCTTTTCTTGTGCGCGACTCTTGCTGAAACTTACGAGAACGACTCCGGTGAACACCGCGAACAGCGCCAAAACCTTAGTGAAGGTCAATGTGTCCATGCCCACGATGATGCTTATGGCTATCGCCATGATAGGCTGCATATAGGAATAGAGGCTGACCATCGTCGGGCGCACGTATTTCTGCCCATAAGAGATCAGGAAGTATGCGAGGAATGTCGCGCAGACGATAAGAATGATTAGGTCAATGATTATGATACCTGAAAGCTGTCCGTAGTCGAAAGTCACGAGTTCTTTTCCACAGAAAGGCGCAGACATGATAAACGCGAAGAGGAAAATCCACTTCATGTAAGTAACTACAGAGTACCTGGAAATCAACGGTTTGAATAGTGCGAGATAAGTTGCGAAACTCAGACCGTTCGTAATCATCAGCAATACACCTTTCAGGTTGGTGCTTTGCGCTCCGCCGCCTCCAGTGTTGCTGTTTATAATCAGGAAAACTATTCCGCAGAAGCTCAGGAACACTCCTCCGGCCTTTTTCCAAGTAATCGGTTCCTTGATGGTCCATGCAGCGATAAACATCGTGTATATAGGTGTCAATGCGCTGATGATCGAGCAGGTCATCGGTGTCACGTCAGGAATGGCGCTCAAAAATGAAAACTGTACGAGGAAGAAGCCTACGAATGAAGCAGCGAATATCTTCGGGTAATCCTTCAGCGCCACTTTTTCCTTCGGGCAGAAAAACGACAGAATCCAGAAAAGCAGACCTGCGCCGATGGCTCTTAGACAGAACAATGCCAATGGTGATATCAAGTGGCTGCTCGACAAGTCTTTGCATGTCACTATGTTTATCCCGAAAATCGTGTAAGCGGAGAAGGAAGCCAAGTTTCCTAAAATCTTATTTTTGTCCAATCCTGTCAATGTCATATCTCTTTGCTTTTGAAAAACGGTGCGATTTTAACGTATTTCCGTGACAAATCAAAATTCGGACCCCCTTTTAAGGATTACTTATCTTGAATATTGCCAAGTAATTCGTAAATTTGTAGGTTATTATACAATAATATTTTGAAGTATGGCATTTGACAGACGAAGACGTAATGGCGGCGAACGCAGAAACGAAGATTCAAGAAGAAGGGAAAGCAACGGACGCGGTGGACGCGGTTTCGGTAAAAAAGGCGGCAGCTTTTCCGGTAAAGGCCGCAAGGACAATGATAAACCACTGGACGAGTGCCCTCAGTATACGGGTACTGTTCAGATGACACGTGACGGATTCGTATTTGTCAAGGTCGATGAACTCGAAGATGATATCTATGTGAGACAGGGCCGTACCAAGGGTGCCCTGAACGCTGATACCGTCCGCGTGGCCGTCACTAAGGAAAAGACGGATGACAAGAGACAGGAGGGTGTCATTCTCGAGGTGGTAGAGAGATCCCGCAAACCGTTTACGGGTATTCTCCATGTGGTCGGAAATCAGGCTTGGGTCCTGATGCAGAGCCGAGTAATGCCATATGACATCAGCATTGACATAACCGATCTGGAGGGACATTCGCTCCATCGCAGGAATGCTGCGGTCCCTGAATCAGGGTACCTCAAGTCGCTTGGCAATGGCGAGTTTGCGGTGGCTGGGGTGACCGAGACCGTCGATGGCGTGGCGAAGGAGTTGACAGCGCATTCGGGGCTGAAAGTTGCGGCCCTGGTGGACAGCTGGGAGAAGGGCGAGCCTAACCCGAAGGGCCATTTGGTGGACGTTTTGGGTGAGCCTGGTGAGAATGATACGGAGATGCATTCGATTCTCGCCGAGTATGGTCTGCCTTACAGATTTGAGCCTGAGGTCGAGAATGCGGCAGATGCGATTTCTGATAAAATTACAGAGAAAGATATACGTTCACGTCGTGATTTCCGTGATACACTGACATTTACGATAGACCCAGAGGATGCGAAAGACTTCGATGACGCACTTTCATTCAAGAAACTGTCCAACGGTAATTTTGAGGTCGGTGTGCATATCGCTGATGTATCTTATTATGTTACACCGGGTTCGGTCGTAGATAAGGAGGCGCAGTCCCGCGGAACATCAGTTTATCTGGTGGACCGTACTGTTCCGATGCTTCCCGAAAAGCTTTCAAACAAGCTTTGTTCGCTCCGTCCTAATGAGGAGAAACTTACGTTCTCGGCTGTGTTTGAAATCACTCCGCTCGCCGGCATCGTAGGACATTGGTTCGGCAGGACGGTGATTAAGTCCGATTACAGATTCGCTTACGAGACTGCCCAGCAGGTTATCGACAACGGCGAAAAGGCTCTGGATATGGAGCTCCGCGGCGGTACCGACGGCATCCATTCGGCTGTGAAGGATCCTATACTCGAAGCTTCGCCTGAGGCTGCCGAGCGTCGCGCGAAAGAGGCTCAGGCCAATGCTGAAGTGGCTGCTCCTGAGAACGATATGGAGTCACCATCCGGTGATTCGTTTGCCGAGTTTAAGGCTGTAGGACGTTCTGAGGCCATGATGGGTGAGGGCGTTTATGAAGGCTGCGTGATTCCTCGTGAACTTAAAGAGGCTATTCTTACATTACATAAACTTGCTTCGATTCTCAGAAAACGTAGATTTGCTTCCGGAGCCATCAGTTTCGAGAGGCCTGAGATGAAGGTGGAGGTCGATGAGAAGGGCCGTCCGATTCGTGTATATCAGAAGATGTCCAAGGAGGCCAACTGGCTTATCGAGGAGTTTATGTTGCTTGCGAACCGTTCTGTGGCTGAGTTTATTGCGACAGGCGGCAAGATGAATGGCGTGGCCAAGAAGTCAGCGAAGACTTTCGTATATCGTATCCATGATGAACCTAACGGTGAGAAGATCGCCGGCTTGAGGTCGTTTGCAGGGAACTTCGGATATAAGATGGAAGAGGCTGAGGATGGACGAAAACTCGCAAAGGCATTGAACGGACTCCTGGCTGAAGCTAAGGACAAGCCGGAGTTTGCAGCTATCGAAATGCTTGCATTGCGTTCGATGGCCAAGGCTTGCTATAGTACTGACAATATCGGCCATTATGGTCTTGCATTCAAGTTCTATACTCATTTCACTTCTCCTATCCGCCGTTATCCTGACACTATGGTACACAGGCTTTTGCAGATGTATCTCGATGGTGCGGATTCTCAGAGCAAGAGTTATTATGAGGAGCAGTGCCAATACGCTTCCGAGCGTGAGGTGATTGCAGCTGAGGCTGAGAGATCCAGCACGAAGTATAAACTCGTGGAGTTTATGCAGGACAAGGTCGGCGGCGAGTTCGACGGTCATATTTCCGGTCTTACCGAGTGGGGAATGTATGTGGAGATCGAACCGACTAAGATCGAGGGTATGGTTGCCCTTCGTGACATCCAGTCGGATTTCTTTGAGTTCGATCAGGATCATTACCGCATAGTAGGTAAGCGTACCGGCGTCATTTATAATCTTGGTGACCCTGTGAAGATTCGTGTCAAGTCTACTGACTTGGAACAGAAACTTCTTGATTATGAACTTGTTGAAACAGGTAATGAGGATCGCATGAGCCATCATGAGGATATTCCTGGCCAGTACGAGGAACGTCGTCCGGCTGCCAAAGTTTTCGACAAGACAACACGTCGCAGAGATACTGACAGCAAGGGCAGGTCTACCCGCAAGTTCGGTGATAAGTCAGAGGGACGTACTGGTGATTTCCGCGGACGCGATGATGAGGAGTCTCCCAAGCGTGGCAGGAGTTTCCGCCGCGATGACAGGTTCGCCGGTTCGGAAGAAGGTCTCCAGGAAAGGCCCTCAAGGTCGCGCCGTTCCGATGAAGGAAAGCCATTCAGCGCAGGACTCGGACGTTCAGCCGGAAGAGACGGTTTTAAGAAAGATAGGTCGTTTGCTGAAGAGGCTTCGCCGGTAGTTCCGGTTGAGGTCAATGCCGCTGAATCGTTTGTTGCAGAGCCTGTTGCGAAGCCTACAAGAGCACCTAAGCCTGCAGCAGGGGAAGGTGACAAGGCTGCACGCAAGGCTAAGGTCCAGAAGGCGATAAAGCTTTCAAAATCCAAGGGTGGTGCGAAAGCGTCTGGGAAGACGGCGTCGAAGGCATCTGCTAAGGCGTCGAAAGCGGTGAAGCCTGCGAAACCTTCAGCAAAGTCGGTGAAACGGGCAGCGAAACCTAAGAAGGCATAGACTTACTCGCTTTAGTATGACATGGTTGCGCCAGGAGCTCGGACTCGTCCGCTCAGGTGCTTTGCAATTCGCGTCCCGAGTTCCGACTCCCGCCGCTGGCGTGACATGGCTTTAGATCTTAATAGTTACTGACATATCCTAATGTTGCGGCGCTGAGTCTGGTCTCAGGGCCGCAAACTTTTTGTAGGACATCCATGCAGGCGGACATTGTAGCGCCTGTCGTGAACACGTCATCTACGATTAAGACATGCCGTAACTTATTGGTTATAATGGCATTGACCCGAACCGAAAAGGCGTTGCCGACATTTTGGCTTTTCGCGGCGACATCCAGTTTGGTCTGCGTCTGCGTGCGCCGCGATCTCACCAGAATGTCGGTCCGGACCTCCGCATTCAGCACCCGGCCGAGCTCGCGTGCCAGAACCTCCGCCTGATTGTAGCCTCTCCTGAACTGTCTGGACCAATGCAGTGGTACCGGTATGATCATGTCAATGTCCTGGAACAGTTCCGAGTTTTTCATGAACCGGCCGAGCATCTCCGCATAATATTTTCCCTCGGTAATGTCGCCGAGATATTTAAGTCTTTGTGGGATTCTCTTGTAGCGATTTTCGCCGTGATAGATGAACAAAGCCGTTGCGTATGAATACTTTACTGGTACTTCGTTCTCTTCGTGGGCGGTTATATTCTCCTGAATTTTTGCATTGAGTTTATCAGCCATAGGGTTTATCCTCCGTTCCCAAAACCTGGTCAACGGCAGGTCGGCTTCACAATAAATGCACAAATGTTTTTCGTATAGCTGGAGCGTTTTTCCGCAGACCGCGCACTCCCTCGGGACAAGAAGATCCGCCACCGCCAAACCCTCATCCATCAACACATTTACAACTTTCCTGGCAAAGCTGTATCCGTCAGCCACTTTCATACCTTACATCCTCTTTCTTCAAATATCTTCCGAAAGTTACAGAAATTTTTCAACGGTTGCAACTAGGTTGCAGGAGATTATGACTATATTTGCAAAAATGATTTAATTGAGTGATGCTTATGCGGACGGGGATTTCTAAAG
Source organism: uncultured Bacteroides sp. (assembly GCA_900546925.1). Classification (GTDB taxonomy): domain Bacteria; phylum Bacteroidota; class Bacteroidia; order Bacteroidales; family UBA932; genus Cryptobacteroides. The sequence continues at coordinate 127,426 of UREV01000001.1, forward strand.
TTGTTATGTGCGTAGCGACATTTATGTTGCTGCTCATGTCGGCTATTCCGCATCACCATCACTGTACAGAAGCAGACACTTTCCGTCATATAGATTACATCTGTTTTGCAGATAACGGGGCCATCGAAGGAGATGCGTGCGATGATTGCAACTCTGACCATGAGGTTAACCACGATATGGAACATTCCCATGAAGGTGGACATGTTCATCTTCATTCTATCGTGACTATCGCGGAACGAATCGTCGATGTCTCTGCGTATCTTACTGCTTTTGAACTGATTACACCTGAATTATTGTTGCCTGACAGTCCTCTTTTCGAAGTGGAGCATGTAAGTCAGGTTCCTGTCGACATAAAATTATTGTCCACGTGTCTGTCCCGCGTGCAGTGGAAACGTGGCCCTCCGTCATCGGCTGTTTGCTAAGCGCAAGCTCTTATTTGAGGGTTATCACTCGTTCGAAGGCTTTAAGCCCCACGCACTTTTTGAGTACACGTTACCCTCACCCTAAATCCTGAGTCTCGGGGAAGGGACTTGCTTTCGCCCTCTCGGGCTCCATAAGCCGTGTTTCGCAAGTGCGAAACTAAAGTTACAAATATAAACAGCCATGAAACATATACCATATTATATAATGACAGCCGCATTGGCCATATTTGTCGGATGCGGAAACAATTCGAACCATTCTCACAGCCATGAAGCTGAAGAGCATGAGGTTCACGAGCACTCACACGATGGTCATGACTACGATCATGATCACGATCACGACCACAATCATGACGCAGAACACGCGCATGACCACGACCACGGCCACAGCCACGACGCCCACGCCGAAGAGTCTCACAACCATGCTCCTGGCATAATCGAATTCACTAAGGCTCAGGCAGATGCGGCAGAACTCGAAATCGAGACCGTACAGCCTGCATCATTCAACGCCGTAATCAGAACAAGCGGTGAAATCCTGCCGGCACAGGGCGATGAAAAAACCGTCGTAGCCACCACATCAGGAATCGTGACACTTGGCTCAGGCAGCAGAATCCTTCCGGGAGTCAAAGTCTCCAAAGGCGCGACCGTAGCCGTGATTTCCTCTGAAGAAATGGCCGCCGGCGACCCTGTAGCCAAGGCTAAAGCCGAATTCGATGCCGCTGAAAAAGCCTTCGAAAGAGCCGAAAGTCTTGTTAAGGTCAATGCTATTTCTCAGAAGTCTTACGACCAGGCGAAGAAAGACTACGAGACAGCCAAATCCAGCTACGAAGCCTATAAAGGAAAGTTCGGAGAAAAAGGACTTTCAGTCGTATCTCCGATGGCCGGCTATATCACACAAGTTATTGTCAATGACGGTGATTACGTAGAAGCCGGACAGCCAATTGCAGTCGTAAGCCAGAACAACAGGCTCCAGCTCAGAGCTGATTTGCCTGAAAAATACTGGTCCAGCGCGAACCGCATCTACAGCGCTAATTTCAAACCTTCTTACTCATCAGAAACCGTCAGTCTCAAGAACCTTGGCGGAAGACTGATTTCTGCAGGACGAACAGCAGCCAAAGGAACTTTCTATATTCCTGTAATATTCGAATTCAACAACGCAGGTAACTTTGTGCCTGGTGCGTTCTGTGATATTTACCTTATTGAAGGTCAGAAAGATAATGTCATTTCAGTACCTGAAACAGCATTGACAGAAGAACAAGGAGTTTACTTCGTTTATCTGAAAGTCTGCGAGACTGAATACAAGAAGCAAGAAGTAAAAATAGGAGAGAGCGACGGTATTCGCAGGGAAATCCTAGTCGGCCTTCATGAGGGCGACATCGTGGTGACCAAAGGCGCTATGCAGGTAAAGCTCGCATCTGTAAAAGGCTCTATTCCAGGACATACTCACAACCATTAATAGTATATTGTTATGCTTGACAAGATAATCAGATTCTCACTGCAGAACAGACTGTTCATACTTATGGCGGCAGTTCTGCTGATTGTCGGGGGACTCTATACTACGGAGCACATGGATGTGGATGTTTTCCCTGACTTGAACGCCCCTACGGTAGTTGTGATGACAGAGGCCACAGGTATGGCTCCGGAAGAGGTCGAAAGACTTGTTACCTTCCCTGTCGAGACTGCTGTGAACGGTGCTACCGACGTAAGACGTGTACGATCTTCTTCTACTACCGGTTTCTCAGTGGTTTGGGTGGAATTCGATTGGGGAACAGATATTTACAGAGACAGACAGATCGTCTCTGAGAAACTCGCGGAAGTAAGTGAATCTCTTCCTCCGACTTGCGGAAAGCCTACTTTGGGACCGCAGTCCTCTATTCTCGGTGAAGTACTCATCTTGGGTCTTACTTCCGACAAGACATCCATGCAGGACCTCCGCACCATAGCGGACTGGACTATCAGACCACGACTTCTCTCACTTGGCGGCGTCGCTCAGGTAACAGTCCTCGGAGGCGATATTAAAGAATATCAGATTCTGCTTTCTCCTGAGAAGATGCGCCACTACGGCATTTCGCTTCAGGAAGTTTTAGCTTCAGCTCAGGATATGAACCGCAACTCTGCCGGTGGAGTTCTCTATGAGTATGGTAATGAATACATTATAAGAGGTGTCCTGTCTACGGATAATGCTGCCGAACTCGGACGTGCAGTGGTGAAAATGGACGGCGACGCTCCTATAACATTGTCCGATATCGCCGAAATTAAGGCCGGAGCAAAAGCACCTAAACTCGGAACTGCTTCCCATAGGGGCAAGCCTGCTGTCCTGATGACAGTGACCAAGCAGCCTAATGCCAGCACCATAGATCTGACAGCAAAACTGGATCATGCTGTCCAGGATCTCAAAACACAGTTGCCTTCCGATATAAATATCGCCACAGATATTTTCCGTCAGCAGAAATTCATAGACAGTTCTATCGACAACATAAAGAAATCCCTTTATGAAGGAGCATTGTTCGTAATTATCGTGCTGTTCTTCTTCCTGATGAATGTCAGGACCACGTTGATTTCACTTGTGACCATTCCGCTTTCACTCCTCGTGTCGATATTGACACTGAAAGCGTTTGGACTTACTATCAACACCATGAGTATCGGCGGTATGGCCATAGCCATAGGCTCGCTGGTAGACGATGCCATAGTCGATGTGGAGAACGTGTTCAAGCATCTGCGAAAGAATCGTCAACTTCCTGAGAATGAGAGGAAACCGATTCCCGAAGTGGTGTTCAACGCCTCCAGAGAAGTCCGTCTTCCTATATTGAATTCCACATTCATCATCGTAGTCAGCTTCGTTCCGCTTTTCTTCCTCACAGGAATGGAAGGACGTATGCTCAGACCGCTTGGAATCGCATTTATCACAGCGCTTTTTGCTTCCACACTGGTAGCATTGACATTGACCCCAGTCCTCTGCAGCTTCCTTTTGGGACGCGACAGCAGCGACAAGGCGGGGAAGGATCCGGCGCTGGTGAGATGGCTCCAGAAAGTGTACAACGTGGCATTGGAGTGGGTGCTCGCGCACAAGAAAACCACTTTGGGCGGCGTTCTGGCCCTGTTTGCGGTGGCATTGGGAGTGTTCTTCAGCTTCGGCAGCAGCTTCCTTCCCGCATTCAACGAGGGTTCGTTCACGATTAACGTCAGCACCCTTCCTGGCGTCTCTCTTGAGGAATCCGACTACGTGGGCAGAAAAGCCGAGGAACTTCTCCTGACCGTCCCTGAAATCAAGACTGTTGCCAGAAAGACCGGCCGCGCCGAACTCGATGAGCATGCGCTCGGAGTGAATACCTCTGAGATCGAGGCGCCGTTCGAGCTCGGAAAGCGTCACAAGAGCGAGGTGGTCGCCGAAATCAGGAAAAAGCTGAATACTTTACCTGGGGTCAATGTCGAAATAGGTCAGCCTATATCGCATCGTATCGACGCAATGCTCTCAGGTACAAGGGCTAACATCGCCATTAAACTTTTCGGTACAGATCTGAACAAGATGTTTGAGCTCGGCAACAAGATCAAATCAGAGATTTCCGAAATCCCTGGTGTCGTGGATCTTAACGTGGAGCAACAGATAGAACGTCCTCAGCTTCAGATTACGCCGAAACGCGAGATGCTGGCCAAATATGGTATTACCCCGTCAGAGTTCTCTGATATGGTAGAGGTATATCTTGCCGGTTCAGTGGTCTCACAGGTTTACGAGGGCAACCAGGTGTTCGATTTGACAGTCAAGGCTGCAGATGACAGCCGCAACACCATTGACGAAATCAGAAATATCCCTGTGGATGCAGCCGGAGGAAAGATACCGTTCGGTCAAATCGCCGAAATCCGTTCAGCGGCCGGCCCGAACACCATTAATCGAGAGAATGTGTCACGCAAGATCGTGATCTCTGCCAATGTTTCTGATGGTGATTTGCAAGGCGCTGTAAATCAGATACGTAAGAAGATCGAAGATAAAGTGGAACTGCCAGAAGGATATCATGTGGAGTATGGCGGACAGTTCGAAAGCGCACAGGCCGCGACCAGAACATTGCTTATCACTTCGTTGATGGCGATTGTGGTTATCTTCCTCTTGCTCTATGGACAGTTTAAAGATATACGTCAGGCGTCAGCAGTGCTTCTTAACCTGCCTCTCGCCCTTATCGGTGGTGTGTTTGCGATTTTCTTCGCGGACAAGATTATCAGTATCCCTGCCATTATCGGTTTCATATCTCTGTTCGGTATCGCGACACGCAACGGTATGTTGCTGATCGACAGATACAATGAACTCCGCCAGGGCGGCATGTCTCTTCATGATGCCGTTTTGACCGGTTCATTGGAAAGACTTAATCCGATACTTATGACGGCATTGACCTCAGCATTGGCACTGATTCCTCTGGCTCTGGGAGGCGAACTTCCGGGCAACGAAATTCAGAGTCCGATGGCTAAGGTTTTGCTCGGAGGTCTTCTCACATCCACCCTTTTGAACGGATTTGTGATACCGGTAGTCTATACTTTGATCAGTCGTAAGAAGTCATGACCTTACAAAAAAGGCATGACGTTCTTGCAAAATTAAAAATTGCATATATGAATATCAATAAGTTACAAACTATCGTCCTTGCATTTTGCATGGCCTTCCTTACAGAGGCCGCTTTTGGACAGGATTTGGCAGATGTGCTGAAAAGCGTAGAAGAGAACAATACAGAACTGATCGCTTTGAGGAAACAAAGTGAATCTGAAAAATATTCTTTCCAGGCAGAACGTGCGCTGGAGTCGCCTGAAATCGGCTTCGGCTATTTGTGGGGGCCAAAAGATGTCGGAACCAGAAAGGATATTTCTATATCTCAAAGTTTCGATATTGCAGCCCTCTCGGGTACACGCAAGAAAATCAGTGAGTCAAAGACCCGCTTGGAGGATCTTAGTTATTCGCTTAACAGACAGCGTGTTCTCTTGGAAACCGAGCAGATTTGCATACGCCTGATTTGGTGTAATGCCATGGCTTCCGAACTATCTTCCAGACTGGACCGTTCTTCGGAGCTGGAGAAGCTTAGCCGAGAGATGTTCGAGAAGGGCGAGATCGATGCTGTGGAGATGAACAATGCGCGTATCGCTTACCTAGCCCAGAAGAATGCTTTGTCTCGCAATGAGATTGAGCGTCAGTCGCTTATGACGGATCTTCAGAGACTGAACGGAGGCGAGGCCATAAGTTTCGACCAAAAGTCTTTCGAGGGCCTGCCGGTCCTGCCTAAGGATTTCGAGGCTTGGTACGCCGAGGCCGCCAGGAAAAGTCCGGAACTGAAATTCGCCCGCCAGAATGTTGAGGTCAATGCTGCAGTGGCGCAGTCGGTGCGTATGTCTAATTGGCCTTCGTTCACTGCCGGTTATATGGCGGAACTGGTAAAAGATAGTAATTTTCACGGAGTTACCTTCGGAATATCTATTCCGTTGTGGTCTGTCAGGAGCAAGAGTATGCAGGCCCGCAGTTCTGTCAATGCTGCCAAGCTGGAGGAACGTGATGTGAATTGTCAGGCTTATCTGAGGCTTAAAGGATTGTATGACAAGACGCATAGTCTGGAGGTTATTTCCTCTGAGTTGGATGAGTCGCTGGCCATGGCTAAAGAGTCTATCTCATTGATTAATACGAAGTTTAAAGATGGCGAAATCTCCATTCTCGATGAAATCATGGATTGGAGCCTGTATTATTCAGTAGTTGACGAGTCTCTCCAGGCCGACCGTGATTACCACCTCGCCCTCGCCGAACTGAACTCTTGGAATCTGTAGGCGTCTAGTTCGTTCGGTTTAAAACGTTTTCTACCGGACAAAAGTCTACTTTGGTTGTTTTTGTCCGGGCAAAGGATGGTTCTACCGGATAAAACGTTAGCTACATCCATGTTACGCCAGCGGCAGGAGGCGGAACTCAGACCGCGAATTACGCAGTACCTGAGCGGGTGAGTTCGACCTCCAGCCGCAACCACGCAACCCGAACTTGTCGCTTTAATAATTTCATCTTATATTTATGTCCGATAAAACGGACTTAAAAATTATGAGAAACAAAGTATTATTAACTATAGCCGCCACGCTGACCAGCGCTTCAGCGGCATTGGCTCAAACCCCGGACACCACCGGCATCTACAAAGACCGCCAGGACAGCCTCCAGGCGACAGTCTTTACCGGCAGACAGGACGGCAACTTCCTCTCCCGCGGCAAAGAACTCAGAACCGAGGTAATCTCCTCCGCAGGACTTAAGAAGATGGCCTGCTGCAACTTGGCTGAAAGTTTCGAAAACTCTGCCAGCGTCACAGTCGGCTACTCTGATGCAGTCACCGGAGCGCGACAAATCCGACTCCTCGGACTAAGCGGCGTATATACCCAGATGCTCGATGAAAACAGGCCTGCCATGCGCGGTCTCGCAGCACCTTTCGGACTTTCCTATGTTCCGGGTCAATGGCTCGAAAGCATACAAGTCTCCAAAGGTCTTTCATCTGTAGTGAATGGCGTAGAATCCATTACTGGTCAGATAAATACGGAGTACCGTAAACCGACGGACGAGAAACCTTTGTTCCTGAATGCCTCAGTGATGAACGACTCCAAGACCGACTTCAACATCGCCTCATCCCTGCAGATGGGCGACAAATGGAGCACAGTCCTGCTCGGCCACGTCTCCGGAAATTTCAAGACCTTCGACCACAACCATGACGGCTTCCGCGACGATCCCGAAATGGTTCAGGTCAATGTCGCCAACCGTTGGCTCTACTATAGCCAGAGCGGCGTTCAGGTACGCTTCGGATTCCGTGCACTTCAGGACCAACGTCAGGGAGGGCAGGACGGATATGACCATAAAGCATATACATTGACCCCGACCTCCCCTTGGGGCTCCGATATCACGAACAGGCAGCTGAATGCCTACGTGAAAGTAGGCGTGCCTATCAGCGAGGACAATGCGAAAAATATCGCGTTCGTCGCTGACTACACCCTCTCCGACATGGATTCGTGGTTCGGCGCCACAAAATACCTCGCCGGCCAGAATTCGGGTTTTGTCAATGTCCTTTTCCAGGATGAAATAAATGATTCTCACAAGTTTACACTATCTCTCGGAGGAACGGCGGACAGATATTCGGAGGATTTCTACAGAAAAGTGGCGGCGCAGACACTCGAACAGGGAAATAAAGTCAAGTCTTTTTATACCGGTGGAGTGGCAGGGGAATATACATTCCATGCTGGCGATAAGTTTTCTTCCATCGTAGGCGTCCGCGGTGATATTTTCGAAGGTGACGGATTTAAGTTCTCGCCTCGTCTTACTGTAAAGTATAGCCCTATAGAGCAGATAGTTATACGCGCAAATGGCGGACGTGGACTTAGACGTGCCCTTCCTCTCCTAGATAATATCGGAGTATTCTCCACAGGAAAATCTTTCACGGGAATATATGACAAGCATATTCTCGAGGATGCTTGGACATTTGGCGGAAATGCTACCTTCTATTTTCCGTTCGGAGCCACAAGTGATACATATTTGAGTTTGGATTACTTCGGAACACGTTTCCGTGAGCAGATGGTTGTGGACTATGATCATGGGGTAAATGCCATCGACTTTTATGCGCTCGACGGGAAACGCTCATACACAAATAGTTATCAGGCGGATTTTAATGTGGTTCCTTTCCGTGGATTTACGGTTACTGCGACGTTCCGCTATACTGACTCGAAGATGGAATTCGAAGGAAGGGGTCTTATGGAGCGCCCAATGGTCAGCAAGTTTAAAGGTGTCCTGAATCTTCAGTTCGCCACGAATCTTAACAAATGGGTCTTCGATTTTACGGCTTCGGTAAATGGTAAATCCAGGGTTTATGATTTTATGAAAGATCTTAAAGACGCAAATGGCGAACTGTTTTATGCTGACGGGTTTACGAAGACTTTCCCGCTGCTCTATCTGCAAATCACCAAGCGTTTCAAGGGCATTGACCTATACCTTGGGGCTGAAAATTTGACGAATTTCCGGCAGAAAAATGTCATCATCGGTACGACAGTTGCGGAGGCAGGTCATTCGGGCCACGGCGGTGTCGATACTTCCCGCGGGGATTTCGATGCGAGCGCGGTTTGGGGACCGATTATGGGTACGAAATATTATTTGGGCGCGAGATTCACGCTTTGGAAATAAAGATAAGATTATGAATAAGACTATGATTTTGGCGGCATTGGCCGTCATGGCGGGTTCTACAGTTGCAAGTGCTTCACCTGTAGAGGTTTCATCAGTAATTTCCGCTACTCCTAAAAAGGAGACCAAGAAGGTGGTTTTTAATGTCGGTCTGCATTGTCAGAACTGTGTGAAGAAGGTTAAGGAGAATATTTCTTTCGAGAAGGGCGTGAAAGCTCTGGAAGTGGACCTCGAAAAGAAAACTGTCACAATAACTTACGATCCGGCTAAGACAAACGAAGCTACCCTCAGGAAAGCCATCGAGAAACTCGGCTATACCTGCAGTTTGTAGTAAGCGTCTCCGCAGTTACGTGTCGGAGTGTCGCGCGGGCCTCAGGGGTCGGCGCGCCTCGGATTTTGGAGACACTGAATATCAATATATTACAAAAACATCCCGCGCCGACCCTCCTAAAAAATATGGGGTCGGCGCGGTGGCGTTATAGAACCGTCTGGTTATCAATAGTTTACGATGAACGGCCGCGCCGACCCCGAAATGCCCAGCCACGATAAACAAAAAAAGCCTCTGCAAAAGCAGAGGCTTTAAATTTCGTAGCGGGTCGCAGGATTGAACTGCGGACCTCATGATTATGAATCATGCGCTCTAACCAGCTGAGCTAACCCGCCATGACTGGTCGGAGACCAGATTTTGTTGAGATAGAAGGACTCGAACCCTCACTGACAGAGCCAGAATCTGTAGTGCTACCATTACACCATATCTCAATTTCTGTCCCATTCTTTCGGAACGGGACTGCAAATTTACAACTCTTTTCTGATTCTGCAAATTTTTCTCTTAGTTTTTTGTGATTTTTTACGCTTACTTACTCGAAAACAATCCGCAGCCTCATATTGGGAACTGTTTTTCGAGTTACTCATGCTCTCCAAACCACCGCAGAAGCCCATACCTGACATCCCTCGCAACGCCCTACGAAACCCATCTTCTCATTTGTGGTCGCCTTTACGGAAACGCAGTCGATACTTATCCCCATCACCTCGGCCAGGACACTGCGCATCTGCTCCACATACTTCCCGATTTTGGGACGCTGCAGAGCTATAGTGATATCCGCATTGCCCACAGCATAACCATTTTCATGAACCAGTTCCACCACTTTTGCCAGTAATTTCTTGCTGTCCACACCTTTCCACTCGTCCGAAGTGTCCGGGAAATGATGGCCGATGTCACCGAGAGCCAAACTGCCCAGGAGTGCGTCACACAATGCGTGAATAGCCACGTCTCCATCCGAGTGTGCCACGAAACCGCAGTCAGAATCGATTTTTACACCGCCGAGCCACATCGGTAGACCAGATGCAATCTGGTGAACATCATATCCGTTGCCCACTTTTATAGGGCATTCTTTATTCGAAAATTCCATGTTGTAAACAATATTATTAAGTCGCATATACTCAAGCGGTAACAAAAGTAAAGAAAAATTGTTAAATTTGAACTTCCAAAAGAAGAAAGATATGGCAAATTTCGGCTGGTTCGGAGAAAGCGAACATAAGGTTTTCGATTATAAACCAATATATTACGATAAGGAGAAGGATGAACTCAAGCAGAAATTCGGTAAAGTGGACGGTTCTCTTGAGAAAAAGGATGAGACTTATGTCCCCGGATCTTACATCCGAGGCTCGTTCCGCTCCGGCGTAAAGAAACGCGGCTCCAACAAGGCGCAGAGAATCATAACTCTTATCGGACTGGTTCTCTTTTTTGTTGTGATGATTTATATAACCAAGTTCTACGCTTTGTTGTAAGGCCATGGATATAAGGATATTGCCAAGCAATATAGCGAACATGATCGCTGCCGGCGAGGTCGTACAGAGACCTGCATCGGCAGTCAAGGAACTCATGGAAAACGCTGTGGATGCAGGAGCCACGCAGATAACAGTGATTCTCACCGACTCCGGAAGAACATTGATCCAAGTCATAGACAACGGGTGCGGCATGTCTCCGGATCAGGCGGTGCTGTGTTTCGAAAGACACGCGACCTCCAAGATAGCGACAGCCGAAGACCTGAACGACATAACGACATTCGGATTCCGCGGGGAAGCATTGGCCTCCATCGCGGCGGTCGCCGAAGTTACGTTGAAGACCCGTAGAGACGGGGATGAGGTCGGTTGCCAGGTGGAATTCGCTGATTCCAAGCACATTTCGACTGAAGAGATCTCCACTCCGGTCGGCTCCAACTTCTCCGTCAGGAACCTGTTCTACAACGTCCCGGCCCGCAGAAAATTCATGAAGTCGGACAATGTCGAGCTCCGTCACGTCATAGAAGAATTCACCAGAGTCGCTCTGACAAGACCGGAAATCGGATTCCGACTGATGAACAACGGTAAGGACATTCACGTCCTGAAACCGGCCAAGTCGCTGAAATACAGGATACAAGACCTGCTCGGAAGCAGCGTCGTGAGCCAAGTCGTGGACATAAGCGCGGAAACAACGGTAGTCAAGATAAATGGATATGTAGGCCGCCCGGACCAGGCGAAAAAAACTCTCGGAAACCAGTTCTTCTTCGTCAACGGCAGATTTTTCAGGAGTCCGTATTTCCACAAGGCCGTGATGAACGCCTACGAAAATATGCTCCCTCAGGGCACCACGCCGTCATATTTCATCTTCATGGAAGTGGATCCGCACTCCATAGACGTGAATATCCATCCGACGAAAACCGAAGTGAAATTCGAAGACGACAGCGTAGTTTTCCAAGTGTTGTTCGCCTGCGTGAAAGAATCCCTCGGACGCAACTCCTTCGGCGCCAGCATTGACTTCGATAAAGAAAATATGGCGGAGCTGCCGGTCTTCAGCGAAAATTTCGAGAGGTTCCGTCCCGATGTGCTGCAGCCGAACGTCGCTTTCGACCCCGAATACAACCCGTTCGACGACCCGGCTCCCGGCGGCGAAATCCCGTACTTCCCGCCCGTCCAGGACAAAAACCAAGCTTCCGCCGGCCCCATCCCTTCGTTGCCTGTTTCGGGTAAGGTCAATGCCGATTTCTCAGGGTATGGGCAGCATCCTGCCTATGGTGGATACGACACGCGAGGCTATGTGGCACCGAAAGACGATTACGGAAAACTGTTTGAGGAACGTGCTGTATCTCAGCCGTCTATCATCCTTGTCGGCAGAAAATTCATCATTACGACTGTGGATGAAGGTCTGTTGGCCATAAATATTCACAGGGCTAAGGAACGCATCTTCTATGATAAATTCCTCAGGGCGCTGAGCGGCGGAGAACATGTTTGCCAGACCACATTGTTCCCTGTGCAAGTAGCTGTGGGACAGGAAAACAGACTTGTATTCGACGAACATCTGGATATGCTCAGGGCACTGGGCTTCGATATAGCTCCTTTCGGAAACGACACCATCGTGGTAAACGGAATGCCTGAAGGGTTCCAGGTCGACCAGAGCAGTGTGGAAGCCGCTATGGCTGACGTGCTTATCATTCTGTCAGAAGAACATACATCTCTTCCGGGAATGTTGAACGCGGCCATGGCTGAGAAATTTGCCAAAATGGAAGCAGCTGAAGGCAGGCCGGTGGAGTCTGTCACGGAGGCCAAGAGCCTGATGACGGCCCTTTTCGCTTGTTCGAACTCCGAGTTTACGAGCAAGGGACATAAGATTATGACGATCCTTTCAGAGGATTATCTGGACAAACTTTTTTAGAAATGAGTTATTACGGAAATAATTACGGTGGCGGATTCGGAGGATTTATCTCATCCCTCCCGCCTGTAACCAAGAATATTGTTGCTATCAATGTTCTTGTATTCATCGCCACACTTGTGAACCAGCAGTTCATGGTGGCCAACTTCGCGATGTTCTACCCGACATCGCCTTTCTTCAGACCTTGGCAGATTATCACCCACATGTTTATGCATGGCGGATTCTGGCATATCTTCTTCAATATGTATTCGCTCCTGATGTTCGGAACCGTGTTAGAAAGATCTATCGGTTCGAAGAAATTCCTGATATTCTATTTCGTGACAGGATTGGGTGCGGTGGCTTTGCATACTGGAGTAGAATGGATTGAAGCTCAGATATTTATGGCTAATGAGCAGGTGATGGCATATCATAATTTGCTTATGACCCCGACACTGGGTGCTTCAGGAGCCATTTATGGTGTCCTCATCGGTTATGCCATGGTTTATCCGCAGTCCAGGCTTACACTGCTGTTCCCTCCGGTTACACTTACGGCCAAGTGGATGGTCATCATATTCGCTGCTATAGAATTATTTACAGGCATTACAGGCACTGCTGACGGCGTGGCACATTTCGCACACCTCGGCGGTATGCTTTTCGGCTGGCTGCTTATAAGAATGTGGCGCAGACAAGGTAAACTATATTGATAAATTGGCATTGACAAGAAAAAAACATAGTCTGTTTTTCGGAATCACTTCGCGGACATTGATGATAATTTCCGCGGCTCTTTTGCTGCTCAGCTATGTATCGACATACGTGAATCCGGCGAAAGCGTGGTTCATGACCATATTCGGACTTTTGTTCGCGCCCCTGCTTTTATGCAATTTTCTCCTGTTCGTATGGGCGATTCTGCGTAAATCCAAAGCGCTTGTAATCCCGTTTCTGGCCCTGCTTCCTACCGTGTTCATGGCAGGAAAATTCTTCCGCTTTACTGACGGCGGAGATATGGATGCCGAAAGCGGTGTCAAGATATTGACTTACAACGTGGGACGGTTCGCATTGGCCCAAAACAGCAGGTTCTCTTCGTGGGAAGAATGTGCGGACTCGGCCATGGCTTTCATGAAATCCAGGAACGCGGATATAATCTGCATCCAGGAATTTTACATGGACAACCCCGAAAAGGTACGCTCTTATCTCAGCTCGAAAATGCCCGGATACGATATCAAGTATTTCGTAAATATAAATAAGAGAGGCTGTTACGGGAATGTTACCCTCAGCCGTTATCCGGCATTGACAAAAGGGAAAATAGATTTCGAACGCAGCGCGAATCTGGCCTTGTACTCGGATTACGACATCGGCGGAACCACCTTGCGCGTGTACAACTGTCATTTCCAGAGCTATAACATCTCCCTCACGCGCCTGGCCTCATCATTGGAAAGCGACTATAAGAAGGCGATGAAAGATACCGAGGAGAAGATGCGCAAATCGATAGTCAGACGACCGAAACAGGTGGATGATGTCATGCGGAATATCGAATCCTGCCCCGTGGAAGCCATCGTGACCGGCGATTTCAACGACAATCCGATGTCCTACACCTACTATCGCCTGAGCCGCAGAATGAAAGACTCGTTCGAGGAAGCCGGCATCGGTACAGGATACACCTTCTCGAAGATGCGCCCGTTCCTCAGGATAGACTACATACTTTTTCCGGAGAGGTTCAATGCCGTCGGACATACTGTTCTTCATCGTGATTATTCGGACCATTATCCGGTGGAAGCCATAATTAAATTATAATATGACAGAAGCAAAATATTCAGAAACATTGACCGCGACCCTTAAAGTGCTCAGGGAGGGCGGCATCATACTTTATCCGACCGATACAGTATGGGGACTTGGCTGCGACGCTACAAACCCGGAGGCGGTGGCTAAGATTTATGAAATTAAGCATCGTGCTGACAGTAAGGCACTTGTGCTGCTTGCGTCCGACATGGACATGATTTGCAAATTCGTGAAAGAGATTCCTGACGCGGCTATCCAGCTCGTGGAAGTGAACGACAAACCGATGACAATCATCTATCCGGGTGCCATTCACGGAAAAGCTCCGGCAGAAGGGGAGCGTCCTGTTGCGGACAGACATTTCCTTGCTTACAATGCGGTAGCCGAGGATGAGACCACAGGAATCCGTATCCCTGACATGAAATTCTGCAAAGACTTGACTTATAAGCTGGGACGTCCGATAGTTTCCACTTCGGCGAACATCTCCGGTGAACCTACTCCGCAAAAATTCGCAGATATTCCTGACGTCATCAAATCTGCAGTGGACTTTATCGTGGAGCCGTCACTCGAAGCCGGTGCCACGGGCCAGTCTTCACAGATTATTAAGGTAGGTCTGGACGGTGAAATCCAAATCATCAGAGGCTAAGCATGGAAATATTCTGGACTGAAGACGTATCTGACGGACTCTGCCGTTTGGGCGAAGAGGAATCCGCCCATTGCGTAAGGGTGTTGAGGCACAGAAATGGTGACAATGTCTGCATAATCGACGGGCATGGCACCATGTATGAGTGTGAACTCGTTTCTGACTCGCCGAAGGCTGCGGAGGCTAAGATTATCTCGACGCATCCGGGGTGGGGAAGTCATGGTTATAACCTCACGATGGCGGTATGTCCGACTAAAAATATCGACCGTTTCGAATGGTTCATCGAGAAGGCGACCGAGTTCGGAGTAGACTGCATCTGCCCGGTAATCGGTGACCACTCTGAGCGTAAAGTCGTGAAAATGGAGAGATTAAAGAAAATTCTCCTGTCGGCGGCCAAGCAATCGCTCAAATCCGCCATCCCCCTGATCCAGGAGCCGGTTTCTGTCAATGCCTTTGTCCGTGAGTATGCTGGCGTGGATTCTCTGAAACTCATCGCCTGCTGTTTCGATGACTTGGCGCCGAGACATTCCATTAAAGAGGTGCTGGGCACATATTCCGGAACTTCAGTCACCATACTTATCGGTCCGGAGGGAGATTTTTCGAAAGAAGAAGTGAAAGCTGCCATGGAGGCAGGCTACATCCCTGTTCAGATCGGCAACTCTCGTCTCAGGACTGAGACCGCCGCTTTGGGCTCAGTTGCTGTAGTATACTATAACTACATGTAAACCAATCAAATATATTAGATATGAAACGATATATTTCACTTGACGTGCTGCGAGGCGTGACAGTCGCTTTCATGTGTATCGTGAATAATCCCGGTTCATGGGGCATGATTTTTCCTCCGTTGAGGCATGCCGGATGGGATGGCTGTACACCGACAGATCTCGTATATCCTTTCTTTGTATTCTGTATGGGTTGCGCCATGGCATTTTCTTTCTCCAAATATGATGGAATCTGCAAGGCAGCATTGAAAAAAATCATAACGAGAGGCGTGGCATTGTTCCTCATCGGATTCCTCCTCACGCTTTATCCGTTCTTCCCGACTTCCCTGCATGACTGCGACCAGTCATTCTGGGATAATTTCATGTATTGGCTTGGACACAAGCGTATTTTCGGCGTGCTCCAGAGAATCGGTATCTCTTATGTGATTTCCGGCATTATCGCATTGTGGCTCAAGAAGCCTGGCAAGATTATGGGCGCAATCGCGACATTGTTCGTGGTTTATACCGGAATCCTTGTTCTCTTCGGCTCGGATCCGGGTCCGTTTACCCTTGAGGGTAATGTCTCAGGTAAGATCGATGTCGCTTTGGTAGGCTCTGACCATGTTTACCATGGATATCGTCTTCCGTCAGGAGATAGAGCGGATTTCGATCCTGAAGGCTTGCTTGGCGGACTGATGGGTGCATGCTCTGCATTGCTCGGTTATCTCATAGGTGACGTGATTCTGAAATCATCCAGAAAACATGCCCAGAATCCTTCTGACGAGACTTGCGCACCTGCCTATACTGTTGCCAGGATCTTCGTATATGGCTGTATCTCATTGGCATTGGCAGAAATCCTCAGCATTTGGGTCCCTATCAACAAGCCTCTCTGGTCGGCGTCTTACGTGCTTTACGCGGGCGGTTGGGCGATGGTCGTTCTGGCATTCCTCGCGTTCGTGATAGATGTAAAGGGTATCGAAAAGCCGTTCAGGGTGTTCAAGATCATGGGTACCAATGCTCTCATGGCGTTTATTCTCTCTGCGGTGATAGTCAAGACGTTGTCACTCTTCGGCTTCTCTTCAGCTGCATACTTCGGTGCTAACGAGTTCACGTCTTTGCTTTGGGCACTGATCTTCGCATCTATCATCTTCTGCATCCAGTGGATTATGTATAAGAAGAACATTATCATTAAGTTATAATGTATATCGGCATAATTTCAGATACTCACGGCGTATTCAGCCCTGAGTTCAAGGAATTTCTTTCCCCCGTAGACCAGATATGGCATGCGGGGGATTTTGGCGGAAGTCTGAATTTCGCTGATGAAATCGCTGCGTTCAAACCTCTGGTAGGGGTGTACGGGAATTGCGACGGCCAGGATATCCGTCTTGTTTATCCGGAGTATCAGTGCTTTGAGTGTGAGGGACATAGGGTGCTTATGATGCACATCGGCGGCAGACCCGGGAAGTATGACTGGAAAGCCAGAGATCTGATCGCCAAATATCATCCGGACATCTTCGTCTGCGGTCATTCCCATATACTTATGGTGAAGAATGATTCTGCTGCCGGACTGCTTTACATTAATCCCGGAGCTTGCGGAATTCAGGGGTGGCATATAGAGAGAACTGCTCTGAGAGTGCACATTGACGGTGAAAATATCCATGGAATGGAGTTGTTTAGGGAGAGTAGAACGTTAAAATAAAGATTTTTCATTGATAATTAAGAAAATGTGCGTACTTTCGCGCCGTTAAAAAAAGTTAATTGTTTAACTATTAAAAGTGTAAGAGCCATGAAAAAGGTATTTATGTCTTTGGCAGTTGTAGCCATGATGGTTGCTGCTGCATCTTGCGGAAATAACGCTGCCAAGAAGGCAGAGGAAGCTGCTCAGGCAAAAGCTGACAGTGTAAGGGTTGCTGATAGCCTCGCTGCTGCTCAGGCTGCTGCTGATACAACATGCTGCGCTGGTGCTGATTCAACAAGCTGCACCTCATGCACATCTGCTGAGTAATTCAGACAAAAACCATTTGACGCCCATTAGACGGGCGAGTGAAAAGATTGCGGTACCTTGAGGAGACTCAGGATGCTGCTTTTTTTTTGCTTTTATAAGGATTACTTGTGCTATCTTTGCATAAGTGGAAAAACGGTTAGATTATGGCGACGAAAGAAAAGACATTGTGGTTTTGTACAAACTGCGGCAACGAAAGCCCCAAATGGATGGGACGTTGTCCTGCGTGTGGGGAGTGGAATACGATGGTAGAGCAGACTGTAGCCACAGGAAAGCCGTCGCGAAATCAGCCCCATGCGGTTTCTTCAGGAAATAAACCATTGCATCTGAAGGAGATAGACTCTTCATCGGAGAATCGTATGTCCATCGGTATGTCAGAGGTGGACAGACTTCTCGGAGGTGGAATTGTACGCGGCTCGCTGGTTCTTATCGGTGGTGAGCCTGGTATAGGAAAATCGACATTGTCCCTGCAGATTCCTTTGGGGTCTCCCGGGATGAAGACTCTCTATGTCTCAGGTGAGGAAAGCGCCAGACAGGTGAAAATGCGTGCGGACCGTCTCGGTGGCGATGATTCCAACTGCTTCATTTTCAGCGAAACAGATATTACCAATATAATAGCGCAGGCAGATGCGCTGAAGCCTGACCTTATGGTCGTGGATTCCGTCCAGACCATGTTTTCTCCGAATGTCGAATCTTCGGCCGGTTCAGTGACCCAGATAAAAGAGGTTACTGCCATGCTGCTGCATTTCGCGAAGATGTCCGGTGTACCGGTGATTCTTATCGGTCACATCACTAAGGATGGCTATATCGCCGGACCTAAGATTCTGGAACATATAGTGGATGTGGTCCTGCAGTTCGAGGGGGACAACAAGGGTTCATACCGTTTACTCAGAAGTATAAAGAACCGTTTCGGCTCTACGTCCGAACTGGCGGTGTTCGAGATGACCGGGAAGGGACTCCGCGAAGTGACTAATCCGTCCGAGATGCTTATTCCTATGCATGAGGCGGGACTGAGCGGTACGGCCATTTGTGCCATGTTGGATGGACTTAGGCCTTTTTTATTTGAAGTTCAGGCCCTTGTAAGTTCAGCTGCCTATGGTACACCTCAGCGTTCGGCTACCGGATTCGATGTCCGCAGACTTAATATGTTGCTTGCTGTGCTGGAAAAACGTGCCGGGTTTAAGTTGAATATGAAGGATGTGTTCCTGAACATGGCAGGAGGATTGCGTGTCACGGACCCTGCTTGCGACCTGGCCGTAGTTTGCGCCGTGTTATCATCCAATTTCGATTTCCCGATTTCGTCTGATATCTGTTTTGCCGGTGAAGTGGGCTTGAGCGGAGAGATAAGACCTGTGAATCAGACAGATAGACGCGTAACGGAAGCGTCTCGTCTCGGTTTTAAGAAGATTTATATATCCTCGTTCTCGTCTGTGGACAATCCGCCGAAGGGAATAAAAATAGTAAAAGTCGCCGATATTCCGGCATTGGTCAGAAGTTTATTTAAAAATTAACGAACAATATGAAGAGCGAAAACCTGGACAAATTGTCCATTTTAGTTGCCGTCGCAGCAGTGGCTGTTGCTGTCGGTATCATGACATTGACAAGTAGAATGGAGACCCCATTGTCAGCTGAACCTGTGGAAGTGACAGATGTTCCTGTAGACACGATTTCTGTGCAGACCGACAGTTTGGGCCGCACGGAAGTCGTCGAGGAAGTGGCTGATACTCTTTCTTTTATACTATCAGAAGAATAGGCTTATTTGGCTATTCTCATGAGCAGGCCATCTATAAACGACCTCACTTTCGAACCTCCCTCAGGGCAGTTGTTCGTCATAATGGAGAATATTATCATGTCGTCTTCCGGTTTTCCGGGGGACGGCATTACGTATCCGCTATAGCATAGCACACCATTCATCGAACCGCTTTTCATCTTTATGCGGTGTTTCAGAGATTCGGACTGGCCCTGAAGCCTTGCCGCCATAGTACCCTCACCTGCAATTCCCACAGTATAAAGCCATTGCTTGAAAACAGGGCTTGCTGACATGGCCTTCAGATAACGGCAGAAGAATTCCGGTGCGATGTAGTCGTGGCGCGAAAGTCCGCTGCCGTCTTTAATCTGCGCACCATAGGACATGTCTACGCCCAGAGAATCCATCTCCCTGATTATGACCACCTTGCAGGAATCGTAATTCGCTGATCCAGTTCTTTTTTTCGCCAGCATCCGGATTAATGTCTCTGCATAGAAGTTGTCGCTTCGGCTGTTTGTAACCTTGGCTATTTCTTTCAGTGAAGGAGATTTGGTTTCGTATATAAGTGTAAGATTTTCCGGACTTTCAGCCATGTTTCCATATCTGAATCCGGTGCGGGTGCTGTCTTTTCCCCATGCTTCGGTATAGCGGATATTGTCATACGGGTCGATGTCTGCAGGGCTTTCTGTGACATTGATTCCCAGTTTCTCCAGATATTTGGCGAATTCCCATGCACATGTGAGCGCTCCGAACTTATTGCTGAACGATTCCTTTTTCTGTCCCTTGTCGATGGCTAGAGAACCACGTAATTCTGCTACTGGGGCGAGGTCCGTGTTGAACTGGTAAAGGTTATCTCCTGTGCCGGGACGTGCGGTGACCGCGCAGTTGCGGAACTCGATCCAAGGGGTAGCCGGATATGTTACTTCAGCATTGACCTTACCCTCGACGGTGGTTGGGGAGACGCTGAAAGTCTGGATGTTGCGATTAAAGCAGAGACCGTTCCCGCCGGTTCCGTAATCGGTCCCGAGGTCGTTGTATGACCAAGTGTCATTTTCGATAGGGCCGTCGAAAAACCTGCCGTCACCGATGACGTGTCCGTGGATTTTCCTGATTCCGGCCACTCTCAGCGCGCGGGTCCATTTGGCGAACAGACTGTCGGTTTTCATAGTCATTCTATCGCCGGATGCGATGGTCGGGTCGCCGCCTCCTATGATGTACAGGTCTCCGTGGAGGGTTCCGTTGCTGATGTATCCGGAGTATCCGAGCCTAGTGGAAAAGCGGAATGACGGTCCTAGGCCCCTGATAGCTAAACCTGTGGAAATCAGCTTGGTATTGGATGCCGGTATCAGTTTGCGCGAGCTGTTGAACTCAGCTATCGTGTCGCCTTTCGCCGTGACCGCCAGGACTCCCACCAGTCCGGACTTGAAAGGTTCTTCCTGCATTTTTATGTCAATGTATTTTTGCGCGGCCGTCTGTCTGTCGCCGGTCTGCCCTTCCATAGTCGCAAATCCTGACAGCATCATCATGCACGCCACCGCAATATTATGTATTCTGCTCATCTTCCATGATTATTATTTTGCGAAGATACTGACTTTTTAATAGATTTGCGGCATGGAAAGTTATAATGAGACCATGCCGGAGCTCTTTCCGGAGGGTAAGAGATACAACACGTTCGTAGGGTATTACAGAAGACAGTACGGTGAGCGTCTGCAGAAGCTTGTGATAGACGCCGGTTTTACATGTCCGAATCGTGACGGCACGGTGGGGCGTGGAGGCTGTTCGTTTTGTGACAATGCCGCTTTCCATCCTTCGTACAGTACTTCGGGGAAATCGATTGCCGAGCAGATCGACGAGGGCATAGAATTTCACCAGGTACGATATCGCAATACAAAGCATTATCTTGCGTATTTCCAGTCATATTCAAATACTTACGCCCCTATTCCCAGGCTGAGGGAACTATATCTGGCAGCATTGACCCACCCGAAAATCGTCGGCATCGTCATCGGCACGAGGCCGGATTGCGTGGATGAGGAGAAGTTGGATTTTCTGGCTGGGCTGAAGGCTGGCGAGGGGCTTGGCGACTGGCATCGGGATGGTTTCGAACATCCGGTGGTGAAGGTCGAGTATGGGATCGAGTCGTGCTATGACGAGACTCTGTTGCGGGTGGGCCGCGGTCATGATGTGGCTGTCGCAGAAAAGGCTGTGCGGATGTCTGCCGAGAGGGGGCTGGAGCCGGGCGCGCATTTTATCTTAGGCCTGCCGGGCGAGACCCGTGAGATGCTTTTAGGTCAATGCCGATTTATCAGTTCGCTGCCTCTTCATTCTGTGAAATTCCATCAGCTTCAGATAGTTAAGGGGACAAGGATGGAGAAAGAATTTGCTGCTGTGCCGCAGGATTTTCTGCGTCTTTCTCTGCCGGATTATCTGGATATGGTGATAGATATTCTGGAGAGGTTGAGGCCGGATTTGTATATTGAGCGTGTGGCAGGGGAGGTGCCGCCGCGTTTCGTGAATGAGACTCAGTGGGGACTTATACGTAATTTCCAGATTTTGCATCTTTTGGATGAGCGTCTTTCTGAACGAAATACGTGGCAAGGCCGTCTGTATTGATGAATTTGGTGTGATTTATGAAAAAAATCACTACATTTGCGAAATAGAAATGTTTTGAAACACTTAAATTTTAAGATATTATGACTCTAAGAGATTTCAAGAAAGATGTCGAGTATTTTGTAGGTGAGTTCGTGGATGACTGCTCATTGTTCATCACACTTAACCCTCATAAGAGTACTGAGAAGATGGCTGAGGTAGTAAGCGAGGCTGTCGATCTTTACAACGACCTTAAGGATAAGGCTAATGCTAAGGTAGAACCTAAGATGAGAAAGGCATGGTTCGCAGGTCTTCGCAAAGAGATGTTCGAGAAGACTGACGCTCTTTACGAGAAGCTCAGCGCTATCGTAGCAGAAAAGGACGGCGAGTAATCCCGTAACGTACCATAAGACAAAGAGGATGACCGATTCGGTCATCCTCTTTTGCATAGTGCTTATCGGCGAATTGTCTTCCTGGTCTTGCTTCAGCGGCAACCGGTAGACTCCCCCTGGGACCGTCTCGCTTCGCGAGACCCCTCGACGCTTTGCGTCGTGTCCCTCTTATGGAGCCGAGGGTGGCTACAGATCCCAGGGGGAGCCTACCGGCTGCCTCCGATATTTATATTGGTAAATCGCTGATTTACTTATGTTTATTTAGTCTCGGCGAGGTGCTTTTCCCAAGCCCAGGCGGACTCGAGGGTCTGCTCTACGGTGCGCTCTGCTTTCCAGCCGAGTTTTTCGTTGGCGAGGGTCGGATCAGCCCAGATGGCTGTTACGTCACCTGCACGGCGTGGTGCGAACTTGTAGTTCAGTTTCACGTGATTGACTTTCTCGAATGCGTTTACGAGTTCGAGAACTGAGACAGGACGTCCTGTGCCGATGTTGAAGATTTCGTAGTCCTTTTCCATCTTGCCGTCGAGCATTCTGGAAACAGCATAGACGTGAGCCTTGGCCAAGTCGACGATGTCGATATAGTCTCTCTGGCAGGTTCCGTCAGGAGTAGGGTAGTCGTTACCGAAGATGCTGAGGCACTCGCGTTTGCCGATAGCTGTCTGTGTGATGAACGGTACGAGGTTATTTGGAACGCCTCTCGGAAGTTCTCCGATAAGTGCTGACGGATGTGCTCCTATAGGGTTGAAGTATCTGAGTGCTATACCTTTAATGCAGCCATCTTTGTGGACACCTGGGGTAACTTCATTTCCGAAACGAGCGTATGCCTTTACGGAATCTCTGAGGATGTCCTCGCAAATTTGCTTGGTGTTGCCATATGGAGATGTTGCCGGCTGACGTGGAGACTCCTCTGTTACAGGGAGCTTATCCGGTTCTCCGTAAACGGTTGCGGAAGAAGAGAAGAGTACATTGCATCCTCCGTGTGTCTTGGCAGCCTCTATCACGTTGAGGAATGACGAGAGGTTGTTGGAGTAATACTTTACAGGCTCTGAAACTGATTCACCTACAGCCTTGAACGCAGCAAAATGAATAACCGCGTCGATCTGGAATTCTGAAAACAGTTTGTTTACTGCGTCGAGATCGCAGAAGTTCATCTTGATGAAAGGAATGTCTTCCCTGCCTGTGATTTTCTTTACGCCTTCGAAACATGTCATGTCGCAGTTGGACATGTCATCTGCAACTACAACTTCATAGCCGGACTGAATCAGTTCGACTGTTACATGGCTGCCGATGAAACCGGCTCCGCCAGAAACGAGAACTCTTTTACTCATATTGTTTTTTGTGCTACTACGTAATCCTTAAAATATAACTTGGTAATCTTTGTGCGTCTTTTCGGTCTATATTCCTTTTCACATCAGTCGTGTGCGTCCAGCACACTCCTTCTTCTAAAAGGAATCTATCCTCGAAAATCCATCACAATTCTTTACCAATTTATTTTTTAATGCTTACTACAACTTACAAATATAACCAAAATTATTATCTTTACGGAAAATACTTTGAGAATGAAACGTATAATTATTACTGCACTGGCAGCATTGACCTTATGCACAGGAGCTTTCGGGCAGCAGAAATTTGGGGTGGTCAAGTATTCGGCGAACTTCATGCGTTCGAAGCCGGACTATAGCTCAGAACTTGAAACTCAGGCTCTTATGGGCACTCCTGTGAAGATTCATGGGAGCAACAGGTATTGGCTGCAGATTAGTACTCCGGATTATAAGGCTTGGACTACAGACATGGGTATTGTGCCTATGGATAGTGTTCAGCTTCAAGAATATACTGCTGCGCCCAAGTATATCTGCACAGTTCTTTGGAGTGAGGTGTTTGCGGAACCTAAGAAAGATGCTGCACGTATCAGTGACCTGGTGATGGGCGATTTGATGAGAGTCAGTATGAGTCATTCTGGTAAGGCGTTGAAATCCAAGGGGTTTCTTGGTGTCGTTCTGCCGGACGGAAGAAAAGGATATGTAAGAGGTTCTGATTTGTCGGATTTCGCTCTTTGGGCCAAGTCGCGCTGTGCTGTTGCGGATAATCTTATCTCTACTGCGAAGATGCTTATAGGAACGCCTTACATGTGGGGCGGTTATTCTTCCAAGGGATTGGATTGCAGCGGTCTGACCAAGACTGTGTTCTTCCTTAACGGGGTGATGTTATATAGGAATGCCTCACAGCAGGCGAAAGAAGGCATTGACATAACCCTCGACGGGTTCGATCCCGGGAAGTCGGAGGGCGAGCTGCGGCCTGGCGACCTGGTGTTCTTCGGGAAGAAAGCGACATTGACTTCTAAAGAGAGGATCACTCATGTGGCGCTGTATATCGGAAACGGGTGTATCATTCATTCTTCTCAGGAGGTGAGGCTGAATTCGCTGGATCCTGCGGCTGATAATTATTATTCCGGCGCGCAGAATATAGTCAGGGTCCGCCGTATCTGTGACGAGAACGGAAAGCCTTACACTTCAGGCGTGGTGAAAGACAGTCCTGTATATTTTTAAGCGATTTTTAGGGAATTCGACCAAAGTATAAATAAAACTTAGTATATTTGCCAAAATATATAGTTCACAATGCAGTTCGTAAATTCAGAAATTCTGGAAGGTCTTACCTTCGATGATGTTTTACTAGTACCTGCGCGCTCGGAAGTTCTCCCGAGAAGTGTAGATGTTTCCACTAAATTTACAAGAGAGATTTCTCTCCACACTCCGATTGTGTCTTCTGCGATGGACACTGTAACTGAGGCTGATCTTGCTATCGCCATGGCTCGTTCCGGCGGTATAGGTGTCATCCACAAGAATATGACTATAGAGCAGCAGTGCGAACAGGTCAGGAGGGTGAAGAGAGCCGAAAACGGTATGATTTATGATCCTGTTACTATCGGTCCTGAAGCTACCGTCGGTGATGCTCTTGCACTTATGGCTAAACAACATATCGGAGGTATTCCTGTTGTAGACAATGCCGGTAAGCTTATTGGCATCATTACTAATCGTGACCTTCGTTTCCAGGATAACAGGAAGTTGTCTATCTCGGAGGTGATGACTAAGGAAAATCTGATTACTGCCAAGAAAGGCATCAGCCTTGAGGAGGCTACTTGCATCCTCAGAAGCAGTAAGGTAGAGAAACTTCCGGTTGTGGATGATGACAATACACTTGTAGGCCTTATCACTTACAAGGACCTTATGAAGATCAAGGATAATCCTATCGCTTCTAAGGACTCCAAGGGCCGTCTTCTTGTGGCTGCGGCTGTGGGTGTGAAGTCTGATACTTTGGACAGAATCGAAATGTTGGTGAGCGCCGGTGCGGATGCGGTCGTTATCGATACTGCACATGGACATTCAGTAGGAGTGCTTGGTGTTATCGCCAAGGCTTGCGAGGCGTTCAAGAACAGAGATATACAGATTGTTGCGGGTAACGTCGCTACCGGAGAGGGTGCAAAAGCATTGGCAGATGCCGGTGTAAGCGCCGTGAAGGTGGGTATCGGACCTGGTTCCATTTGTACTACCAGAATCATCGCCGGTGTCGGTATGCCTCAGCTTACGGCAGTCATGTTGGCTTCCAAAGCTCTTGAGGGAACAGGTGTTCCTGTGATTGCTGACGGCGGTATCCGTTATTCAGGCGATATCGTCAAGGCTCTTGCGGCAGGTGCCAGCACCATTATGGCAGGTTCACTTTTCGCCGGAACTGAGGAGTCTCCGGGTGAGACTATCATCCTTAACGGAAGAAAGTTCAAGGCTTATCGTGGAATGGGTTCTCTCGAGGCTATGGAGCATGGTTCGAAAGACAGATATTTCCAGGATATGGAAGAGGATATCAAGAAGCTCGTTCCGGAAGGAATCGTGGCACAGGTTCCATTCAAGGGTACTGTTTCCGAAGTCGTTTATCAGCTTGTCGGCGGTCTCCGTTCAGGTATGGGATATGTGGGAGCTGCTAATATTCAGGAACTTCGTAAGGCTCAGTTTGTACGTATTACGAATGCCGGATTCCTGGAGAGTCACCCTCATGACGTGACTATTACCAAGGAGTCTCCTAATTATTCGAGATAAATTGAGGCAGAACAAAGTCAGAAATATCCTGACCTTAGGGTTATGTGTAATCGTCTTGCAGGCGCTTGATTCGTGCAAGGCGATTACATCATTTGTACATGATGGCCAAGTCATAGCAAAAGTGGGCAGCCATAAGTTGTATGAAACGGATATTGAAGATTATATTCCTAATTCCGCATCGCCGGAGGACAGCACCCGTCTTGCTTTGCAATACATTAACAGTTGGGCATCTGAGATGGTGTTCATAGATGTCGCAGAGAAAGAATTGTCCAAGAACGAAAAGAATGTGGAGAAGGAACTGGAGGATTACAGAAGGTCTCTTCTGAAATACAGGTATGAGCAGAAATTCATAAATCAGAGATTGGACACGGCAGTGACCATGGCTCAGATCGAGAAGTATTATGATGACCATATCGAAAATTTCAAGCTTCAGATTCCGATAGCGAAAGCCAGATTCATGAGCATTTCTGCGGATTCTCCGAATCTGGCGGTGATCAAGAAGAAGATGTCTTCTTCCAAGACTGCGGATAAGATAGAAGCGGATAGCATGGCCTTGTATTCAGCGATAAAATATACTGATTTCGGAAACAGGTGGGTGGATATGGTCAGACTCTCCAGAGAGTTCGGAACTGATTATGGTTCACTGCTTGCCGTTATGAAAAACGGGGTGGTTGAACTCCCTGACAATAAGGGAACTCTAAATATCGCTTTCATCTCTGAAATGAAGAGGGCCGGAGAAACAGGTCCTGTGGAGTTTTATCGTGAAAGGATAAAAGATATAATCCTCGGAACAAGAAAACAAGCATTGCTCTCCGGTTTGGAACGGGACTTGATAGAGAATGCGCGCAACCAAGAAAATTTCGTGATTTATTAGAACATCGATGTATATGAAAAATATTCTGAAACTGACTCTTGCCATAGCGGCTGTAATGTTACCATTGTGCGGTTCCGCGCAGGTTTATCCTGGTGGACTTGTTGATAAGACTGTAGCCGTGGTCGGAAATGAGATGATATCATTGTCCCAGCTGGAACAAGAGATTTTGTATATGCGCATGCAGGGAATGTTTTCAGACAAGAATATGCGTTGCGAGCAGTTGGAGAGAATGCTTGAGTCCAAACTTTTTCTCATGCAGGCCCGTGTCGACTCTTTGTCGGTGAATCAGGAGATGGTGAACAGCTCATTGGCTCAGCGTATGGATCAGGTGAGGACAAATTTCGGAGGGGATGAGGCAGTTGAGAATTTCTATGGAAAGCCGTTGTACAAACTTCGTCAGGAGTGGAGACAACAGCTTGAAGATATGACACTTACACAGCAGATGCAGTCTCAGATCGCGTCCAAGATTCCGGAACTGACTCCGCAGGATGTGAAAGACTATATAAAGAATACTGATCCTGAGGACCTGCCGATGGTTCCGATCAAGTATCAGCTCAGTCAGATTTGTATCTATCCGGACCGCGAGGCTGCAAACTTGGCTGTGAAAGAGAAATTGCTCAGCATAAGAGAGAGAATCATAAACGGTGAGAAGTTCAGTACTCTTGCGAGAATCTATTCTGAAGATCCGGGTAGCGCAAGAAAGGGTGGAGAACTCGGAATGGCATCCAAGTCCATTTTCTGGCCTGCTTTCTCTGACGCGGCCATGTCACTTAAGCCGGGTGTGATTTCGCAGATTGTCGAGACCCCTGACGGATTCCATATCATCGAAGTCATTGACAAGAAAGGAGATATGTTCAACGCCCGCCATATCCTCATCAAACCTCAGTACACCGAGCAGGATAAGGAAAAGGCATTCAAGACGTTGGACTCCCTGAAAACAGAAATTCACAATAATGCCGTGACTTTCTCATTGGCAGCGAAATTCTACTCTCAGGATGCGGCGACGAAGACCAACGGCGGTCAGATGGCTGACCCGAACACGGGTTCTTCATATTTCGAAATCGACCAGTTGAAACCTGAGGATTATGCCGCTATCAAGAATCTCAAGGAGGGTGAGATTTCCGAGCCTGTAGAGTCTAAGGACAATGAAGGCCGTGACGGAAATACTGTTTATAAGATTATCCGTGTGGATAAGATTATCCCTGCACATCCGGCTTCGTTCGAAAATGATTACAGCACCATGCTTGAAGAGGCCAAGATGAAGAAACAGACCGAGGCCATAGACGAATTCATTGACAGTAAGATAAAAACGACATATATCACGATCGATCCGATTTTTAAAGATTGTGATTTTTCCCGCGAAGGTTGGAATACTATTGTGAGACAGGACGCGAGGTTAGCGGGTAAATAATAAATTTTTAAGATATGACATTTCGCAGAATACTTGTAGCGATATCAGTTTTTCTGTTGACTATAATCCGCCTGAATGCCCAAGAAAAGAGCAGTCAGGTGGATTCTCTTGTGCGTCTGCTCAGTGCACAGTCGATGGAATTGATTGAAAAAGACGGAGTTGACTATAGAAAAGTTACCGGACCTGCAAGGTTTCTGCATAATGATACCTACCTTATCTGCGACACTGCTCTGTGGAATGTGAACACTAATGAAATCTTCGCCATAAGCAATGTGAAGATTCTTCAGGACCAGACTGTGCTTACCGGAGACCGCCTCACATATTACGTGGACAGGGATTTGGCGGAATTTCGCGGTTCACTGGTGCAACTTGAGGACAAGGACCATAATATACTTAGAACCGAGTACTTGGATTACAACACGAGGGACAGTGTCGCCGTCTTCTTCAACGGCGGTTCCATGAAGGATAAGGAAGGTCAGATCATAGAGAGCAAGAGCGGTACGTATGACTCTAAGACTAAGCTGTTTACGTTTATAGACGACGTGAATATGTTCACCGATTCCATATTTGTGAAATCCACGACTATGGAATACAATGCTTCGACGAACAAGGCGACTTTCGGCTATGCCACCGATGCCTGGCATGATGACAACATGTTGTCTTCCAATGCCGGATGGTATGACCGCAATAAAGAAATATTCCTCTTCAACAAATCTGTCCACGGCATGAGCGACACTCAGGAAGGCTGGGCCGATTCGCTTTTTTATTTCAGGAACACGAAGGATATAGAGTTGCTTGGCAACGCGCAAGTGACTGATACTACGCGAGATATGTCGGCTCTCGCCGGGAAGATGCATTACACCGACTCGCTCTCCCAGCTGAAAATGACCAGGAAGCCCGCTGTCATCGGTGTGGTAAAAGAGAAAGAATCCGCGCCCGATACCGTCTATTTCGGTGCCGACACCCTCATCGCCAGGATGCAGATGATGTTTCAGGTCAATGCTGCCGAGCAGGCGAATTCGAAGGCTCGTGTAGAGGCTTTGTCCACCGATGCTGTGCAGTCATATCGTCAGCGCGCAGCTAAAGAGGCGGCTGAGGCAGCAGCCAAGGCGGCGGAGAATGATCCTAATCGTCCTAAGCCTAAGAAAGGTGCCAAGAAGTCTGAAACTGCTGAGGCTTCAGATGCGGATGTTGATGTCGCATCTGGAAAGGCCGACGAGATTCCGCTCGGGAAGCCTGAGGCGGCGTCCAAGTCTGCGGCGATTAAACCTGCAGATATTTCGCAAGACGCTGACACTGTTGTGGTTAAGTCTGATTCTGTGTCAGTGGCGACCGATTCGCTCTCTATGGCCGCAGACTCATTGTCCATGCCGACGGATTCATTGTCAGTACCAGCAGATTCTCTTGCAGTGGGGACAGATTCATTGGCAGTGAACAACGACTCGACCAAGGTGAACTTCATTACAGCCCTCAAGAATGTGAAAATTTTCAAGAGTGATTTCCAGATAGCCTGTGACTCGTTGGAATACAGCGGTTTGGACTCTCTCGTAAGACTATATCAGAAGCCTCTGGTGTGGAACGAAGGAAGACGACAGTATTCTGCCGACAGCCTCTATGCCGTGATAAGAAATAACTCCCTCCAGAAGGCGAGTCTCATGTCGAATGCCTTCATAATCGTTCAGGAGGACTCTCTCTGTTTCGACCAGATCCGCGCGGCTGAGATGCTGGCATATTTCGACACCACAGGTGCGCTTACCCGTTTCGATGCCCTCGGTGATGCCAATGCCGTGTTCTATCTTCAGGAGGACAGTGTTTACGCGACGGTGAACAAGAGCGAGGCCAAGATGCTTTATGCGACGTTCAAGGATGGCGATCTCGACCGTGTCTATTATTTCGATACTGCCAAGAATGATGGTTATCCGGTGGCCCAGATGACGCGCGAGGAGCGTGTGCTCAAGGGTTTCAACTGGCTTCCGGACAAGCGCCCGCGCGGCAAGAGCGACATTACCCCATTGACTGTCAGGCCTTCCGAGCGCAGAAAGTACGCTGCCAGACCAAGGACCGTTTTCACCTTTACTGACAAGTATTTCCCAGGATATATGTCCGGCGTCTACAAGAAGATCGAGAAGGACAAGGCAGAAAAGGCGAAGCGCGAGGCTGCCCGCAAGGAGGCTGAGGCGTTAAAGGCCAATGCAGATTCTACGGGTATTGTCAATGCCGTCGATTCGTTGTCTCAGGCATTGCCTCAGGTGGATTCTTTGAACAAAGTGACCTCACCTGTAGATTCGCTGTCTTCTGTAACTGATTCATTATCAAACAATGCAGCAGCCAAAGATACATTGGCATTGACCCAAACCGACCCGAAAGAAGCTGCCCGACAGGCAAAACTTGCGGCCCGGCAGGCGAAGATAGCTGCGCGCGAGGCGAAATGGGCGAGGTTGGATAGCCTGGATGCGGCGAAAGCTCAGGCGAAGGCCGACAAGAAGGCGGCGAAGTTGCGCCAGAAGAAGCTCAAGTCTTATCTGAAGATGCTGGATCAGCAGAAGGTGGATGATGCGCGTCTGGAAAAGTACAAGGCGGTGTATCTGAAACAGAAGGAGCGTGAGGATCGGAAAGCTGCGTCGAAAGCTGCCCGTGCTGCTGAAGCTGCGGCTCGTGAGGCGGCGAAGAAGGCTATGCGTGGTGCGCAAGATGCTCAGACAGAGGAAGTTGATACAGATTAGTCTCTGGTGGTTCATCTTATATGTGTTAGCATCGCATCTGTATTATGATAAAAAAGCAGGGATGACTGTGATGGTTATCCCTGCTTTTTATATATAGCATTTTATGGTCTATTCAGCGTAAAGCTTGATGATATTCAATACCACCTGAGATGCTTTTTCGATGTTCTCCAGGGTAGCGAACTCCATCTTTCCGTGGAAATTCAGTCCGCCGGCGAAAATGTTCGGACATGGAAGTCCCTTGAATGAGAGGTTTGCTCCGTCGGTGCCACCGCGGATTGGCTGAATCTTTGGTTTGATGTCGGCCATTTCCATGGCTTTGATTGCTTTCTCCACTATGAAATAGTAAGGCTCCACCTGCTCGCGCATATTGTAGTACTGGTCTTTAACTTCCAGAGTAGCAGTGCCTTCGCCATATTTCATATTAATGAAATCCACGCATTTGCGGATAAGCTCTTTCTTGTCCTCGAACTTTTTCCTGTCATGGTCGCGGATGATGTAGCCGAAATCAGCCTCCTCCACAGTTCCGTTGAAACTGATGATGTGGAAGAATCCGTCATAACCTTCTGTGAGCTCAGGACGCTGGCCTACAGGAAGCAAGTCATTTAACTCCATACCGATAATGATGGCGTTCTTCATCTTGTCCTTCGCATAGCCGGGATGAACATTACGTCCCTGGATATGAATCTTGGCTGAAGCAGCGTTGAAATTCTCGAATTCCAATTCTCCGATTTCTCCTCCGTCCATGGTGTATGCGTAGTCTGCGCCGAATCTCTTCACGTCGAATTTTACGACTCCGCGTCCGATTTCCTCGTCAGGAGTGAATCCGATCTTGATTTCACCGTGCTTGAATTCAGGATGTTCTACGATATATTGAACTGCGTTCATGATTTCCGCCACACCGGCCTTGTCGTCTGCGCCGAGGAGGGTAGTACCGTCGGTTGTGATCAATGTCTCTCCTTTGTGGTTCAGCAGTTCAGGGAATTCTGACGGTTTAAGTGCGAGTCCAGGCATACCTTTGAGTTCGATATCCCCACCATCATAGTTGCTGATAATCTGAGGTTTGACATCTTTTCCAGATGCGTCAGGAGAAGTATCCACGTGAGCGATAAAACCGATTGCAGGTACTTTTTTGTCAATGTTGGAAGGTATTGTACCCATAACATAGCCATACTCGTCGAGTGTGGCTTCTACTCCCATATCATTCAGTTCTTTGCAAAGCAATTTCAGCAAGTCCAGCTCTTTTGCTGCACTTGGCTGTGATTCTGAGTTCTCGTCAGACTGTGTGTCGATGGAGACGTATCTCAGGAATCTGTCAAGTATTTTTTCCATATAATATTATGTGTTATGCGTTTTTGTCAGTTTTGATTTTCATCGCTGCTCCGGTGATAAAAGCTATGATGGCGATATAAGGCAGGATAGCAATCGCTTCTCCGTAAGCAGCTTGCCACTCGGTCATGTACATATCGACGTTTGCGAACTTGAGAATCGCACTGACGACTCCCATGAGTGCGCCGCCGGCGATGAATCCGGATGCGATGAGAGTACCCTTCTCCTGTCTTGCAGCATTGACCTTCTCATCACTGCTTCTCGTGCTGACGAACCATGAAATCGCGCCGCCGACGAGCAGAGGAAGGTTCAGATCGATAGGAATGAACATTCCGAGAGCGAATGCAAGTGCAGGTATCTTGCACATTGTCAATACTATAGCTATCAATGCGCCGATTCCGTAGAGTATCCAAGGGGCTCCGCCACCATTCATCAATGGCTGGATGACAGCTGCCATGGCATTGGCCTGAGGTGCTACCAGAGCATTGTCTCCGGTAAATCCGAAGGTCTTGTTCAGCACAAGCATTACTCCGCAGACGGTTGCGGCTGCGACAGCGACACCGGCGAACTTCCAGATTTCCTGCTTCTTAGGAGATGAACCAATCCAGTAACCGATCTTGAGGTCGGTCACGAAAGAACCCGCGACAGAAAGTGCTGTGCAGACGACTCCGCCGATGACGAGGGCTGCCGCCATACCGACATTGCCTTTCAGGCCCACCGCTACCAGAATGAGGGAGGCTATGATCAATGTCATCAAGGTCATTCCGCTGACAGGGTTCGATCCGACGATTGCGATGGCATTGGCCGCAACTGTGGTGAAGAGGAAAGAGATGATACCGACTATAAGAACACCTATCAATGCCTGCCAGATGTTTTCAACGACTCCTCCGAAAGCGAAGAACGCAAACACGGCCAAGAGGGTGATGATAATACCGAAAACGATGATTTTCATGGATATATCCTCATCTGTCCTATCTATATTAGTCTCCCTCTGGCCCGGTTTTTTGGAAAACTCTCCAGCCGCGAGGCTTACGGCAGACTTGATCACTCCGAAGGATTTGATGATTCCGATGATGCCGGCGGTAGCGATGCCTCCGATTCCGATGTGGCGCGCGTAGTTGCGGAAAATTTCGTCCGCGGACATGTCACCGATTGTCTGGGTGATACCGGAATTCATAAGGTCAATGACTTGTCCGCCCCAGAGAACGTTCATCAAAGGGATGATGACTAGCCATACCAAGAAGCTTCCGCAGCATATGATGAATGCGTATTTCAGACCGACAATATAGCCGAGACCGAGGACAGCTGCACCTGTGTTGAGTTTCAATACGACTTTAGCTTTGTCTGCCACGTACTGTCCTGCGTGCATCACTGTCGTGGTTATCGTTTCGCTCCAAGCTCCGAATGTCGCGATGATGAAATCGTAAAGTCCGCCGACCAGGCCACTTAGGATCAATGTCTTTGCGTTGCTTCCTCCTCCTTCGCCGCTTACGAGGACCTGAGTTGTGGCTGTGGCTTCAGGGAATGGATATTTTCCATGCATTTCCTTTACGAAATACTTTCTGAACGGAATCAGGAACAGAATTCCGAGGATTCCTCCGAGTAATGAAGAGAGGAACATCTGCATGAAATTCACTTCTACACCTAGTATATATATAGCAGGGAGAGTGAATATAGCTCCGGCCACTACTGCTCCGGAGCATCCTCCGATAGACTGAATGATGACGTTTTGTCCAAGTCCTCCTTTCTTTCCGAGTGCGCCGGTCAGACCTACTGCTATAATGGCGATAGGTATGGCAGCCTCGAATACTTGTCCAACCTTAAGTCCCAAGTAAGCTGCGGCTGCTGAAAACAAGATTACCATCAGCAGACCTACGCATACTGAGTATGGGGTTACTTCGGGATAATTTTTCTGTGGACTCAGGAGTGGTTGGTATTTTTCTCCTGGTTTGAGCTCTCTCTGCGCATTCTCCGGCAGGGATGTTCTGTTCTCCTCCATATAAAATATAGTCGTTTAGTATTAGTAATCGTCCAATGTCAGCAAAATCTGCCGAATTTTGTCATTGGCCGCTTATTGCTTGTCACATTTTACAAATATAGGAAAAATAGGTAAAATTTGGTCTATTTAGCTCTTTAAGTAATCCTTAAAAAATAACTTGGTAATCTTTGTGCGTCTTTTCGGTCTAT
>UREV01000002.1 GCA_900546925.1 uncultured Bacteroides sp.
GTTGTCAATGCATTACAAAGAGGGGCCGTGCCGACTCCCAGAGCCCCTTGCTCCATGTGGATATTGAGAGGCGACTGGAGGTTCCGGCGGAGACCCGTGGTCACCCATGACCTCGTAAATGGGAGGTGCCGGCGACAGCCGGAGGGATGAGCGCCAGCGAAGGTCTCCGCCGGTACCTCCGGTCGCTGACGTTACAAGATAATGTATCGATCGAAAGATTACCGATGCCGTGACAATATCCACGCCTCGGTCCAGGGGTCGGCGGATTATCGTCACCCCTCTCGTCAGAGGTCCACTACTTTGCCACCAACGCCTCGAGTTCACGGATGATGATGTCACCGGCTGAAAGGGCCCATTGTGGGAAACCCTCGTCGGGAACGAAACCGTTTTGCGAGAAGTTAAGCAGGACACTGAGGTCGAACTTGTCAGACTCTACGGCAGCATCGAACTTCGTGGCATCGAACGCATTGCACTTCTGCTCTATGTGAGACGGCACCATCATCAGCGGCTTGCCAAGATACATAGCCTCGCAAATCGACTCGAAACCGGCAGTCGACGCATATGCCATGCAGCCGGCCATCTGTCTTATAAACTCCTTGTCATCAAGGTAATAGAAACTTAGAGTATCATCCACAACCTTCACCGGAGCCTCAGCAGCATTGTCCCAGAAAAAATGCAGCGGTACCTCAGGATGAGCATCATGCCAGGCATTGACCTCCTCCGCGAAACCCGCATTCAGCATATAGCCGAGAATATAATCCCCCTTGCGGAAATCGGACGTATCACGAATCGCCAAGACCTCCGGCCTGAGCAACGGCGGAACCACCTTAATCTTATGACCGGGATCATCCGGCATTGGCCTGAACGACAAAGCCAGCAACTTCGTCGCGGAACCGGCTATCGCGCGCGAAAACAAATTCAACGCAATATGCCCCTCGTACCCGAACTCAGGAATATGCATATCATCGTGCAAGAACAGGAACTGATGAGCTATACAAACCATCGGAACCGACTTGCCGGACAACTCATAACCTATAGTTCCCAGCAACTCATAAAAATTCACCACAATATCAGCCCCGCTCTCCTTAATCTGCGAACGGATAAGACTCACAGACGGGAAAAACTTCGGGGAGACAGCGACATTGAACAAAATCGTCTTCAACGCATCCGGCTTCTTGTCCGAACTAGCCGTCACGAAATTGATAGTCTCGAAATACGAAATCGGCGCATGCACATTATCAGTAAAAAAAGCCGGCAACTTGCGAGACTCACTCTTCCCCACGAGCATCCCCACCACCTCATGTCCATGAGACATCAGCAGCCTCTCCATCGTCATGGCCTGCGTAAGATGACCGCGGCCCTCTCCCTGTATGATAAACAGAACCTTCATCGCACTATATCTGAATATTTTACAATCTTCCAACGTCCCTCATAATCCTCCACAAGCGCCGTCAGAGACTCCACCCAATCACCGGAGTTCAGGTAATGGATTCCTCCCTTCAGCATCTTGTCCTCCGGATGATGAATATGTCCGCAAATAATTCCGTCACAGCCCTTTGCCTTCGCAAAAGACGCCAAATCAGACTCAAAACCGGAAATCGCAGACACCGCCTGCTTTACCTTATGCTTAAGGACCTGAGAAAAAGAATAATACTCCTTTCCATGCCTCAGACGGGCCCGATTCCAGATATTGTTGAACTTCAACAGTAAATTATACGCCAAGTCACCCAACTTCGCAATCCAGGTAAACTGCGCAGTGATACTGTCGAACGCATGACCATGAATAATCACATAAGAATGAGCCTTCTCCCTTATGATATACTCATGCACCAGCATGATATTGAACATCTTCGACGGAACTAACGCATCCAAGAAATCATCATGATTTCCGGCGATATAAATAACCTCGGTATTATGCTTCTCCATCATCTTCATGATGACATAAAAGAAAGCAGAATGGACAGTAGTCCACTTATCCTCCGAGTTTTTCAGTTGCCATCCGTCGATTATATCTCCATCCATAATCAGACGGTCACAGTCCACGGCAGAAAGAAACTCAGTGACTTCCTTAACCTTGGAATGTCGGGATCCGATATGGACATCGGAAATGACAACTGTTTTAAAATGAGGGCGTTCCATTTATTTTCTTCCTATACAAGAATAGGTAAATCCAGCCTCGAACATAGACTCCGGATCATAAATATTCCTACCGTCGATAACAAGCGGCTTTTTCATCAATTCTTTAACTTTATCCCACTGCGGCATCCTGAACTGCTTCCACTCCGTAAGCATCAGCAAAGCATCAGCGCCATCCACAGCTTCGTACATATCAGCCGCGTAAGTCACCTTATCCCCTACTCTCCTGCGACATTCATCCATCGCAACCGGGTCATACACAACGACTTCGCAACCCGCCTTCGTAAGAAGGTCGATCGTCACCAGAGAAGTGGCCTCGCGCATGTCATCCGTATCAGGCTTGAAAGCGAGTCCCCACAAAGCGATCTTCAAACCGCGAAGTTCTCCCCCATAATGACGGTATAACTTCTTGAACACCAGCCGCTTCTGCTCCTCGTTCACCTCCTCCACCGACTCCAGCACCCGCATCCTGCTACCATTTTTCTGAGCGGTTCGGATCAATGCCTTTACATCCTTAGGAAAGCAACTTCCGCCATATCCGCAACCAGGATACAGGAACTTGCTTCCGATTCTCGAATCAGCACCGATGCCCTGCCTTACCATATTAACATCAGCACCGACCTTCTCACACAAATTCGCAATATCATTCATGAAACTGATACGGGTAGCAAGCATCGAATTGGCTGCATATTTAATCATCTCAGCAGAAGCGATATCCGTAAACATAACACGGAAACTCTTGAGCATCAGAGGCCTATACAATCTGGTAAGCAGATCCTTGGCACGTTCGGAATCCACGCCGACCACCACACGGTCAGGACTCATAAAGTCCTTTATGGCAGAACCTTCCTTCAGGAACTCCGGATTGGAAGCCACATCGAAAGGAATATCCAAACCACGTGCATCGAGCTCTTCCTTAATCACAGCACGCACCTTCGCGGCAGTTCCCACAGGCACAGTAGATTTGGTGACAAGAAGAACATAATCCTTCATATTCTTGCCCACCGTACGGGCCACATCCAGCACATATTTCAAATCCGCACTTCCATCCTCGTCAGGAGGCGTACCCACAGCACTGAACACCACTTCCACATCATCCAGACACTCTCTAAGATCCGTCGTGAAATGGAGCCTGCATTCCTTCACATTCCTCAGGACCATCTCATCGAGCTGGGGCTCATAAATAGGAATGTCACCCTTCTCCAGACGTGAAATCTTGTCTTTATCTATATCCACACAAGTGACATCAGCACCCATCTCAGCGAAACATGTTCCGCTCACAAGTCCCACATAACCTGTTCCTACAATCGCAATTCGCATAATATCAATTATTTATCAGCGGTAAAATCTTTAATTTTCTGTTCATCCGAAATCGGGCAGACGAGAACATTACCGCCTTTCTCCGCCACGATATAATCCTTCAAGCCTTCGACTACTACCATTTTCGAATCTCCGGCATGTACTATGCAATTCTCGCACCCAAAAAGACGCACATCCGGTCCGACAGGCTTATTTCCCTGCGGATCCGCCTGAATCTGCTTGCCCACAGAAGTCCAGCTTCCAAGGTCCGACCATTCCAGGTCAGAGGCTATAACATAAATAGAATCAGACTTTTCCATCACCGCATAGTCGATAGAAATCTTATCGCATTTAGGGAAGAGTTCTGTCAATGCTGATTTTTCATCCGGTGTTCCGAAAGATTTTGACAATTTGTCCATGATGTCAGTAATCTGCGGAGCGAACTTGCGCAACTCCTTCACGATAGTCTTGACCGACCACACGAAAATGCCCGCATTCCAGAAATAGTTGCCTGCAGCCAGATATTTCTCGGCCGTAGCCTTATCTGGTTTCTCCTTGAACTCACTGACCTTCACGATCTTATCCTCCTCCGTAGAGGTCGAGCAAATATATCCGTAGCCAGTCTCAGGCCTGTCGGGATGAATACCTATAGTGACGATACTGTCCGAACTTTCTGTAAAGTTCAATGCCTTCCTGATGGAGTCCGCGAACTTACCGGTCTTCAAGACCAATGCATCTGAAGGAGTAACTACGATATTAGCGTCAGGATCTTTCTGCATGATTTTCCAACAAGCATAAGCGATACATGGAGCAGTGTTGCGAGGCACTGGCTCCGCAAGTATCTGGTCTTCAGGAATTCTCGGCAGCTGTTTACGTACCGTGTCCACGTATTTTTCCGATGTCACCACCCAGATTCCAGAATGATTGCACACCGGCAAAAAGCGTTCTACTGTAAGCTGTATGAGTGATTTGCCTACACCAAGCAAATCTATAAATTGCTTAGGCATTTCAGGAGTGCTGACAGGCCAAAGCCTGCTTCCGATACCTCCTGCCATTATCACAACATGTGTATTCATAACTAAAAAATTTTACTATAGTAAGTATACCTATCTTCAAATTTATGAAAATTTAGCGAAAAGAATACGTTTTATATGAAGAAATAGCAACTGTCATCGTAATTTAAGTATCTTTGGACAAATTCGAAGCTATACATGACAAAAATTGGCATTGACATAAAAAAGGCATTGACCCGAACCATGGTGGCGACAGCTTTTCTTCTGGCGGCGGGCAGTTGCAATTCGCGGGTTTTCGTCGAGGAGATCGGGCCGTCGCAGACGGAAGTCGAGATCAGCGTCGGTGGCGGGACGGCGGAGGTGAATTTCAGCAACGACGATTGGAACGTGACCGGGGTCATGCTGAACGGAATTCTCGTCAGCGGATTCGTGAAACAAAACGGGAAATCAACTTATATGTCTTTCCCGAGGTTCGACGGTATGGGAGAAATCGAACTGAATGACGTTAAAGTTCTGAGAGACAGTAAAATGCACTTAAAAGTCACCATGGGTAAAAACCAGTCTCCATACGCCAGAATCCTGACAGTCATCGTGGGGAACAAAGTTTCGAAAGAGGAATTGAATTTCAAACAATTATATAATAGCGTACATCATGCTACAGAACATTAAACATATGACACTGAAACAATTAGCCTTGACTATGACCGCGACGATCCTGGTTCTCAGCGGTTGCGCAAAAGAGATGACGGTGAACGATGCCGTAAGTTTCCTTTACGAGTACATGAGCATCGCTGACAAGGGCGATTATAGCGAAGATTTTTTTAAGGCCAATGCTGAAGTGGCGTTGAAGGCCAGGCGAGAGATGCCGTGGGGAAAACAGCTTAACGACCAGCTGTTCAAGCACTTCGTCCTGCCGGTCCGCGTAAACAACGAGAGACTGGACGATTTCAGGACGATGTATTATGACACATTGAAAGCACGCGTAAATGGTCTCTCGATGCATGATGCGGCCTTGGAAATCAACCATTGGTGCCATGAAAAGGTAACATATACGCCGTCAGATGCCAGAACGTCGTCACCGCTCGCGTCGATGCTGAACGGCGAAGGACGTTGCGGAGAAGAGTCGACCTTTACGGTTGCAGCCATGCGTACAGTCGGCATACCTGCACGACAGGTCTACACTCCGAGGTGGGCGCATACGGATGACAACCATGCTTGGGTAGAAGTTTGGACAGACGGAAAGTGGTCATTCTTAGGAGCTTGCGAACCTGAGCCGGAGTTGAATATGGCTTGGTTCAACGAGCCTGCGTCCAGGGCAATGCTGATGCACACCCTTGTTTTCGGCGACTACGACGGCCCCGAGGATGTAATCCGCCGCACAGAAAACTTCACAGAAATAAATGTAATCGGAAATTACGTCAAGACAAGGCGTAACATCGTGACAGTCAAGGATTCCACAGGAAATATTGTCACCGGGGCCAATGTCGGATTCTGTATATATAATTATGGTGAAATGTTCCCTGCCGTGACACTCAAAACCGACCAAAACGGCCAGGCATCACTTCACACCGGAATCGGAGACATGTTCGTATGGGCCTCATCTGGCGGACGTTACGGCACCGGACTCCTCCACACAGACAGAGCGGAAGACTGCGAAATAGTGGTCACGTTAGACCATAACGACACAGAAATGATGGACATCGACATTGACATAAACCCGCCTGCACCCGGCAGGATTCCGGCGGAAGCGAGTGAGGCTGCGGTAGCTGCGAACAAGCTGAGGCTCGCGCGAGAGGATTCGCTGAGGCTCGCCTACACCGCGACTTTTACGGATAAGGTCAATGCCGCTGAGCGCCTCGGTCTGGCGACGGAATATTCGGATGCCGCGTGTAAACAACTGATCGATGCGAAAGGTAACTGGCGGGAAATCAGAGAGTTCATGGTTAAGGCCAATGATAATGATTTGCTGCGCGAGGGCCTGGAAATGCTCAAGACGCTGAGCCGGAAAGATATCAGGGACACAAAATGTGACGTGCTTTTGGATGCATTGATTTCTGCCGCGAAACCGAATTTCATCAGCAAAAATAACGAAAACATTTACTTCGATTTCGTGCTTTGTCCGCGAATTCACGGGGAGTTTTTGCAGCCTTTCCACATGGATATTTGGAACACTTTGGCACCTTATATATATGGTAACGAAGAGGCGAACGAGGTCACGACTCCTGACGGGGCTGCGGCATTGGCAGACAAAATCATTTCTTGGACAAAGAAGAATATCACTGTAGCCAATGAGCTGAATGCCAGAAATTTACAGGCTACGCCTGCAGGAACGCTGCGCATCCGTAAGGCAGATTCACGTTCGAGAGATATTTTCATGATTGCAGCATTGAGGACATTCGGCATTCCGTCGAGGATAGACCAGATGACTGGCAAGGCGCAGTATATGACTGACAATGAATGGATTGACATCCGTCTAGAGAGCGCGACTTCGGGACAGGTTTCAGAGAAAGGGACGATGACCATGAGTTATGTTCCGGGCAAAGGAACGCTGGACAATCCTGAGTATTACAGACATTTCACATTGAGCAAAATACAGGGCGGAAACAGGCAACTGCTTGATTTCGAAGGCGGTGACGCGACAGAACTGGGAGCGGATGCTTCGGCCAAAAGTTTCAGCACGCCGTTTACTTTGGACGCCGGAACTTATTTGCTTACAAGTGGAACGAGACTCGCGAGCGGCAAGGTGTTGGCACGCATGGTCACTTTCGTAGTAGAAAAAGACAAAAACACTGATGTACAGCTAGTTATGAGAGAAAGTAATGAAGAAATCAGTGTCATCGGTGCCATGGATCCCGAGGCATTGTACCAGCCATTGGAGGGCGAAAAGAAGTCTATTCTGAGCACGACAGGACGCGGATATTTCCTCGTGGCGGTATTCGGTGACGGAGATGAGCCAAGCAATCACGCTATCAGGGATATGCAGTCGATGAGCGCTGAACTGGCCGCGTGGGGACGCCCGATTATGGTTTTCGGTCAGAGTGAGGCCAATGCCGCCAGACTCAGGGGTCTGCTGGACAGTGACATGACGAGTTTCGGAATCGACAGCGCATCCGAAATCAGAGATATGCTCTGCGACGGATGCCACAGCGAAACCAAGACGCTTCCGGTCATAGCCATGTGCGACAGTTTCGGCCGAACAGTCTACCTCTCAACAGGATACAACACCTCCCTCGCCTCCCAGCTCCGCGCCGTCATCGCCGGGATATAAAAGCAAAAACATTATTATGAAATTTGAAAAAAGAATATTATCTTAGCAGAAGTTACCTAAAAAGTGTAGTTATGTTGGGAATGAATGT
The DNA here is from genome assembly GCA_900546925.1 of uncultured Bacteroides sp. Taxonomy (GTDB): domain Bacteria; phylum Bacteroidota; class Bacteroidia; order Bacteroidales; family UBA932; genus Cryptobacteroides. The sequence continues at coordinate 7,805 of UREV01000002.1, forward strand.
AAAGAAAGAGTTGGTAAAAGGTGAGTTTGCTAAAGCTGTGCGCAAAGCTGCTTTAGAGTCTTTGGCCTGCAAAAAAACTCATTCTGAGGAGTGTCAAATCAAACCTAAAGAAAGAAAGTACAAATTTGAATGGAAATAGAGTGTCGATATGGGTGTGGGGTTTGAGATCAGCGTATTGACTGATTATTCTATTTTAGAAGATTTTACTTGTGGTATCGAGTCTCTTGATGAGTTTATTCATACTAAACTGAAGGTATATTCAGATAATCATTATTGTGTAACATATTGGGTCAAAAACAGTTATAATGACTCTGTCATTGCTGTATTCTCATTATCATTTGATTCAATCGACATCGATGAGGATTTGTTTGATGATATGCGGGATGGAGCATCGTCTACATCTCTACCCGACGTTGACGAAATCTACAGAGAGGAATTTGAATCCAAATTTGTTTACCCTGCTCTGGAGATTTCGTTCCTAGCCGTAAATTGCAAGTACCAGAATGAGGGAATAGGAAGTGAAATTGTGGAAGAAATCGCAAACAAAGCTCGTTCGCAATTGCTTGGAGGCTGCATTTTTTTATCTGTCAAAGCCATGCATAATATTAATTATAGCACACTCGAGTTTTATAAAAAATGTAAATTCTCCATTCAGACACCTGTACCTAATAAAGGTATTTGGCCTATGTTTCGTACTATCTGGGTTTAATATTATATTACCTTTGTAGAGGTAGATAAAGTAGGTTATGAGAAAAATAGAGGTTTGTTGCACGTCGGTGGATGATGTCATGGAGGCGTATTATGGAGGTGCTGTTCGTGTAGAACTTTGTTCTGCAATCAGTTGCGGCGGAGTAACCCCGAGTCATGGGCTGATAATGGAGGCTGTCGCGGCTGCCGCATCGCGCATAAAAGTCAATGTGCTGATCCGCCCCAGGGAAGGAAGTTTTGTCTATTCCCCATCCGAGTTCAGGTCAATGATTTCAGACATAGAATTTTGCCATTCTGCCGGCGTCGACGGCGTCGTCATAGGAGCATTGACCCCAGAGGGCAGCATTGACGTAAACAATTGCCGCCGTATGGTCGAGGCTGCGGGCGGGATGAGCGTGACCTTTCATCGGGCCTTCGACGTTTGTATCGACCCGGAACTGGCTCTGGAACAGATAGTTGAACTGGGATGCGACAGAATATTGACATCTGGGCAGCAGCCAAAAGCATTGGCAGGAGCGGAACTGATTTCGCGGCTTGTAAAACAGGCTGCAGGGCGAATAATCGTTATGCCTGGCTCCGGCATCAATCCTGAGAATATCGCTGAAATAGAGCGCCTTACAGGTGCTGAGGAATTTCACTCCACAGCACGGTCTGCCGTACCGGATCCGGATTTGCACCACGTTCCTGCTTTAGGTTTCGATGAGCCTGCCGCACCGATTACGGGTGAAACACGGCGCTACATATTACGGACATCCAGGAATGTTGTACGAGCTATAGTAGACGGATAGAAGAAATGATGTGGCTGAACAACAGGATATAATAAAAACATTCGAATGGACATTGAGCGATATTAACTATCTTTGCACAGATGAACGGAAATATGATATGGGACCCGCTTAGGAAAAAAGAGGTACCGCTGACTCCCGAAGAAAGGGTTAGGCAGTGGTTCATCACCATGCTCCGCGATACCATGCACGTTCCCGCTCACATGATGATGAGCGAAGTAGGGCTCAAATATGGTGCAGGCACAGTAAAAAAAGAATACCGCGCTGACATCGTGGTCTACGACAGAAAACTCGACCCGGCGATGATAGTGGAATGCAAAAGGCCTGACATAACATTGACCCAAGAAACATTAGAACAAGCGTTGAGATACGATATGGTGCTGAACGTCAGATACATAGTCATAACCAACGGAAAAAGCACCATCATCGCGCTCAAAGACGGCGACCGTCTCGAATTCATGAAGAGACCGCCTCTCTGGGAAGAGATAATACAAATATAATATATGACGAAAACAGAAGGATTTTTGGAGCACCCGATTTTCGGGATTGTATCCGAAGTAGCGGAGGAGAAAGGAGTCAGGGCTTTCGTTATCGGAGGCTTCGTAAGAGACTGCTTCTTAGGCAGAAAGACAAATGACATAGACATCGTAGTCGAAGGCAGCGGAATCGAATTGGCCACTGCCGTAGCTGACCATATATGTAAAAGCGAACACCACGGATGCCGCGTCTCGGTATTCAAGAATTTCGGCACAGCCATGCTGAAATACCACGGGACAGAAATCGAATTCGTGGGCGCAAGAAAAGAATCGTATAACCGCAATTCCAGAAAACCGATAGTAGAAGACGGCACACTGGAAGACGACCAGAAAAGACGCGACTTCACCATCAACGCATTGGCATTGAGCCTGCAGAAAGAAGATTTCGGGGCGCTGGTGGACCCGTTCGGCGGCATTCGCGATCTGGCGGCAGGAATTATCCGCACCCCGCTCGACCCGGACACGACCTACAGCGACGACCCGCTGAGAATGCTCCGTGCAGTCAGATTCGCAGCGAAACTCAGCACACAGGACCATGAGTTCCAGATAGTTCCGGAATCCCTCGACGCCATGCACAGGATGCGCGACAGGATGACGATTCTCTCGAAGGAGCGCATCGCGGAGGAACTGAACAAGATGCTGCTCTGCGCCCATCCGTCCATGGCCTTCAAACTCATGGGCCAGACTGGCCTGCTCGAATACGTCCTGCCACAGCTGGCGAAACTGAAGGGCGTCGAGACAGTGGACGGACGCGGTCATAAGGACAACTTTTCGCACACCCTCCAGGTCGTCGAAAATGTAATCGCTGACGAGGCGAAAGGCATCGCGGCGGGGACATTGAAAGACTACACTCCGATGGAAGACGGCGACGGTTTCGTGGAAAGCGTAAGAACAGAACCTTGCCTGTGGCTGCGCTGGGCCGCCCTGCTGCACGATATCGGAAAACCGGCCAGCAAGAGATACGACCCGCATTGCGGCTGGACATTCCACGGACACGAGGCCATCGGCGGCAGAATGGTTCCGAAGATTTTCCAGCAGCTGAAAATGCCGCTGAACGAAAAGATGAAATATGTGCAAAAGCTTGTGGCTCTGCATCATAGACCGGTAGCGCTCGTAGACAGCGAGGTCACAGATTCTGCTGTAAGACGGCTGCTTTTCGATGCAGGCAACGAGATTCAGGACCTCATGATTCTGTGCAATGCAGATATAACGTCGAAGAATCCCGTAAAGGTGGAACGTATCCGCAAAAACTTCGAAGAAGTACGCCGTAAACTGGTGGAAGTGGAGGCGAAAGATGAAATCCGGAACTTTAAAAATCCTATCACGGGAGAGTATGTCATGCAGGTTTACGGCATCCCTCCATGTAAGGAAATCGGTGAGCTTAAGGAGTTTATAAAGAACGCTATATTGGACGGCGTCATCGGCAACACATTCGAGGAAGCCGACAAACTTATGCGCGAGCACGCCCCTACTATGGGCCTGACAGAAAAACAATAATCCATGCTGACGGATGACTTCATATTATATATCACCGGTGTAAAGAGGTATTCGGACCGCACTCGTGAGATTTACGCGGATGTCCTCAGAAACTTCTGCGATTTCGCCTGCGGACCAGATGAAACAGACCGCGAAACGGCATTGACCCGAACTCTCACCCCCACCGGGATCCGCAATTACGAGGTTCATCTGATGGACGGGCAGAAGCTCGGCGCGAGGACCGTCTCACAACATATTTCGGTGCTCAGCAGTTTCTGCCGGTACCTGATGTCGCGCGGGCTGCTCGCGTCGAATCCGGCGAGGCTCGTGAAAAGGCCGAAATGCGAAAAACGCCTCCCCAATTTCTTCCGCAAGGACTCGATGGATGTTTATTTCAATGCGAGTGAACCGTCTGTGGACACGGAATCACTCACAGAATTCGAAAAATGTGCTGAAGCACTGCGCGACGGCACTCCGAGGACTTCCAGCGCATATAAAGCAGCCGAAGAGCTGTATAACAGACGACTGAGAAGGCTGATAATTAGCATATTATATGAGACAGGGATGAGGCGAGCGGAGCTGATTTCCCTGAAAATCGGTTCGGTGGACTCCAGCAGGAAAATAATACGTTTTACAGGAAAAGGTGATAAAATGCGAGAAATTCCTGCTGTAGATGCGTTAATTCAAGAAATTTCACTATATTTGAATGTAGCTGATATGGCAGTGGGGCGGAAAAGAGGCGCGGAAGAGCCGCTATTGATCACGGTTAACGGACAGAAACTTTATCCGGTTTTCGTGGACAGAGCAGTGAAACGCGAGCTTGGTGATGTGGAAGGCATAACCGGAAAGAAGTCACCTCATGTTCTGAGACATACTCTGGCGACAGAGTTGCTGGACGAGGGAACAGACCTGTATTCCATAAAGGAATTGCTCGGACACTCATCGCTCGCAGCCACGCAGGTTTATACGCATAACACTGTCGAGAAGCTGAAGAAAGTATATGCAAACGCCCATCCAAGGGCAAAAAGAGGAGGTAAACATGGAGATTAGAGTACAGTCACTCAAGTTCAACGCTGACCAGAAACTTCTGGACTTCGTAGAAAAGAAAGTTTCTAAACTCGAGAAGTTCGACGATGCTATCACAGATGTGGAAGTTGTCATGTCGCTTTTGGAAAAGCCGGAGAACAAGAATGTCAAGCTTCAGATTCATGTTCCGGGAGGTTCCCAGGTAATCGAAAGAAATGCCAAAACCTTCGAGGAGGCTGTCAATGAATGTGTTGACGCCATGAAAGAAAAGCTCACAAGAAACAAGGAAAGAAAAGCGTAGTGATACGCGCCAACCAATAAGCAACCAGGCCCCGCTTCATTTCTGCGGGGCCATTTTTATATAGAAGAAGCCCGTCCATTGCGAACGGACTTCTTAATTTCGAGCGGGGTCTCCAACCGGCTCTTATATTTCTAACCGACTCGGAGATTCCGGTCTGGACTATTCATTCTTCCCAGTAACTTTCTCTTTCACCGCCTCGAATCCTTCAGAAACTCCCTCCTTAATCTTTTTCTTGGACTGATAGAATTTGGTAGGATTAATCTCTGCGATAGTGCGATAGAATGAATTCGCCCAGTAATTTCTCAGACCGAATCCGCTGGCCTGGCCCTTGAACGGCATACATGAGACGATTTCTCTGGTCTTGCAATCGAAGAATGTATAATAATATGTACCCATCTTCGTACCTTTATTCAATTCCCCGGCGAATACGACCAAGCCAAGTCCCTCATCTGCAGGAATATCCATCGACTGGACCTCCAACTCGATATCTTGGTTCGACAACGCCTCAGGTGTGCGGTTCACGATGAGATCAGTCTCGTCGATATCCTCGATTTTCTTGAGAGTCGGATCGATATCCACTGTTTTGATGGCCAATTTCAGACGTTTTGCCATAGGAGAGACATATTTATCTTCCTCAGAAAGCATCAGCTTGTCGATCTCCCTGAAAGCAGCGATAAACTCGGCAGGAGTCTCCGTAACTCCGGTAACCTTAGCCAACGAGAAGTCGATTCCGTAGAATTTCACGGAAGAGTATTTTTCCAACGATTTGGTATCCTGCGCATTAAGAGCGAGGCACGCAATTCCGGCCAAAGCGGCCAATGTCATAAAAAAGCGTTTCATATTTCTATAAGTTTTTGTCAATGACTTCGTTTGTCGATGAATTTCACCGGTTTGCGGCTCATCGGCGGGAACATGATCTTCGAGACGTTCTCAGGAGTATCGAAAATGACGCCCGGAGCGACCCTGACCTTCGCGCGGAAAATATCCTTAATCTCCTTCTCGAATCTTTCGCCAGGTGTCAATGTTCCTACGCGTACCAATACATCATCTGTACCAAGTTCGTTGGTAAACACCTCGACCACATAATTTTTCACATCAGGGATATTGTCGAGAATATCGAAAAGTGCTGGCGGATAAAGTGTTGTACCTTTGAACTTAATCATCTGTTTTTTACGTCCGACCACAGAACTTACGCGGACGGTATTTCTGCCACAACGGCATGGCTCATCATAATGATATACCACGTCGCCTGTCTTGAATCTTACAAGCGGCATTCCCGTAACGCCGAGAGTAGTTATGGTTACCTCACCTGCTTCACCCGGATCTACAGGATTATTGTCGTCGTCGAGGAATTCCACGATCATCAGTTCCGGCTGAAGATGTCCGCCGTTGAAATATTCGCAGTCAGTGAAAGAATGCTGCATTTCAGTGGAAGCGTATGTCGTATACAGCTGAAGCTCAGGCCATTTGTCATGGATAATCTGTCCCAAGGTATTCAGTTCGAATGTCTTGGGATCACGCAACGCCTCACCGATACAGACACATTTCTTCATGGACGAATTACGGTAATCTATTCCGTGTTCTTCCGCGAACGAGATAAGTTTCACGAGGAAAGACGGCACTGCCATTCCGACAGTCGGATGGATACGGTTAATGGTGTCCCACTGCAGTTCGGGAATGCCGTTGCCGACACGGACCACGCCCATTCCGAGCTCGCGCGCACCCAAAAAGTATGCGAGTCCTGCCATGAAACGACGGTCTATGGTGACCATTTCCTGGAGGATATCCTGTTTCATGCAGCCCGCAGTCTGGAATGAAAGTTGCTCATTATAAGCAAGATGACACAAATCTTCTTCGGTCTCTGTGAATGTCACAGGATCGCCGAGAGTTCCTGACGTCGTGGCATAATCGATAATATCTTCCGGCGCCACGCAGCGGAATTCGTTGCCATGCAGTTGAAGGTCGGATTTCGTAGTGACCGGCAGCTGACAAAGGTCCTCAAGGGTCCGGATCCGGTTTATGTCAATGCCTTTTTGTGTATAGATGTTTCTGTAGTAAGGAGACTTGTTCCACACGTATTCCAACGCCTCTTTCAGTCTGCCTTCCTGGTATTTCTTGATTTCTTCCTTCGGAAGGAATTGTATTTCAGGATGTTTTTCCATCGCTAGCCGTTTTATTAGGTAATCTTCAATAGCAGATTACTTGATTGCAAACTCAAATATACTAAATCCTCTCCAGAATGGCAATAAAAAAAACTCCGACCCAAACGGATCGGAGCTTTATATAGAAGGCCTGACGGCCAGAATTTCAGACTAGAGCTGTGGACCAGCCTTAACGAGAGCCTTACCAGCACGGTTGCCTTCGTATTTGCCGAAGTTCTTGATGAATCTTGCAGCGAGGTCTTTAGCCTTAACTTCCCACTCAGAAGCGTTTGCGTATGTGTCGCGTGGGTCGAGGATGTGAGAATCAACACCCTTGAGCTCTGTAGGAACTACGAAGTTGAAGTAAGGGATAGTCTTGGTAGGAGCGCTGTCGATGCTGTGATCGAGGATAGCGTCGATGATACCACGAGTATCACGGATAGAGATACGTTTTCCAGTTCCGTTCCAGCCAGTGTTTACGAGGTAAGCCTTAGCACCGCTCTTCTTCATGTGGCGTACGAGCTCCTCAGCATACTTTGTAGGGTGGAGTTCGAGGAATGCCTGTCCGAAGCAAGCTGAGAATGTAGGAGTAGGCTCGGTAATACCACGCTCTGTTCCTGCAAGCTTAGCTGTGAATCCTGAAAGGAAGTAGTACTTGGTCTGCTCAGGATCGAGGATAGATACTGGAGGAAGTACTCCGAATGCGTCAGCTGAAAGGAAGATAACCTGCTTGGCAGCTGGAGCATGTGAAATAGGACGAACGATGTTCTTGATGTGGTAGATAGGGTAAGATACACGAGTATTCTCAGTAACGCTCTTGTCAGCGAAGTCGATCTTGCCGTTAGCATCTACTGTTACGTTCTCGAGGAGAGCGTCACGTGTGATAGCTCCGTAGATATCTGGTTCAGACTCTTTGTCGAGGTTGATAACCTTAGCGTAGCAACCACCTTCGAGGTTGAAGATACCGTTGTTATCCCAGCCGTGCTCGTCGTCACCGATGAGGAGACGCTTAGGATCGGTAGAAAGGGTGGTCTTGCCTGTTCCAGAAAGACCGAAGAAGATAGCGGTGTTCTCACCGTTCTTATCGGTGTTTGCAGAGCAGTGCATAGAAGCGATACCCTTAAGTGGGAGGAAGTAGTTCATCATAGAGAACATACCTTTCTTCATCTCTCCACCATACCATGTATTGAGGATAACCTGCTCGTGTGAAGTAACGTTGAAGAGAACTGCAGTCTCTGAACGGAGACCAAGCTCCTCATAGTTCTCAACCTTAGCCTTAGCTGCGCAGTAAACTACGAAATCAGGCTCCTGATCGAATTCTTTCTGATTCTTAGGACGGATGAACATGTTAGTAACGAAGTGTGCCTGCCATGCAACCTCCATGATGAAACGTACTTTCATTCTGGTGTTTGCGTTAGCACCGCAGAATCCGTCAACTACGAAAAGTCTCTTGCCTGAAAGCTGCTTTGTAGCGATTTTCTTGCACTCTTTCCATGTTTTCTCTGAAGCAGGATGGTTGTCGTTAGGATACTCAGGAGTGTTCCACCATACGGTGTCCTTAGAAGTCTTGTCCATAACGATGTACTTGTCCTTAGGAGAACGTCCGGTGTAGATACCTGTCATGACGTTGATTGCACCGAGCTCGGTCTCCTGACCTTTCTCATAACCGGTGAGTTCCGGTCTTGTCTCCTCATCGAAGAGAACTTCATAAGATGGGTTGTAAAGGACTTCTTTTACACCTTTAATTCCATACTTGCTTAAATCCAATGTTGGCATAATGATAAATAATATTTTAAATATTATAACTAATTTCTTAATTAAGTCCGGTGAAAAGAGATCGTAAAATTCAACTCTCTCCTTCCATCATGCAAAGTTAAAATTTATTTACTAATTTTGCACACTTTCCGGTTGCAAAGATATGCAATTTTTTTGCCATCGTGTAAACTTCCCGAACTTAAATTGTTTTATTACTTACTTTTGTTTCGAAACGGCTCGTTTTCGGTTCAAAAGCATTGACTTAAACAGCGAATGGAACCAATAGATATACTGTCAGAATACTGGGGATACTCCTCTTTCCGGCCCATGCAGGAGCAAATCGTGCGGTCTGCGTTGGACGGCAAGGACGTGTTGGCGATACTCCCGACCGGAGGCGGAAAATCCGTGTGCTTCCAGGTGCCGGGACTGATGACGGACGGTATCGCGCTGGTCATCACTCCCCTTATCGCGTTGATGAAAGACCAGGTGCAGAATCTGAGGAACCGCGGGGTAAAGGCGCTGGCGATTTATGCCGGGATGAACAGGCGTGAAGTGGACCTCGCGCTGAACAATGCCACTTACGGCGACGTGAAGTTCCTGTATCTGTCTCCGGAAAGGCTCGGGACGTTCCTTTTCCAGTCTTATCTTCCACAGATGAAGATTAGCTATATCGTTGTGGATGAGGCACATTGTATATCCCAATGGGGTTACGACTTCCGTCCGGATTATCTTCAGATCGGGAAAATACGAGATGTAGTCGATGCCCCTGTGATAGCATTGACAGCGACCGCCACGCTGGAAGTCGCGAATGACATAATGGAGAAGTTGCGCTTCCGGGAGAAGAATCTTCTGAAGAGCGGTTTCGAGCGGCCTAACCTTTCTTATATAGTAAGGAAGTGCGAGGACAAACTCGGCCAACTGCTGGGGATTTGCAACGGGGTTCCAGGCACCGGAATCGTCTATGTCAGAAGCAGAAACAAGACAGAAGAACTCGCGGCAGCATTGACAGCAGCCGGAATTACAGCCTCTTTTTATCACGCAGGACTCCCCCACAGCCTCCGCACGACGCGCCAGGAGGAATGGAAGAGCGGCAAGATCCGCGTGATGGTTTGTACCAATGCCTTTGGGATGGGTATCGACAAGCCGGATGTGAGGTTCGTGGTGCACATGGATTTGCCGGACTCCCCCGAAGCGTATTTCCAGGAGGCCGGACGCGCGGGTCGTGACGGCAAAAATTCGTACGCTGTGCTGCTCTGGAATTCGACGGACACGAAGCGTCTGCATCAGCTGGAGACGATTTCCTTCCCGTCGCTGGATTACATAGAAGATATTTATCACAAGATATACGCTTTCTTCGAAATACCTTATGGTCATGGACTTGGACGTGAGTTGCGTTTCGACTCGGAGGCATTTTGCAAGAGATTTTCGCTGAACAGGGCGCAGGTTTTCTATGCCATGAGATATCTCGAACGCGAGGGACATTGGACATATTCGGAGGATGTCGAGACGCCGACGAGGGTGAAGATTATGGTGGACCGCGATAACATGTACGACGTGGAGTTTTCGGACCAGTCGCTCCTGGATATCGTGGAAGTTCTGATGCGCAAATACGTGGGAATTTTCTCGTTCCCGGTTCCGATAGACGAGGATTTTGTAGCCACAAAATGTTCTATATCAATCGTCCAGCTTAGGCAGGCATTATATAGGCTGTCTATCGAACACGTGATAAAGTACATCCCGTGCGATCGGGCGGATGTGCTTTTCCTGAAGACGGAGCATCTGGCGCAGGGCAATGTAAAATTGTCGCCGTTGCGTTACAAGATGTTGCAGGAGACCTACCACAAGCGCATGGAAACCATGATCGAGTACGTGACGGAGGAGGACGTCTGCCGGTCGAGATTCCTGCTGGCCTATTTCGGCCAGAGCGAGTCCGCCGATTGCGGCAAATGTGACGTCTGCCGGCGGAATATTTCGAAGGTTCAGGTCAATGCCGGTGTAACGTCTGACGCTTTAGTGGATTTTATCAATGTGGAATGCCACGGGGAGTATTCGCTTAAGCAGATCAACGAACGTTTTTCGAATCCGATGGCGTCGTATTCTCCTGATTATCTGGATATTCTGCGAGATCTTATAGATAACAGGGTTGTTCCTCCATACAAATTTTGATTCATGAGCAAGGATAAGGATATATTGTTGGGAATGCTTAGGGGCGGAGGTTCCATGACGTCCGGACAACAGCTTAAGTTATCATTTATAATGAGTATGCCGGCCATACTCGCCCAGCTTTCGGCTGTGTTGATGCAGTTTATCGATTCCGCAATGGTCGGTAATCTTGGGGTCAATGCTGCTGCATCAGTGGGTCTTATGGCTACGTGTATGTGGTTGTTCGGCGGTTTCTGTTCGTCAGCTTCCGCAGGTTTTTCTGTGCAGGCAGCGCATCTTATCGGGGCGAAAGATTTCGTCGGGGCCAGAAAGGTTCTTCGCCAGGGAATAACGGCATTAACCCTATTCAGTTTGCTCATAGCATCGATAGGTATGGCGATCAGCGGCGGTTTGCCGGTCTGGTTGGGAGGCACGGAGGCGATCAGACATGACGCGAGTCTTTATTTTATGATTGTATGCATGGGACTGCCTGCTCTCCAGTTCGAGTTTTTCGGCGCAGGAATGTTGCAGAGTAGCGGCAACATGAAGATACCCAGTATGATGAGTCTTATGATGTGTCTGCTGGATGTCTGCTTCAACTACCTTCTTATCTACCCCGGAAGAACATTGACCTTAGCCGGTATGGAGATCGCGATTCCGGGTGCGGGACTCGGGGTGAAGGGTGCGGCGATGGGCACGGTTCTGGCGGAGTTTTGCACGGTCGGGACGATGATGTATTATATTCTTTTCAGGTCGCCGGAGTTGTCTATTTTCGGGAAACGGAAGGAGGGCGGCAGTTTCAGGCCCACGATGGTCTGTCTGCGCAACGCATTGACTATCAGTCTGCCTATGGCGGTGCAGAATATCCTCATGAGGGGCGCACATGTGATCAGTACGGTTATCGTGGCTCCGCTGGGAACTGTGGCTATCGCTGCGAATGCGTTTGCGGTGACGGCGGAGAGTTTCTGTTATATGCCTGGCAATGGTGTGGCGGATGCGGCGACGTCGCTGGTGGGTCAGAGTCTGGGTGCCAAGAGGCGTGACCTGGCGAATGGTTTCGCGAAGATGACCGTGGGCCTGGGTATTGCGCTGATGTCGATGATGTCCATAGTGATGTTTATTTTCGCACCGGAGTTCATAGGTCTGATGTCAAGTGATGCCGAAGTGGTGGCGCTGGGGTCGCATGTGCTTAGAATAGAGTGCTTTGCGGAGGCCATGTTCGCCGCCTCGATCGTAGGTTACGGTGTGTGCGTGGGTGCCGGTGATACCCTTATCCCAAGTATCATAAATCTCTCCAGCATGTGGATTTTCCGTATTTTCCCGGCCCTGTTCCTCACTAAAATGATGGGGCTTACCGGTTTCTGGATTTGTATGTGTTTCGAGCTTAATATCAGAGGTATCCTCTTCCTCTGGCGTCTCCGTTCAGGCAAATGGATGACCGCCGGGAAGATACGCGGATAGGAGTTTCGTGTCCGGTCGGGGTCAAATCTTATGTTTCCAGCGCAGCGGGAGGTCCCGACGTCACGGGGTCGGCGGATTATGGATTCTGGAAGTGTTGAGTATTAATGAGTTACGTTATTTACATCCGCCGACCCCACAATTTTTAGGGGTGTCGGCGGATGACGATTTTCTAATTGCTTGACTATTAATATTTTATAAAATCAAAATCAGCCGACCCTGACCCAGCTGCTGGTCGAAAAACGCCCGACGGCTAGAACTTAAGCTCCAGACCGATATTCACCACAAACCTGTTAGGCGACTTGACCTTCACGCCGTCCGGATTTATAATGCTCCTGTGAGTCATCCTCCAGAACGCATCCACACGAATGAGTCTCAATATGTTAGACACACCGACACCCATCTCCACATACGGCTTGTTGAGCGAATTCATCCCCTCAGGGAAAAGCAGCGGAGCATTCTTCGAATTGCTATTCCAGACGATACCGTTATTCTTACGCGAAAGCGTACCGTAAGCCGCCTTCACTGTCAGTATCTCACGCCAATGCAACTTCTTGATTAACGGAATCTTACCGAAGAAAAAGCCATTGAAATTATGCTCCAGGAAAAGCGTCCCCCAAGTATCCGATGCGAACTCGTAGAACCCCATGCAAGAGAACGAACTCGGGTCCATGATATACGTTCCGTTACCCTCATGAAGCTTCAGCATCGGGTACGGCACCGTCCCGATGATCTTTCCCAAGGTAAACTTGATGTCAGTTTTTCCTACCGGCGGCAACTTCAGACCATAATCCACAGTCAACTCGGACCTAAAAAAGGTATATTCGTTCTTGCCAATGCCTTTGAGCGAACCGACCAGGTCGATGGTTACGATAGGATAATCCGAATGCAAATACGACTTATTGAACGTACCCCTCGTTACCGTCTCATCCTTTGAAAATCGAGCCGTAAAATGCAGATCGTTAGCCCCGACAGAGTTGACATGCGACGTGTCATTTCCATCCCGCCTCAGCATCGGCACATAAACATTGGAATATATTCTCCTGAATTCCAGGGCAGTAGACGTGTTGAGCCACGGAGCGACCTCCCAGTCATACCTCAGCGAATATTCGTTCACAGGGCTACGCTTCTCACTGCCATGTTTGGTAAGAAGTGACGAAAGCAGAGTCGTCTCATTGAAGGCCTGAGTACCTTTACCAAGCTGAATAATATCCTTTTGACCCTTAACCGTAAGCTTCCTCGTAGGCTGTTTGCTGATCATCCACTCGAGCGATCCGCCACCCTTGAACTCACGATCCTTGGTTCCATAAGACGCAAAAGCCGATACCCTGAACCTCTTGCTCAAGTTCGACGTAGTGCGAAATCCGAGTTGTATCTTATTGCCTTCCAAGGCATTAAAACTATATACCTTAGAGTACGGACCGAATGCAATATACTTAGTCTCCAAATAACCGGACACTAACGTGTTTACGATATTGTATATACTATTGTATAGCGGAACATTCTTGATAGAGTCCACCATATTATATATATTCTGCTCTTTTTCAGAGAGTTGGTAAGGCCGTGCAGCATTCCACCACTCCTCATCCTTTCTTCCCGCGCCCTTCTCCACCTGTACTTTGGCATTGACCTTCAACACCTCCTTGCGCGCGTCAGCCCCGAGAATCGGGTTCATATAGTCTATCTGCCTGTTGCCCAGGAAGGAAACGAATTTCGACGAGTCGTTCATCGTGACCGAAAAGTCGACGTAAAGTTTGTCTTGCTTGTAGAACCAGAGCGAGTCGCCAAGCCTCTGATCGGTTCTGTCAATGACCATGTCACGGATCCAGTTCACGTTGGCTCCCTTTCTTAGTTTTACATGTATCTCCCTGAGTCCGAAGTCTTTGGCATCGATGGACATCTCTCCGTCGAATACGGATGAAGATACTCCTTTCCCAGGATGGAAGCGGATTTTCCACGTTTTCCTTCCGTCTACCATGAGGCTGTCCACGAGGTAATAATTATAGTAGACGTTGCCGTTCGAAGACAGCGGAGAAGGTATCTGGACGTTAAACGCATCGATGAAGTTATTGTAGAAATTCGTCTTCAGATGCATGCTTCCCGTAAACTGCGAAATGGCATTGTCCTCATTCAATCCGGACACCCTGGTGGCCTCGATAATTTCCTTGTTGATCTCGGGCGATGGGCAATGATAGCGGTGCGCTCTGGTCTCAGAAATCATCACCGGCAGGTACGGTTTTCCTGATACGACCGAAGTGTCCATGTAATCGAACACGAAGCCGAAGTTCTTGCGTATCAATCTGTTCTGTATCTGTTCATCGGCATTGGTCAGATCCAATTCCATTTTCGTATAGGTGTCGCATCGATAGGAGTCGCGCCTTTCCGGGTCGTTCTGGTCGCGGTGTTTGTCGATCTGCGAGAGGATCCATTTCATGTAGCGGTTGTCCGGTTTCACGATGGCCGCGTTCAATGCCGATGTCACCGGGCGGAGTTTGTAGTCGATTTCGCTGAAGGCTCCGCGGCTAATTCTATATGTCTGAGGTTCGTAGCCCAGAAGGGAGGCTGTGAGCATGCAGGCGCTGCTGTCGCGCGTTTCCATGCTGTAATACCCGTCGAGGTCGGTCGTGACGCCGATGGTCGTGCCCTCGAAGTAGACCGCCACAAACGGAAGTGGCTCGCCGGTCCCGAATTCCGTGACTCGTCCCTTGACTTTCGTCGTCTGAGCGTTCAGGTCAATGCCAATGAGCGCACACACGAAGAGTATTACTATATATAATAATGTCCGGTTTCTATTCATGTCTTGTCGTTTCATCTAATCTATAACCAGCTTCATCATAAGGAATCTCTTCAATCCTGTAACACCAGCACACTTTTCTTCGGATATATAACTGTCCCCGAATACTTCATCCTGATCTGAGGCAACTAATTAATCCCCTTTTACTCTTAAAAATAACTCTAAAGGAAACAAATATAGCGAATTTAACGTATGGTTGTCCGTGATTTTGATTAAATTTGTGACCGAAAAGGCGGGGCATCAAATAGCTTCAGTCTTTCATAATCTGATATAATAATGGTCAACGTAGCTATTTTCGTCTCAGGCAGCGGGACAAATTGTGAGGCTGTCATCAAGCATTTCCAAGGTTCGGACAAAGTGAATATTGCATTGGTAGTCAGCAATAAAGCAGATGCTTATGCGCTTGTCCGCGCGAAGAATTTGGGTGTAGAGTCTGTGGTCATGCCTAAGAAGGAGTTCATGCAGGAGTCGTTGCTTATGCCGTTAATGCGTGAGCATCATATCGATTTTATTGTTCTGGCCGGTTTCCTTTTGGTTATCCCTGATTTTCTTATCAATGCATATCCTCACAAGATGATTAATCTTCATCCTGCCCTGCTTCCTAAGTTCGGCGGCCTGGGCATGTATGGTCATCATGTGCACGAGGCGGTGAAGGCAGCCGGTGAGACTGAAACGGGCATGACGGTGCATTATGTTAGTAATGAGGTAGATGGCGGCGAAATCATAGCTCAGTTCTCCACTCCGATTTTACCGACTGACACGCCGGACGACATCGCCGCCAAAGAGCATGTCCTCGAAATGGCTCATTTCCCACAGGTAGTCGACGACGTTATCTCCCGCACTTTCTAAGTTCGAGCTCGATTAGCGTGGATGCCGACGGCGGTCGGTGCCCGCTCGCTCAGGTGCTGCGCAATTACCGCCGCCGAACCAGACTCGGATATCCGAGCTAATCCCGACCGGTGCCGCCGCCAACCGGACACGAAACGGATGATCCTCGAGAGTTTTAGTGAACTCGAAGATAAACGGCCTGGACCGCGGGGTCACAAAGCAGGCGTAGCTGCTGGCTGGTATTTTCGCCAGCTGCGGTGACCATCTGTAAAACAAATCTGAAGATAAAATTTCGTTTTTCCATGGACAGTCTCGAAGACCATGACGAACACGCCTGCACCTCAACAATTAGACATAATTCTTTCCGAGTTCATGTCAAAACACGTAACTGCGGAGACGCTCACCGACGGCACCGGGGTCGGCGGATTGTCGCTTTATAAAATCCTAATAATCAGGTAATTAGAAAATCATCATCCGCCGACACCCCTAAAAATTGTGGGGTCGGCGGATACAAATAATGTAACTCATTAATACTCAACACTTCCAGAATCCAAAATCCGCCGACCCCATGGGCGTTGGAGCGTACCGATCAGGGACTATCCAGCTCGTGGAAGTGAACGACAAACCGACTCCATGAGCGTCGGAGTGTACCGGTCAGGGTCTCGCCGACCCCAAACGTTATCCTCCGCGGTGACCGGCATAATCTTTAATACAAACTCTTGACCAGATCTATAGGCATTGACAAAACCCGGGACAGTTGCGATGGCGGGTAGTTTTTTCGAAGATGGGATACGAGGGCGACCTTTTCGCCGACCGACAGGTCGCGGATGCCAGTGTGGAACAGGTCTAACGCGAGGGCGGAAACAGCCTTTCGCAACTCATTGTCGGACAACTCATTAATAATACGTCCAGACATATATCTTCTGATCACGGCGTCGTCATCAGACCTGAAATACATAAAGGCGATAAAGGCATTGGCCGTCTTGAATATATCATTAACCATCTGATAATCAACGAAACACGAAGGATTGATAAGACCATTGGGCAGAACACGCCACTCAGGAGGAAAATCAAATTTCGTCTTGAGCAGGTTGACTCTTTTATATTCTGTCATTTCTGAAATCTTAGCGCCCGAGGTAAACGTGGTATCATTCGCAAAATACAAACCAGCGGAGCTCCACTCGTAGTACGACGGCATCAGTGTTTTGTCTACATCCAATGAGTTTCGCAAGATATAGCAGATGGTTTTCTTTACCTGTGTCAATGTCTCCATTTCTTTCAACGACATAAGAAATGAATCAGTCGATATCTTTCTTCCAATAGAAGCCAAATATCTTAGAATCATAAACTTATACTCGGATATAAAATTTTTGATTGAATGGTTGAGGCCTTTCAACATCATGTGCAGATGCGTTCCAGTAACGGTATATGCCAATACTTTCAGGTCGTTCTTGAGGGCATACTGGGGAATCAGATTAATGGCCTTTATGAAGTCCTCGGGGTTAATAAATATCGAAGAGCTCAGTTTTCCGTCCGAATATACGTGGTAGAAGTCGCTGACTTGGTCGGAATATCCACTATAATTATCATTCATATCAGAAGTAGTTTATTTATCCGTTTTTCGAAAATCTCCCCTCAATCCATCCCACAAATCCTATCGAAAACTTCAGATTGCTTCTGAAAATATCCGTGGAAACTTCCAAATCGCACGAAACAAATTTAATAAAGTTTTCTCGGTATTACAATGGTTTGCTTTAGAATTATATGGGACGTAATTAGGGCAACGAACCGATTTTGGCTGCTGGTACCGGACGCATTGGTATCACATTAATAATCGACACATCTAACATTACAGTCGAGCCGCCCAAATCAGCGCGGATGCCGACGGCGGTCGGTGCCCGTTCGCTCAGGTGCTGCGCAATTACCGCCGCCGAACCAGACTCGGATATACGAGCTAATCCCGACCGGTGCCGCCGCCGACCGCCCACGAAACGGATGATCCTCGAGAGTTTTAGTGAACTCGAAGATAAACGGCCTGGCCCGCGGCGGAGCTGCCGTCGGCGGAGCTACGCAGCCTGCTTTGTGCAGCTGGATGGCGTTTTTGACAGCTGCGGTGACCATCTGTAAAACAAATCTGAAGATAAAATTTCGTTTTTCCATGGACAGTCTCGAAGACCATGACGAACACGCCTGCACCTCAACAATTAGACATAATTCTTTCCGAGTTCATGTCAAAACACGTAACTGCGGAGACGCTCACCGACGGCACCGGGGTCGGCGGATTGTCGCTTTATAAAATCCTAATAATCAGGTAATTAGAAAATCATCATCCGCCGACACCCCTAAAAATTGTGGGGTCGGCGGATTTAAATAACGTAACTCATTAATACTCAACACTTCCAGAATCCAAAATCCGCCTACCCCATGGGCGTTGGAGTGTACCTGTCAGGGGCTATCCAGCTCGTGGAACTGAACGACAAACCGACTCCATGGGCGTCGGAGTGTACCGGTCAGGGCCGCGTCGACCCCAAACGATATGTCTTATCGGGGGTGTGCGGAGGTCACGGCGGAGTCCCGTGGTCTCCCATGACTCCGTAAATGGGAGGTGTCGGCGCTAGCCGGAGGGATGAGCGAAGCGAAGGTCTCCGTCGGGACCGCCCGCGCGACTGAAACATAAGTCATAGTCTATTGTTCAACATAACAATCCGCAACGACCCCGAGACGAGCGAGCTGCAGCCAGCGACACCCCCAGACTGTCCGAAAAATCCTCGCTAGACTGAAATACTCCGTACTCCTGTACAAGGCCAGAGGCAGATTCTCGATGAGGAATGAGGGGTCGGCGGAGAGAGTCAGCGAAGATAAACAAGCTATACCCCACCGACCATAGTAGAATCAGCAGCGCCAGATCCAACCGTACTATCCGACGCAAAAATTTCCGCCTGAAGAATCCCTGAAAACACACGGCGTAGAGAGTCGAGCATAGGAATATTCTCCGGCTTAATAGGCTCAGCACTAGGCGATTCCATCGTTAGAGGATTGATAGGAGAACCGCCCTTCCAGACACGGAAATCCAGATGCGGCCCAGTGGACATACCTGTCGAACCGACGTAACCGATGATATCACCCTGACGCACGCGGTCACCCACCTTCAGGCCGGCGGCATAACGCGAAAGATGCAGATACGCAGTCGTGTACACAGAATTGTGACGGATCTTCACGGTATTTCCGCCTCCGCCGCCCCAGCCCTTGCTGATGACAGTACCGTCGCCGATAGACATCACAGGCGTACCCGTCGGGGCGGCATAATCCACACCCGTGTGAGCCCGGACCTTACCCGTTACAGGATGCTTCCTGTGGTAAGAAAAACCGGAACTGATACGCGAAAACCTGAGCGGCGCCTTCAGAAACGCCTTCTTCATACTCTCCCCCTTCTCATTCCAATAGACATTGCCGCCGTCGCCCTGGTCCAACCTGATCGCAGGGAACATCTTCCCCTCATGACGGAACTCCGCGTAAAAAACCGTATCGATATCGATAATCTCCCCTTCGCACGACGCCTCGTCATAAACCACACTGAACATATCCCCCGGCTGAATCGAAAAGAAATCGATCGTCCACGCATACACATCCTCCAGATGCATAATCAGCATAAGCGGTGCCCCCGACTTCTTCATATCATTCCATAACGACGACGAAATAGTCACATGCGAAACCTTCCTCTCATGATCCACCGGCTTCGTCACCTTCCACGTCGAAAACGGAGGCGTACACTTGAACACCGTCAGGTTCACTTTGCTCTCATTATAAACCACATACTCCAACGTCCGCGACACCGAATCCGTCGTATAATACGCCTGCCAAGGATTTCCCGCCCGCATCTTCCGCGGGTCGAACACCGAATCCCCAGCCGCGACCAGCTCCAACGCCTCCTTCGCCCCAAGTCCGAGCCTAGTCATCAGGCCCGTAAAAATCTCGCCATTGCGCAAAGTCCCCTCCTCCAGGTCGAACGAGTCCGTACAAAACCCCAGAGGATACACCGTATCTTGTTGAATGTCAATGCTATTGCTACCCCGTCGAATACAGGAAGGGGTTAAGGTCAATGCCAATGTAACCGTTACAGCGACGGCGAGCGCAACTTTATCTTTTCTCATAACCCCACAAAGTTAGCAACGTTCGGAAAATATTGGCTATCTTTGAAGGATAATTGATTCAACTTTCGCAGGCGCGAGCCACCGGACGGGGCTAAGGTAAGTACTGCCAAACAGGGGGAGATCCGAAGGGAGAGAGCCGAGGGAAGAGACCCAGAGGAAGGGACCCAGAGGAAGGGACCCGGAGGAAGGGACCCGGAAGAAAGGGACCCGGAAGAAAGGGACCCGGAAGAAAGGGACCCGAAGGAGAAGACCCGAAGGAGAAGACCCGAAGGAGAAGACTCGAAGGAGAAGACTCGAAGGAGAAGATCCGAAGGGAGAGGGCCGAGGGAAGAGACCAGAAGGAAGGGCAAACCGCGAAACTTGAGTAATTAACTAAGTATATGACAGAAAAACAGTCAGGTGAAATAACCATCCGCCCGGTGGCCATATTCAGGTCACCATTCACATCCAAATTCGGCATCCCGCGCCAAAGCGGAATCGTCGACGAGGTGGAAGGGCAGATTGTGTTCACACCTGAATTCAGACGAGAAGAAGCCATCAGAGAAATAGAAGGCTTTGACTATCTGTGGCTTATATGGGGATTCTCCGGAAACACAGGCAAATGGGGCATGACCGTGAGACCACCACGCCTGGGAGGAAACAAGGCAGTAGGCGTCTTCGCATCACGCTCACCATTCCGCCCGAACGGACTCGGCCTGTCATCAGTAAAACTCACAGGAATATGCACGGAAGGCCCTGATGCTCCGTATCTTACAGTATGTGGAGCAGACCTGATGGACGGCACACCTATATATGATATAAAACCATACGTCAGATACAGTGACTCCCATCCTGAAGCCAAATCAGGATTCACCGACGAGACACAATGGCACGAAACCGAAGTCGTATTCCCAGACGAATTGAAAACCAAGTTTCTGAGACTGAGAAACGACAAAGGAGACCCCGACAAAGCCACAGCAGCATTGACAAAAACATTGGCACAACGACCTATCCCTCAGTACAATAGCGACGGGGAGCGCATTTACGGGATGCCCTTCATGGGGTGCGACATCAGATTCAGGGCGACAGCCGACATAATAACATTGACAGATATAATTAAACTATAAATCATGACACCTACAGCGATAATAATCACCATACTCGCCTATTTCGCGGTCGTAATTCTCATCTCCTGGCTCGCCGGCAGAAAATCCGACAACGCGGCGTTTTTCAGCGGCAACAGGAAACAGCCGTGGTACCTCGTGGCCTTCGCCATGATCGGTTCAGCCATGTCCGGCGTCACCTTCGTTTCAGTACCGGGAATGGTCGCCACATCAGGATTCGGCTACATGCAAATGGCATTGGGATTCATTGCAGGTCAGCTAGTTATAGCATTCGTACTCATACCGCTGTTCTACAGACGTAACCTCGTCTCCATCTACGGCTATCTCGAAAGCCGATTCGGAGTATCGTCGTACAAGACCGGCGCATGGTTCTTCTTCATTTCCAAGATGTTAGGAGCCTCCGTAAGACTGTTCCTCGCCTGCATCTCGCTCCAAGTGATGGTCTTCGGCCCGCTCGGGATTCCGTTCTGGGTCAATGTCGCCGTAACCGTGGCTATACTTATATTATATACATACCGCGGCGGCGTGAAAGCCGTAATCTGGATAGATTCCCTGAAAACCATCTGTATGATCACAGCGATTGTCCTCTGTACAGTGTTCATCAGCAAGGCATTAGGGTTCACATTCAGCAGCATGCTCCAAACAGTTTCAGAAAGCGACATGTCCCGCGTATTCTTCTTCGATGACCCTAACCATCCGCAGTATTTCCTGAAACAGTTCTTCGGCGGAATGTTCACAGTAATCGCCATGACAGGACTCGACCAGGACATGATGCAGAGATCACTCACCTGCCGTAATATATCTGACTCACAGAAAAATATCGTAACAAGCACCATACTTCAGACCGTAGTCATCGCTATGTTCCTGATACTCGGCGTGTTACTCTATATGTTCGCAGACGTGGAAGGCATCGCCGGAGCTACAGGAGACAAGACATTCCCTGCCGTGGCCACCAGCGGACTCCTCCCTGCTTCCGTCGGCATCCTCTTCGTAATCGGCTTGATATCATGCTCTTACTCCGCCGGCGGATCCGCCTTGACGGCATTGACAACATCCTTCACCATCGACATACTCGGGACGGGCGGAAAATCCGAAGATCAGGTGAAGACAATGCGCGAGCGCGTGCATCTGCTGATGGCGGTCTGCATGGGCGTAACCATCATCATTTTCAACATGATAAACAGCACTAGCGCTATCGATGCGGTCTATAAATTAGCAAGTTACACCTACGGGCCGATACTCGGAATGTTCACCTTCGGCATCCTCACTAAACGTAAGGTCAACGACAAATTCGTACCGCTGGCAGCCATCGTCGCACCGGTCCTCTGCCTCATCCTCCAACTCAACTCGGAGCGTTGGTTCGGCGGATACCAATTCAGCTATGAGCTGTTGATTATCAATGCTTTATTTACAGTTATCGGACTTTGGATAAGCTCTAAGAAATAGGACAACATGACGCAGATATCACATAGAGAAAAAAGAATAATAAACACGAGTTGGGCAGGCGTGGCCGTGAATCTGACATTGTCAGCATTCAAAGCAGCTACTGGTCTGATAGCCAACTCTATAGCTATCGTTCTCGATGCTATAAACAACCTCTCTGACGCTTTTTCAGCCACCGTTACGATTATTGGAATGAAGGTAGCTGGAAAACCGGCGGACAAAGAACATCCTTACGGACACGGACGCGCGGAATATTTTACGGCAGTGATCATCGCCGCTGTCATTATCGTAGCCGGAGTCACTTCATTTATAGAATCCACCAAGAAGATTATCCATCCCGAACCGGCGGAATACACCACAGCGACATTGATAGTCCTCGTGACCGCCATTCTTGCCAAGATTTTCCTCGGAAGATGGGTGAAGAAAGTGGGCGAAGAAGTTAATTCTGAATCACTTGTGGCCACAGGAGCCGACGCGCTGTTCGACGCATTGATCACAAGTGCCACCCTGGTTGCAGCACTTTGCGGACTGTTTTTCGGAGACAAAATCGACAAGATTCCTATCGACGGAATCCTCGGTGCCCTCATCTCGTTGGTCATCATGAAAGCGGGCTACGAGATGATTATGAAACCGATAAACGAACTGATGGGTGAACGAATTCCGGCAGGACTGACGAAGGCTATCAAGGCTGATATCTGCATGATACCTCCGGTACTCGGAACCTATGATCTTCAGCTACATAACTATGGTCCTGAGCAGATAATCGGAGCGGTAAACATCGCGATTCCTGAAGAAATGACCGCAAAACAGATTCATGTTCTCGCACAGAAGATAAAAGAGACGATTCAGGAGAAATACGGAGTACTGTTAACCATTGGTATATACGCAGTTATAACAGCTGACCGCGAAATCGTCCAAATGCAGGAAAGCATCACATCGATGGTAGAGGCTCTTCCGGGTGTCCTGCAGGCGCATGGCATGTTTATCGACATGGAAAACAAGCGGTTATCCTTCGACATCGTCATAGACTTTTCCGTAAAAGACATACCGGCATTGAAGAAAACCATCGCGGAGGGCATCGAAAAGCGTTTTCCCGGTTTCAGCGTGCAGGTACATATAGACAAGGACTACAGCGATTAGGTACTACTCAAGTTTCGCAAGTTGTCAAACTCGCTGAACACAAGCACTTATTTGAGGGTTATCACTCGTTCGAAGGCCGTAAGCCCCACGCACTTTTTGAGTGCACGTTACCCTCACCCTAAATCCCTCCCCTCGGGGAAGGGACTTGCTTTCGCCCTCTCGGGCTCCATAAGCGGTGTTTCGCACTGCGAAACTTGAGTTAAATTTATATAAATATGGAACTTTACGAATATGCAAGGCCTGACTTGATGGCCGGCAAAAAAATCTTATATGTGCATGGGTTCGCCTCAGGCGGCCAGAACGGCACAGTGAAAACAATGGGAGTCCTGCTCCCTAAAACGGAAATAATCGCCCCGGACCTCCCCGTGGAGCCTGAAGAAGCGATGACCCTGCTTCGCAGCATCTGTGACAGCGAAAAACCGGACCTCATCATAGGCACATCCATGGGCGGCATGTACACCGAGCAACTCCGCGGCTTCGACCGCATCCTCGTTAATCCGGCCTTCCACCTGGCAGATACATTACTGAAAAACAACGGATTAGGACGACAGGAATATCATTGCCCCAGACGCGACGGACAGACTTCGTTCCTCGTAAACAAAGGCCTCATCGAAGCATTCAGAGAGGTCTCATCACACTGTTTCGAAGGCATTGACCCGAACAATGAACTCATCTCGAACTTCGGGCTGGAGACGGGCGAAAGCGAGCGAGTTTACGGCATGTTCGGCATTCACGACACCCTCGTCACAGGCACTTTCGACGAATTTTCGCGCTACTATCCGAACGCGATCCGCTTCGACGGCGCGCACTACATGGACGACAGCGTGTTCCTGCACAGCATCCTCCCGATTATCGAAAGAATCGACGACAGGCAAGAAGGCCGCAACAAGCGGATGATGCTTATCTCGTTGACTGACACCATAATGGACGTTCGCAACGGCGAGGCGAAAGGTATCGCTCCGGAGTCGATGGAGCCGTTCGGCAGCGCGGTCAAAGCTTTCGCCCACCTGTCCCGTAGCTACACCCCATTCGTTCTTGTTTCTGTCAATGCCAATGATTCCGAGTTGGTTCCTGTTCTTTGTCACTGGGTGGAGCGGACGCTCGGAGTTCCGGCATGGAATAGAACTATCGTATGTAACCGAAAAGATTTACTCTTGGGTGACTACATCATTGACAGATACCCAGAAAGGCTTGGGACTGAGAACTTTATGGGTACGGTGATTCATTTTGGGGAGGAGCCTTTCAAGACTTGGGAGGAAGTAATTACGTATTTTGACCGGCTTGGAGGACAATAATCCGAAAATTATACTTATATTTGTGAATTTATAAATCATGGACCGAGTAGGAAAACGGTCCGAAAAAGATTTTATTATGAAGAAAAAATTAATCTATCTCGCCACATTGGCATTGGCCATGGGCATGTTTTCAGCCTGCGACAAGGATAAGGCTGACGAAAGTTGGAAGGAAATTCCAAGCACAATAATTACAGCGGAAAGCGGCGACGCTACCCTCACAGTGAACGGCGTTCCGGACAAGTCTGGAAACGTTAAGTTCGTGGCTAACAGCGCTTCTGCGGGTGAAGTGACATTGGACAATATCATTCCGGGATATAATTCCGTAGTGGTTCCTGTTAGCATCGCGAACAGCGGCAAGGACGTTTACAAGTTCGAAGGTAAGGTGTCGCTAAGCAGCGCGCCTGCAATGATTCAGCTTTTCGAGGTAGCCAAGAACAGTATTTATGACATTACTGTCAGCGGTGAGATCACTATGGAAGGCAAGGTAACTTTGGCTGCCGAGACCGCGGTTTCTGAGGCTGCGCAGGGTGGTATTGCAGGTACTTGGAAGACTGCAGATCAAATAGTTACAGACCCTAAGGTGGGTGTCGTAAAATCATCTCCGATTATGCTTAAATGGACATCCAAGAATGAGGAAGTCAATACAAAGTTGGCTAGTTTGAACAATTTGGGTTCAATGTTCGGAAGTATGGCGCTGTTCAATTATCTGCAGTCTGTTACTTTCAACGCTGACGGAAACATCACGGCTTCTTATTATGGTGGCAAGTTCGAGATGGCTACCATGAATGACGCAGGCAAATTGACTGCTACTCACAATGACTGGAAGTCTTCACCTAAGGGTAATTTTGCTTTCTGGTACACTGCCGGCGAGTATATTTTCATCGTTCCTAATTTCGAGGCAATGTCTGATGATGACAGTGCTGACAAGCCTGGCGAGACTCCTGATTTCGATATCAAGGATATGATTTCCAGCCTGAAAGATCTTAAGGAGTATGGCGTGGATGTGACCGCATTGGTTACTGAGCTTACGAAGATTATGAAGCAGGGTTTCGTGCTTAAGTTCGCTGCAGAAGGCAATGGCTTAAAGGTTTACGCCGACAAGTCTATCTGCGGAAATATTATTACTGCTATTATTCCTGCGGCTAAGATGCTCGATACTGTATTGCCTGAGCTTATCAAAGACAATCCTGAGGCTGCGCAGTATGTACAGATAATTAAGGGAATGCTCGGTATCGAGAAATTCGCGGATCTCGAGGCGCTTTGGAAGGCTACCGATGAGTTCTGCATTACATTGAGCTTCACGAAATAGGGTTTTATTTTCGATTTTTACGGCACCTGGGAGGAATCTCGGGTGCCGTTTTTTTGTGGTACGGGAGTTGGCACCTTACACCTTCCAAAATCCGCCAACCCCTCGCGGAGATTTTCTTATGTTCAAGCTGGCTCCGACTAAACGAGAGAGCAGATGAAATGGGCAAACGGCTCAATATCCTCTTCGACGCTGGCCTTCTCCAGACTGGCCATGTATTCCTCACGCCTCTCCACCGGCACGACAATCCAGGGATAGCCGC
Organism: uncultured Bacteroides sp.; assembly: GCA_900546925.1. Lineage (GTDB taxonomy): Bacteria > Bacteroidota > Bacteroidia > Bacteroidales > UBA932 > Cryptobacteroides. The sequence continues at coordinate 34,455 of UREV01000002.1, forward strand.
ACGTCACCAACTGGCTATTCATTGTAAAGCGAGCCGTGCGCCCATTCCCGTCCATAAACGGATGGATGTAAACGAAGAAGAAATGCCCCAGAACGGCACGAACAAAGGCATCTGTTTCCTCCTGCATCAACTTGGACAAAGCCATCATCGCATCCAAGACAGCGTCCGGATTGAGCGGAACATGCATGGAATTGCGGATATACACTTGGTGTGTCCTGTAGCCGACAAGGTCCGAAGCTTTGATGATGCCAGCCCGGATACATGGCTCAAATAGCTGGAAATGCCAACTCTGATGATTCTTGACATACATCTGAGAGGGATCCTGTCCAGCAAACACCTCAGCGATATTCTGCCGTAATAACTGGTAGGACTGATAATACCCGCGAGCAGCCAGGGCGTTCTTCCGCTCCTTGTCTTCTTCATTGTTCTTAGGGTCCCAGTTTCCACTCCGCACCTTTTCCAGCAAGCCCTCCGTAATCTTATAACCTTCTATTGACAAGGAGTTGTAACTATCCTTGATATAGGTTGCATCCATCATTGCCAGCACGGATGTGACGTCCTGCGGTTTTTGCACGATGCCGGCCGAGGCAAGACAGGAAATCACCGCCGGACGCATCTTCTGCCACATAAGTTTAATGCGGGCAGCATAAGGAGATGTCTCAATGATGTCAACTCGGACGTCTTCTTCGAAAGGATTCTCTTCCTTTACGACATAGCCCACCTGGCGCATCATTGAAAGCATGGAGTCAGCCAACTCTTCTCGCCCAATAGAGCGAAAGGCGCCGGCGACTCTTCCCGCCCGCGTCGTATGGCCGCCATCAATTGCAGTCGTTATAACAGGTGATACATCCCTGATGATAGATAGGCACGTACGAGCCTCCAGAGCATTCCTGCGATAATAATCCGGACCGACCATAAGAAGGGCATAGGACAGAGGATATAAACGGATGCCATATCTTGGGTCCCGTTCGATGACCGGAGGAAGCGACGCCTTGATGTCCAGAATAGATGTACCAAACGGTAGATTCAGAATGTTGTTTGTTCCCATGATGCTCCGGACAATCAGTTGCTTGGGAATAACGGTCTTTCCGCTATAATAATATAAGGACAGCTCCGGAGAAAGACACCAACGCTCTCCAAACTTACTTTCAAGATAGGCCGCGACAAAAGACCAATATGACACATACCAGACAGTAGAATCTCCCTCACTCCCCGGAAACGAAGGGATATACCATCCCTTTATGACCATCTTGAGGTAGCCAGCATCAACCAGACGCTCCGTATGGATACGTCCAATAGTATCAGCTCCCTGAATAACAAGATTTTCTCCATGGCTATCCTGATATGCCTTCAGGACAGCCAAAGACTCTGCCATTTTTTCTTGTATAGTTGCCATATTAGTATTTAGCGCACTGCCGATATTAGTTTATATCGCATGAATAATATTAGTATATTTTGTATTACTATTATTAGTTTATTTTGCAAATATAATATAATAATTAGATTTATCCGCAATAACTGCAACAAGAATATTATTCTTCCTGCACTTTCCGGCGCCAGCGGTGGACGGGTTCGCCAATATCTTCGAGCATCTGGTCCATGGTGTGCTTCTGGGAAATAGTCCCAAGAAAAAGCAATTGAACACACCCAAATTCCAAATCATCCCCACCTCCCTACTACACTAACACACAGCCCCCACAAAAAAGCAGAGCCACCCGACTCTGCCTCTCAAACTATAATCTTCGTCCAGAACTCAACGCCTCTCCTCAGCCGTCTCGCTCCCATCCTCTCCATACTTCCCGTCCTTAGCCTCATAAATCACACTCGGCTCCAAGACCTCCACCGTGTGCCAAACCCCGGCAGGGACCACACACCCGAACCTTCCGGCCGCCGCATCCAACACCACCCGGTCAATCTCCCGGAAACGCCTGTCTCTCAACACATTCTGAGCATCCATTCCCCGCTCAAATCCATCTCCAAGCCGCTCCTCCTCATAAAAAACCTCCGCCAACTTTCCCGTCAACAGCAGCACATTCTCCGTACTCTCCGGATGCCGATGAATCGGAACCCGTGTCCCCGGCAAAAGCGCATTGAGCATCCTCTGGCTCCCATCCGCCCCCGACGTCCGCAAATCCAAATTCTGCCGCAGCCGCACACTCGCCCCAGCTTTCGCCAGCAGCTCCCCAATTAGTTTATTGTCAATGATTTCCATACTTATTATTTTTTTATCAATGCTGCAAGACACGTCTCGTACACATCTTCATACAGATCATACCGACCGCTCCAGGGTCGGAGTCGATGTCACGTCCTCGACGGATTTCGATGTGCGCCGAGACGCACTTCGGGATGCTCTCCCTCGGCGGATTTCAACTTTAGAATACATTGACTATCAATATATTACAAAAACACCATCCGCCGACCCCTTTAAATTTGAAGGGGTCGGCGGATTCTAAAATCATCAATCTCCTGAACATCAACAACTTACGCCCTTCAAAATCCGCCGATCCATCCTCCCAGGCCGTCCGAAAAGTCCTCGCGAAACTGAAATACTCCGTCCTATACAAGGCCGAAAGCGGATTCTCGATTCTCACTGAGGAATGTTTGACTTTTCAGACAACCTCCACTGCCCGAAAGTACGGAACCCCAGAAAGTCCGTCAACACGTAACCGTGGAGAAGAAGCTTACCAGGGTCGGCGCGCCCACGAACCTAAAGGAGCTCAGTATCAACAAGTTATAATAACAGCCCGCGCCGAGCCATCGCCATTTTATTATATTGAAAAGACGTAAGAATGCTCTATTCTGCGATATTCGAATCCCAAAGCCTCGATTAAAGGACAAGGAATAATGGCACCATTATCCGATGTGGCTCTTGATTCTATTTGCAGATACTTAGAATAAGGCCTCGGGTAGACTATGGGAGTGTCTTTATATGGCTCGATCTTGTATGCCATAAGACAAACCCTTTTGGAATAAGCATTCATGGACACTGAAATAGAGTGCACATCCATTAAATCTTTAAGACTGCTATATAATTGGTATTCACACTTCTCAAACTTTCCTCCAGGAAAAACAGTTGCTCCGTCAGTCTCACGAATAATCGCTTTCTTAAGATTTGCATCACTTCCCAACGCAGAGGTCATCTCTATCAGCAGCACCGTTTCATGATTATCAATACACGTCAATATGAAGTCACACTTACTTCTTCCCCTCAAGAACGAAGCTGGACGTTTGCATTGATTTACAAAATTTTCATAATGAATAATCTCCAGATTACCTTTCTCGTTATGAATGGACAACTGCCCCATACCCAAAGGAAGAATCTTTATCGGGAAGTCATCCTTTAAATCGAAATCGACAGCGCCCGTAATCTCCGGCACTACCGTCACGCCACGCGAACTAATATTGTGTCTGACAATATAGTCCTTTTCCAACAGCTCTTTCATAACTATTTCATAACCGTTCATATTGTTCATATATCTGATCCAGCGGAGCCGAAAGATACTCAGGATTAATCAGATGTGCATTACGGAGTTTCAAATCTCTAATTTCGCCATTCTCAATAGCCCATACAGAGACATCGTTCCAGTCAAGCGAAACAATTCCATTGTCCCTCATGCCGACATCATTTCGCTTGACCAATAAATTCAATTGATTCAAGATATATGGACTGTGGGTCGTAAGCAGAAACTCATGTCCGCATTTTCCTTGGCATAAGGAGACTAGCATATCGATAAAACTCATCTGAGTCGAAGGATACAGATTCTGTTCAGGTTCTTCGATTATGAATATCGTTTTGGAAGGAACTGTCAATCTTTTAAATGCCTCTTGATATGACTTCACAAGTTCCTTATACTCAGCATTTCCACGATGAAGGCCATCATTAATTGACACAATCAATTCACGCCTGTCGACATCTTTAAACTCAGGATAAACACGTTTGAGAACCAGCTCATCAATCAGCTTTTTCTGTCTGTTTTTAGTCTTGGAGTCAAGGTCGAAGGATAACTTTTCTTCAAAAGAATGGAAATACTCACCCGTAAAATAACGAAGCATCACTATCATTGGCACGACCGATTGTAATCCGCTGGAAGCAGCCCCCAAAGCTATACCATAAGACATTCCATTTGAATGTTCAATCCTATCTTTAAGTTTGAACTCACGATCATCGTAGAAATACTTCACCCCGAGATTCAACACATCAGTCTTATTCTCTGGAGCAAAGAACTCTCTTGCATTGAACCAGTCGAACAAGAAACTCCTGAGATTTGTCTGGCCGAACTCAAACCCCTGCAATTCCGGCAAGGTTACAAGATTTCGTTCGGAAGGGATATAACAAATCTTCGGGCGAGAATACTTTTCCAGCGCCTTATGAGTAATCTTGAAGTTTCCCGCCTCGTAACGCAGATGAATAAAGTCTGATTCGAAGTCGACAAAAGACTCCTCGCCGAAGTAACCATTCAACTTGTGAAAGTTTTCAACCAACTGTATGAAAGCTTTACCATCAGCGACGACATTTTCATCCAATGCAGTCAAAGATTCCTTTTCAATCCACTTGCAAGTACTGAGAACCTTAGCGATAGTACTCTTACCGCAACTTTGAGGTCCAATCAAGAAATTGAACCTGTTGAGTTCCATATCAACCTTTCTAATCGGGCCGACGTTCTTTATTATCAAGTGTTCCATCTTCGCGTGATATCAATTATACTCCCAAATCTAATAATAATTTTCAGTATAGACAAGCAGGGATGGTCCACTGACGTTCCCGAGGAACGTAACTGTATTTTTCCGATTAGTTTATTTCGGAACCCGCGTCCCCGGCAAAAGCGCATTGAGCATCCGCTGACTCCCATCCGCCCCCGACGTCCGCAAATCCAAATTCTGCCGCAACCGCGCACTCGCCCCAGCTTTCTCCAGCAGCTCCCCAATTAGTTTATTGTCAATGATTTCCATACTATTAATTTTTATCAATGCAGCAAGACACGTCTCGTACAGATCTTCAAACAGATTCATACTGACCGCTCCATGGTCGGCTCGCCCACAAACTTAAAAACACTAAGTATCAACAAGTTATAACAACGACCCGCGCCGAGCCATCCCCGAATCAAACTCTACACCCCCTTAACAATCTCCCCTAGTTTATTTTTGCTTCTTTAACAACACCACCCTACTTCCCCAAAGAAGCCAAATACTCCTCATACAAATAATAAAACCTCCTCATAAACACCACATACGCCCCACTCAATATAGCGGCCACCCCAATCTCCGAATGCTCCCTGCAGACAGCACCATACCAGCATTGACAGCGGGAAGATGATACCACCACCTCTCAATACAATGGTCGAGTGGCGGCTTCTCTCATTAGATTTGTCTATGATGTTACACTTGTCAGCTATCTTGAAGTAGATTAACTCCAAGGCCACAAGTATCACAGCTATAATAATGTATATCCAAATCATATATTATTCTTTTAATTATCGTTTTTATCTAATTCATCTAACGACAAAGTTGTAACAGGTATAATCGGAAGAGTCCTCGCCACAATATCCGCATTTCCGAATTCCAGCCATTCTTTCCAGTCAGCCGCTAAATCAGCCTCTTCAAATGCGGCAATAGGAGTGTTGTCTTCTCTTATCTTCAATCCCTGCTTTTTACAAACCTCATCCATAAAAGCCATTTCCCTGTCATTACAATAACGCTCCAAACATAGTTCTACCGCATCTCTTGTCACCTCATCTGATACCTGTATTTTCCTTGACAGTTTCGATAGCTTGTCTTTAGGGATAAACCGGTTTTGTCTGTAAGACATATCAAACACAACCTTTGAAGCTTCTATGTCATGCTTAAAGAACACCTTTTCGAAATAAGGGCAATCGTTGAAGTTTTCCCCCCACTTCATTCCATAGCCAAAAGAAGACTGCTTTGTAGGACGGGCAAAGTACTGATATCCTATCACAACATTCTTGTCAAAGAAATCCTCCGGCAAGTTACCCTTTATGTAATCCTTTGAGATATACATCACTCCATAGCCATCTCCATAATTTCTTCCCACCGGATAATATGTATCCGTATTCCAATCATAACCTGATGAAGCAAAGAATGCGGCTACCCATTTGCTATTGGTAACGTCTAAATATTCAGTCGAAAGCCCGTAGTGTTGCGCCAGAGCCACTGGATTAACCATTATATTCTGAGCTACAACACAATACACCGGATGCTTTCTCAGAAGCAACACAAACTCACAGACCTTAATCAGTTTTGCTATCACTTCTTCATCCGTCGGCTCCTCTCCCTTTTTCTTTCCTCTAAATAGGGTTGCCAGACAAGGCTCATAATAAGTACTCTGTCCTCTATAATACCTAAAAGGCGACTGGGACATAGGCATCAAGTGCACAATATTTCTGTTCTGCCTTTCCGACACAAAACCATACCGTCCCTCATCAAAATAGCTTGGAGAAGGTACTTGTGTAATGACTGGGCGCACCAAGTCATTCTCAATAGCTGAAATCTTCTCTACCACATCTAGGATGGTGGGTAGCGCATCTATTTCTTCAGGTGTAAACAGAGACTCCTTTTTCATCCTATCTTTTGCTCATCCAACGTTCCAATCAGATTCTTCGCATCCTCGTCACGCCCCATCTTATATAGAATTTTGGCTCTTCTGATGGCGCAACGCAGGAAGAGATCGAAATTGTGGCTTTCTTTTATATATCTCTCTGCACGATACACCTCACTCAGTGATGTCTCAAGTTTGCCCATCTTAACGAACAAAGCTGACATATCCATAATAATCATAGCCAAGTCAGTCAGACAATGTGCCTGTTCTGCCATTTCAGCTGCTTTTGTCATGAATTCAATGGCTTTCAGATAGTCTCCTTCATGTCCCGCAATGGTCCCTTGAATCAGATAGGGCCTTGATTTCAGTTCTGGTGCTTTGGCAGTAGCAAGCGCTTTTTCAGCATAGTCAAATGCTTCTTCTTTCTTATCTAATTGAAGATAATAAGTGCTGATAAGACCTGCAGCAGCAGCTTTGTTATCTCCATTTTCGGTACACTCATAGCATTGTATCAAGTACTTGATACCTTCTTCCATCTTGCCCATCTGGATTTGGCAGTCTGCCATGAGCCTATAGACAGCTGCCTTTATTGGGGACTGAATCTCATTGCCCTCCATTTTCCCTTCTGCCTGTTGAAGCAGATTTATGGCATCAAGCGACCGGTATGTCTGGAGATAGAATCCTGTTTTACCAAGAAGCTTATCTATCTCTTTCTCTATAGGCGACAGTTCAATCTGTTTTTCCATTATTATTCTTCAATCTTTATTGGCTCCATATACGAAAGCCTAACAATTATCGAATCAAAGAAATGGTCTTTTTCTCTATTCCACCGTTTCAGGAATGCTTCCATTTCTTCTTGAGTAAACAGTACAGGAACTGTACTCTGAGTCTTGATTCCCAATTCACGCATATAACCTTCTATTATGTCAGGCGAAACCCCTTGGTAATACTCGTAGATGGTATTGGTGAAAGCTAACCGGCTGTATACTTTTGATGCTTTAATCTCCTTTACTTTGTTTTCCAGAATCTCATCCGGAAACAGTCGTTTCGAGCGGTTGCAGTAGTTATATATAAATTCCGAGATAGCAGGATCTTGCTTAAAGAAAATACGTTGAGCGCGTTCATTAAAGTCCTCTTCTGGCATCATTTTGTACACCAAGCCCGCTTGACAACCCGGCCGTGAGAACGGTTGCAACCCCACAGCATTAAGCCTTTCCGATGCATAGTCCATAGCCGGTATATGTCCGTATACATATATTACACCAATGCCATCTTCCTTGTATGGCAAGTAAACTCCATTCTCATACTTCGTGGCCGCAAAGAATGCCGCCACCCACTTGTCTGCCGTCAAGTCCAGCACATCGGTTTTGATGCCATAGTGCTGACCCAAGGCAGTTACATCCACATTCAAGCACAGTGGCTTTGGCCCTTCAGGAGTGCTGTATTGCAACATCCCCTTCTCATAAACCGTGGTCAACGGATAATGCTGGAGCAAGTTTTCCAGCTCTTTCAGGCAAAGCCTTTCGTGAAACACCTCTGCGTCAGATAGCCTTCTGTATAAAGACGGCTGACATTTCTTTCCTTCCAGTCTGTCCGACTGTCCCCTGAAATACCTTTCGGGATATAGAGCACAAGGATACAGCCTTGCTTTCCCATCCGGCATCTCCACCGTTTCAAACATTCCCTCTTGGTAATGTGTCGGGAACAACATCCTGAAAGAATTATTTTCCAGATGGAATTTCTCTTCATCGAAAGCAATGTTATCCAACACATCCAGTAGGTTGGGCATATCCTTCTGTTCAATAAGAGGGAACCAGCTTGCAACAGCATGATCCAAATCCAAACTTCTTATGTAATTGACCCTTGTCTGATCCTTCAACAGAAGTGCTGTTTTCTCATAGTATCTTGCACCCTTCTTTGCTGCCGCTCTGTCACCTACTGTGAGAGCTGTTTTAATATAGAACTCTGCTGTAATCAATACCTCCCCGTATGCCTGAATGCTTTCAAAGAATTCAAGTGCTGTCTCGATGAGTTTCAGGTCATTATTAATCGTTCCCTTCAACCTATCCAAAGAATAAGCGCCTGCCGGATGGCTGAAATCATCTCGGTTGATGTCTTCGTTCACAAGCCGCTTCGCTTCCTGGATAAACCGTTGATCGTTTGTTCTATGCCACAGAAGGAAATACGCTAAGGCCATCCGCATCTTGCAGAAAGCAATCCTTTCGGGCTCCTTGTTCCTCTCATAGTAGATACGTGCTTTCCACAAGAACGACAATCCTAACGAAGGATACTGGAGGCCCAGCATTTTGGCCATCTCCATATAGCAATGCGCTATCATATTGGGATTCCCATCCTCCTCAGCTTCTGCAAGCGCCAGACTTAGTGCGTTAATGCCAAACACATTGTGGCTCTCTTCCGTTTCAATGGAACCTTTGGTGATAAGCACATCCACTTTCTGTGAGGGTTCCAACTTCATCTTGAACAACTCCTCACAACACCTTAATGCGTTTTGGTTATCTCCCAGCCTTCGGTACACCTCCACCTCATTCATTGCCATATTAAAGTCCGATGCTCCATGTATAGAGAAATCCCTTTCTATCATCTGATAGCACTTGAGTGTTTTCAGAGCCTCCTTAGTCTCGCAGGCATTCATATGATAGATGGCTTTGTTAAAAAGCAGAGAAAGCACATCATCCGGCGTCAGCCCAAAGAAAACCTTGTCAAAACGTTGTTTGCTCAGACGTTGGTGGTAGGCATTCATACGCAACGATGCATAGAGAGACAGAAAGAGTGTTCCTGCCTCTTTCAACTTCCCTTGCTGCAGCAATTCTCCTGCCCGCTGATTCTCTTGCCGAAACTTAGCAACGTCCATTATATAAACTATCGTAGGGACTGTCGTTAATGTTTTCAATCTGAGCGGAGCAGCGGCCAATCCCTTCAATTTCTGCACCGACTCATCAAAATATCAATTTTATATCTGTTTCCTGTCGTTTCGGCAGGATTTTTTGTCTGCTTTTCATGGCGAGGATACAACTTCCCCACAACAGCTCCGCATTGACCGCATATTCCCACGTCAAACAGCCGCCAAACGCACCATTTGTTCGGCCTCATCCCCACCACACTGCACCTCTTAAATTATACCACCAAGGTCTAAGTCAATGCCGACGACTTTAATGACTATCAGGAACTAAAGAAATCAAAAAGCTACACCTAACTGCGTATTAGTGAGTCACCAATTAGACAGCTAAAGAACAACGTCCATAGCACTTCAACTTGTCACTTGCATTCCAGCCATTGACATTCACCACAACCATATTCTTCACAATTGGCCGTACCCATTTAGTCTGAGGCGGAACTCCTTTGGGTAACCTCAGAGCCATAATTTCGTTAAGACGAAGAGCCTGCGCGGCATCACAGCCTTCCACCACACAAATATAATTAACAGGCTTATTCAGTTTATCCTCTGCATAGTTATAAAGAAACGTATCGCAGTATTTCTGTCGCAAATCACGAGCAATTCTTTTTATTGTGGCCTCGACACGCTTATTATCGTCTGCAGCTAGTGGACAAGACTTTATCAGCAACTTATCATCCCACAACGGACAACGGAATTTCATTCCTCCATACTCCGGACGATACTTCTTAAGTTCTATATAAAGATACTCCTCAGGAAATTCTGCTATGATATCAACAGACCCCATAATATTCCTGATGCCATTATGTTCAGCACTATCAAAAACATATGCATCAAGCGCATCGTCACTAAAATCAAAAATATATCCATCTGCTACTACCCGCTTCTCCATAGTCTAATCCTCCCAATCATTGCCTATTGAACGTATCAACAAAGAATCAAAAGTATCATTGATGGCATTATGTTCTATCTCGTTCAGAGCAGACACTGTCTGGCATTTCACTTTTCCATCTTCCATATAGAGAGCATGGTAAGCCACTTTATCTTGTTCAGGATTTATACTCAGGTCCAATTCTTTCAACAAAACATAATCATGAGTAGCGATGAACACCTGAGTCCCCATACGCTGCAATTCGAGAAGTATCTTCACAACTTTACTTGCCAGTCGCGGATTCAAATTTGCCTCCGGTTCATCCCAGAAAAGAACGCTCCCGGAAGAAATACTCTCATTCTGAATTAATGAATACAATAAACCCAACTTACGATATCCTTCTGCCAACAGTGTAAACTCCAGATTCCCTTGCGCGTTTTTTAGATAGAACTCCTCATTCTTCTTCTCCACCTTGCCATCTATAACATCCTGTATCATATCCAAGAGCACAGATTTTTCCTTCGAAGAATGTCCCTTTGTCGGAGGTAAAAGAGCCAAAGATATGATATCCGCATAAACAGATTCAAAATACAATTCACGCTTTTCATAGAGAGACTTAAACCCAGGACTATTCGCCAACATATCCTTGACTGGGATATATACCACATTGTAACGCCGGTCACGACTCCAAATCCTGTTATTGATGGTCTGCGATTTCCCGATAGAAGTCAATTCATAACGCAAAGAGCGCTCCACACCATCTCCATCATTTCTGAAGATGACAAACGAGCCTTTCCCCCTGCCTGCTGATCTTTTCACAAGACGACCTAACGAATCTGGCATAAACAATCCCTGAAGAGTCTGGTCCATATTCTTCTCTACCCGGCTATCAGCTTGCCGCATTGAACCATAAAGAAGTTTCAGCAGATGAGTCTTACCCGTTCCATTCGCCCCAATCAGCACATTGATACCTTCCGACAAAATAACATCCAAATCGTCGAATGCCGTAAATTTCTCTATTTTAATCTCCTTCAGCATACTCTACATAACTTTAGCCGAATACAAATGTAAGCAATTTTCCGAATAATAAATGAATCACTCCAGATAATTACAGGACGACCGCCTTGATATATCTTCAATCACCCTACATCACTACCACACTAACACACCTCCCCCACAAAAAAGCAGAGCCACCCGACTCTGCCTATCAAACTATAATCTCCGTCCAGAACTCAACGCCTCTCCTCAGCCGCCTCACTCCCATCCTCTCCATACTTCCCGTCCTTAGCCTCATAAATCACACTCGGTTCCAAAACCTCCACCGTGTGCCAAACCCCGGCAGGGACCACACACCCGAACCTTCCGGCCGCCGCATCCAACACCACCCGGTCAATCTCCCGGAAACGCCTGTCTCTCAACACATTCTGAGCATCCATTCCCCGCTCAAATCCATCTCCAAGCCGCTCCTCCTCATAAAAAACCTCCGCCAACTTTCCCGTCAACAGCAGCACATTCTCCGTACTCTCCGGATGCCGATGAATCGGAACCCGTGTCCCCGGCAAAAGCGCATTGAGCATCCTCTGGCTCCCATCCGCCCCCGACGTCCGCAAATCCAAATTCTGCCGCAGCCGCACACTCGCCCCAGCTTTCGCCAGCAGCTCCCCAATTAGTTTATTGTCAATGATTTCCATACTTATTATTTTTTTATCAATGCTGCAAGACACGTCTCGTACACATCTTCATACAGATCATACCGACCGCTCCATGGTCGGAGTCAACGCCCCGTCCTCGGCGGATTTTGATGTTCGCCGAGACGCACTTCGGGATGCTCTCCCTCGGCGGATTTCAGTTTTAGAACACATTGATTATCAACATATTACAAAAACATCATCCGCCGACCCCCTTAAATTTGAAGGGGTCGGCGGATTCCAAAATCGTTAATCTGCTAAATATCAATAACTTACACCCTTCAAAATCCGCCGACCCCACCGCCCGAAAGTACGGAACCCCAGAAAGTCCGCCAACACGCAACTGTGGAGAAGAAGCTTACCAGGGTCGGCGCGCCTACGAACTTAAAAGAACTCAGTATCAACGAGTTATAATAACAGCCCGCGCCGAGCCCCCCTCAAAAATGGAGGGTCAGCGCGGATGTATTATAGAATCGCCTGGCTATCAATAATTTACAAGGAGGAGCCGCGCCGACCCCCTCCGCCGCTACCGCTGAAAGCGCATCAATGCGTAACTCCAGAGACGCTTATCAGTCGAGGCATTCAGAAATCTCCTTTCGGACAAGTGGACGAAGAAAGAGCAGAGTAAATAAATGACATGAACCCCGAAAGTTAGACAACTAGCTTCTGGGGTTCTTGTTACAATACGTAACCGCGCAGACGCTTAACCCTACAACCCCTTAACAATCTCCACAAAATTCTCCACCACGTACTCCACATCCTCCATCGACATCTTAGTATTCAGCGGAAGCGTAATCTCATTCTCAAACAAATGATATGCATTCGGAAAATCAGCAATATCGAACCCGTGAGCCTTATACGCAGTCATCATCGGGAGCGGCTTATAATGAACATTAGTCGCTATACCACGCTCAGCCATCTGCTCGATCACATGATTCGCTTCCTCGCGGCTGCGACCTGTAAGACGGACCAGATAAAGATGATGAGAAGAACAATGATCCGGGCCTTTGTGATTCAGATACTTGACCTGATGATCAGCATCCAGGACAGCATTCAGAGAATCTATACCGGCATTGTACATAGCCACCATCTTGTGACGCTTCTCCAGCATTGAAGGATAACGCTCAAACTGCACAAGACCGAGAGCCGCCATAATATCAGTCATATTGCACTTATACCATGGACCGATAATATCATACTCCCATGCGCCCAACTTCGTCTTCGCGAGCGCATCCTTGTTCTGGCCATGAAGCGAGAACAACTGGGAAAGACGATAAATAAACTCATTCCACGTCTCACCCTCGATGAAAGGAACCGGAGAACCACAATACACCTGCTGACGAGGTACAACGGCATTGCCAAAAGCCAAATTCCAGGTCATCGCACCGCCCTCGGCGGTCGTGAAATTCTTCACAGCATGGAAACTGAACGACGAGAAATCAGCGATCTCGCCGGCCATCTTGCCATGGCGCGAAGCACCGAACGAATGAGCGCAGTCATTCGAAATGGCGATACGGCCCATAAGTCGCTGAATATCATTGGCCGGACGGAACTTTGCCAGAATCTCGGGGCGATTCACGATCTCACGCACCTTATCCACATCCGCACAAATACCAGCCAAATCCACAGGAACGATAACCTTCGTCCTCTCGGTAATCGCATCAGCCAACTTCTCATAATCCATCTCCACACAATCCTTCTGCGAATCCACCATAACGATTTTGGCACCGACATGAGCCACCACCGACGCAGACGCCGTATAAGTATATGCAGGAACAATCACCTCATCGCCAGGCCCGACACCCAACACATGAAGCACCATCTCCATCGACGCAGTCGCAGAATTCAAGCAAACAGTCTTCTCCGTATGCACATACTCGGAAATCTGCTTCTCCAGTTTCTTAGTCCGCGGCCCAGTAGTAATCCAACCACTCAGAATAGCATCACGAACTTCATTGGCCTCCGCCTCCGTCATATCTGGCGGACTGAAAGGTACATTTCTTCTTTTCAAATCTGTACTCATTGTATAAAAATATTTATCTCTCACTAATAATCACCCAGAACGTCCTGAAAATCAACTTTATATCATACCAGAAGAAATAGGCATTCGACCTCTTCGTCTTTCAATTTAATATCTCTTTCCTGAATTCTCTTCAGTATTGGACCAACACAGGTTTCAATATTGCCATAGACCTTCTCGATCGAAGTCCTATCTTGCTCATTTACTTTATAAAAGTTAGGTATTTGTGCGGTCGAAGCAATTGATGTGATAAAGCAACTGTCTGCTTCGATAAGATACTCTCCTATAGATTTCAAATTCGTCGAGAAGCACCTCTGTAACACTTGCGGTACAAAATGTTGTCTTTTATTCTCTGCCATCACCTCAATTATCTGTTCTTGATAAGCGTTCTTCTAACCATGAACCCTTAACCTTGAACCATGAACCCTAAGTTGTCATGAAACGTTCAATGTTAACTGTTACCTGTTAATTCATTAATGTAGCCTTCTCTGAGGAATAAAGACGTATGAGCAAAACTGACACAGAGCTTTCAACACCCACATCATTTTTCCATTATCTCGTCAGAGGATAATGGCTGGTAAGGTCCATCTTTCGCCTCAAACAGCACCGTCCCGCTCTCCAGACACTTCAAGCTATGCCACTGCCCCTTCTCTATGTTCAGAACCACTCCCCCTGGCACCATATCTATAGTATCCGTGAGGTTGCCTTGCTCATCATAGAAATACTCCTCAAAATGTCCGCGAATGCAGATACACGTCTCAGATGAACCCTTATGCCTATGTATTGGCATCACCGTCCCTGGCTCCAGAGCATTCAGCATTCGTTGCGACTGGTCGTCAGCAGAATTGCGCATATCCAGATTACAACGCAACCTCGGATTCTCCTTGGCCTTGGCCGTTAACTCATCCAGTATCTTCTTATCTACAACCATTCTTTATCTCCTTTAATCCAGCTTCGATATCCTCAAATGCGACAGTTCCACCCCACATACGATAAACATATTGAGGTGTAACACAGCCAAAGCCATAGAACAAGAACGTGCTTCGTTCTCCATAAATACTATCAGCCTTTCTGCAAGATTCATATAAGATTTGATTAAAGAATATCAACGCTCCTTAACTATCACCCAGAAGGTCTTGAAGATCAAACCAAGGTCATAGAAGAAATTATGTTTCTCAACATACTCTAAGTATAGCTTGACCTTCTCCTGCATAATAACCTCAATGTAATATTTCTCTGGATCTTCTGCCTTCTCCATCAACTCATTCTCGTTACGGAATTTAATGGAAGCTGGGTCAGTGATACCAGGACGTACATCCAGAACATGCATCTGCTCAGGTGTCCAATAGTCAACATAGTGACGCACCTCTGGACGAGGCCCAACAAGTGACATATCTCCAATGAACACATTGATAAGTTGGGGCAGTTCATCCAGTTTAAACTTACGTATCCAATAACCAGATTTAGTAACACGAGGGTCTCTTCCACCAATGGTCACCAGGCTTCCCTTATCCGCTCCCAATCTCATCGAGCGGAACTTAAAGATACGGAAGTCCTTGTTCTTATAACCCACACGTACTTGACAGTAAAACACAGGTCCTTTGCTATCCAGTTTAATCCAGATAGCAAGTATTAAGAACAGTGGGCTCAGTACAATCAAGCCAAGCCCACTAGCTACTATGTCAAATAAACGCTTCATCTAAAAACTACCTTATTTTATATAAAAACTTCTTAACCCATGAAGGCGATACCGTCATGCAAAACATGCCAAATGCAAACAGGTTAGCAGAGAGGTCATATCCCAAAGCCTTGTTCATCATCAGCCTGTCTCGCAACATCTGCTTTGCTCGTTTCCATCCGTTTCTGCGATTATAAAAATCATCATTCACACGGAAATGTAGAACTGTATCTTTTAGATTGGCAAATACACAACCTTTCATAAAACCGTCAAACCACAACATCGTGTCCTGATTCTTTCGGTATTCATTTCTATAACCAGATGCTACTTTCTCGAAGTATCTGGCCCTGAACATCACGGCCGGATGTGCTAGGGGGTCACGATAGCGGAAGAACTTCCTGCATTCCTCATGTGTCAACGGATACTCTACATGTTTACCTCTCAACTGGTCGTTACCATCTATTTCCTCAATGGCACCACCAACCACATCCACATCGGGGTGTTCTTCCAAATACTTTACTTGTTTCTCAAACCTATTCTTCTCTGATATATCGTCTGCATCCATTCTGGCATAATAATCATAGCCTTCTTTCTTACAGAGCGTGACCAAGTCATTCAGAACACATGCCAATCCTCTATTTTCTGGGAACCATACTACATCCACCATAGCCTGCCTGTCGAGCAGATCCAAATTTTCTTTCAAATTCTCTCCTACCGGGCCATCCACACCAATATAGATGTGAATGTTTCTATATGACTGATAAAGTATGCTTTCAACAGCTTTCCCCATAAAAATTGGGGCGTCATTTTTGTATACTGGCAGCATTACTGCCACTCTTTTGTTTTCCATATCTTCTACAAATAACCATTTTGTTTACGCCAGCACCAATGCCAGAGCTTCCATATTGGTGACCATAATACTTCGGATGGATACAACATCACCGAATGCATATTTCTTTTTAACATAGTCACACCCCTCTTAAATTTCTTATCCTTAGAAGCTAATTGGTAACGATTGTCATAGTGGCCAAAATTGCCACCTATTAAAATCTCGTTTAATAAAAAACTGCCGTGTTTTAAATTTTCTTCACAAAGAGCGAATGTCTTATCCATTCCAAGTTTACTTAGCAGAATATACATAATACCACCTGTAAAACTCTCCATACCAAGACCGCATATAGTTTTAAAAGCCGTTGCTCTTTGTTCAGCGCTTGAATGTTTAAGAATATAATAATAATCCACCAGTTGCCTTAACCCAATGCCTTCCGAAAATATATGTCTGTATATATGTACCAACGAATATACCAAGTCAAATTCGATCGTTGTATGAGCAAATCCTAATTTTTCATCAAAAGCAGAAAACTGTGTTGGCGCCATTTCCTTAAAGAAAGATTGAAGTTTTCTATCTTTTATGGGACTGAACATACAATTGGGCCTGAAATGCACCTCTACCATCACATCATCAAAGAAATACATCGTTGAATCCTTTACATCTACCGACTCTATATGAATATTCTTCGATTGTACAAACTTTACGATTTCATCTCTATCTCCTTCCACCCACATATCAATGTCACCACACTGGCGCAACTCGGGCTTTTCATAATATGTAGCTGTTCCTTGCCCTTTCAACACACAGGTCCTATATCCTCCCTTCTTGAACATCTCATACAGTTCCTTCGCCCTCCTGTTTTGAAGTGCATTTTGAGCTATTGTATTTTGCTGAACTCCAATCCATTCAAATAACACGGAAGGTTTTTTAGGCACATCGTTTTCAAGAGTTATTTCAAAACCGCACATCATAACTCCTGACAAAGACTGCTTAACAGATAACCCAAATAGCGCTATCCACTCCTCATCAGTAGGGAAACAACTGAAGTTCTGTTGTGTACCAATAGAAATACGTAACTGTTCGAAGAACAGGTCGTTGATATTTTTTAGCATTGCTTATTCTACATCCACTACATAAAGTCCGCGATGTCCCTCAAAACAAGCATCGAAACAAATCTTCTTTCCATCTCTGCTCCAACGGGGGTGTAGGTCACAGCGGGTGTCATTATCATATTTAAATGGAGCAAACACACGTGCGAGAACTTTTATATCCCTGCCCTCCACATCTGTATCTCTTGCCACCTTTACCTCCTGTATTCTTGCTCTATCAGGATAAGTATCAAACACTACAAGGCTATTATCCGTAGGACAATAACTGGGATGCCCATCATTACTCAGCTGCAGCCAAAGATGCGTGTATTCCTGTGTTTTATCTTTCATCAAATAATATCCTGTACCTTCTCCCTGTTTGTTTTCAAAAGCAATGATATGCTCATCATCCTTCCAATAACAATGTGATACCATATCATCATCACTCAGCAGGTACATATCTGTTCCATCAATATTACAGGTTATTAGACGAGTGTACTTCCTTTGTCCACAATACCAGCGATACAATACCATAAAGCGTTTACCATTAGGTGATAGCATCAGATGGTTGACTTTATGAACAGCCCCTTCTTCCTGCATCTCAGATCTTGGTTGGAAGTTTGCAAAGTCAGTATATTTCAGCAATTCTGTCACTTTACCGGTTTCTATATCCATTTTCCAGATACAAGTCTCATCTGGCAATGCCACACCCTCCGTCTTCTCTGGCAATGCTGAATATCCATATCCGGGTCGAAGATTATGAAGGCGAGAAAAGTCCAATGTCAGTGCAGTCTTTCCGTCAGCAGAAACAGTGTAAACAGGCATAGGCATAATCCGCTCTTGTCTTGAATCCACATCCAATATAACAGAACAATACTTCCCATCACGCATATCATTATATAGAATCCGTGAAGAAAAATCCGGCCCAATCCATTGAGCCATGCATCCCTGCTGCACATTCCAAGTATGAGTAGTAGCTATTTTGTTTACTTTCTGTCCCTCGCCATAATTAAGCATTAAAATATCTGCCTCGCACGTTGGATCTGCCGTACTCCAAGTGTTATCTGCTCGCATACAGAGAATGCGTTCCCCATTCATATCCCATGGCGATTTATCATAGTAGCCAAAAAAATACTCATGATTTGGATAAAGAGGCGAAACGCATACTATTTTGCCTTCAGACTTTACCTTTGGAGTTATTGAATACATTAACAACTGATACACTCTTTTGACAAATTTCTTAATGCCAGGGTGCTTGTTAAGTTGGTAATTTATTTTTTGTTCTAAACCCATATTGTGGAATCAATTACTTAAGTTTTTTTTGAAACACTTCACCAAGATGTCCTGAAACTTTTTACTGTTTTTATCTGCACGATGATTCTTCTCTGAAACGCTCTTTGCGTTCATAAGGATTCTTGTACGTTCCTCCTTATCGACCAATAATCTTCTTAGTTTCGGAACAAGATCTTCATGATCAGATACACACCACGCGCAATCATTATCTCGAAGATACGGCATAAAAGCGATAGTTTCAGGCGCGTAAGCCATAAAATTCGTTCCACTTGAGACACTATCAGCTATCTTAGTTGAAAAGCCATATCTAATAGCATACACTTTTTCTTCATCAAAACATTCAGCATGGAAAACTACATCACTCTCACGTATAACATTAATGACCTTATCATAAGCGACGTTTCCTCGATAATTGATTGCTGTGCAATTCTCAAAGGCACGTTTAGTTTCATCAAAGCCTTTAAGAGGTCCGTATACATCAAGCCTATAATCCGGGTTTATTTCTTGCAAGGCTTGCGCTATTTCTATCAAAGACTTATATCTATCAAAATAGAACGACCCCAAATATGAAAATTTAGGCTTGCTTGAAATATCAAAATGAGGCTCAAATGTTAAATTAGAACTTGTATAAATGGTTGTGGCTGGCTTATGGAAAATAGCAGTATAATCTCTTTCTAATGCATCGTTCAAATAAATAGAGAAGTCGGCATAATTGATAGCGTCCTCAAAACACTTTCTATACCGCCTAACAAAAATCTTTTGGAATAGGCCTGGCATAAAACCTTTACCTCTTATATTCTTATCAAAAAAATAATAAGCCTCGCAATTGAAAATAACCAATGGCAAGTGGTATTTTTGAGCTATACCTAAGGCTATCTTATGAATAAAATAACTATCGCCATTCATCAAAAGAATCAAGTCAGGTTTAAAGTTCTCAACCCATTCAAAAAAAGCTTTTTGACGCCATACATTTGTATTCCATATAGAATTACGCACCACCATTGTAAAAGGAGTCTTCTCTATCGTCCTCCCGCCAACATTATCTGTTGGCTTTATGGCCTGGTGAACTCCATCTATCTTTTGTCTCTTAATAATCGCATTAAGTGCGTCATGGTCTGTAACGCAGAAATAATTGTCGCAAACATTATAGTTGGGGTCGTTCATTATAATGCAAAACTGAGCAAGGTAGTCCTTAGGCCAGCCAACAAATAGATTTGCTAGCGTTCTTCCATTGTTTGTTGAATATGACAGGCACTCATTTTCAACAATCAGAACTTTAGGAATTCTATTCATAGTTTGTAACCATTTAATTCTATTTATTCAACAATTTACACAGCAATGAAAAACAATCAGGGCTTATTAATATAATATACAATGAAATATCCGTCTTCTTATATTTAATAGCCTGTTTTGCTTGCTGGTGAATATATATTTTATTCTCTTTTAAAAAAACTCTATACTCTTTTGTTCTAATTATATCTCTACTATAATCAAGAGCACAATTAATTAAACCAAATATTAAATATTGGAAAAGGGGCTGATCAACAACGGATACATTATCAACCATCCAATTCATCAATATTTTATGACCATTAATTAGATCATATCCCGACCTCACCGTTATTGAGCTCATAATAGATCCGGATGATCTTAATCGATATACATATACTGGCTTACTGATTATTTTAACTTTATTTGCCTTATAAAGAATCATGTGGCCCCAAACGCCGTCCTCGTGTAGAATTCGTGGAATAAAACTAAACCTATTTCTTAAAAGGAAGTCCTTCTTATAAATATATCTTTGAGCAGCCCCTACTGGCAATCTTCTTTTAAGATATTCAACGCCCTTCATAATTATGGGGCCATCATATCGTCGTTCTTTAAAAGTATTTTCTGTTTCATAATATTCTTTCAAGAACGATGAGAAGACATCAACGTCAGGATTCTTTTCTAGTTCTTCAAATACTGTTTCCAACGCATTATCAAGAAGCCAATCATCGCTATCTACAAACCACACATATTCTCCAGTTGCCTTTTCAAGACCATTGTTTCTTGCCATACTTAGCCCCTGGTTCTGCTGCTTGATAGGGACTATTATTTGAGGATAAATATCAAAATATTTATCAATGACAGCCTGACTATTATCAGGAGAACCGTCATTAACTACCACAAGTTCAATTTTGTCTCTTTCAAGTGCTTGATTTAAAATGCTCGAGAGGCATTTATCAAGATATTGCTCTACCTTATAAACAGGAACTATTATTGAAAGTTTTTTGGGCATTATTATTGTGTTTGATTTATAATTATCACTAGTGTCTTTTTATCATTTTCTTTATTCTACACGTAAAACCTCTCTTTTTTACTTTTTCACCCTTTTTGAAAACTATCTTGCCGTCTTTGCTAATAGTAGCAGAGATAAACTTATTACCTTCCAGACACACATATTCATTCCCTTTTGTGTCCAGATCACCTGCTATATAGTTATTACGTATTATCGTTTTTTCTCCTAAGCCTCTTCTATTACCTTCTATTCTGCACGGGCCAATCAATATATTATTCTCGAAGACATTATTTATATTGCTTCGCTCACATTCTTCTACATAACGAGAATAAGAAGCATATTCACCTGGCCACATATTATACACCAAGTTACGTCTAACAATACAATTATATGCGCCATTATCAAGATAAATACCCCATATATCACACTCCTCATAACCAAGATTTCGAACTATGTTATCCTCTATAACAACACCATCTGTATGCGCCCAAATATAAATACCTCCAGCATCATCCAATTGCCCCCATTTAATTCCATAATATTCACTATTATCAATAAGATTCCCAACAATACGCCCAGAAATATTAACAACGCCGGAATCTCGCGCACCGCCAACTGCTATTGCATTGTAAGTGAATGAAGAAATATCGTTATCTTTAATCAAAAAATTTTTTCCATTAACCGCAATTGCAGCCCCTCCTTTATTAATCAATCCTGTATTTGTTATTTTAGGGATTGTCGTTTAATGTTTTCTATTAGACCGAAGCAGCCGACTGATCCCATCCATTTCTGCGTTCGGGTAACCAAATTTCCGATTTATATCTCATTCCGGTCGTTTCGGCCGGACTAATTGTCCATTATCAATGGCAGAGGCGTAGTTCCGCCTTGAAAGCACTTCTCTATGTGCATATTTTCGTTTCAAGAGGCCGCCAGATGAGCTCTCTGCTCTATCCTGTCTGCCAGCTGCACCACGTTTGCAGTGTGGATGCCGAAGAAGATGTACAGGATTTCCGTCTGCTTCGTCCGGGCCTTGACTCGCCTCAGGTCGTAGTGCTCTTTCTGTGTGCCGAACGAGCCCTCCATCGCTGTCGCCCTCACTCTGGCAAGTTCCTTTCTGACAAGGTCTTTTCCCTTCTTCTCCTCGCTGAACGGCCTTCCTCGCTTCACGAACGATGTCTGTATCCCATTCTCCTTGCAGTAGTCTCTGTTGTCGGTTCCGGCATAACCGGTGTCTCCTCCCACTTTCTTTGCTTCAACTCCGAACAACCTCTTATGCATCTTCAGACAATGTATCAGCCTTGAACCCTCATTGAAGGCATTGAAGGACAGTTTCTCGATGAATGAGATTCCGTCGACCAGTATGTTGTTCACCTTCGCTCCGAACTCAACACTCTTCACTTCCTTACCCCTCACTATCGGTCTCACATACGGCTTGCTGATGCTCACTATCCTGTTCGGAATACTCTCTCTGCAGTCCTTGCTCTGGAAGTGGTTCTTCTGCTGGCGGTACATCTTCGTGATGATTTCCAAATCACTTTTCTCTCTGGTTGTCAGCAGACTCTGTGCGTTCTCATAGGCACGTTCCGTCTTGCGGATCTCTTTCAATATCTTGCCCAATAGTTCCAGCAGCCTGCGAGTCATCTTCCTTGTCTGGCTCTTGCTATGCTTGCGTTGCTTCCTGAATGCCAAGTTCGCCTTCTGAACGTCAATGAACTTTGTTCTCGGACGATGGATCCTCAACCTCTTGCTCAACTCGCACATCGTCTCGTAACTCTTCTCTATCCCTTCCCACAACAGCTTCGGGTCCGTCGGATACCTCATCTCGCTCTCATAGCAGGTCGCATCCGTGTACAGCGTATCCAGGTTCTGCATGTATGGCTTCCATTGTTCCGCCAGGATCTCCTGCAACTGCTGTATCTTCAGTTTTCCGGCAAGCTCCAGCATTATGTCATCCAGCAGTTTGTAGTTTGTCAGTGGACGAGCCGGATCTATTATCACCTCGCAGAACATCTGGTAGTGGATGTTGCCGTTCAACTGCTCCATCAACTTCGGACAACTTAGCCCCGTGTACATCTTCAGGAACATCAGAGCCACTTTCCCCTCAGGTGTGAAGTACGACCTGCGTCCCAGTTTCGGTCTCATGCTCTTGCTGACAAGCCCGAAGTTCTCTGCCATCGCATGGAGCGGAAGCAGCTTCTTCATCCTGCCCAATTCACTCTTTTCAAACGTTGACCTATAGAGGTCATAAAAATCGAACTCCGAGAAACCGATATTGGGTGCTAATTCAGCAAAATTTCGTACTTTTGACATGCAGATTTATTTTGCGATTCCTCCAAATTAAGCTTTGCACGGCCTGTTGGAGGAATTTTTCTTTATATATCAAAGATACAAAATATTTAACACATTAGCAATCAATTCGTTAGGCAAAGATTAACATTTCCCGACAGTCCCTAAGTATTAGAGCATTATATCTCATTAGAGAGACTAACCATCCCGCCAGGTTGTCTGACATATAATCGTAACATTAACTTATTGCCGCAACAGAAGCGAAGATGACCGCACTCCGCATTATTTCATCACCAGCATAACGCCGAAGGACATAGCCACCAAGACCAGTCCGATCAGGGATTCGTAGGGAATCAGGCGGAGCCTTTCTTTGAGGTCCATGCCTATGGAACCGCCTGTGGCGTGAAAGAAGGAACCGTGAGGGAGGTGGTCCAGGACGGTGGCACCCGCATTTGTCATCGCTGCTGCCCAGACGGCATTGACCCCAGCCGCTAAGACAGTCTGGGCGAAAGAGGCGGAAGCTATTGTGGCACCGGCGGTGGTGCTGGCGGACGCGGCGCTCATCAGAATCGACGAAACAGGGGCTATCATGGCGGCACCTCCGTCCCAGCCCGAAATCATACTGATCAACAAATCCTTTACTGCTGAAGCCTTTATAACACCGGCGATCGTTCCTGTACCCACCAGAAGAACCGCAATCGGGGACATCTTCTCCAGGCCGTAACTTAAACTCTCACGCGTCGATCTCCACTTGCCAGTCGCGAGGACACCCACCAGACCGCCGGCGGGAAGAGCGATTGCGGGATCTATCGCTATACCGAACAACGGGCGCAAAACCATGAGCAGAACCGCTGTCAACGGGCCGGTTATACTCGCCATGAACGACGGCAAACCCTCCTGAGAACGCATCCCCTCCGCGTCATCCATGCTGGAAAAACCCTTGTCAGGAAGCAGCGGAAGAATGACAAAAATCAGCACCACCATGCCGACCAACGCAGGAATGATACCTGCTGCCATGACTGACGAAAGCGGGGCATCGTAATTCTCCGCAGCGATAATCGTATTCGGATTAGGCGACACGATATTTCCGCACTTTCCGCCGCCGATCAACGCCAAGAGAACTTTTCCCTTCGAAAGGCCCATCTCCTTGCCGATCATGATAGCTATCGGCGCCACCGTGATGACCGCCACGTCGATGAACACGCCCACACCGGTAAGAATGAATACGGATAAGGCCAATGCCAGGAAGACATTGCGCCGTCCGGCCTTTTCTACGATCGTAAGCGCGATTTTGTCCGCAGCGCCAGTCTTCACCAACGCACCCGTAAGCACACCGGCGGCAAGAATACGGACGATAGCCGGGGAAATGTCACGGACACCCGAAAACATCTCCTTGATAGTCAAGTCGAAACCCCAACCAGACGCGAGACCGCTGACTACAGCTCCGAGAATAAGAGCATAGACAGGGTGACATTTCTTCAATATAAGGATAATCGCAAGCGTAAGACCGATTGCAACAGCAAGTGCACTATTCATTAGTTAACAAACGTTTGACAGTTTGACAAATATTAAACTTGGCCGTCTCCGGGCGCATCGCCTCTTCGCGACTCATCGACAACGGACTCACAGCCTCGATAATCCCGAAACCGCCGTCACGAAGCATCTGCTCATCACGGACAGCACCGCTCACGAGCGCCACTGGAATCCCCTGACGCTTAGCCCTTTCCAGCACACCGGATGCCGTCTTTCCCTTCAAAGTCTGGTAATCCGAGCACCCCTCGCCAGTTATCACAAGGTCAGCGCCCTTAACCTTCGAATCGAAATCTATCTGATCCAGCACCAGGTCCACACCCCGCTTCAGCTCCGCACCCAAATACGCGCAAAAAGCCCCGCCAAGACCACCCGCAGCCCCGGCTCCAGCCATATCGCACACGTCCACACCAGTTTCTTTCAGTATTGTCAATGCATATCCGCGGAGTCTTTCCTCAAGCACGTCCACATCCTGCTCCGACGCACCTTTCTGCGGCCCGAAGACACGACTCGCACCATGCTCTCCTATATATGGAGTATCCACATCACATGCTACGGTAAACTTCATTCCCTTGGTCTTTTCCAGGAAGCCCTCAGCACGAATCATCCCCATGCCACCGTCATTGGTAGCACTTCCGCCAAGACCGATAAGAAACTTTTTGCAACCTTTATCTATAGCTGCCATAATCAGTTCCCCAAGGCCTTTAGTGCTCGTAACCAGAGGATTACGTTCTTCTTTAGTTAGAAGCGTAAGACCGCAGGCCGCAGCAGATTCGATAATGGCCAAATCTCCGGCCACGCCATAAGCAGCCCTCACCGGACGTCCCAGCGGATCAGACACTTCCGCCCATTCCAGATGGCCTCCCAAAGTATCCACCAACGCCTCAACAGTACCCTCTCCCCCATCTGCGACAGCTAACTTAATCACCTCACAGTCAGGATATACCTCAGCCACTCCCCGGGCTGCGGCATTGGCCACATCCGAAGAAGACAGACATCCCTTATAGGAATCGCATGCAATGACGATTTTTCTCATACCTTGATAAATATATCTTTCTTATACATGACATAAAGAATCAGATAAACGAGCAGCAGATATGCCGACCAGAAAAAGACCTTATCCCAGCCATCTCCCACTATCCGGCACAATCCGCCGAAGAAAAAGTTCACTGTATATTTAAGGTCAATGAACTTGGGTATCAAGAAGATAGCGATAGAATTCATACCGATCACCTTCAGCGGAAATGCCCATTTCTGGTATCCTTTAATGTCTATTATCCAATAAAAAAGCGCAAGCATCGCCACGGAATAACCTCCCACCACAAGAGTAAAACTGCTGCTCCACAATTTCTTGTTCAGAGGGAGCCAGTGTGACCATACAAGTCCTGCAACTACCATTATGGCAGCGGCACCGGCCATGTACAGACACTTCTTGTTGCCGTTCAGCTTGCTGTTTCTGATGAATTCACCTGTAAAGTTACCAAACATCGCCGTCACTACCGCAGGGAAAGTACTCAGCAGGCCCTCAGGTTCATAGACGCCTTCCTTATAGATACGGCCCGCGAACAGAGTTCTGTCTATATAAGCGGCGATATTTCCCTCGACACAGTGCGGCGAAATCCCAGCAGGAGCATCAGGAGCCACTATAAAACTTACAGCCCCATATACAGCCAAGATTAACGCAGCTATGATAATTCTACCGCATGGCTTGAAATTCATATACAATATGGAAGCCAACATGCCGGCCACACCGATACGCTCCAGCACACTGAAAAACCTGTGCGGTCCGCTCTCCAGCTTCAGCAATCCGTTACATACCATTCCGAGAAAGACCAGGATGGCAGCCCTCTTGAACACTTTCAGGTAAATCTGACACTTGGTCTTTCCCACGCTCAACTGCTTGGCGTAAGAATACGGGAAAGATACTCCCGCTATAAATATAAACAGCGGGAATATGGTATCATGGTGCGTCAGTCCATCCCACGCCGCGTGATGCATCTGCGCCTCAAGCCAGCATGATTCGCCGCCTGGGAACAGACAACAGACAGCCCTGATGAGATAGGCAAGACCTGCTATGAAAAGCATATCGAACCCCCTCAACGCATCCAACGACGCGAGACGTCCTTTTGGTTGTAAACTAGTCATTCAGCAAGTCTGAGCTATATTTGTTCCAGATACTCTTCACGACCTCTATCTCGTCCCCTATAGTTTCTGTAGGGAAGCATGTCGTGTCGGAAATCCAGTCCCACTCGTAGTCTTTACATTTCTCCGCAAACTCTTTCTGGTCATAATGTCCCCAGTTTGCAAGCACATCTTCGAAGAAAAGACTCCATCTCTGCTTGTAATAGCCGTTCATCATTCCGGACCACTGCTTGCAGGCGTAATCGAAAAGTTTGCAATCCTTGTTGCCCCAGGTACCCAGGAGGTTACGTGCATTCTTTTCGTATAGTTTCGACTCCTCTGGAGTATCGCCCATAGCCTTGGCGCTTTCCAGCCAGTTGCCAAGCAGGAACTCATCTCTGGTAGCAAGAAGCCTGTCCATATCCCCGATAAGCGACATGAAAGCATCGGCATTGACCTTAAACGACTCGATATTCCCGCTCGCATAGTCGGCGGCGAACTTTTGCTGGATTACGGAGGCATAGTCGGCGAGAACCTGGCGGGTAACATCGACGATATCATATCTATAACCCTCACTATCAGAGAGTTCTTCAATGCAGGCATATAGTTTCTCCCAAGCTTTTACGAGGTCAATCCGTTCGTAACATTTGTTCGTATTCGTGCAGCCTTTCGGATTTTCCGCAAATGTCGGACGGCCGGTGATTATGGACTCGTGTCCGCCGTTGTTCACATTGTTCTCGAACGCCGTGTCGAAGATACCCTTCCACGCCTCAACAGCCTGAGAAGAGAGTTTGCCATAACGGTTTGCCGTGTAATTTACTATGAATGAGTTAATATCCACAGGTTTACCCTCGTTCCAGACGTTCTCCAGCATCAACGCGTAAATGATAGGTGTGTGACCGATGCCTTCCGGAGTCAGACCGATGCCGCTCATCTTTCCTGAAGCCGGATCTGCCAATGCTGCCGCAGGATCGTTGGCCACGGATGTCGCGTTACCGGACAATGTTATATTCTGCCCGAAGTTCTGGAGCATGCACCAAAGCCAAGGCTTGCCATAATAGGCATGGGTACGGTTCCAAACTGGGAATCTCTCGCTCCACAGGTCGAGAATCAGCATCTTGTCATCCGGCACTGCTGACAGAAGCGCCTGAATCTGAGGATCTTGCCAGAACTTGCGCTCGTGATGGAACATCCATCCCTGCATAACCCACACAGCCTCAGGATCCACCTCGGACATGGCATGATAGACCTTCGCACTCACGCCTTTCAGATATTCAGGGTCATTTGTAGGCGGCTCGTTCTCGTTAAATGTATCGGCCGTATAGAAATGGTTCGTACCGTAAATCTCGGTCTGGGTCTCCAGGAAGAGCTTGCCAATCTTCGAGAAAAGTTCCTCCGACGGGTCGAGCACGTAAGTTTTCGGGAAGTTCACCCACTGCGTGTTCTTCGCCTTCACGTCCGGGTATTTTTCTATCAATGCCGGTGGCACGTGGCCTGTGAAGGATGGTAAAATAGGCGTCATGCCCAATGACCTTTCCCTATACAGAATCTGTTTCTGGAGCTGCTCATGTTTCTCCATAAAGCTCTGAGGAAGAGGACCTTCCCAACCATCCAGATTACCCATCCAGAACCAGTTGAAATATGCCGGACCGCTGAAGAATGACTCCAGGTCAGCGTCTGTAAGTCCAAGTTTATGATAGACCCTGCGCCAGATGGAATTCTGACCGGTGATGGCCAGCGGCATGTTGATTCCGTTCAATGCCATCCAGTCGATTTCCTTCTGCCATCTGTCGAAGTCCCACCAACTCATACTGTAGTTGAATGTGCAGTAGTTCAGGTAGTAACGCCATTTGTACGGTGAAGTCTTCGTGGTGGTTTTCTCCGGAAGAGGAAGAGTTTCCGGGAGAACAGTGTCAGAACCGCACCAGCTAAGATGATAACCGCAATATTCACGGAGATAATGACCGAGTGCACTGGCGATGCTGACTCCGTTATTGCCCCCAAGCATAATCTTTCCGTTTTCCGTTCCGAATTCGAAGAAATCCAGGCTATCCTGACGCGCAGGAAGTAGATGAACTACAAATTCGCTTGATCTTCCGGAAGTTACACGGTCGATAAGATCATTTACCGCACCGATCTGTTCCTTCTCAGAAAAAACTGTCTGTGTAGCCTTGTTGTCTTTACAGCTGATAATGAGCACCAGCGCAGTAAAGATGACAACCACGCGTGATATCCACGACATTCCCTTATTTTTCATTTGCTATGAGTTCTTTTGCGACCTCCAATGGAGAATCGAATGGTTTAGTATTGCTATGATATGGTGTATTTATCCATTCCTCTTCCCATTCATCGAGCATTTTCGCCTTTTCGGAGAAATGAATTTCGAGACGTGGAATGTAATAATCCTTAATCAGTCCAGACCAGAACCTCGCAGCGTAATCCTCCTGCCAACCGCCCCATGTAGTAATAAGTCTTTTGGCATTGGCCTCACGATGATCCTTTTCCAGCTGGCTACCCTCCGTTCCCCTGGCGTAGGTCAGCCACCAGTCGAGCCTATGGAGCGAGTGGGATGCGAGCAAACGGTCTACATTAGAGAGGATTGCGACGGTCTTTTTCAATTCCGCCATACCCTTTTCGGTGCGTCCGAGCTGGAGCGCTTTCTCATAATGCCTGTCAGCCAGTTCACCGAGCCAGAGCGATGCGAATTCTATGGCATCCTGGAAATAAAGCGGCGAATCAGAGCATTTGTCAGACAGACTCAGGAAAATCTCCACTGCCTTTCCGAAATCATCATCGATTCCGTGACGGCTTACACGCCTCTGGTCATGAACCACTGTCTGCCAAGTGAATCGCGGATAAGAATAGAGCGAACTGTACACGGTTTTGTGGAGGAGTTTCCAAACCTCTCTCATCCTCTCGTCGCTGAAACCATAGCGGGCACGACAATAACTCTCCAGCCATCTGTCGATGTCGATACTGTCCCTCGTCCAGCCCATGTCTGCGAGCAATTCGTATACAACTTCGTTATTTTCAAGGCCTTCCGGCGCGCTGCCGAAACCCACGAGGTTCTTCGAATACTGAGAAGCGAGCGCCTCCGCCGAAGATGTCGCATACATGTCGAGGTCCCCTGTCGGGAGCACCTTGCCTCCGAAATTCGGCACGTAGCTGAAAATCCACTTCTTACCATGGAAGCCCTGCTGGACTTTCCAGGTCTGCTCGGTGTGCCAGACCCATTTCGGATAATCGTTGCCCAGATCAATGATGATCATCTTGTCATCCGGCACTCCGGAGAGCATCGCCTTAAGACTTTCCGGATCCCAGAAATCCTGCTGATAACCGAAGGTCCAGCCCTGGGTCACCCAAATAGCTTCAGGGTCACCGGCCACGATGGAGTTATAGATGGATTTTCCGTATTCTGCGAGCAGTTTATGTTTACCTTTCGTATCCGCAGGGTCTACAGGGAGTTTCATTTCGTTAAAACTATCTGAAAGCCAGTATTTTGCCTTGCCGAACTCGTTTTCCCATTCCTCTACGAAAAGTTTTCCAATCTTGCTGAACCATGGTGAATCCGGAGAAAGTACACAGGCATTGTCCTCAACAGGGAATCCTCCCCAGGTGAGTTGCCTGGCTTCGATTTCAGGATGTTTTTTCATCAATGCCGGTGGGATGAATCCCGCGAAGGCAGGTGCGACAGGCTCCATTCCCAACTCTCTCATCCTGTCGAGAATCTTATGCTGGAGTTTTATCTGGGACTCGTGCCAGTTATCGCCGAGCGGGCCGTCGAAACTGTTCAAATTACCCATTCTGTGCCATGGAAGATGGGCGGCTCCTGTAAAGAAATGGTCTATTTCGTCAGATTCCAGGCCGAGTTTCAGCCACACTCTCTTGGCGATGGCTTCTGCTGCCACGCTTGCGAGCGGCATGTTCACTCCATGGAGAGCCATCCAGTCGATTTCTTTAGACCATCTGTTCCAGTCCCAATATGGAGTCGTGTAGCCGAATGTGCAGACATTCAGGAAGTAACGCAGCTGATACGGGGATATGGCTTCTTCTTTCCAGTCAGGCCATGTCGCCGGGATATCCAACTTACTTCCGCTCCAGCATATCATGGAACCACAAGCTTCACGGAGGTATTTGTCCATCGCATAGCAGATGGCACTCGGGCTGCTGCCCTTAAGTGTGAGTTTGCCGCCTGTCGCTTCGATCTCGTAGCGATCCAGACCGTCTGCTGTTTTCGGACTCACCTGAAGTGAGATGTTGTCGAGTTTTCCTATCGTTCTTTCGAACACTCCTTCAGATGCTTGTATGTAGCTTTCCTCTGCCGACTTGCTTCCGCCGCATGAGAGCGCGAACGGGACAAGTACAAATGAAGCGATAATTCCAATGATTCTTTTCATTGCTGAATCGATTTTTTTAAATTTTAAACTTGGAAAACGGGGAGAAGGTCAGTCCTCCCCGCCTTAAATGTGCTGATTATTTAGTAAATTCGCACTGAGTCTTAATGTCGAGGTAAACTGGTTTCATAAAGAGGTCGTATGCCTTCTCTGTGTCGATGAATTTCTTGCCGTCCTTTTCTACAAAGCACTTGCTGTCATCACCTTCGAACATCACGATCTGCATGATTCCATAGTAGTAGCGTGGATTCTCCTCTCCCTCTACTTTTCTTTCAGAACGGATTACGATATAGTCTCCTGCGCGTACAACTTCTTCGAGTTTATTGCCGTTGCCAGCATTAACCCATTTACGGAGATATGTCTTTCCGCCGAGAGATGTAGGCTCTTCAGTCTCACCGAGTGTGCTGTTGTCAAGTTTCTTCTGGATTTCACCGAGAGCATAGAAAGCCTTAAGTTTCTCAAGATTAGTCTCTGTCTTGGCGTTCTTGAGACCGAGGAAAATCTTATCTACAGTCTCGAAGAGGTCTTTATGGTAAGCCTCACCAGCCCAAGAACCTCTGACATACTTCATAGTAAAGTTATAATCGACGTTGTCATCCTTAATCTGGTGATTACCATACTGGTAAATATCGCACTGACGTCCTGTGGTACCGCCGCCGAGAGAAGACTTTCTCATTCCTGAGAACATATAACCTCTCTGGCTGCCGATAAATGTAATCTGGTTAGGCTGCTTTGCAGTGTTCTCAAGGCAGTTGAGGAAGCAGAAGCTTGCGTTCTTTCCGTCTACTGCGAGAAGATCGTTAAGGCTGAGGATGTGCTCTACTTTGCCGTTAACGTTTACACCATGCATAGAGAAGAATGACTTGGTATCTGAACCTGCACCTGTAAACTCATCAGGATATTTCTCAGCGTTGTTCTCGTGGTTTTCTACCTTATTGTCAGGATAGAAAGTTGCAGAATCATTGAACCAAACATCACCTTTAGCCTCGCCGGTAACCTTTGGAGCGTCGAAATAGAATGCCTTGGAAGCGTCTCCTGCTGAGAGAACAACCTCGATAGCGTCGATATCTTTAGAGTCAGCGAAGAATTCTACAGATGCGGTAAGTCCTTCTACTGCACCTTCCTGAGCCTCTCCGACAAGTGTATATGTTCCATCAGCAGCTTTCTTGGCTCCTGTGAAAACGGCTTTTTCTACGGCTGTGTTGCTGGTGATGGTTCCGGTGAGAGCAGCAGGCTCGCCATATGGAAGTGCCTGTACTGTCTCCAGCACAAAATCAGCATCGAGGGTTTTGTTGTCCTCATTGTTTTTAGAGCAGCCTGCAAACAACATAGTCAGCGCAGCTGCAAAAAGTAATGATTTTTTCATTTCTTTTATTGTTTATTTGTGGTTTATAATTAATTAATTTCAATGTTTGCAACTACTGGAAAGTGGTCTGAAAGAACTGTGTCATGGCAGACTTTAGTGTCGATGAGTTTCACGCCTGAGCCCTTCCTGCAATAGATGTAGTCGATTTTGATGGACGGTTCCTTGGTGCTGTAGGTCAACTCCCTGTTGGTGAGGTCGTCCCAGCCTTTTCTGAGGAATGCCATCTCAGGACTGTCAGGCTTGGCATTCATGTCGCCAGCCAAGAATACGGGATTCTTTATGCTCTTCACTTTCTTCTGGATGAACTTAACCTGCGCAAGCCTCAACTCTGCAGAAGAAACCTCCAGATGAGTACAGATATATGTGATGATTTTTCCGTCAGGAAGCTGGATGTCAGCCAGAAGCATCGCTCTCTGCTCTTTCTTGCCGACATTCGGAAGGAGGATTCTATCAGTGCGGATGATAGGGTAACGGCTCAATAGACCGATTCCGTAATATCCTCCACGATAGTCGATGGTCTTGCCATAGATGCCGAACATTCCAGTCTCGTGTGCAAGTTCGTTGATGAATTTTACACCATTCTGATGTGTGGCTCTTTCCCTATGGGTGTCCCAATCACATTCCTGAAGCGCAACCACATCAGCATCCACGGATTTGATATAGGAGCCTATCTCTGCCATAGTGGCGAGTTCTCCAAATCTGAGATTATAGCTCATTACGCGCAACTTCCCGTCGCCGGCGAAACTCGCCGTACAGAAGAGAATAGCTACTGCAACTGCTATAAAGCTGAATTTTTTATTCATAATTTGATTTTTTCTATTGTAATCTTATAATAATCAAGGTTTACCAAGCTCTTGCTCTCGGCCGAACGGCAGACATATTCCGGAGGGCAAATCACATAGAGGCTCCATCCCGCGGTTCCTATGACGATGAACGAGCGGCAGCATTGACCTTCAACCACTTGCTCGAGTTCTTTCTCGAGCCCATTTTTTACGCGTCCTATAATCACCGCGTCAGTGGATAGTTTCTGGGCTCTTTTGCTGAAGATTTCGGTCAGTTGGGCGATTTTGTCGATTCTGCTGGTGTAGAACGTGGTTCTGCCCGGGATGCCGCACTGGATATGGATATTCGCGCCGCTCATGAACACGGACGAATCATAGAGGCCGTCGAAGTCTGAAATCGATGTCTTGGTGATGATTCCGCATCCTTTGATGACACCGCTTCCGCTTGCTTCCTGCTGCGCGAAGAACGGATAAATCTTCATGTTCGTGCACATCTTCACTGCTGGAGATGTCTTACCGACCGTGAAATCCATTCTGTCGAAGAAGTACATCACGGAGTTCCTTCCTACATCGCCGAGAATGTATTCCTTGGCGACATTGACATCCCTCTTGGAGAAATAGCTCTCGCTGTCCTTCATGTCAGTGAAATAATCCACCACGAAAGTATTGTTGGATATTATTTCTTCCGGAGGTGCGGGCACGACGCTGGGATCCGGTTTCTCTATCGGCTTTTCCGGGTCCGAATTTTTGCCGCAACTGCATAAAAGTGCAGCTGCAAGTGCCATAAATAATACCTTCTTCATCTTATTTCTCCTCATATATTACATCAGCCAAAACAAAGCAGTGGTCGGACAGATCAGGCCTTGCGATGATTTCGTAACGCTCTGATTTCCACTTCTTCGGAAAGCCCATAACATAGTCAAGCTTCCTATTCGGCTTGTCGGACGGAATGGTAAATCCTGTTCCTGCGCCGATTTCCTGCCACGTGATTTTGGCATATTTGATAGGGTCGCTGTCATCCGTGGCGTTGAAATCTCCGATGAGAAGCGTAGGAGTGCGTTCGTCTTCCGCGAACATATGTTTGTTCACATCAGCCAAGTTACGTGTCGTAATGGTAGCACTCTCGAGCGCAAGATGCGTAGTAGCCACTCTCACAGTACCTCCCTCCGGCAAACTGATATAAATCCATCCTGTACTTCTCGCCTCACGGGCCCCTTCGATGGATGAAATAATCTTCTCCGCCTTCAGGAAAGGATATTTGCTGAGGATAGCCACGCCGAAACCCCCTCCCTGGTAAGAGAACGACTGACACCAATACGGGAACATTCCGGTAGCCTCGGCCAACTCGTTGAGGAAGTCTTTCTTGCCGTTCCTGATGGTCATATAGTCCACTTCCTGCAGACAAACCACGTCCGGAGAATATTTGTTTATCAGCTCCGCGTATGGTTCCGCGCGGTGGGAAGCGTACAAGGCTCCCTCTTTAATATTCATTGACATGACCCGCAGACGAACCCTCTCACCTGCATCGGACGGATGGAGTGAGAAGAATATCGCCATTATCGCTAAGGTCCAAGAAATGAGATGTTTAAACTTCATCTTTTTTCGATTAATTCCAACCTGGGTTATTAGGTGCGAGCTGAGGATTCAGCTGCATCTGCGTGAACGGAACAGGAAGAAGATAGTTCTTCTCAGGATCAAATGTCCTGCCGCTCTCGAGCACGAGATACTCCTTGCCATTCACAGTCTTCCACTTGAGATTTCCGATGATGCCCTCCTTAAGTCTGGCCGGATCGAGATAATCCTTTCTGACGCCGAGAAGATCCTCGCCGAGAATCTCGCCCTGTTTCCACCTGATGATATCGAAATACCTGTGTCCCTCGAAGAAGAGTTCCACGCGGCGCTCCCTCCTGATCTCCGTGCGGATGTCCGAGCCTGCCGGAATCTCCGAGAGCTTCAAATGAACCATCCCGACGCGGTCGCGCAAAAGATTTATGGTTTTGTCAATGTCCGATTGCGTAAGGGTTCCGAGTTGTTCTTTAGCCTCAGCATAGTTCAGGAGAACCTCAGCATATCTGATAAGAACGATATCGTTGTCATCATGTCCGACATCCTTCACGGTTGAAGGCTCCACATATTTTCTCATATAGTAACCTGTATAGGACATACATCCGTCCTTAGAGTTGTCGAATTTAGGATATGTGAAGACTGTCTTGTCTGTGCTGAGCATATCTCCGCTCTCACCGCCTTCCCACTTCGTTCCAGGGGCGAGAATGGACTGTGTCATACGCGGGTCTCTGTCCTTGAATACATCCTCATAGCTTGTCGCACTGTTCGGATCCCAAATTTTTCCGTCCTTGGTAAGATAGCACTCTATCATGCTGGCCGTAGGAGTGAATCGAGCATAGTCATTTGGCACCCAGCACTCTCTGGACAAGTTATGTGATGTCCTGGAGCTTTCTCCGAGGTCATAGTTATATACGAACGCGATGAGAGTTTCCTTGTTCGCAGGATTTCTGGAAGCCCTGCCGGTGTAGTTGAACAAGTTTACATAGTCCACATCAGGATGACCCGTGCTGTAGAGCTTGTAATATGTGGAACTCATAGCTCTTTCGCAAGCTGACACTGCATCCTCATATCTTCCATTGTAAAGATAGATTCTGCTGAGCAGGGCAAGGGCTGCACACTGCGATACCCTTCCGAAATCTGATGAACCTGCCGCAACATATTCAGGTAGAGCCTTATAGTGGTCTTCGAGATCCTTTGTAATTCTGTCTATCACATCTTTACGGGCATCTCTTCCTCTGAACACATCAGGAGACTCGACATTGAGTTCACTTGTAATAAGCGGAACATCTCCGAAGAGGCTGGTGAGAATCCAGTAATTGTATGCTCTATAGAAATAAGCCTCGGCTGCATATCTTTCCCTGACCTCTTCCTTCACGCCGGTAGCGCGCTGGTAGTTGTTAAGGAAATAGTTTGTTCTTCCGATTCCGGTAAATGCTGCAGACCATACAGAGTTAATCTGTGAAGCATCCGAGGTGAAATAACCGCCTCCGATGGTTCTCCATGCGGTAGTTACCGACCATGGGGCACTGTCTGCCATAATCTCTGTCTTGTTCAGCCAATCCTTTCCGGAAAGACTGGAAGTGAATGTGTTGGCGACGCTGCTGAGATGAGTCTCGGTCTGCCAATAGTTAGCGTCCGTAAGGGCATCGTGCGGAATCCTGTCGAGGAATGAATCATTGCAGGAAGTCAGCATCAATGCTGCGGACATCAAAATTATATGTATATTCTTTTTCATGTCTGACTATATTTTCAAGTTTCGTGTTACTCTCTGACGATTACTTAAATGTGAGGTTTACACCGATGACGACGGTCTTCACAAGCGGATAATATCCACCCTTTGAAACCGGTGTCTCAGGATCGTAAGCATAGAAGAACTTGCTGAAGGTGAAGAGATTGTCCGCAGACGCATAAACTCTGAAGTTGTCGATCCTCGCCTTCTTCATCCATTTCTCAGGGAAGGTATATCCGAGCTGAACGTTCTTCACTCTCAAGTAAGAAGCATCTTCCAGCCAGAATGTAGAGAATGTGTTCTGGTTAAATCCTGTATTGTAAGTAAGACGCGGATAAGACGCTTTCGGATTAGGATTTGTCACCACGTTATATCTTTCGAGATGCACTTTCTGAGGATAAGCCGCCATATCCTGGAGCGCATGCCTTGCAGATCCCTCGAGGTATCCTGAACACTTGCCTACTCCCTGGAGCACGAAACTGAAATCGATACCTCTCCAGCCGAGATTTCCTCTTACGCTGTAAGTATAGCGCGGAATGCTGCTTCCGAGAACTGTCCGGTCATACTCTGGAGTGATTCGTCCGTCAGGGACGCCTTCAGGACCGCTGAGATCCTTATACTTGATATCACCTGGCTGATAACGGTTTCCGAGAATGACAGGGATGTTCGGAAGATTATATGTATGAGTCTCAGGATTATTTATCTTAAAGTCCTCCGGTGTCATCAATCCGTCAGCGATATAGCCATAGAACGCATCGATAGGATAACCTACCATTCTGATCTGGTTACCGCTGAGGTCAGGAGCATTGCCGCCGAGATCGACGATCTTGTTCTTTACATCAGATAGGTTGAAACCGATACCGTACATGAACTCACCTGCC
This sequence comes from uncultured Bacteroides sp., assembly GCA_900546925.1. GTDB lineage: Bacteria > Bacteroidota > Bacteroidia > Bacteroidales > UBA932 > Cryptobacteroides. The sequence goes on from UREV01000002.1 coordinate 72,328, forward strand.
TGGCTTCTCCAGTTCAAATCCATCTCCCATCCCTTGTTGTTCACCTTGCCGGCATTCTGCTCGGACGGTTTGGCGCCCAGCTGTGCAGGATAATTGAGTTTCAGGAGAATACCGTCAGTATCCTTGTTATACCAGTCGAATGAGAATGTGAGTCTGTTCGAGAACATCGCGAGATCGAATCCGAGGTCGAGCATCTTGATCTTCTCCCAAGAAAGGTTCGGGTTGGAAAGTGTAGACTGCACATAACCTGTGGTAGCATTGGCGCCGATCATGGAAATTCCCGAGGTATATGCCTGGAGCACAGACAGGTACGGATAGTTGGACGAACCTACATACTGGTTTCCGAGCATACCCCATGAAGCTCTGATTTTCAAGTTGTCGAGATAGGTTCTAGTGGCAGCCATGAAGTTTTCCTCACTGATTCTCCATCCCGCAGAAACTGATGGGAAGAGACCGGACCTGTTGGACTTGTGAAAACGTGACGAGAGGTCGTAACGCAAGTTACCCTCGAGAAGGTATCTCTCGTTCCAGTTGTAGCTTACACGTCCGAATCCTGACCTGATGGCCCAAGAAGAGTAAGACGAAGCGTTGCTCATGGTCTGAGGGTCGCCAAGGTTCAATGTAGGATCCTGCTCTGTAATGAGTTTCGTTCTGGAAGCCTCGAATGAACGGCTTGTATACCACTCCTGAGACATACCGACCACTCCACTGACATTATGCTTGCCGAAGTTCAGGTCGAAGTTCGTCTGCAGAATGAATGTCTGCTGATTATGTCTGTAGTCAATGTTCTTGATCGAGTTAGGAGACTGGTATGAATATGTAGAGCCGTCCTCCGGGTTGTTGAACGTAATGGTCTTTTTCAGAATATCTTTCAGACCGTTATATGAAGTGACGTTATATGTAGCGCTCACATCCCAGCCTTTAAGGATGTCGACCTTTACCACTTCCATGATAGAAAGTTCGTCAGCATCTGTCTTGGCTCTTCCTCCGTCACGAAGAATCGCGACAGGGTTAGTATTTCCTCCGCCGTATGCCCATGTGCCGTCAGTATAACGTACAGGGACATTCGGGGCGATACGCATAGCAGTATAGATAGCACCGCCTCCACTTGTAAGCGAACTTACAGGAGATATGACTTTAGTAGTCGTATAACCGAGATTGGATGAAAGGGTAACACGGTCGATAAGTTTGGTGTTAATCTTGAAACGCAGGTTATGTCTGGTCTCTCCAGTACTGTTTCCTACTGTAAGACCGCTCTGGTCGAAGTATCTGTAAGACAGCATGTAACCGCTGTTTCCGAGGGTTCCGTTAAGGCTGAGCGAGTAGTTCTGCTGAGGAGCCACTTTCTTAATGACCTGTCCGATCCAGTCGGTGTTTCCGAAGTAGTTAGGGTCTGTGTTGTTGCGCACCTTGTCGAAGTCTTCAGGAAGCCATGCGTCTGCGGTATCTACATTTTTGCGGGCCTCGTTGTCGAGTGTCATGAATTCGATAGCGTCGCACATTTCAGGAAGTCTCGTAGGAGTCTGGATACCTGCATATGCTGAGAAATTGATCTTGGTGACAGCATCTTTTCCTGCAGCCAACTTCTTGGTAGTCACCAGAAGGACACCGTTCGCAGCTCTCGCTCCGTAAATCGCAGAAGAAGCCGCATCCTTAAGAACGGACACGCTTTCGATGTCTTCAGGGTTGATGGAAGAAATATCTCCTTCAATTCCGTCAATGAGAATGAGCGGGTTGGAGTTACCGATGGTTCCGACACCACGGACTCTGATGGTGGTGTTCGCCTGGCCAGGCTGTGAAGATGAATTCACTACAGTCACACCCGGGAGAAGTCCCTGGAGTCCTGAAGCGACACTTGAAATAGGTCTTGCATTCATCTCTTCGCTGTTTACCATAGCGACAGCTCCTGTAAGATTAACCTTTTTCTGGACACCATATCCGACCACTACAGTCTCCTGAAGCATCTGTGAATCTTCATGGAGTGTAACAGTTCTTGCGGAAGCGGAACCTGCAGCCACAACCTGTTCTTTATAACCGAGACTGCTGATGACAATTTTCGTCGTAGTGGATGGAACTACGAGTTCCCAACGTCCGTCCACGTCTGTAATGGTTCCGTTGGTGGAGCCTTCGATAACCACTCCGGCACCGATAACAGGTTCGCCGGCGCTGTCGATAACGACACCGGATGCCTTATATGATGTATTTTTATCTTCTTTTTTATCCTCACGCAGCACAATCTGGTGCCCGTTTATCTCATAGGAGATGGAAAGATTGCTGAAAATGTTGTCGAGGATAAATTCAATGCTTTTGTCCCTCGCATCGATGCTTACTCGTGCATCTTTGTCAGGAAGCATATTGCTGTAGAAGAAGCTGTACTCGCTTTTATTCTCCAGTGTCGACAGGGCTTCCATGAGAGGAACGTCCTTAAAAGTGACACTTATCTGGCCATACAGAGGAGCCGCACTTAACAATGCGCTGAAGAACAAGATAATGGCTATAAGTTTTGCTTTCATTATTGTGTTATTGTATTATTTCTGACGTTTGCTGAACTTGATAGTGTTGTAATACATCTGGGCCTCCACCGGAGTGGTCGCGGTGATGAGGTCAAGCACATTGCTGAGCGAGCTGTTTCTCACGAGACCGGTATATGTATATTCTGTAATGCTGTCGTCTTCGAAAATTATATTCACGTTATACATTCTTTCGAGGATGACACTTATTTCCTTAAGACTGTTGTTATTGAAGAAAAGTTCGTTGTCACGCCAAGGGATAAGGTGACTCCTATTCGGAGCTTCGAGTTTTCTCATCTCGCCGTTTCTTCTGTCGTAATGTACTTCCTCGGCAGGCTTGATAATCATTTCCTTACCGTCAGCGATTGCCTTCACGCTACCCTCAACAAGTGTCGCAACTATCTCAGGCTCTGAGCTGTACGCCCTGACATTAAACTTAGTTCCGAGTACTTCCACTTTCATCTGCTTGGCCGACACGATGAATGGAATCTCTTCGTTGCGTGCCACTTCGAAATAAGCCTCACCATTCAGTTCGATGCCACGGTTCTTTACATTATAATCAGAAGCATATCTGAGTGAACTTCCGGAGTTAAGCATAACCTTTGTCCCGTCAGGAAGGGTAACTGTGCTTTTTTGGCCGTTAGCTGCAATGCACTCAAAGACATTGACCTGAGCCTCAGGACCTTTACCGGCGAAGTATCCGGTGGTCAGCGCGACAGCGATTATGGCTGCTGCGGCGGTCCATCTCAGTATTCTCGGGAACTGCGGTCTTCTCTGGGTTTTAATTCCCGAGAGCAGTTTCTTGCGGATTCTATCTTTTTGGCCTGCAGGCATTTCAGTGCCGGCGTTCTGCCATTTTTTGGATGCGTATTCATCGAAAGCACGCGCGGCATCCCCCTCTTCCATGTAAGAGCGGAGTGTTGCGTTTTCCTCGGCCGTCGTGTTTCCGGAAAGATATTTCTCTATGAGAGAGTGAAATTCGTTGGTTTTCATTTTTCCGTGGTTTACTATATGTATCCACAGAATCGGAAAAACCCTACAAGAAAAATGAAAATTTTACAGAAAATCTGTTGTTTTCAGTACGACCGCCAGCATCAGAAGCTCTGAAACCCTCTGACGGATACTGTTTTTCGCACGTGCGATCTGGGTTTCGACGGTCTTGGGAGATATGTCGAGCCGTTCGCTGATTTCGTGTACGGACAAGCCCTCGATGAATCTCATCTTGTATATTTTGCGCCTGGATTCGGGAAGTGCAGCAATCGCCGCTTCGGCTTCTGCCAATATTACTGAGGTGTCTTCTTCCTCCCATTCGTTTTCCTGAACTTCCATATCATCGCGTGTAGACAGGTAATCCAGATATTTCGAAGCGGTCACTTGGCGGCGCAGTTCCTTGAATACGGCATTGCGGGCCACGACGTAGAGCCATGCAGGCACGTTTCCGTCTGGCGCGATTGTTTCCCGGCGGGTCCACATCATAGCGAAGCAAGTCTGAGTTATATCCTCGCTGAGATATTCATCTTTAAGTATGGAGAGCGTGAAATTGAAGACCATTCCGGCGTATTTGTCATATAACGAAGAAAACGCCTCCATCGACGAGGCGTTCAACTGTGTTATAAGTATCTGGTCTTCTTTCATAATCTCAGGTCCCGAAAATATTGACTCGAAATCCATTATTACAAAGATATGAATTTTCATTGTAACTTTCGCCCACAAATAATTCAAAAAGGTCCATAATTCCGAAAAGGAGAGTTATTTTTGCATTCGCGCAGCAATGCGCCCATATACAATGTAACATGAAACGAATTTTTTGTCTTATAATATTTATATCCAGTCTGTTCCTAAGACTTTCCGGCCAAGATTTCGACACACGCAGAATAACCAGCGGCACAGGACTTTCGAACAGCTCCGTCACATGCATTCTTCAGGACTCTGACGGCCTAATGTGGTTCGGCACCTGGGACGGACTTAACATGTACGACGGCAAGAGCATCACCGTTTTCAAGCCTGAACCGGGAAACAAGGAAAGCATCTCGAACAACATCATCCGCGAAATGATCGAGCAGAAACCCGGAATACTCTGGGTCGCCACCGACCGCGGAATAAACCGACTGGATGTAAAGACCGGCAAAGCAGAAAGGTTCTTCTTCGGCAGTTCCGGCTGGGACATCCCGACCGAGCACGCCTTCATAATATCCAAGGACGCCCAGGACCGCATCTTCGCATTCATCTATGGGCAAGGAGCTTTCGTGTTTAATGCCAATGCCCATGTTTTCGAGCGTGTTCCGATTCCAGGCACGAACGGAGCCGTGAAAGCCATTTACGGAAAAAATAACGAACTCTATATTCTGAATCAGGATGATCTCATCCAGAGAATGAAACTAACTTCAGAAGGAAACGGCAAAATTCACGTATCGGAAAGCGAAGAATTAGCCACCGATGCGACCAATATGTTCCTGGACAGCCGCGACAGCAGCATCTGGTACAGCAACCAGAATGGCCTGATTTCCAATTTGGAAAGCCATACCGCCCTAAAGGTTCCTGTCAATGTCGGTAAAACCGGAAAAATCTTCTCCCTCTGTCTCCATAAAGGTATCTGGCAGATAGGAACAGAGCATGGACTGTTCAGATATGACCCTGATAACGGCATGGCTGACTGCATATTGAAAGACATTCCGATACTGTCATTGACCGACGGCACTCAGGACATCCTCTGGGTCGGAACAGATATGCAGGGCGTTTATCAGTTGTCCGACACGAAAGACACATTCACGACATATCCGGAAAAAGGATCTTTCAAGTTCGGCAACAGCGCCGTAAGATCCTTCCATGAAGATATATATAAACGTCTCTGGGTGGGTACAAAAGGCTGCGGCATCTTCGTCCTGTCACATGACCGCCCTGGAGAACGCATCATCGAAAAGCGGTTCACCACAGATAACGGACTGATAAACAACTCCGTATACGCATTATGCGGAGGTCTGTCTGAAATCTGGATAGGCACCGACGGTAAAGGCTTGAACTATTATGACCTGAAAACCGGCCGCATGGAAAAACTGTCCGTCCCAGATTCGATTCACAACAATCTATCTTCCGTCTATGCCATTAGCCATGACGGAAAGGACGGACTCTGGGTAGGGACAAGCGGCCACGGCATCTTTCACATTGACCTGAACCGACAGGCGAAGCCTTATCAGGTGGCGGGAATCCGACAGCTCTCGCACACGGGCGAGCCGGGCAGCATCAGCAACAATATCGTATATTCGATGATTCCGGATGGGACGGACGGGCTGCTGGTCGGAACGAGGGGGCGCGGAGTCGACAGGCTGGATTTCAAAACAGGGAAATTCACTCCTTTCGGCGGCGAGGATTCGGAACTTCAGGAGACCGACGTCTTGTGCATGTGTAAGGACAGCGGCGGTTCGCTCTGGGTCGGCACAAGTCAGGGGTTGTTCAATATTTCGGACGGAAAGACACGCTTTCTCACCGAGCAGGACGGCATCCCGAACAACACCATCCATGGCATCATGGAAGACGCCACGCACAGCATCTGGATAAGCACCAACCGCGGTCTGGCGAGGATTCTGGACCCGCATGGCGAGTGCCGCATCATCTCATATTACGAGTCTGACGGGCTGCAGAGCAACGAGTTCTCGGACGGTGCGTTCTACCGCTCCCCATCGGACGGGCATTTCATTTTCGGAGGAATTGCGGGGTTCAATGAATTCGATCCGCTGTCAGTTCCGTCGCATACTTACATGCCGGAGTTGCTGTTCAAAGGCTTTTCGGTGGACAACGAGAAAACGGACATTTCTACGCTTCTGAATGACGGCAACAAGACGTTGGAGCTTTCATGGCGCAACAAATCGTTCAGTTTCAACTTCGTGCCGATAGATTATCTGAACGGAACCAAGTGTGAGATAGCCTATTACCTCGAAGGATGGCAGTCTGAATGGATCGAAATCGGCTCATCGAACTCCATCGTTTTTACAAATATCCCGCACGGCAAATACAAGCTCCACGTAAGGTGCAGCAATGCTGACAAAGTCTGGAGCGATAATGTCTTCACCCTCGGAATAACCATCTCAACTCCTTGGTATAAGACTATTTACGCCAACATTGCTTACATTCTGCTTATCGCATTTCTCATGTACATGGCTTATCGTTTCGTACGTTTCCGTATGGAAACCGAGGAGAAAATCCGCAACGAGGAGATGGAGAAACAGAAAATCAAGGAAATCCAGGAGGCTAAGCTTGTGTTCTTCACCAACATAGCACATGAATTCTCAAATACATTGACCCTAATATACGGCCCGTGCGAGAAACTTCTGCTGGACAGTTCCATCAGTTCAGTGGCTCGCAAGTACCTGAACGTCATAGCGTCCAACTCCGACAGGATGCAGTCGATGATCCGTCAGCTGCTGGATTTCCGCAAGGCAGACACGGGACATCTGAAGCTGGAAATCACACCGGTGGACATGACCGACATGGCGCGTTCCGAAGCGGAAAACTACCGAGAAATCATGGAAGAGCACAACATCCGTTTCTCCATGAATTTCCAGCCGTCGACCGTAATCTGGAACGTGGACAGAAGCAGCACTGAGAAAATCATCTTCAACTTGCTGTCCAATGCCGTAAAGTATACCCCTGATTCTGAGCAGATTACAATAAACTGCAGCGTTTCCGACGATGTGCTTGTACTACGCGTAACCAATACGGGCATAGGCATTGACAAAGAACATCAGATTTCCATTTTCGACAGGTACGAGGTGGTCAACAAGGTCGAACAGGCTTTCGCGCGCGGCAACACGCGAAGCACCGGCATCGGACTCGCGCTCTGCAAGAGTCTTGCGGAGGTGATGGGCGGGACCATCAGGATCGACAGCGACGGGAGTACCTACACCACATTCATCGTGACCATCCCGAAATTAGAGCCGACCAATCCGCGTCATCCTATGGCGACTGTGAACAATTTGATGGACAGGGAGAAGTCCATCATCGATTACAGCAGGTCGGCGAATGCGGCCATGCAGAAGTTCAGCGGAAATGTCGTCAAGAAGGAGGACAGGGAGCTTATTCTCAGGGTTACTGATCTCATCATCAGCAACATGAATAACGGGAAGCTGAATATGACATTCTTGTCTAAGGAGTGCTCTATCAGTCAGATGCAGTTGTATCGCAAGGTGAAGGAGCTGCTGCAGATGACGCCTGTGGAGTATATAAAGACGCTGCGTATGGAGAGGGCGGAAGATTTGCTTACATCGACCAGTATGAGTGTCCAGGAGGTTATGTACGAATGTGGATTCAGCAGCAAGTCGTATTTCTTCAAGGAGTTCGCTACCAAGTTCGGTTGTACGCCGGGTGAATATAGAAAAAAGCGGTAACCCGATTTCTCGGATCACCGCTTCTATCGTGAATCAGATACTGATTACTCAGCTTTTGGTGCCTCTGCTGGAGCAGCCTCGGCTGTTGCCTCAGCTTTCTTTGAACGGCTACGACGAGTTGTTTTCTTAGCCTCCTTAGGAGCAGCTGCAAGTGCAGCCTCGTTGAAGTCTACGAACTCGATAAGAGCCATCTCTGATCCGTCACCCTGTCTGAAACCGGTGTGGAGGACACGAAGGTATCCGCCTGGACGGTCTGCAATCTTAGGGGCAATGGTACGGAAAAGTTCTGCAACTGCATTCTTATCCTTGAGATAACTGAAGACGATACGACGTGAGTGTGTAGAATCGTCCTTTGACTTGGTTACGAGTGGCTCAAGATACATCTTCAAAGCCTTTGCCTTTGCAACAGTCGTGTTGATTCTCTTGTGGAGAATGAGTGAGCATGACATGTTAGCGAGGAGGGCTTTGCGGTGACCGCTCTGGCGACCAAGGTGATTGATTGCTTTATTATGCCTCATGATTATGCGTTATTCTTTTTCTTAGGTTCAATATTGTACTTGGTAACATCCATTCCGAATGTCAGTTTCATCTTGTCAAGCATCTGGTCGATCTCATTGAGAGACTTGCGGCCGAAGTTACGGAACTTCATGAGCTCAGGTCTTGAGTAAGACACGAGGTCTGCCAATGTATCGATTTCTGCAGCCTTCAAACAGTTGTATGCACGAACTGAAAGACCGAGGTCAGAAAGCTTGTTAAGAAGAAGATGACGCATGCGGAGTGATTCCTCATCGAGCTCTTTAGACTCAGGAACGACAGTGCTCTCGAGAGCCATCTTCTTGTCGTCTGTAAACAGCTTGAAGTGATAAATCAGAATGTTTGCAGCATCCTGGAGTGCAAGATTAGGAGTAATAGAACCATCGGTAATAATCTCCAAATTAAGCTTCTCGTAGTCAGTTTTCTGCTCGACACGCCAGTTCTCCACTGTCCAGTTTACCTTTCTGATAGGAGTGTAGATGGCATCTACCGGAATAGTTCCGATAGGTGTGTTCTCATCTCTCTCCTCGTCAGCCGGAACAAATCCGCGGCCCTTGGTAATAGTAAGAGAAATTTCGAGTTTAACAGAAGGCTCGAGTGTGCAGATATGCAACTCCGGGTTAAGCACCTTGAAAGAAGACAATCCTTTGGAGATATCCTCTGCAGTAAACTCAGATTTACCGCTAATTGTGATATTTGCCACCTCTGAGTCTACAGTATCCACCATTCTCTTCAGTCTAACCTGTTTGATGTTGAGAATGATGTCCTGCATACCCTCGATAACTCCCGGGATAGTCGCAAACTCCTGGTCTACGCCCGAAATCTTTATCGAACTGATAGCAAAACCTTCCAGAGAAGACAACAGGATGCGGCGAAGCGCGTTACCGATAGTCTGACCATAGCCAGGCTCAAGAGGCCTGAACTCGAAACGGCCGACTGTTTCAGTGCTTTCGAGCATTATCACCTTATCTGGTTTCTGAAATGCTAAGATTGCCATATTATTTCTTTTTAGGTGTTACTATTACTTAGAGTACAGGTCGACGATGAGCTGCTCGTTGATGTTCTCAGGGATCTCAGCTCTTACAGGGAGGTTAAGGAACTTACCTGTAAGTGTCTTGGCGTCGAACTCAAGCCAAGAGTACTTCTTGGCAGAAGCGACACTGTTCTGGATAACCTCGAGGCTTCTAGATCTCTCTCTAACTGCGATAACGTCGCCGGCTTTAACCTGTGCAGAAGGAATGTTGCATACAGCACCGTTGAGAGTGATGTGGCAATGACGTACTATCTGTCTTGCAGCTGCTCTTGTAGGAGCGATACCAAGACGATATACGATATTGTCAAGTCTTGACTCGATAAGGAGGAGGAGGTTCTCACCTTTCTGACCCTCCATACGGCAGGCCTTGTCGTATGTGTTACGGAACTGTCTTTCGAGGATTCCGTACATGTACTTCACTTTCTGCTTTTCTTTAAGCTGGTTACCATACTCGGTAGACTTTCTTGCACGCTTTCTAGCTGCGCCGTGCTGTCCCGGAGGGTAATTTCTCTTTTCGAAATCTTTATCCGCTCCATAGATCGGCTCGCCGAACTTGCGGGCTATTTTAGTACTTGGTCCAGTATATCTTGCCATAGTAATTAATCATTAAAAAACTAAAAATCAAACTTTACGACGGCCTTTTGGTCTGCAACCATTGTGAGGCATTGGAGTTACGTCGACAATCTCGGTAACCTCGATACCTGCCTGGCTGATTGTTCTGATAGCTGACTCACGTCCGGCTCCAGGACCCTTTACATAGACCTTTACTTTGCGGAGGCCAGCATCGAACGCTGCCTTAGCAGCATCTTCAGCAGCGACCTGAGCAGCATAAGGAGTGTTCTTCTTAGAACCCCTGAAACCACTCTTACCAGCTGAAGACCAGCTGATAACCTGGCCAACATTGTTTGTGAGAGCGATGATAACGTTATTGAAGGTTGATGAAATATGAGCTTCACCAGTAGCTTCAACTTTTACAACTCTCTTTTTTGCTGTTGTTGTCTTCTTTGCCATAATTCATCAAGATTTATTTGGTTGCTTTCTTCTTGTTTGCAACAGTCTTCTTCTTACCCTTTCTTGTACGGGCGTTGTTCTTGGTGCTCTGACCACGAACAGGAAGTCCGAGACGATGACGGATTCCTCTATAGCAACCGATATCCATGAGACGTTTGATATTCATCTGAACAGATGAACGAAGCTCGCCTTCGATTTTGTACTCGTTAGCGATGAGAGAACGGATCTTTGCGATCTGGTCATCATTCCACTCGCTGACCTTGGTATCGAAATCGATTCCGCACTCCTCAAGGATTTTTCTCGCTGAAGAGCGACCGATACCGAAAATGTAGGTAAGGCCTATCTCTCCCCTTTTGTTGTTTGGTAAATCAACACCGGCTATTCTTGCCATAATAATATCTTTACTTTATTTGTTACACAACTGAATATTATCCTTGGCGCATCTTGAACTTAGGGTTCTTCTTGCAGATCACGTAAAGGCGTCCTTTACGTCTCACGATTTTGCAATCATCGCTGCGCTTTTTGATGGATGTTTTTACTTTCATATCGCGAAATTTTTTATTTGTATCTGAAGGATATTCTTCCTTTTGTTAAATCATAAGGCGACATTTCAACTCTAACCTTGTCACCGAGTAGGATATGGATGAAATTCTGTCTCATCTTTCCCGAAATATGGGCAAGAATGACATGACCGTTCTCCAGCTCTACTTTAAACATAGCGTTAGGGAGAGTCTCGACTATCGTCCCGTCCTGCTCAATTGCTGTTTGTTTAGACATTTAAAATACCACTTTAAAATTTAATGTTACCGTCCTTCTCGATAAAGTCGAATGTCGAAAGAAGCTCTGCCTTGCCTTTTCGGATAACAACCGTAAGCTCGTAATGCGCCGCATTCTTGTGGTCCGCAGTGTGTACCGCCCAACCGTTTCTAGCCAGATACACATCTTTAGTCCCAGCATTAATCATCGGCTCAATACAAATTGTCATTCCTTCGGTGAGTCTTGCACCATGTCCGCGTCTTCCGTAATTCGGAACTCCCGGATTCTCGTGCATTTCTTTTCCGATACCATGACCTTCCAGTTCTCTTACTACGGAGAAACCGAAAGATTCAGCATACGTTTGTACCGCGTATCCGATATCGCCAGTTCTGTTTCCGTCGATTGCCTGCTCAATTCCTTTGTACAGCGAAGCTTTTGTAACATCGAGGAGCTTGCGGGTCTTTGCGTCCACTTCACCTACAGGGAAAGTATAGCAAGAATCACCGTTATAGCCCTTGTACAAAGTTCCGATATCACAGGAAACGATGTCTCCCTCTTTAAGGACGTAGTCTGATGGGAAACCATGAACTACGACATCGTTTACTGAAGCACAAATAGATGCAGGGAAACCTTCAAACCCGAGGAAGCTCGGAATGGCACCGTTGTCGCGGATAAAAGTCTCTGCCACCCTATTCAACTCTGCAGTTGTCACACCTGGGGCGACCGCTTTTCCGACTTCAGCCAGTGTCTTGGACACCAACAAACCGTTCTCACGGAGCAATTCGATTTCTTCTTCTGTTTTTGGCCTAATCATCTTTCAAAAAAACTTTATCAAGAATTACATTCCAGAACGTCCACTCAGACGACCTGTCTTCATCAATCCGTCATAGTGACGCATAAGCAGGTAACCCTCAATCTGCTGGAGAGTATCCAAAACCACACCTACAAGGATCAGGAGGGAAGTACCTCCATAGAAGCTTGCAAACTGGTTGTTGACACCTGCGAGCATCGCGAATGCCGGCAAAATGGCGATGATAGCGAGGAAGAAAGAGCCAGGGAGAGTTACCTTGGACATAACGTCGTCGATATACTCCATAGTCTTCTTTCCAGGCTTAACGCCAGGTATGAAACCGCCGTTCTGCTTCATCTGCTCTGCCATCATGTTCGGCTGAACTGTGACTGCAGTGTAGAAATATGTGAAGATGACGACAAGGAATCCGAAAATCAAGTTATACCAAAATCCGGTATAGTTGCTAAGTGTAGCAGCAAGTCCTCTTGTTGCATCCCAGTGCGAGAAGAGCAATGGGAAAAGCATGAGAGCCTGAGCGAAGATAATAGGCATAACGCCTGCAGCATTAATCTTCAAAGGAAGATAGTTGCGCACTCCGCCGTACTGCTTGTTGCCGATAACTCTCTTAGCATACTGAATAGGAATTCTCCTGACAGCCTGCACGAGAGCAATAGCTGCAACGAACACGAAGAACAGAACCAGAAGCTCTACGATAAGCAAGAGGACACCACCATTAGTTGTGGTAACCTTCTCACCAATCTCTGCTGCAAGTGCGTAAGGCAGACGAGCAACGATACCGATCATGATGATAAGTGAAATACCATTTCCGATACCGCGGTCGGTGATACGCTCACCGAGCCACATTACGAACATTGATCCTGCAAGGAGAACAATTGTAGAGACAAGGTTAAATGTGAAGTTACTCCATCCAAGCTGTGTTACAGCGACGAAAGCCTGTCCCGGAATCTGGTTGTGGATAGCAGCCAGGTAAGCAGGGCACTGGATAGCAAGAATCACCACAGTAAGGTAACGGGTGATCTGATTCATTCTCTTCCTGCCGCTCTCTCCTTCCATCTGCAATTTCTTGAAGTAAGGAACGAACATGCCGAGGAGCTGGATGACGATGGACGCCGAAATGTACGGCATCACACCGAGCGCGAAGATAGAGGCGTTACCGAACGCACCACCGGAGAACATGTTCAAGAGTCCTACAAGGCCCTCCTGAGTGTTGTTCTGAAGTGACGCGAGCATAGTAGCGTCTATACCCGGGATCACAACGAAACATCCCAAACGATAAACGAGTACCAAGAGAAGCGTATAAACGATTCTCTTGCGTAACTCTTCTATCTTGAAGATATTCCTGAATGTCTCAATCAGTTTCTTCATTATTTTTCGATCTTAGTAGCTTTTCCACCTGCAGCCTCGATCTTGGCGATAGCAGACTTAGAGAAGCCGTTAGCTGAGATTTCGAGTTTTGCAGTGAGCTCTCCTTCTCCAAGAACCTTTACAAGCTCCTTGGTTCCGGCAAGTCCTGCAGCCTTGATATCTTCAATAGTGATTACTGAAGAACCAAGAGACTCAGAAAGTGCCTGGAGTGAAGAGAGATTGACAGCCTTGTACTCAACTCTTGTAGGATTAGTGAAACCCCACTTCGGAAGTCTTCTCTGGATAGGCATCTGTCCACCCTCGAAGCCGACCTTGTGCTCATATCCTGCACGAGCCTGAGCTCCCTTAGTACCACGGGTAGCTGTACCACCCTTACCGGAGCCCTGTCCGCGGCCTACTCTTTTTGTATTGTGTGTTGAACCTTTGGCAGGTTTCAAATTATGCAAATTCATCTGTAGTTCCTCCGTTTAGATTTCTTCAACTTTTACGAGGTGCTGAATCTTGGCGATCTGACCTGTTGTTACAGGGTTTTTCTCCACCTCTACGGTCTGATGCATTTTGCGGATACCGAGAGTTCTAAGATTTGCGATCTGTCTCTGGGTAGAACCGTTCTTGCTGACAACCTGAGTAATTCTATATTTTGCCATTTCGTTTCCTCCTATCCGTTAAACACTTTGCTCATAGGCACACCGCGAAGGCCAGCTACTGTATAAGCATCTCTCATCTCTGTAAGGGCTGCAACTGTAGCCTTTACAAGGTTATGAGGGTTAGATGATCCCTTAGATTTTGCAAGGACGTTCTGGATGCCGACAGACTCGAACACAGCACGCATCGCACCACCGGCCTTAACACCGGTACCAGGAGCTGCAGGTTTCATGAAGACCTCTGCACCGCCGAATCTTGCGGACTGCTCGTGTGGAAGGGTCTTGTTGATAATCGGAACCTTTACAAGATTCTTCTTAGCATCCTCGATTCCCTTCTGGATAGCTGCGGTAACCTCGTTTGCCTTACCGAGGCCATAACCTACGACACCATTCTCATCACCTACTACAACGATAGCGGCGAAACGGAAGTGACGACCTCCCTTGGTGACTTTGGTTACCCTCTGAATGGAGACAAGTCTGTCTTTCAATTCAAGATCAGATGTCTTTACTCTTTTAACATTTGTATTTGCCATAATCCCGATTAGAATTTAAGACCGCCTTCACGGGCAGCGTCAGCCAAACTTTGTACTCTTCCGTGATAAAGATATCCTCCACGGTCGAAAGCGACCTCGTCGATACCTTTCTCGATGGCGCGCGCTGCAACTGCTTTTCCTACGATTGCGGCAGCCTCGATTCCGGACTTGCCTTTGCACTCTGCAGCAAGAACTTTGTCATTTGAAGCAGCAGCAACAAGCGTAACTCCGGCCTCATCGTTGATTACCTGAGCATAAATCTGCCTGTTACTTCTGAAAACAACCAGTCTTGGTCTTTCAGCGGTTCCGCTAACGTGTTTGCGAATACGATAGTGAATCCTTCTTCTTCTTTCTATTTTAGTCAATGCCATAATTCATTCCTCCTATTATTTAGCGGCTGCAGTCTTACCTGCCTTACGACGAATCTGCTCGCCAACGAACTTGATACCCTTGCCCTTATATGGTTCAGGCTTGCGGAAAGAACGGATCTTAGCTGCGACCTGTCCGAGAAGCTGCTTGTCAGCACTTCTGAGGATAAGTATCGGGTTCTCACCTTTCTTGACAGCTGCTGCCTCTGCCTTAATCTCAGCAGGAAGGAGGAGCTGAATCTCATGAGAATAACCAAGAGCGAAAGTCAGAAGCTGACCTTTAACATCAACACGGAAACCTACACCGACGAGTTCCTGCTTGATTTCAAATCCAGTAGATACTCCGACAACCATGTTGTGTACGAGTGCACGATAAAGACCATGCATCGAACGATGTCTCGGAAGATCGGTAGGACGTGTGAATTTCACTTCTTTTCCCTCTACTGTTACTGTGATATCCGGATCCACTTTCTGAGAAAGTTCTCCGAGAGGGCCTTTAACCTTCACAACGTTGCCAGGGAGAAGCTCGAAGCTTACCTTGTCCGGAAGGCTTACAGGTAATTTACCAATTCTTGACATTTATCAGTTTCTTTAAAAATTAATATACATAGCATACGATCTCACCACCGACATTCATCTCTTTAGCCTCTTTGTCAGTGATAATGCCCTTAGATGTGGAAATGATAGCAATTCCGAGTCCGTTGAGAACTCTAGGCATATCTTTCACGTCTGTGTACTTTCTGAGACCTGGTTTTGAAACGCGGACGATGCTCTTGATAGCAGCCTGCTTGGTCTGTGGATGGTACTTGAGAGCAATTTTGATTGTGTTGAACGGAGTTCCCTCTACAACCTTGTAGCTGAGGATGTAACCTTTCTCACAAAGAATGTTTGTGATGGCAACCTTCATCTTGGAAGAAGGGATCTCTACGATCTTGTTTCCTGCGCTGTAAGCGTTGCGGATACGAGTGAGGAAATCTGCAATTGGATCAGTCATTTCTTCTGTTGTTTTTAACGAACCGGCGTTGTTTGACGCCCGATATCCGAATTGTTAATAATTAAATAAATGTATTGTATGCTATTAGCTTTCTACCAGCTTGCTTTCTTTACTCCCGGAATGAGACCGTTGCTGGCCATTTCACGGAACTGGATTCTGCTGAGGCCGAATGCACGCATGTAGCCTTTTGGACGTCCAGTAAGAGAGCAACGATTGTGAAGACGTACTGCTGAGGAGTTCTTTGGAAGCTTATCGAGAGCTGCCCAGTCACCTGCCTCTTTAAGAGCTTTACGCTTCTCGGCGTATTTAGCAACTAATTTCGCGCGCTTCACTTCGCGGGCTTTCATTGATTCTTTTGCCATTGTATACTCTTTTAGTTATTATGTTTCTTGAATGGCAGACCGAACTCTTTCAGAAGAGCATAAGCCTCTTCGTCAGACTTGGCTGTAGTTACGAATGTGATCTCCATTCCGTGAACGCGTGGGTTCTTGTCCATGTCGATTTCAGGGAAGATGACCTGCTCCTTGAGACCAAGGGTGTAGTTTCCGTTTCCATCGAGCTTCTCTGAGATACCGTTGAAGTCACGGATACGAGGAAGAGATACACGGATGAGTCTTTCGAGGAACTCATACATCTTGGTGGCACGGAGAGTAACCTTAACTCCGATAGGCTGACCCTTACGAAGGTGGAAGTTAGCGATATCCTTTCTAGAAGAAGTGAGGACTGCCTTCTGTCCAACGATCATTGAAAGCTCTGCTGCTGCCTCCTCTACGAGTTTCTTGTCATGTGACTGGTTCTGTGAAGCCTCGCCGACACCTTCGTTGATGGTAATCTTAACGAGTCTTGGAACCTGCATAACCGTAGTGTATGAGAACTGCTTAGTCAGCGCAGGAATGATCTGCTCTTTGTAAACGGTCTTGAGAGCCGGTACATATCCAGCAGGAACTACCTGCTCTGCTGGTGCATTATTAGATTTCTTTGCCATAACTATTTAATCTCCTCTCCAGATTTTTTAGCATAACGTACCTTCTTGCCGTCTACAAATTTGTGACCGATTCTTGTTGGAACTGGCTTTGCAGCGGTGCTCTTAGGATCGAGAAGCTGAACGTTAGAAACGTGGATGCTAGCCTCTTTCTTAATGATACCACCCTGAGGAGCCTGGGCATTAGGTTTGGTATGCCTGCTAACCATATTTATACCTTCAACGACAACACGATCCTTATCAGTGATAACTGCGAGGACTTTACCTGTCTTGCCTTTATCATTACCGGCATTAACAAATACGGTGTCGCCTTTCTTTACGTGAAATTTTTTCATAATGCTTGAATTTTAAAGGACCTCCGGTGCCAGTGAAACGATTTTCATATAATTCTCACGCAACTCTCTGGCAACTGGGCCGAAGATACGTGTACCTCTGAGCTCTCCCGCATTGTTGAGAAGAACACAAGCATTTTCATCAAAGCGGATGTATGATCCATCAGGTCTGCGGATCTCCTTCTTTGTGCGGACTACCACAGCTTTAGATACTGAACCTTTCTTGGCATCTCCACCTGAGATGGCACTCTTAACTGCTACGACGATCTTATCGCCGACAGATGCATAACGGTGACGGGTTCCACCCAGAACACGGATACAAAGAACTTCCTTTGCACCACTGTTGTCTGCCACCTGTAAACGTGTTTCCTGCTGTATCATCGCTATTTGACTTTTTCTACAATTTCAACTAATCTCCACCTCTTGGTCTTGCTCAAAGGACGAGTCTCCATGATGCGGACTGTATCGCCCTCACTGCACTCATTCTTATCATCCTGAGCGACAAACTTGGTGGTTTTCTTAATGAACTTACCATACATTGGGTGTTTGCCTTTAGTCTCAACAGCAACGACAATAGTCTTGTCCATCTTGTTGCTGACAACAACACCTATTCTTTCCTTACGAAGATTTCTTTCCATAGAGCATCAAATTAGTTCTGTTCTTTTTCTTTCTCAGTAAGGACTGTCAACATACGGGCAATATCCTTTCTGCTTTTCTTAAACATGGATGTATCCTCTAATGGAGAGATAGCGTGATTCATCTTCATCGTGTCAAGATTTGCTTTCTCCACTGCAATGCGGTCACGCAGATCTGCTACGGACATTTCGCGAACTTCAGATATTTTCATTTTATTCTCCATTAAATTATTCTACATAATCCCTACGTACAATGAATTTCGTGGCGATAGGGAGCTTGTGAGCCGCAAGACGCATAGCCTCTTTTGCAATCGCAAGAGAAACACCCTCTGCCTCGAAAAGGATTCTTCCCGGAGTGATCGGACATACATAGCCCTGAGGATCACCTTTACCTTTACCCATTCGGGTATCGAGAGGCTTCTTAGTGTAAGGCTTGGCAGGGAATACCCTGATCCAAATCTGACCCTCACGGTTCATATAACGTGAGATTGCCTGACGGGCAGCCTCAATCTGCTGCGATGTAAGCCAACAATTCTCAAGGGTTTTAAGACCGAATGAACCGAATGCAAGCTGGCTGCCCCTCTGGGACATGCCTTTCATGCGGTTTTTCTGTTCCCTTCTAAACTTTGTTTTCTTTGGTTGTAACATTGCTGTATTACTTTAATTATTTTTCCCAAATTCCCTAAATCTTTGAGCATCAGCTGGTTGGGCGAACTTCTCCTCAATTTTGGGAATGCAAAGTTAGTAAAAATATTCGAAAAACAAACATTTTTAAGAAATTATTTATACTTTTTCGACGAAAAAATTCTACACCTATATTCACGGATATCAGCGAGTTACGTGACCTGATAAATTTTTTATGTCTACTTTTTCGACCAGGCACATCAGCTAAAAACGAATTAAATTCCGACACATCTCCCCAAATGACCGCAAAACCGAAAAAATGTGTACATTTGCTCCGATGTACACCGAAGTATGGACCCTGATGTGCACCGAAGAATAAAAACCGAAGTATGGACGCCAACGTAAAAAAGGCATTGACACTGATCATTATTCTTGCGGCATTCCTGGCCGCGGGCTCAGGACGGGCAGACGCGCAGAGGCGCAGAGCCCCCGTCCCGAAAAAGACCATGGTCGACCAGTTCCTTCCATACGAGATAATTCACGGAGACACAGTCTATTTCGACGTGATTGACCCTTCGCGCATCGCGACCTACGGCGGACCGAGGAAAGGACGGGAATGGCGCAGATACTACCGGCTGGTCTGGAATTTCAGCAAAACCTACCCTTACGCGCTGATCGCCCGCAAGCTCATCACCGAGGCAGACAGCACATTCGCCGCCGACGACTATGGCCGCCGCCAGAAGGAAAAATATGTGAACGAGGTTCAGAAGGAGTTGTTCAATGCCTTCGAGCAGCCGATGCGCCACATGACGGTGACACAGGGTCAACTTCTAATGAAATTGATCGACCGTGAAGTGGGGAAATCATCATACTTCATCATAAAGGACTACAAAAACGGAATAGCCGCCGGATTCTGGCAGGGCGTCGCAAAAATCTTCGGTTCAGACCTGAAGAAACATTACGATCCGGACGGAGAAGACCATGCCGTAGAGGAATTGGTCCGGACTTGGGAGACGGGTGAATTTACAGCTCTCTACTTCTCGATATTCGGAGAATACCCGACGAAGGTGGAAATCCCGTCGAAATACATGTAGGACGAACCGTCCATCCAGTCCTTAAGCACCATAAGTTCAGAGCCTTGCGGCAGTTTCATGCGCACATCGCAGTGGAAATGCCCAAACACGAAATAGTCGACATGAGTGTGTGAAGAGAAATCTACCGCGAACTTGTACAACGGCTCATCCGCCCCTTTGAATACATATTCCTGCGTCTTGGCGACACGACTTTTCTTGGACCATCCCTTCCCGAAACGGAACGCTATATAAGGATGCAGCAGACTGAAGAGCCCCTGGAAAAACGGATGGCGGAAACCCCAACGCATGAACTTATACCACATATGCCCAGGCCCGAGCCCGTCTCCATGACCGAGACAGAACACCTTCCCCGCAATATTCACGACATAAGGCTGCTGGAGAATGATTATTCCCATATCCTGGAAATAATGATAACACCAGATATCGTGATTTCCTTGGAAGAAATACACCTTCACGCCCGCATCCATGAGATCCATCAGAGACGCGAAAACCCTTACATACCCCTTTGGAACGACATCATGATACTCGTACCAGAAATCCCAGATGTCACCCAACATATACAAGGCTTCCGTCTTGTCCTTCGGTATCGACTGCAGGAAAGACACGAAACGGGCCTCGCGATCCGCCGGATTCTTCACATCTAACCCGAGATGCACATCGGAGACGAAATAGGTCAAGTTCCTCATTCCCATGTATTAAGCGAAAATGAGAATCACGAAAGCGGCGAGGAGGCAATAGATTGAGAACCAGACCAGTTTGGCGCGTTTCACCAGTTCGACCATGACCTTGCAAGAGAAAAGTCCGGCGCCGAAAGCACCGATGAAGCCCATCAGGAGCGGAAGGAATCCCACCCCAGGAGCTGCCGCCGTCTCGCCTATTCCTTTTATTATGGTCAATGCCTGTTCACCTATGATAGGAACAAGTACCATGAGGAAGGAGAACTGTGCCATTACATCTCTACGTACGCCGCAGATAAGACCTGTAGCGATGGTAGTTCCTGATCTGGAGAGACCTGGAGCCACTGCACATGCCTGTCCAAGACCTACGACGGCAGCCTGAAGATACGAAATGCCATTTCTATGCGTATTCTCAGAACGAGACGAAGACATTGACCTGAACCTGCCGGACTGGTCGGACAAAAACAACAGGATGGCAGTGATAATCAGGCAGACAGCGACGGTGAACAGATTCTCACCGAACAAGCCCTCCACCTGGTCCTTGAAGAACAGACCCACGATGGCGATAGGAATCATGGATACGCAAATCTTCAGGACATAATCAGTCTCATCATTATATTTGAACTGGAAAAATCCTTTCAGAAGTTTCCAAATCGCGCTCCAGAACACTACGATGGTACTTAATACGGTAGCGAAATGCACTGTCACCGTAAAATCGAGAAAACCCTCTGACTCTACGCCGAGCAGTTCTCTGAAAATCATCAGATGTCCGCTGCTGCTGACAGGTAAAAATTCCGTAAGTCCCTGAACTATACCTAAAAGAAGTGCCTGTAACCAACTCATGACTATTCCTCCTTACCTTTTTTAGGTGCCTTCATGATGGCAGCGATTTCGATGATGATACCACAGAGGATAACGATCGGAGCCGCCACGAGACGCCTGAAATCAAACATGTCGTAATTGAAGACAGCCGGATCTTTACTGCCGCCGCCTGTCATCAGGATATAACCTGCTATCATAACCAAAAGTCCGCAAAGGAGCAGTTTTAGCCCCTGCGGCGTAATCGCCATCTTATTCTTTTCCATATTAACTGTAAAGTTCATCTTTAGTGAGAGACACCAGACGATTGACCACGAAATATGTGCTCAGTACACATATGATTAATCCGGATGCCACCACTATACCCATAACTATAAGTAATCTTTCCAAAGTGAAAATCTCGAACAACTGGCTGAATTCCGTACGGATGAAGAACAGAATGCCCACCAGCATGATAAGGGCCAGCACAGACGAGAACAGACCGAGGAATGCAGCTCTCACGAGGAACGGTCCCCTGATGAAAGAACGAGTCGCACCGACAAGCTTCATCGTATGCACAGTGAATCTCTTCGCATACACTGTAAGTCGCATCGTATTATTAATCAGCACGAAAGATATAAACATCATCAATGCGATGAAAATACCCAATACCGCCGATATCTTGCTCAGATTCGCATTCAGCGCATCTACGAGAGACTGCTGATACACCACTTCATCCACAAGTGGACTTGATGAAATTTTCGTTTCAATGATTTTCAGACTGTCCGGTGCCACATAGGCCGCATCCAGAGAGACACTCACGGAAACCGGAACAGGCGAAGACTGGAACACACTCAGGAAATCCTTCCCCAACATGCTTTCCATCTCCTTCTCGCCCTGCGCCTTGGAAACGAAGACCGAACTCCGCACGAATTTCATGGAATCCAAAGTCTCTTTATAGGCCAATGCCTCATTATCAGAGACTTCCGGTTTCATAATAACGGAAATCTGCATGCTCTCCTTAAAATAATCCGAGACGCTCTTGGTGTTTACCAGCAGCATGCTCGCCACCCCGACCAGCAAAAGCACAAGGCTGATACTGATTACCGATGACAAGTAAGCATTCGCCAGACGGCGGCGCATAAGTCTGCTTTCGTTCTGAGCCATACAAATAAGCGATAATACACCAAATTGACCCCAAAGATAAGCATTTATCGAAATATGAAAAAAAATTCTTAACTTTGTAGATAATTAAAATTAAAAAGTATCATCAGATGGGCGAGAAAATCCTGTTCGTCAACTCGGAAATCTTTCCTTATTTACCTGAGAGTCCGATAGCAGATATCGGGAGATACCTTCCACAGGGCATTCAGGAGCGCAAGAAAGAAATCAGATCGTTCATGCCGAAGTACGGCTGCATCAACGAACGCAAAAACCAGCTTCATGAAGTTATCAGGTTGTCTGGAATGAACATAATCATCAACGATGTAGACAGGCCTCTTGTAATCAAGGTAGCCTCGATTTCTGCTGCCCGAATGCAGGTCTACTTCATCGACAACGAGGATTATTTCAAAAGAAAGCAAATCGACCGGGATGATGACGGTAATTTCTTCAACGATAACGGCGAAAGAGCCATCTTCTTCGCAAGAGGTGTTCTCGAGACCGTAAAGAAACTGCGTTGGGCTCCTGACGTTATCCACTGCCAGGGATGGATTACACAGATTCTTCCGCTCTATCTCAAGAAGATGTATAAAGACGATCCTATTTTCGCCAACAGCAAGATCGTATTGTCCATCTACGACGACATGCCCGAGAAGTTCGACGAAGAACTTTCCAGACTCGTAAAGTACGGAGACATAACGGATAACGACATCCCTCTGCTTGCAGACCCTACTGGCATAAATCTTGCTAAAACTGCCGTGCAGTATTCTGATGGGGTAATTATAGGTTCCGAAGGCGTGGACAACGAACTCATAGAATACAGCCGGGGTCTCGGACTTCCGGTTCTGCCTTACGACGGAAAGTCCATCGAAGACGGAACATACTTCGATGCTTATAACAGTTTTTACGACAAGTTAGGATGAGTTTTTCAATAAAACCATGTCTGCTGGCCATCACAGCGGTAGCCGGCATTTTAAGTGCCTGTGTCAATGAGAACAAATCTCTCGGAGAATCATTGATCCCAAACAGCCAGAAATACACGATCTATACGGCGTCATTTCCGATCGAGGAAATGAGCCAGCAGATGGCGGACAGTCTTTCTGCGTACAGCATGTACAGATTTACGGTGGGAGCGGTGAGAGACGAGGCGTTCGGACTTTCTACCAGATCGGCCGCGTTCACACTCGTACCGGTAAACGACACATTGAACTTCGGAACCAACACGAAATTCCGCCAGTTCCATTTCTCCGCAGTGAAAGACACATTGTCTTACGCAGATGAGGCGCAGCGCTACATTCTTCAGAATATAAACGTCTATGAACTCGACAAAGCCATAGACTACAAGAAGTTATATCCTGAGATTTCATATACGAAAAAACGTATCACTGACGGCATTCCTGTCTATAACGGAAACGACTCACTCTCTTTCAACTTCAGCAAGGAGTTCGGTGAAAAGTTCTTGACTATCAAGCAGGAAGACCTGGATACTATGCCGAATTACACGAAGAGATTCCCGGGGATCGTCCTCACAGTGGATGAGCCAGCAGGAAACGGAGGCCGAATAAACATGTTCAGGCTTCCTATCGACGTGCAGAACGGATATATCTACGGAAGCTGCGCAGAGCTGAAGATTACAGCAGACTACGGAGACAGGAAACAGGTGGACACATCGTTCACATTCTACTTCGGACCGGTTCAGATGTATGATCTCGCAGGCGTGACCACTACCAGCGTCACTTCACAGACACAGATTGCCTTCGACATGACTACTCATGAGAGCAAGGGCAAGGCAGGAAAAGTGGATAAGGTGGCTTATCTGGAAGGCGGACGCGGACTGAAACCTGTCATTTCAGCAGAAGGTCTCAGAAACCTCGCCATCGACGAAATAGCGAAACATACGGACAATCCGACATCGGCAGTAATCTGCAAGGCTACGCTTGTACTTCCGTTTGAGTTCCCTGAGAATTACAAAGAGATATATAAGTATCCTACGATGATCAGCCCGACCTGTCTTATCGTGACAGATACGACTATGACATTCGCAGGCATCACCGACTCCAGTGCTTCAGATGAGGACCAGGGAAACATCAACAGGTCCACATGCCGTTATACTCCGGACATTTCTCATCATATTCAGGAACTTATAAAGATTACTGACGAGAAGAAAATCCACGACTATGATGTATGGCTCCTTGCCATGGCGACTGAAATAGTTTCCAATGCCCAGGCTTCGACTTCTTCAGAGATGGACGACTACTATCAGAATCTGATGTATGCGAACTACTACAACAGCATGTACGGCGGATATGGTTACGGTGGATACGGCTATGGCTATAACAGTTACTATAACAACAACTATTATAACTACATGATGCTCCAGTCCATGTATTCTCAGTCATCTTCCGGCAGCACCACGAAGTCAGCTACCATGATGGACTTCCACCGCTACTACAAGGCCATTTTCCACGGCCCTGGTGCTGAGAAGGACGTGCCGATGTTCAAGTTTACTTACGCTATTCCTAAGACCGTAGAATAACAGAAATAAGCGACAGTCTGGGCAAAACCCGTCAGACGTTGTAACAGAAAAGACAACCCCGGAAACCATAACAGTTTCCGGGGTATTTTTTCGTCTCCTATGTTGCTTCGGAAAGGTGCGCCAGCTTCGAAAAGCCAACCCGGCAAACCTCGCCGGAAGACAACAAAAAAGAGGACATCCAAAGACATCCTCTTGTGCTAAAGTTAAGCGCTATTATTTGTTAGCTACTTTCTCTTCAACGTAGTTTACAGCGTCAGCCACTGTTGCGATCTTGCTTGCATCCTCATCTGGGATCTTGATTCCGAATACTCTTTCGAATTCCATAAGAAGCTCGACAGTATCGAGAGAATCTGCACCGAGATCGTTTGTGAAGTTAGCGGTCTCAGTAACCTCTGATTCCTCTGCTCCAAGCTTGTCAACGATGATGGCTTTCACCTGTTTTACGATTTCTTCGTGTGACATAATTGAATAATTTATTAAGTTTATGATTTATAATACACTATTCACATATTATTACGCAAAGTAAATAAAAAAAACCGAGATTATGAAACTTTTTCTTCCAAATCAGACTCCCGATGTCCCTTTTGGCTCAGTTTCCACCATATTCTCAAGCCATTAATCGAATTAAGCAAATAGAAAGAATACTTGATGACCATCACTACAGTATAGCTCGAATCCGCCGACGCCATGGCCTTTCCGGACCACAGGAACACCGAAAATACATTCACGAGAATCCATACATACCACTGTTCCATATAAGCCAGCGACATAAGAATCTGTCCCAGCACATTCAGCACGAAAACCAACGCGTCGAACAAAATAATCGCATGGAAACCGTCTGAAATATCACTGCCGAACCAGCACAGCACATAATATGCCACAGCAGTCCCGGCCAGGAAAACCCCGACAGTGAGCGCCGCGCTGCCCCTGGTGAGCCTACGAGCCCGCACCTTGGCCTTGGAATCCGCACCACGCTTTCTCCACTGCCACCAACCGACGAACTGCATCGGCAGGAAATAAAACGCATGCAGCGCGAAATTACCCCAGACCGGATCACCTCCAGGCTGAATACTGCTGTCGAACGCCACCACCGACGCTATCGTCACATCGATGACCCCGAACAGAAACGTCAGGATATTGCCGTTCGCCGACAGCACGGTATTCACCACCCCGGCAAGAGCCCCGACACTTGCAAAAATCAGCATAAACTGCCGTGCACCAGGCTGTTGCAACTTATACACATTCGTCACAGCCACAGCCACCAGCATACCTATAAGAATAAAGGCATTGAACCAGAGGTTAAACTTTTTCTCATTGATCTTCATCATATTCCTCATTTAATTCATTGTGAATGCGCTCCGCGAGCTCCCGCCGGCCCAAAAACTCCGCAAGATCCTCGACCGTCGCCGCCGCAATCCTCGGCACGCTCCCATAATGTATCAGCAACCGCTTCTCCGTCTGCTCGCCCACCCCTTTTATTCGGGTCAATGCCGATTCGATCTGGCTCTTGCTCCTGAGGCTCCGGTGGAAAGTGATACCAAACCTGTGGGCCTCGTCTCTGATCCGCTGAAGTACCTTCAGAGCAGCTGAGTTTCTGTCAATGAATAAGGGATATGGATCTCCTACACGGATAACTTCCTCCAGCCGTTTGGCAAGACCTATAACGGTAAGCTTGTCAGTCAGACCGAGTTCCGCCAGCGCCTGATATGCGAAATCCAGCTGTCCTTTACCTCCGTCTATCACGACGAGCTGCGGGAGGTCATCCGGATCCTCCCTAAGCATCCTCGAATACCGGCGGTTCACGACCTCCTTCATGGAAGCATAGTCATTGGCACCTATAACGGTCTTAATCTTGAACTTGCGATAATCTTTCTTGGACGGAACGCCATTACGGAACACCACGCAGGAAGCCACCGGATTAGTACCCTGGATATTGGAGTTGTCGAAACACTCCATGTGAACAGGCAGCACATCCATTCCGAGAGCCTTCTTCAGGTCCTCCAAGACCATATTCCGGTATTGGTCAGGATCAGTATGCTCCTTCTGACGTATAGAGTTGAACTGGAACTCCTTGGCGTTCTTCGTACTTAGCTCCAGCAAAGCCATCTTGTCGCCTTTTACAGGGATTCTGAACGTCACGCCGTCCATTTCCACATCAGGAAGGAAAGGCACAATCACCTCCCCGGAAATCTTGCCGAACTTAGACTCTATTTCAGCTATAAATTCACTGAGCACAGCCTCCTGCTCCTCCTCGATATTCATCTTGAACCCAAGATTCAAAGACTGGATAATGGAACCGCTGCGTACACGCATGAAGTTACCGAACGCCTCGTTCGAATCGGTTATAAGCGAGAAAACATCGGCATTGGTCCCGACCGCAGAGGTTATGACAGACTTGGCGTAGTGCTTCTGGAGCGACTCCATTTTTTGCTTGTACTCCTGCGCCTGCTCGAACTCCAATCGGTCGGCAGCCTCTAACATCAACTGCTTATAATGCTGTATAATGGCATTGGCATCACCCTTCAGGAGACTCACGATCTCCTCGATCTGGGCGTTATACTCCTTCAGCGAGACCTTTCCGACGCAGCATCCACCGCAACGCCCGATATGGAAATCCAGGCACGGGCGGAACTTTTTGCGGATAATCGCGTCCGAAGTAATCTTGTTGTTGCACGAACGGATTTTATAGGTCTCCGAAAAGAACTCCAGCAGATTCCTGGCGTGCATCACTGAACTGTACGGGCCGAAATAGCGGTTTCCCTTCACGATCCGTCGTGTCAGATAAACCTTCGGGAACTCATCTCCCGTCACGCAAATCCACGGATAAGTCTTGGAATCCTTCAGCAGGATATTGTACTTCGGCTTATACTGCTTGATCAGATTATTTTCCAGCAGCAAGGCATCCGCCTCGGTATCCACCACCGAATACTGGGCATCGGCGATTTTGGACACAAGGATACGCGTCTTCGTGTTAAGCCGCTCAGGAGCAACGAAATACTGCGCCACCCTCTTATGCAGATCCTTGGCCTTGCCCACATATATGACAATCCCCTCGGAGTCATAATATCTGTAAACTCCGGGGGAATGTGGAAATAGTGCTATTTTTTCGCGTACTGTCAATGTAATTTACTGACAATGTTTATTTTACGTATTTAGCTACTTCTTCTTCGATAGCATCGCCATAAAGACCTCTCTTTATGATAGTGCCGTCAGGTCCGAAAAGGACGATGTGAGGAATGCCCACGATACCGTAAATGTCGGTAGGAACATTCTTCGCATCGACGATCTGATTCCAGTTCACGTGATAAGCCTTGGCTGTGTCAATGCTCTCCTGCGCTGTCTTTTCCCAAACTGCCACGCTGAGGACATCGAAATTCTTTCCGTGATACTTGTCATATACAGACTTCACATGAGGAATCGCACGTTTGCAAGGGCCGCACCATGATGCCCAGAAATCCACGAGGACATACTTGCCTTTGCCCACATAATCCGAGAGTTTCGCAACCTTGCCGTCCGGCTGAGGAATCGCGAAATCCGTGAACTGCATGCCTTCGGCAGTATTTTTTCTCGCGTCAATGCCTTTCTGCATAGACTCGATGAATGTGTTTCCGGCAGTAATGGTGGAATCGATTGTGTTTATCGCTGATTCGAGAGCCTCATCCTCGAGGTCTGAGTAGATGTTCTGGAGAGCATAGAGAGAAATGGCGTTGTCCTTGTTCTCTGCTATGGCATTCTTGTTGAAATCCAAGAACTTCTCGTTGAATGTGTTATAATACTCTTCCTGGAGAAGGTTCTTTTCATCTGCGGAGATTCCGGTGCTGTCTGCGATGGCGCGCATGTTGGTCCTGTACTCTGTCACATAAGCATTGACATCATTCACATATTTCTCGAAGCGGTCGTTAACAGAAGCTTTAGGGTTATTGGAAGCTCCTGAGAGTTCGCCTCCCACGAGGCTGAATGTGAGGACTGTTCCATCAGAGATGAAGTTAGTCATGGCATTGCCGGCCATGATGCGTCCGAATACATTCTTGGCAGCAGGTACTTCGATCTTGAATGAGCCGTTTTTGAGGGCTACGGTAGTATCGATGACATCAGGGATAACAATGCTTACTTCCTCAGGTGCTTCTGTGCCAGTGAATTTACCCTGAAGCGTGGTCTTGTCGGAAACTGATCTGCAGGCAACAGCAGCGGCTGCAGTCATCAGGAAAAGTGTTAATTTATTCATATTGTGTAGATTTTATTTATCCAAATTTCTCAAATATAGGCATAAATCCTGAAAAAAGAAAAAGACTCGGCAGTTTCCTGTCGAGTCTGTCATATAGTGCTAAGACTGAAAAACTAGTTCTTGCTTTCCTTTCTGTCTCCGCGTCTTCCGCCACGACGGTTGCCACGGTCGCCACGAGACTGACGTCCCTGACCCTGAGGCTGTGCAGAAGCATTAGCGATACCTGCGTTAGGAGAAAGATCTTTCTTTCCGTAAACCTCACCGTTGCAGATCCAAACCTTGATACCGAGGGCACCAACTTTGGTATTTGCTACTGCGAGAGCATAGTCGATATCAGCACGGAATGTGTGAAGAGGAGTACGTCCCTCTTTGTACATCTCGCTTCTTGCCATCTCGGCGCCGCCTACACGGCCGCTGATCTGAACCTTGATACCTTCTGCACCCATGCGCATTGCTGTGGTGACAGCGAGTTTGATAGCTCTTCTGTAAGATACACGGCCCTCGATCTGGCGAGCGATGCTGTCAGCTACGATGTTAGCGTCGACCTCTGGTCTTCTGACCTCGAAGATGTTAATCTGAACATCCTTGCTGGTTACCTTCTTGAGCTCTTCCTTAAGCTTATCTACAGCAGTACCGCCTTTTCCGATGATAACACCAGGTCTTGCAGCCTGAATAGTTACTGTGATGAGTTTAAGAGTTCTCTCGATGACGATCTTGGAAATGCTGGCATTTGCAAGACGGTTCACCAAATATTTACGGATCTTGTAATCTTCCGCAATTTTCTCAGCGTAATTACCACCACACCAGTTAGAGACCCAACCACGGGTGATACCGATTCTGTTGCTGATAGGATTAGTTTTCTGTCCCATATTATTTATTATCCTCCACTGTTGTTGGTTTCTTTACATCAAGGATAATGGTAACATGGTTAGAACGCTTGCGAATTCTACCTGCTCTTCCCTGAGGGCAAGGACGGATTCTCTTAAGTGTTCTGCCTTCGTCTACCATGATGGTCTTTACGATGACATTACCGTTATCCAGTTCTTTGGTTTTATCCTGGTTTTTGGCCTCCCAGTTAGCGATCGCGCTGCGGAGCAATGTCTCAAGAACCTTTGAAGGAGCCTTCTTGGAGAACTTGAGCAGGTCAAGGGCACGGTTCACTTCTATACCTCTTACTGTATCTGCTACGAGACGCATCTTACGAGGAGAAGTAGGAACATCCTTTACTTTGGCGATTGCTGTCTGCTGCTTAATCTCTTTCAGTCTTTCGGCCATTAGTCTTTTACGTTTTCCCATAATTTCTGATCAATTAAGCGTTTTACTTCTTATTGTTACCTGAATGGCCTCTGAAAGTCCTAGTTGGAGCAAATTCTCCAAGCTTGTGACCTACCATGTTCTCGGTTACGTAAACAGGAATAAACTTGTTCCCGTTATGAACCGCGATAGTATGACCAACGAAGTCAGGAGAGATCATGCTTGCGCGTGACCAGGTCTTTACGACCTCTTTCTTCTTGCCGCCTTCATTCATGGCAAGAATTCTTTTTTCCAGAGCTTCCTGGATATATGGACCTTTTCTTAATGAACGACTCATAATCTCTAAAGTTTAATTCCGTTTATTTCTTTCTTCTTTCGATAATGAACTTATTTGAAGTAGCCTTAGGATTACGTGTCTTGTAGCCCTTTGCAGGAAGACCCTTACGAGATCTTGGGTGTCCTCCGGACGCACGTCCTTCACCACCTCCCATAGGGTGATCTACTGGGTTCATAACTACACCACGGTTACGAGGGCGTCTGCCGAGCCATCTGCTGCGACCAGCCTTTCCGTAAGACTCCAAACTGTGTTCTGGGTTCGATACGACACCTACAGTTGCACGGCAGGTGGTAAGCACCATTCTGGTCTCGCCTGAAGGCAGACGGAGAATAACGTGATTTCCTTCGCGTGCAGCGATCTGAGCGTAAGTACCTGCAGAGCGTGCCATTGCACCACCCTGACCAGGACGGAGCTCGATGTTGTGTACGAGTGTACCGACTGGAATTTCACCAAGAGGAAGAGTGTTACCGAGCTCAGGAGCTACGCCTGAACCAGACTCTATGACCTGACCGACCTTAAGTCCGTTAGGAGCGATAATATATCTCTTCTCGCCGTCTTCGTACTGAACGAGTGCGATACGTGCACTACGGTTCGGATCGTATTCTATAGTGAGAACTGTTGCTTTGCAAGCGTCCTTTGAACGGTAGAAGTCGATGATACGGTACATTCTCTTGTGACCGCCACCGATGTAACGCATGGTCATCTGACCTGTATTGTTACGTCCACCTGTGCTCTTAAGAGGCTCAAGCAATGATTTCTGTGGCTTCTTGGCGGTGATATCGTCAAAAGCGCTGATTACCTTGTTCCTTTGACCAGGAGTAACCGGTTTGAATTTTTTTGTTGCCATTGCCTTATCCCTTAAATATTACTATAGAAATCAATCTTGTCTTCACCGACGAGAGTAACGTATGCTTTCTTGAAGTGATTCATACGGCCTCTAAGCATGCCGGCTTTTGTATAACGGGATTTTCTTTTCCCGTGATAGTTCACTGTATTGACTGATGCCACTGAGACGTTGTACATCTGCTCTACAGCAGTCTTGACCTCAAGCTTGTTTGCTTTACGGTCTACAATGAATCCGTAACGGTTCAACTTTTCGCCCTGAGCCGTCAATTTTTCTGTTACAATTGGCTTAATGATAATTCCCATCTCTCAATCTTTTTAGCGTCTTACTCTTGAGGAGAGGATATCCTGAACACCGTCAACAAGTACCATAGAATGTGCATTCATGATGGCGTAAGTGTTGATTTCGTTTACAGAGATAACCTTAACCTGCTCGAGGTTACGTGATGAAAGGTAAATGTTTGCAGAGTTTTCAGGGAGTACGAAGAGTACTTTTCTGTCTCCGGCCTTGATGGCTGCAAGAATATTAAGGAACTCTTTTGTCTTAGGAGCTTCCATTGTGAAAGGCTCAACCATGACAATCTTGTTCTCCTTTGCCTTGTAAGAAAGTGCGGAGAATCTTGCGAGCTGCTTAAGTTTCTTGTTAAGCTTCATATCATAGCAACGTGGCTTAGGACCGTGTGCACGACCACCACCTACATAGATATTAGCCTTGATAGAACCATGACGTGCTCCACCGCCGCCTTTCTGACGTCCCTGTTTCTTGGTGCTGTATGAGACTTCGCTTCTATCCTTTGTTCTGGCGGTTCCCTGACGCTGGTGAGCGAGGAACTGGAGAACATCGAGGTAAATAGCGTGATCGTTCGGTGTGATACCGAATACGTTCTCATCGAGGACTACCTTCTTTCCGGACTCTGATCCGTCAATCTTCAAAACTGACAATTCCATAATTAAGCCTCCAATATAAGATAAGATCCTTTGGCTCCAGGTACAGAGCCTTTCACTACGAGAAGGTTGTTCTCAGGAATTAGTTTGACTACCTGAAGGTTGAACACCTTTACCCTTTCATTGCCCATATGGCCCGCCATTCTCATACCAGGGAATACACGTGAAGGCCATGATGATGCGCCCATAGAACCAGGGTGACGGAGTCTGTTGTGCTGACCGTGGGTAGCACCGCCTACACCGGCAAAACCGTGACGTTTCACAACGCCCTGGAATCCTTTACCTTTAGAAGTACCGACAACATTGCAGAACTCTACGCCTTCGAAGACGTCAGCGAGTGCTACAGTATCGCCTAAGTTAAGCTCTCCTTTGAAGTCAGCCGAGAACTCGACGAGCTTACGATGAGGAGTGGTTCCTGCCTTTTTAAAATGCCCTTTGAGAGGGGCGCTGGCATGTTTTTCTGTGGTTTCGTCATAGGCAAGCTGCACGGCGGCATAACCATCTTTTTCTACCGTACGGACCTGCGTAACAACACATGGACCAGCCTCAATAACGGTGCATGGAATATTTTTTCCATCAGCACCGAAAACGGAAGTCATTCCGATTTTCTTTCCAATTAATCCAGGCATTGGTTTGATAATTAATTGTTTGTTAATACTTTATCGTATCTCCGCATATTTTGCGGAGCGCAAAGGTACGAATAAATTTTTAATTATCAATCACTTTCGTGAAAATTCTCGATTTTTTCCAAAATCGCGATTATAGGTCTATTCGCGAAAAATGCCTATATTTGTATGATATTGAAAATATGATGCCGTATGACATTGCTTGAGATATTCGGATTTCTGAGATTTTCCTTCACGGATATGCTGGACGTACTTTTAGTCGCCCTGTTCATCTACTTCATATTCAGATGGATACGCGATTCCGCCGCCATGAACATATTCACGGCGATAATCTCAATCTATGTCTTGAGAGTATTCGCAGAGGCATTGAACATGAAACTCACGAGCGCGCTCCTGGGGACTTTCATCGACGTGGGTGTGCTCGCGGTAATCATCATCTTCCAGCCTGAGATCCGCCATTTTCTCATGAGGTTCGGCGTAAGCACGAGATTCGGGAGCCGCACGCGCATCTTCCTGAACAAGTTCCTCGGGAATGAGGATTTGCCTATGGACAATGCTGCCGTAAAGGAGATTACCGAGGCATGCCGTACGATGTCCGAGCAGAAAACCGGTGCACTCATCGTCATTCCTCATCAGGTGAGCCTGAATTTCGTAGTGGAAACCGGCGACAAGATCGATGCCCTGATAAACAGACGTCTGATAATGAATCTGTTCTTCAAGAACTCCCCTCTCCACGACGGAGCGGTCATTATCGACAACAGGCATATCGTGGCAGCACGTTGCACCCTGCCGATAACAGAGCGTACGGACATCCCGCCAAGTTACGGAATGAGGCACAAGGCAGCTATCGGTATCACCGAAGAGACTGATGCTGACGTAATTGTAGTTTCCGAGGAGACCGGAGGAATCGCATTCGGACATGGTGGAAGCCTCACGCATATAAACAATATCAACGAACTGAAGCTAAAATTGACAGCTTCTCTGTCGTCATCGGACAAACCGTCCGCCAAAGACGCAGAGAACACGAAAAAAGCATAATGTGAATCATGCCAACAGACAGGATCGAACACATATTGGGATTTGACAGAATCAGGAAGATTATTTCCGACAGATGCAGTACAGAATACGCCGTAGAACGCACTGCGGCAGAGACCTTTTCCACCAATGAGAAGGAAATCCGCCGAAGACTCTTGCTAACGGACGAGATGAGACTCATCGTAATGTTCGAAGAATCATTCCCTTCCAATGGTTACATCGACTGCGTGGGATTTCTCCAAATGCTGGAAAACTCCGGCGCGAACATTGACCTGACCTCACTCGGAAAGCTCCGCACCATGCTGGAAACCCTGAGGAAAGTGTCCATGTTCTTCAGCAATATAAAGGACGGAGTCTATCCGAACCTGAAAAGGATGGTGGCGCAGATCGCCCTCTTCCCGGAAGTACAGCAGCGCATCGACAGCATCCTGGACAAGTTCGGCAATGTGAAAGACACCGCTTCCGACGGTCTCTATGACATCCGCAGGCAGCTGAAAGAAAAGGAAGGCGCAGTTTCCAAGCGCATAAACATGATTCTGCGCAAGGCCCAGAGCGAAGGACTTGTGGACAGCGACGCCGCCATAGTAATGCGCGACGGCAAGATGCTCATCCCTGTCAGCTCGGCCAACAAGAGAAAAATACAAGGTTTCGTATATGACGAGTCCTCATCCGGAAAGACCACATTCATAGAACCTGCTGAAATAGTGGAGATTACGAACGAAATAAACGAGCTCCACTTCGCCGAGACCAGAGAAATAGCGAAAATATTATACGACTTCAGCGACTGGATAAGGCCATCAGTACCGGATTTGCTGAAGGGCGCCAAATGCATCGGCGAACTGGACTTCCTTATAGCCAAGGCCCAGACATCCCTGGATTTTGTAGCCGGAATGCCTATCATCTCAGAGAACGGAGAAATGAATCTGCGTAAAGCCAGACACCCTCTTCTCGAGCGCTCCCTCCACAAAGAAGGAAAACAAATAGTTCCACTCACAGTGACATTGACCCCGGAAAAACACATTCTGCTGATTTCGGGTCCTAATGCCGGAGGCAAATCAGTCTGCCTGAAGACGGTAGGCCTCCTTCAATACATGTTCCAGTGGGGTATGCTCATCCCGACCTCCGAAACCTCCGAGATGGTCATTTTCGACCGCATCATGGCCGACATCGGTGACGGGCAGTCCATCGACAACGACCTCAGTACCTACAGCTCCTTCCTCGCGTCCATGAAAGAAATGCTCGCGGAAGCGGACTCCAAGACTTTGGTGCTGATAGACGAATTCGGTTCCGGAACCGAGCCTGCAGCAGGCGGAGCCATCGCCGAAGCCATATTGAGCGAAATGGACAGCCGCGGCGTCTACGGCGTGATTACCACCCACTACACGAACCTGAAACTCTACGCATCCGGCGCCGACACCGGTGTCATAAACGGAGCCATGCAGTTCGACGTGAAGAACATAGCCCCGCTTTTCAAACTGGAAATGGGACTGCCGGGCAACTCGTTCGCATTCGAGCTCGCACGTAAAATGGGACTTCCCGAGGCCATTATAAAAGATGCGGAAAACCGTGCAGGTGAGGAGTTTGTGGGCATTGAAAGAAACCTCAGGAAAATCGCCAGAAACCGCAAGGCGCTGGACGAAAAGCTCCAGAAAATCCGCAACACGGACAAAACGCTGGAAAACATCACCGGAAAGTACCAGAAGGAACTCGAAGCGATAAAGAAAATGAAGCAAGACATCCTCGACGAGGCGAAACGTGAGGCCGAGGACATCGTGAAGGGCGCCAACCGCCAGGTCGAGCAGACCATCCGCAAAATAAAGGAATCCCAGGCGGCCAAGGCCGAGACTAAAGCCGCAAGAGGCGATCTCCAGGATTTTGTCAATGCCCTTGCGCGCAAGAAGGAGCAAGACAGTCAGAACCGTGAGGACTACATTGCCGAAAAACTCCGTCAAGTTTCGGAAAGGCAGCAGCGCCAGCAGATGAGGAAATCCCGCAGGGCTACTGACGAGGAGAAGCAACTCATTGCAGCCGAGGAGGAAAAGAAAAGAAAGATAGAGGCTTTCCGCAGCGGACCGCTGAAAGTCGGCGAGAAAGTGAAGATAAAGTCCAATGGTATGGTCGGCGAAGTGGCCATGGTTTCCGACAAGGCCGTGACCGTAATCGTCGGTAACATAAAGAGCAAAATGCCGCTGGACAAGGTGGAGAGAATCTCTTCAAATGAATATAAATCAGCAATTAAGGCTGAACCGAGACCTGTATCACAGACAGTTCAGGACAGCTCCCTGTCAGAGAGAAAACTTAACTTCAAGATGGAACTGGACGTGAGAGGACAGAGAGTGAACGAGGCGCTGGAGAACGTGATGCACTATATAGATGATGCGATTATGCTTAACGTATCATCAGTGAGAATAATACACGGCAAGGGAACAGGAGCCCTGCGGGACGAAATCCAGAGATTCCTGAAATCCACACCGGGAGTAGAATCGGCGAAAGACGAGAGCATACAATTGGGAGGTTCTGGAGTGACTGTCGTGACATTCGACAAATGACGACGCGAACCGGCATTGACAGAAACATTGACAAAAAAAATTAACAACATGAAAGGCAGAGGCGAGTTCGGGAGGCGGGGCGAGGATGAGGCCTGCATGTACCTTGTCAGTCAGGGACATACCATATTGGAGCGGAATTGGCGGTGCGGGCACCTGGAGATAGATGTGATCACCCTGGCGGGCGATGGAATACATTTTGTAGAAGTCAAGAGCCGGATGGTACCAGTCCAGGGCAGGCCCGAGGAGGCTGTCAATGCTGCCAAACAGAGGAAGATTGTGGCGGCGGCGAGGCGATATATGGCTGGTAAGGGGCAGAAGGTCTGCGCCGGCATGGAAATCTGGTTCGATGTGGCGGCGGTGACGTTCGGGGAAGGCAGGATGGAACTGGAGTATTTTCCCTCTGCATTCGTGCCGATTTATGTTTGACCACATATATAATAATATAGGATGAGACAGAACAATTATTGCGTAATAATGGCCGGCGGTCATCTGAACCGTTTCTGGCCTATTAGCAGAGAGGATATGCCGGGACATTTCCTGGATATAACCGGCAACGGGAAGTCTCTGGTAAGAATGGCTTATGACCGCTGCGTCGGAGTAGTTCCCACCGAGAATATAATCGTGATTACACTTGAGAAGTTCAAGGATATTATCCGCGAGCAGATTCCTGAGCTTCCGGAGGAGAATCTCCTTCTGGAGCCTTACGGGAGGCGGACCGGCCCTTGTGTCGCCTATTCGACCTATGCGCTCCTGAAGCGCAACCCTTCGGCTGTCGTCGCTGTCACCCCTGCCGATCTGTTCATTAACGATGTCGACCAGTTCCGGGAGGCTCTTGCCAATGCTCTTGATTATGCGACTGAGCATCCTGTGCTCATGACGTTGGGTATCAAACCGGACAGACCTGATACTGATTATGGTTATATTCAGGCTGTTGGCGGAAAGGAGGCATGTATGAAGAACGAGCCTGTGAAGGTGAAGACTTTCACAGAGAAACCAAATCAGGAGATAGCTGACGTGTTTTTCAAGAGTGGTGAGTTTTTCTGGAATACGGGTATTTTCGTATGGCAGGCTGCTGTCATAAAGGATGAGATGGAGAAGTATATGCCTAATATCACATGTCTTTTCAACGGCTGGGAGGGTGCTCTCGGCACGCAGGCGGAGACGGTCTTCGTGGAGAGGGCTTATACTGACTGCGCGAAAATTTCCATCGATTATGCTGTGATGGAGAAGACGGACAGGGCTTGGCTGTATCCTGTGCATTTCGGATGGACAGATATCGACAGCTGGGACAACTTGTATTCTTGTGTGGGCAACAGGGCTTCGGACAGTAATATTTCGAATATGCAGCAGAAGATTCTTCAGAACTGCAGCAAGGATATCATTTTGACGTCTGACAAGAAGAAGCTTGTGGCGATACGCGGGATGGAGAATTTCATCGTCATCGACACGGATGATGTGTTGCTGATTTGCCCGCGGGATGACAAGCAGTATAAGGAGCTGGTGAACAGCACCCGCATGCCGGGGTACGATAAGTATAGATAATCTTTCGACGTAGCGAAGTAACCTGGTGGCCAGCGGAGTCGGCGCCCCATCGCTCAGGTGCTGCGCAATTCGCTCCCGGGACTCCGCTCCGACTGGCGTCGTAGCGGTTTACCAGACATAGCGACTCGCCGACTTGGCAGCAGCTTCGCACGTTACCGGCGAACACAATAAATCAGGTGTTTCTCTGCTCCATAATGTGGAGACCTGAGAAACACCTGATTCTTTATTTTCAGTCGCCGAACGGCGTGCTATACACTATTTCGTGTAGGCGGTGCGGAGAACCGTAGTATTGGATTCCTTCTTGATGTTGGCATCTTCGATGACGGCGCCTTCACCTACGTAGACTTTCTCCAGATTCTTGGCTCCGGTAACGTCCAAATATTTAAGGGTCTTGGCAGAGCCGGTGACATTCAAATACTTGGCGTCGGTTCCCTGGAGCTCAACACGCTCGAGAGCAGGGAGATTCTTAAGCTCCTGTTGAGTGTTGATGGTCATGGATGAACCATAGTTGTTCGCTATAAAGGTCTTCAACTTCTTGAGAGACCAGGTTCTGAAGGCTGCGTTATAACCGTTGTCCTTAATCTTGTTGTTGCTGATATTCAGGTACTCAAGTTTATCTGACCAATGAACACCAAAGTTCTCAAGCTCATTATTCGAAGCATCGAGATATGTCAGATAGCTCTTATAGTCACACTGAATATTAGTAAGCTTATTGTTGGACACATCGATATACTGAATTTCGTCAGGAATACCATTTACGGAGGTAAGCTGGTTTCCTGAAGCTTTCAATGTTGTCATGCTTGTGGTAGAAAGATCCAGGGTAGCTACCTTATTGCCAGAAATATCGAGGGTAGACAGAGACGCGAAGTAATCCAGAGGGAACTCCTCGATTACATTCTTGGATGCGTTGATAGAGGTCAGGCCGGTAAACCACTCGAGACCGTCAATAGCCTTGATGCCCTTGTTGCTGAAATCGACTTCAGTAACAGCCTTCGCCTCAGCCTGGCTGATCTTTCCGTCCTTATCTGTGTCAGCCACTCCGATGAGATATGACTTCAAAGCTGCGTCAGAAACTGCAGAAGCGATATCAGCAGGAACTTCACGAGGAACGAAAACCTCCTCTATAGCGTGACAGTTCATCGCATTTGCCTTACACTGCTGTCCCTCGAAATAGGTAATCTTGCTGATTGCAGAACAGTTAAAAAGAGTAAAGCTTCTAAGTTTCACATTCTCATGGACATCTATTTCCTTCAGGAAATCAGAATACTGGAAAGAAAGGCTCCTGAGCTTCTTGGATGTAGGTATAGCGAAACTTTCCCATGGATAATAATCCAAAGAGAGACTTGTAAGTTCCGGGAAATTAGTGAAATCAGGCTTTTGCTTAACATTTTTCAGACATGAAATCATCAATGAACTTACCTTCGTATTATTCTTGAATACTACAGACTCCAATGATTCTGACCCGATGAAAATATTATTAAGTTCAGGATTATTCGAGAAATCATATTTCTTAACCTTAGTTACCGCCAATGTAACTGCTTCCAGTTTAGGATTCTTCGAGAAATCGACAGTTTCCACACCGGAAGCATATCCGTAAATGGCCTTCAATGCAGGACATCCGGAAGTATTAAGGGCATGAAGCGCAGTATCACTGGCCACATTGATCTTCTCAAGAGCAGGGAGATTCGCGAGATTAATACTCTGAAGCACTGGACTTGTCACCTGAATGGACTCCAACTTCTTGTTGCCAGAGAAATCGATCTCGGTAAATGTACACTTCGTTTTTGGTCCTTCTGTCACATAAACAGGGCTATTGAAATAGAACTCGGTGATTCCGGTGAACAGTTCGAGACCTGCGAATGAAGATACAGCACCGCTGGCGGCAAGTCCTTCGCGGCTGTCATCATATTCCGAATAGCGCACTTTTCCAGGCGCAGCGAGCTCTTCTGCAGAGAAGTCACCGTCATGGTCCTTATCGAATTCAGCGAGCATAAAAGCCTTGAAATTAGGGTCTACGAGGACATCTACCGCACGTGCAGGGGCCTGTGTAAGGACTAACTTATATGTATTCTGTGAATTGAACAGATGGAACTCGAATTCAGCAGATCTGGATTCCATTTTTGTGTTCGGAACAGCTGTGAACTCCACCTCTGCCTCAGGCGCACCCTCTTTAATATCAGGAGTTACCCAATCACTCTCACCGGTAAGTGTCCAGTTACGTGAACTGAGGACTTTCACTTTAAGTTTCTCGCCTCCGGAAACGAATGCAAGGACTTTCGGCTCGGTATCGATGTTCTGGTCGGCAGCCATCTGCTTTACAGTCACGATACGGTTAATTTCCGCATAGCTCATTATCACTTTCGCACTTCTCTCCTCTCCGAAGTTCTGGTCGGCGGTAAATGTCACCGCCCCTTCTTCAGCTTTGAGATCATGCATCCATTCAGCCTCAGTCTCAGCTTTTACAGTTTCTCCTTCGATAGGATTTTCGAGTACGTAGGCGATCTTGCCTATTCCCGGTGTCGCAGGTACGGAGATTTCTGTTTCCGACACATTGAAAACGGCCGGTTTGTCTTTTTCCTTGTCACAGGAAACTGCCAACGTGGCTATCGCCACGAACAGGCATGCCAAACGATTGTTTTTCATAATTTATGGGGTTAAAAAGTGAGTTAAAAAAAAGGTGACCTTTTAGTCATAAAACTATCAGGTCACCCTTTAAAAATATGTATGTTTTAAGAACTATTTGTTAGCACGGACAAGTTCTACACCTGCATCATGTTTGAAGTTAGCATCTTCGATGACAGCTTTCGCTCCAACATAAACCTTTGTAAGACCCTTTGCTCCTGTAACATCAAGATTGGTAAGAGTACCAGGAAGAGGAGTAGTACCATCTTCATCCATGTTGATATTGATATAAATCTTGTCAGTCTTAGAAGCAGAGAAATCAACGCCCTTCAATTCAACAGTCTTAAGCTGATTCTTACCTTCAAGAACATGAGCAAGGTCATAAGTAGCACCGAAATTATTTGCTTTGAAATTCTGCAAATAGTTACAGTATGTCAAGTAAAGACCATTCTCATATTTGTTAAGATACTGAACATTATTGTTACTGATATCCAAATCAGCAAGAGAGTAAAGGCCGTAACATGTAATACCCTTAAGCTTATTGTCGGACAGATTAAGATAGGACAGGTAGTACTGAGATTTAAACTCTATAATACCTGAGAGTTCATTATGAGACAAATCCACATAGCAAAGATCATAGCCTTTAAACGTAAATGATTCAATCTTGTTATTCGAAGCATAAAGATTCTCACACTTGGTACCAGCGATATTCAAAGCTTTAATCTTATTGTTAGATACATCCAATGTGACCAACCTAGAGAATACTGAAGCATCGAAATCCACAATCTCATTGTTGGAAGCATTGATTTTCCTGAGACCAACAAACCATTCAAGACCAAGAATTGATGAAACTTTCTTGCCGGAAAAATTCAACTCAGTAATAGCGGCAGCTTCATCAGCAGTGATCTTGCCATCCTTATCTGCATCGGCTACACTAAGGAGATATGCTTTCAAATTAGAATCTGCAATTTCTTCAGCGATATCTGAAGGGACTTCTCTCTCAACTTCTTTTTTCTGCAACTTGGCAGAACCTATAATATACTCATTTGCAAATTTTTGTCCCTTGTAAATGATAAGTTCCTCGCAAGCGGTAAGATAAGTAAGAGTAAGGTCTATAAGACGAGTATTTTTATGAATATCCAAAGACTTCAATTTATCGCTATAAGAGATATTAACCTTAGCAAGTTTCTTGGCGTTGCCTAAATTCAAAGTTTCAGAAGGACAGTATGAGTATGAAAGCTCTGTCAAACCAGGAAGATTCTCGATACCTGAAACGCTCTCCAACTTAATACCACCGACAGTAAGAGCTGAGAGTTTATCGTTATTCTTGAAAATAGCGGTCTTAAGAGTTTTGATATCTGCATTAACATATGATACTTCGGGGTTGTGAGAGAAATCGATAGTCTCGAGTTTTGTACCATAAATGGTAGCAACTTCCAGCTTAGGAGCTTTAGAGAAATCCAATGACTCCAATCCGGAGTTAAATGCTCTGAATTCCTTAAGTTTTGGACAAGAAGAAAGATCCAATGCACGGAGTGAAGTATCACCGTTGAAGCTCAACTCTACGATTTCTGAAAGACCTTTAAGGTTAACAGTCTTCACCTTACAGTTAGATACCTGAACAGTTGTAAGGGCCTTATTGTTACTGAGGTCGATATCCTCTACAGTCGACTTAATGTTAGAGTATGGAGTAGTATATTTGAACTTGGTAATATTCGGGAAGAGTTCAACACCTGCAAATGTAGTTACAGAGCCATCATTATCCTCGTCGTACTCGATAGCGCCAGAAGCAGCCATTTCATCAGCAGAGAAATCACCATCTTTATCCTTGTCGAATGCAGCAAGCATGAATGCCTTGAAGTTCGGGTCCTTTAGAAGGGAAACCGGTTTCGCACCAACCTGTTTGATGGCAAGCTTATAGACGTTTGTAGAATTGAAAAGATGGAGTTCGAACTCAGCAGATCTCTCTTGAAGACTCTCGTTCATAGCAGCTGTGAAAGTAATCTCAGCCTCTGGAGCACCTTCCTTGATATCTGGAGTTACCCAGTCACTCTCACCGGTAAGAGTCCAGTTTCTTGCACTGAGAACCTTCACCTTAAGAGCCTCACCTTCACCTACAAAAGAAAGTTCAGTAGGGTCTGTAGCGATATTCTGGTCAGCAGCCATCTGCTTAACTGTAACGATCTCTGTGAATGTAGAATAGGTCACTATTACTTTAGAGCTTCTCTCTTCTTCGAAGTTCTGGTCGAAAGAAAAAGTAATAGTACCGTCAGCAGCAGCAAAATCGTGCAGCCAAGTAGACTCAGATTCTGCTCTTACAATCTCACCATCGATAGGATTCTCGAGGGTGTACGCGATCTTGCCGGTAGCAGGAGTTGCAGGAACAGTAACTTCCTTATCCACTACAGCAAACTTAGTAGTTTTGTCTTCCTTCTTACAGGAGACAGTCACGAGTGTGGCCAAAGCCGCAAACAGACATGCAAGATGTTTGGTTCTCATGTTTTTTAAGGTTTAATTGTTAGATAAATTTCATAGTATTTCGTTTCAGGAAGACCGGAACCGAAAGGCTCCGGTCTAATGAAGCTCTTAGTGTAACTGGATTCTCTGAATATCCTTACCGTCAGCAGACATCACATAAACCTGCTGTACGGACTTGGTATCATCATTCCAGAACTTATAAGGCTTAGAAGCTACGATATCGAAGTCTTCTTTCTTGTCAGCCTCTGTAGGAACCGGACGGAAGTACTGGATATGCATCTTTCCGAAGTTACCGTCTGTATCCTCTGCGAAAGCATAGAAGAACATCGGTACATGCTTATAAGTCTTGCCTTCTATAGGATCTGTCCACTCGACTTCATTGTTGTTTCCTGCAGGACCATACCATGCGGTGAAATCAGGTGACCACATCTGCTCAGTATGCTTAACGCTGTTAGAGTAACCGTCGTTTATGGTAGACATCAATCTTACGATATAGTCCAAACCACCTTCTTTCGCATAAGTTGTATAACTTGGCCAGAATCCCATATACCAGTTTCCTTCACGAGCAGCCTCATTAGGAGTAGATTCCATAAGTATAATGCAACGATTCTCATCTTTATAATCCTTGAACATGGCAGGATCAAGTTTTGCAAGCTCGGCAGCATTGAATACTGTAAGTTTTGTAGTAATTTCAGCCTTACCTTTCTCGAACGGCATCTCAGGAACATCGAACTGCACCTCAGTAAATCTGGTTGTATTGGTACCATTGAATGCGCAGAGGAGAAGTGAATATTTCACACCTGACTTGTATGCGGTTGCCTTATACTCTTTTCTACCATATCTGACAGCATAGTTGATATTTTCACCCATCTCACCATAGTATTCTTCAATCTGGGTCATAATAGCAGCGTCCTCGAGAGTTCCGTCTGCCTTTCGAAGACCATTGTTATCGATTTCGCTTGTCTCGATGAAGAATGAAAGCCAACCTTCCTCATCATTGCTTGGAATGACCTCGCAAGTTACATAGTGCCAGTTAGGTTTACCCTTGT
Source organism: uncultured Bacteroides sp. (assembly GCA_900546925.1). Classification (GTDB taxonomy): domain Bacteria; phylum Bacteroidota; class Bacteroidia; order Bacteroidales; family UBA932; genus Cryptobacteroides. Next base: position 116,612 of record UREV01000002.1, read on the forward strand.
TAATGGTAAAAGTCATGTTAGATGGCTTAGGATCTGAAGTACGAGCCTCGATTTTAGCCACTTTAGTAGTTCTGGTTCCGTCTGCTGCCATACCGAATACGTAAATAACATAGTCGTGAGCTGCCTGGAATGTCCATCCAAGGTCTTTACGTCCCCATTTAGAAACCGGACCTGAGAAAAGATCGTTGTTGTTTTCCCAGTTGTAAGAAGTACCTTCCCACAGCTGGTTCTGCATGTTGATGACACGCTGCGCGAACTGATCATCGTTATATCCTTCAGTGTAAGACTTGAGAACCGGAGCGATATAATATCTTGTAGCTGGATTAGATGGAACCACCTTGATCTTAAGGTCCATTTCCTTAGTCTCGACCACATTGATAGTAAATGTACAATCATCCACAACAGACTCCTCCTTGGTAGTAAACGTTTCCACGTTCACAGGATCTGTAGTAGCTGAACCCTGAGCATCCATACCCCATGCTACGATGGTATATTTGGTGTTTGCCCAAACGTCAGCGAGATTCTCCTGGCTGTTTCCCGTATGAAGGAAAGAAGAAATAGGTTTTCCGCTCTGAGTTGCTGCTGACTTGATATTCTTGATCATGTTTGTCATCACGTTTCTCGGATCGTTATCTACCTTGTTGTAGTCAATTTCTGAAAGGTATGTCCAGTAATATGTATCAGTATTGTTTGAAGGCTTCACAACGATTTCTGCAGAATGCTCTTTCACATTGGAAACAGTGGCTGTAAATTTAAGGTCCACCTTTTCGATATCCTTAGTAGCGAATGCCTTGAGGACGATAGGAGTAGTTCTCTTTCCTTCGAGATCCATACCCATAACCACGAGATAGTACTCGGTGTTGTACATAAGTGTAGAATAAGGCATCTCGACTTCCTGACCATTTACCTGATAGAATGATTTGTCAGCTGCCAACAGACCCGGGACATCATATCCGTTCTCTTTAGCATAGCCCTGAAGCCAAGAATATTCATTCTGATACAAAGCATCGAGGAAGTTTACATCACCGTAGTTGCCAGTCTCGAGAGACAAGAAATTATCTACTGTAGACTTGCCGAGGATGATAAAATAGTAGTTTCCTTTATATGTACCCTTTGTAGAAATCTTGGCAGTACATCCATAAGATGTTATCTTGTCTACAGACACATTAAAGTAATCAGACTCATAAGTTTTCTGACTGATAGTAGCCTCAGCGACTGCATTACCATCGATAAGGATAGTAATCTTGGCCATTCTGGCGTCACCGAAGTTAGCGTCGACATGGAATTTAATCTTTTCATTCTCCACAGCAGCTGTGAGCCAATCTTCTGAAGACTCGACTGCGAGAGTCTTGCCGTTAAGGTTCTCTCCTGTGTAGTTGAGTTCGAAATCCCCTGCAGATGCGTCGATGCTCATAGGGCTGACTGTCACCTTAGGATCCCCCTTCTGCTCGTTGCTTTGAGTACAAGCAAAAAGCATAATGAATGCGGACAATACGAAAAGTGTCCTGGTGAAGAAATTTTTCATTCTGATAATTTAATAAATGAGTTTAAGTTATTTCGAATAATTGTATGCGACAGATTCTCCGATTTTCGCAACACCTGCGTTGCAAACTGTGTAAGTTTCGCCGGTGCCCTTAGATGATACGGCTACCAAGTACTTGAGATTATCCTTAATCCAATCATCTTTAAGGTCAATGCTGAAGGTAACGTCACCTATTTCACCGGCAGCAATACGTGAAGGCTCAGTAGTTACACCAAAATAGTTGCTTCCGGTAGTGTTACCGAGGATAGCACGGACACAGTTGTCATGTGTATTGTAACTTTCATCCGGAATATCTCCGGCCTGCTTTCCATAGATACCGTCTTCGAGAATCCATACTGCCACGCGGAACTCCTGTGCGTCAGGGGTCGCAGCCTTAACATTTACTCTTACATAGAGTTTATTGCCGTCGACCTTAGAGTTCGCAGCCACACCTGCATCAGCGGCAGAACTTCCTTCATTGTCGATCAAACTCTGGATATTCAACTCAGAAGCGTCATCGGCAACCATGAGACTGCTCTTGTTCAAATTAGCGACCAAAGAAGGGTAATATTTCACACCCATAACTGTCTGAAGAGTAGAAACGAAGTATGCCGGATCGTCATTTCTATATGTATGAGCCATAGCAAGTACAGTCTTTTTGGAATAAGCTGACTTCGCAAGCACCTTCTTGAGCGGCTGCAACATGGTAGGGCAGTTCACACATCCAGTTCCCGTGAAATCCACAAGCATTATTTTCCTGTCGAAAGAAGTGCTGTTCGGTTTAGGGTCTACCGGAGCGGCCACCTCCACCTGAGGCTTATCCCCCTTATTAGGATCATCAGTATTACCGTTACCCTTATCACATGCACACAGCATGAACAGACTGGTCGCGAGGACCATCAGATGTTTTACGTTTCTCATGTTTATAGTTTAAGCATTCAACATTCGCAAATATAATGAAATTTGTGACAAATATTCCAAACACAAATGATTTTTTTATTGCACTTTTTCGCATAATTGGCTAACAAATTTTAACTTAGCTACCCCGAAAACTTACAATTCTGATTATTTAGCACCCAAAAGCCTCTCATACACACAACCTAACGCCCCTTTTACATAAAATTAAAAAATGTAACTAAAACGATAATCAAAAACGAAACAATCCGCATCTTGAAATCGAATAAAATCGAATTTCCAGATGCGGATTGTAAAAATATGCAGTAAAACTACTCGCTCTTGCGGATATCGAGGCGAAGTTCATCGAGCTGTGACTGGTCGATAGCAGAAGGTGAATCGATCATCACATCGCGGCCCTGATTGTTCTTAGGGAATGCGATATAATCACGGATAGAATCGCTGCCGCCGAACAACGCACATACGCGGTCGAAGCCGAATGCCAATCCTCCATGAGGAGGTGCACCGAACTTGAAGGCATTGATAATGAAACCGAACTTATATGCAGCTTCTTCCTTGCTGATGCCGAGAACCTCGAACATACGCTCCTGGAGAGAAGCCTCGTGGATACGGATAGAACCTCCGCCAAGCTCCGTGCCATTCAACACGAAATCATAGGCATTGGCACAAACCTTCTCCAAATCCTCTTTCTTGTCGCTATAGAACAGGTCGAGGTGTTCAGGCTTTGGCGCGGTAAACGGATGGTGCATGGCATAGAAACGCTGGGTCTCATCATCCCACTCAAGCAGAGGGAAATCCACGATCCAGAGAGGTGCGAACACCTTAGGATCCCTGAGACCGAGACGGTTAGCCATCTCCATACGGAGCACGCCGAGCATGGTCTGAGCCTTTCTCTTCGCACCACAAAGGATGAGGACGAGGTCGCCGGCTTTTGCACCTGCTGCCTCAGCCATTTCCTTAACCTGCTCAGGAGAATAGAACTTGTCGATGGAAGACTTCGTCGTTCCGTCAGCATTGAACTTAATATAAACCAATCCCTTAGCTCCTACCTGCGGCCTCTTCACCCACTCGGTCAGTTCATCGAGCTGCTTGCGGGTATACTCGGCTGCGCCTTCCACTGCGATCGCTCCTATATAATCTACAGAATCGAAAACAGAGAAACCATGACCCTTGGCCAAATCAGTAATTTCATGGATGGTCATGCCGAAACGTACATCCGGTTTGTCAGAACCGTACTTGTCCATGGCATCGTACCAGCTCATGCGAGGAAGCGGATTCGGAATATCCACGTTAAGAATACTCTTGAAGAGCTTTCTCATCATCGCCTCGAAGGTATTGAGCACATCCTCCTGCTCCACGAAAGACATCTCGCAGTCGATCTGTGTAAACTCAGGCTGACGGTCAGCACGGAGGTCCTCGTCACGGAAGCAGCGTACAATCTGGAAATAGCGGTCGTAACCGGCCACCATAAGCAACTGCTTGAATGTCTGAGGAGACTGCGGCAACGCATAGAACTCGCCTGCATTCATTCTGGAAGGAACCACGAAGTCACGCGCTCCCTCCGGAGTAGACTTGATGAGATACGGAGTCTCTATCTCCATGAATCCCTTGTCATCCAAGAAATTACGGACCACATGCGCGATCTTGTGACGAATCATGAGCGCATTCTTGAGCGGATTTCTTCTGAGATCCAAGTATCTGTACTTCGCGCGGATATCATCACCGCCGTCGCTCTCGTCCTCGATAGTGAACGGAGGAGTAACTGACTTATTCAAGATATGGATGGCATCGAGCTTAATCTCGACCTCACCAGTGTCCATCTTAAGATTCTTGCTCTGGCGTTCGATAACCTCGCCTTCTGCCTGAATGACGAACTCACGACCGAGAGAATTGGCCACCTCGACCAACTCTGCAGGAGCATCAGCACTTACAACAAGCTGAGTAATACCATAGCGGTCGCGGAGATCGATGAAAGTCATTCCGCCCAGTTTTCTGGTTCTCTGCACCCAACCTGCAAGCACCACTTTTTTACCGGCGTCCCCAAGACGGAGCTCACCGCAAGTGTTTGTTCTGTAAAAAGTATTGAACATAATATGCTTAAGTTTTATATTTTCTTCACGAAACACGCAAATTTAGCAAATTATCACGTAACTTTACGAATCAAAATATCTTTTTATGGAAGTACGCGCGAAGAAAGCCCTGGGTCAACATTTTCTGACCGACCAAAATATTGCGAAATCGATAGTAGCTGCCCTCCAACTGCCGGCTGCCGGCGGAAAGGCTGTCGCCAGTGAGGGTAAGGTCAATGCCGAAGTGGCATCAGTCCCTAGCGTCCAACTCACGACAGAGCAGCCCGCCAGGATGAAAGTTTTGGAGATAGGGCCTGGAATGGGTGTCCTTTCGCAATACCTTCTTCAGCGTCAGGACGTGGACCTCAGAATGATAGAAATCGATGACGAATCCGTGGAATACCTGGAAAGTCATTTCCCTCAGGCGCATGGACGTGTTATTTTCGGTGACTTCCTGAAGTTGGACATCGACGAACTTTTCCCTGAAGAGTTCCATGTAATAGGCAATTTCCCTTATAATATATCATCTCAGATATTTTTCCGTATCATCGACTACCGCAACCGTATTCCTCAGACAGTCTGCATGATACAGAAAGAAGTGGCAGAACGCATCGCAGAGAAGCCGGGTTCCAAGACCTACGGCATCCTCTCAGTACTTCTCCAGGCCTGGTACGACATCGAATATTTATTCACTGTAGGTTCAGGAGCATTCGCCCCGCCACCTAAAGTGCAGTCTGCCGTAATCAGACTTACAAGAAACAGACGCACATCTCTCGGTTGTGATGAAAACGCATTCAAAAACATAGTCAAGACTGCTTTCGGACAGAGGAGAAAGACCCTCAGGAATTCCCTGAAACCGATTATCGCCGCCAAGGCCACAAAAGAAGGCTGGAACACAGAGGCATTGACCTCATTCACATCAGCGCCGGTATTCGAGCTGCGGCCCGAAAGGCTGAGCGTCGAAGACTTTATCGGGCTCACGAACCTGCTTACATAGTATTTTTGGCAACAAACTTGGCATTTTCAGAGTATATTTCGTAAATTTGACAATTCCCTGAAGAAACTGGGGAAGAAACTTTTATTGACAAACAAATAGATAATGGATATTTCTAACACACACAAAGCTCATCCATGGCACGGAATCGACCTCGGGGAAAACGTCCCTGAAGAGGTAAGGGCCTTCATCGAGATCGTACCTACTGACACCGTAAAATATGAAGTGGACAAGGCTTCCGGATATCTTTCTCTGGACAGGCCTCAGAAATTCTCTAACATAGTACCTTCCCTCTACGGCTTCCTGCCGAGAACATATTGCTCCGTTCACATGGCAGAGCTTACTAATCAGGCACTTGCAAGGTATGACATAGAAGGTGACGGTGACCCGCTCGATATTTGCGTCCTCACGGAAAAAGACGTGACCCATGGAGATATTATCGTCCGCGCCAGGCCTATCGGAGGTCTCAGACTTCTGGACCACGACCAGGCTGACGACAAGATTATCGCCGTTCTGAAAAATGACGCCGTCTACGGCCACCTGACCGACATCGACGAGCTCCCGAAGGACATCATCCGCCGACTCATCCACTATTTCACCACCTACAAGGATATCCCAGGTGAGAATTCCCAGCGAATGAAATTCATCAGCATCTACGGCCAGGATGTCGCCAAGGATGTGATTTTAAGGTCAATGCAGGATTATCAGGAGCTGATTTCGGAGAAACATCTCGCCAAGCCTTCCAGCAACAAATAGGTGTAACGAGGTCGGTTAGCGTCAGATGAGATAAAGGATTCGGCGCGGTCACGTATTATGCTGTGAGCGACTCCGAGGAGATCTAAGAGCTCGGGGTTGGAGTCGGCGCGCCTCGGTGGCAAAACCACACAGGAAAATCCGGTAAAATCACGGGGACGATTCACATGGAATTACCGTCTGCATGAGGGTCGGCGATTCCCGATGTTTGATATTTATTTACCCACATTCCCTCACGCGCGATACACTTAACCTGCACGATAATCCAAAAGTTGCGGAATGATTTTGCTATCATGTTAAATCTTAATACATTTGTTATACTAGTCGTATAGAACTTTGCAGGGCAGAAAGAGACCTTTTTTCGTTCGAGGAACAACGCATGACCCTATAAACTATACGACTTAGCATCTTATATAACAAACACGTATGAAAAAGATAGACAAAAACATTTGCATCACCGTACTGATATTCATATTGTTGGCGGCGGTTTATTTTCTACCGAAGCCGGTTCTGCGCTCGGTATTGCCGGAACTTGTGGTGAAATACAGAATCATCGGCCCACTGCTGACATTGTCATTGGCAGGAATCTTTCTCGCTCCGCGGCAAATAGTATTGGCCATGATCTTCTCGATGTGCGGGGATTACATGGGTGCGGGCCACAATTTCATCGGGCAGATGTCATTTTTCGCGGCTGCTCACGTGATGCTTATTACATTTTTCGTTAAGAGATTTCTTTCACTACCTGCTGATTTGCAGGCGTGCAGATGCCGGGAATCCGTACCGAACGGGGCACAAACGAGACAGGGCGTACGCGCAAAGGCATTGACAATCACCGCAGTAGTGGCGATAGCAGCGGCGCTGATAACCTTCGCATTGACCAGCATCGTTCCGCACGCACCGGCCGGCATCACCCGTATCGGCTGCGCCATCTATGCGGTTCTGATTTGTTCGATGTTCGGTTTGTCAATGCTGCAGCGACAGGGTTGGTTCGCGACAGGTGCGGCGCTGTTCGTGTTCTCGGATATGATTCTGTCCTGGAACAAGTTCGTCGAGCCGGTGGAGTACAACAACATCCTGATAATGGTTACCTACTACTCCGGTCAACTGATTCTGTGGCTCACTGCGGTTATTTGCGAGAAGAAGGAGCGGTAGACTGCTGGTTTTGCAAGGTAATTCAAGTTTCGCAAGTTGCAAAACCTAAGAAGGTGATTTCGGTTGACAACTTGTAAAACTTAAACTATATTTGCGGCACTAAAAAACGAACAAATGAAAGCAGCGATTTACGGCGCAGGTTCATTGGGAACCATATTGGGCGCATTCATAACTAAGAAAGGCGGGCAGATCGACCTGATAAATCATAATGAAAAACATGTCGCGGCACTGCGACGAAATGGAGCTGTCATCACGGGCACACTGCAATTTCAACAAACCGTCAACGCATTGACTGACAAGGAAATGACAGGTATATACGACATCATTTTCCTGATGACCAAGCAGCAGGCGAACCGCGAAGTCGTAAGCTTTTTGAAAGAATATCTGGCAGAAGACGGAGTCATCGTCACTATGCAGAACGGCCTTCCAGAACCGCAGATAGCAGAAATCGTGGGCGAGAAAAGAGTTCTCGGATGCACTGTCGCTTGGGGAGCCACGATGACAGAGCCGGGAGTATGCGAATTGACCAGTTCTCCGGACAGCCTAACATTTTCATTGGGCAGCATCTTCAAAGAACGGGGCAACCATTTCGATGAAGTGAAAGCATTGTTGGAGATGATGGGACCTGTGGAAGTGGACGAGAATTTCGTGGGTACACGCTGGAGCAAACTGCTTATAAACGCCTCATTTTCAGGAATGAGCGCAGTACTCGGATGCACTTTCGGTGAAGCAGCCAAGGATAAGGAATCGCGTAAGATCATCCAGAAACTGATAAAGGAATGCATCGACGTATGCGCAGCGTCAGGCATCAGGATCGAACCGATACAAGGCAAGGATGTGGTAAAACTTCTGGATTACCATAATCCCATCAAAAAAGCGATATCATTCTTCATTATCCCGATAGCTATCCGAAAGCATGCAGGATTGAAAGCCAGTATGTTACAAGATATTGAGCGTGGCAAAAAGACAGAAGTGGACGCCATCAACGGCGCCGTTTGCGCTCAAGGCAGAAAGGTGAATGTGCCAACGCCGTGCAATGACAAGGTGGTGGAATTGATCCATCGCATCGAAAACGGTGAACTGAAACCTGGTACGAATCTCTTAGTACAATTTAGATAGAATCAGACGCTTACAGCGACACGAAATATTCGTAACCAACGCTACCTGGCCTGAAGCCCCAGAGGTGTCGGCACGGCCGCACCTTTGAACACACTGAGTATCAACACGTTACAATATTAACCCGCGCCGAGCCCCCTAAAAAACACCGAGTCGGCGCGCTCGCGTATCAGAATTATCTGATTATCAATCCTTTACAAGGTAAGGCCGCGCCGACCCCGCGTAACCGCAGAGACGCTTACCGACCTCGGTAATTACCCGAACAATGACGGCTCGAGTTCTTTGGGATGGAAACTCATGCGGTGATACGGAGTGTAGCCATATTTCTTGATGGCAGCTATGTGTTCCGGAGTAGGATAACCCATGTTGCGGTCCCAGCCATATTGCGGATACTCCAAGGCTATCTTTTTCATGTATTCGTCACGCCACGTCTTGGCCAGGACAGACGCTGCCGCTATGGATGCGTAAGTAGCATCTCCCTTTACCACCGTCTTGTAATCCTTAGACGTATAAGTATCGAAAGGCCGGAACTTGTTTCCGTCGATAAGCAGGAACTCCGGTTTCGGATTCAGGCGCAGAACCGCGCGCTGCATACCCGTGACAGACGCCCATAATATATTCAGTTCATCTATCTTCTCAGGACTTACTTCCTCCACCGCCCACGAAACCGCCTCTCTTTCAACAACTTCCCTCACCTCGTCACGATGCGCCGCCGTCATCTTTTTCGAGTCGTTCAGCAGCGGATGGTAAAAATCCGTAGGCAATATGACGGCTGCCGCGAACACCGGACCGGCGAGTGGACCGCGCCCAGCCTCGTCGCAACCGGCCTCGATGAGACCGTCGTTCAGAAAATTCAGTAAATGAGGAGTATTTATCTTTTTCATCAATGCTCTTACTTATAATATATTTGTAAATATAATCATAAATCGGCATCTTTCAAAGTAGGTTCTTTGACAAGTTTTTCGTGTCATTTGCAAATATGCAATCCGCATAAAAGTGGCTTTTGACCCCCATAAAATTTAAGAAACGTAAAAATGTAATATAAATTTTGGCAAAATCGCCGTTTTCGCTTGCAGGTGACTGACAAGAATACGAGATTTGCGGTGAACAGAATTAAAAACTGAAGAACATGGAAACTGTCCGCGCTTACGAAATCTTCGTGAAAATGATTACCGAAGATAACATCTACCTGATCCCGAATCTCACGTTCCGGAAACTCTGCGTCTCCCTCGACACGGACTTCAAGAGCCTCGATGATATGGTTTTCGCCGAACTCGGAATGACTGGAGAAGAAGTCCTCACATCCCTGCGAGAAGCCGTACCTGAGCGACTTTGTGAGAAATATATGTTAAAAGGTTTTATTTTATAGGCCCAAGATGTTGTTATTGCATTAATATTTTATTAGATTTGCAATGACACCTCGCGGATTGATTCCCGATTACCACGGGAATTATCCGCGAAAGCGTCAAATGCATGTATTTATAAACTAATAACGCAATAAGGTCATGAAATCCTATTCTACAAAGGATATCCGAAACGTGGTCTTGCTTGGCAGCACCAAGTCAGGCAAGACCACATTAGCGGAGGCGATGCTTTATGAAGGCAAAGTCATCGACAGGCGTGGTGCAGTCGAATCCAAGAACACCGTATCAGACAACACTGAAATCGAACAGATGAACCAGAGGTCTATATTCTCGACCCCTTTATATGCCGAGTTTATGGATACCAAGTTCAATATCATAGATACTCCGGGTTCAGACGATTTCATCGGCGGAGCTGTTTCAGCATTCAAGGTATGCGAAAACGGAATACTTGTGATTAATGCACAGCAAGGAGTCGAAGTAGGTACGGAAATATTTGCAAGATACGCAGAACAATATAAGGTTCCTATAATTATAGCAGTAAACCAGCTCGACGGAGAAAAAGCTGATTGGGATAATGTTCAGGCCAGCATGAAGGAAGCCTTTGGGAACAAGCCTGTTATCATACAGTTCCCTGTTAACACAGGCTCGTCGTTCGATGGCTTCGTGGACGTTCTGAAGATGAAATATTATCACTTCAAGGACGATAACGGAACTCGCGAGGATTTAGAAATCCCTGCAGACCAGAAAGATGAGGCAGAGCTTCTCCGTCAGACGCTTATCGAAACTGCAGCAGAGTATGATGACACACTCATGGAGAAATTCTTCGCCGCAGGATCATTGACAGAAGACGAGATCAGAAAGGGTCTGGGCGTCGGCATCAGGGAAGGAAAGGTTCTTCCGGTGTTCTGCCTTTCAGCGAAGAAAGACATTGGCGTAAAGAGACTTATGGAGTTCACTATCAAGGCTTCAGCTTCTCCTGAGATTACAAAGACATTGACCACAGAAGGTGAGGAAGTCGCTTGCAAGCAGGAGGCTCCGACATCATTGTTCATATACAAGACAGACGTGGAGCCGCACCTCGGCGAGGTTTCTTACTTCAAGGTGATGAGCGGCGAGTTGGACGAGGGTATGGATTTGGAAGACGCGGAGACCGGCAACAGAGAGAGAATCTCTACTATTTATGCGGTGGCCGGAGCCAAGAAGGAGAAAGTGACCGACATGATGGCCGGAGATATCGGTTGTACCGTGAAGCTCCGCTCAGGTAAGACCAATGTTACTCTTTCTCAGCCTGGAACAGGTCTTTCATTCGAACACATAAAGTTCCCTGCTCCGAAATATAGAACAGCTATCAAGGCTAAAGTTCAGGCAGACGAAGCCAAACTCGGAGAAGCATTGAACAAAATCTCTTCACAGGACCCCACAGTCGTTGTAGAATACTCTAAGGAGCTGAAACAGACGATTTTAAGTGGTCAGGGAGAGCAGCATATAAACGTGGTCAAATGGCGTCTCGAGAATGAGTTCAAGGTTCAGATAGAGCTCTTCTCTCCGAAGATTCCATATCGTGAGACCATTACCAAGATTGCTACCGCCGAGTATCGTCACAAGAAACAGTCCGGTGGTGCAGGTCAGTTCGGAGAGGTTCATCTTCTTATTTGCCCTATCGTGGAAGGTGTTCCGTTTACGAATAAATTCAAGATCGACGGAAAGGATTGCACGTTGAACGTGAAGAGCCAGGAGTCTTATAATCTTGACTGGGGCGGAAAGCTGGAGTTCTACAACTGCGTAGTCGGTGGTGCCATCGATGCACGTTTCATGCCTGCTATCCTTAAGGGTATCATGGACAAGATGACAGAGGGACCTCTTACCGGTTCTTATGCACGTGACATCAGGGTATTCGTGTACGACGGAAAGATGCATCCGGTAGACTCTAACGAAATTTCATTCGTTCTCGCGGCTCGTAACGCTTTCAAGGAGGCGTTCAGAAATGCAGGGCCGAAGATTATGGAGCCTATTTATACTCTGGAGGTTCTTACGCCAAGTGAGTACATGGGTGCATGTATGTCCGACCTGCAGAACAGGCGTGCGATTATCGAGGGAATGGGCAGCGAAAAGGGATTCGAGGTGATTAAGGCGCGTGTTCCTCTCGCAGAGCTCTACAGATATTCTACCTCACTTAGCTCACTGACATCAGGTAGCGCGACATTCTCTATGCAGTTCGCTGATTACCAGCCTGTACCGGGTGATGTCCAGACTAAGCTCTTGGCAGAATACGCAGCACAAGACACAGAAGAATAATAACTTAACCAATAATTTTCATGATTGCCCCGACCGGATTCTATATTTCGGCCGGGGCTTAATATATAGTAGCCGCAGGGGGATGTCCTCAGCAGGACCAGGCCCTCCCGCTGTCGCGGGCCCCTTCCTCTAGTGACGAGGGCGTCAAGTCCTGCTGAGGGCATCCCCCTGCGGACAGAAATATTGGACTATATACACCGCTCAGGCGGCTTAGACGCCAGCGAAAACTCAAACAGGCGGCAAGAATGTGTAATATCGTTGAAAAACATTATCTTTGTAAGATGTCAATATCGAACATAAACAAAAGCATCGACAAATATGAAAAAAGCACTTATCGCGATTTCGGCGTTCCTCATGCTTTCATTGGGAGCGCGCGCAGATGAAGGAATGTGGCTGTTGCCGCTCCTTCAGAAGATGAACAGTAAGGCTATGGCTAATATCGGCTGCCGTCTTACCCCTGAACAGATTTATGATATTAATCATAATTCATTGAAAGACGCTATCGTACAGTTCGGCGGCGGATGTACAGGTGAGATGATTTCGGACAAAGGACTCCTCGTAACGAACCACCACTGCGGATACGGAAGCATCCAGAAACTCAGCTCTCCGGAGCACAACTACCTGGAAGACGGATACTGGGCCATGAGCAACAAAGAAGAGCTCCCGGTACCGGGCCTGACTGTCAGATTCCTCCAGCGCATGACCGACGTTACCGACGTCCTGAACAAGGCCAGAGCTGCCGCCCTGAAGGAATTTAAGGATAGTGCCAATGCCGATGAACTCGCTGAAAAAGCTTGGGTTGCAGCACGTAAGCAACTGATCGAAGTTACCGAAAAAGCTAACCCTAACTGCGAAGTCAGAGTTGTGAACTTCTATAATGACAACGTGAACTACCTCATTATCGACAAGGTATACCGCGACGTCCGTTTCGTAGGCGCACCTCCTGCATCTATGGGCAAGTTCGGTGGAGAGACTGACAACTGGATGTGGCCACGTCACACCTGCGACTTCTCCATGTTCCGCGTTTATGCAGACAAGAACAACGAACCGGCTGATTATTCGGAAGATAACGTTCCTATGACTCCTAAGCAGTCACTCAAGGTTTCACTCAAAGGCGTTAACGAAGGCGACTTCGCTATGGTGATGGGTTATCCTGGACGCACACAAAGATTCCAGACAGCATCCATGTTGGAACTTATGATCAAGAAACAGGATGTCAGCATCGCTGCCAGAACATTGAAACAGAACATAATGAAGGAAGGCATGGAAGCTGACCCTGCAGTCCGTCTCCAGTATGCGAACAAATATGCCGGCTCATCCAACGGTTGGAAAAAATGGATCGGCGAGAAAAAAGCTTTCGAGGACTTGAACATCATCGGCCGCGAGGAGCAGAAAGAGGCTGACTTCATGAAGTGGGTGAATGCCAACAAGAAACGTAAAGCAGCATACGGATCAGCATTGACAGAAATAAAGACAGTCATCGACAATTCGACAGCCGACGAAGTCGCGTACAGGCTCCTGATCGAGGCACCTTTCGGACTTGGAATCTGCAATCTCGTGGGAGATTTCGCCCAGGGTATGATGAAGACTTTGAGGGCCAATGATAAAGACACAGTTGCTGCTTTAGAGGCTGGAAAAGAGGCGACTTTGGAGGCGTATAAAGATTATTATGAGCCGCTTGAGAGAAAATTGGCCAGCGGAATGTTGAAGTTCTACAGGGAGAACGCAAGACCTGAGGATTATCTCGAAATCGAGGGTTACGACTTCGCCACTATGGATATCGACGCTTATGTCAATGATCTTTTCAACCATAGTTTCCTGGCATCTGAGCAGAGCATGAAGAATGCAGAGCTCAAGACACGTGCAGACTTCATAAATGACCCTGCCGTCACACTTTACAACGCTGTTACCACCGTTTTCCTCAAGCTTCGTTCATCCCTCCTCAAGTCAAATGCCGCTATCAATGCAGGCAGCAAGACTTTTGCAGCAGGACTTCTCGAATGGGAGAAAGGCCAGCCTTCTTATCCGGATGCCAACTCTACCATGCGTCTGACTTATGGTACAGTGAAGGGTTACTCACCTGCTGACGGTGTTGTATATAAATACTATACGACTCTCGCCGGCGTGATCGAGAAAGAGGATCCGGACAATTATGAGTTCCGTGTGCCTGCCAAGATCAAGTCACTTTATGAGACTAAAGATTTCGGACAGTATGAACATAACGGAAATGTACCTACCTGTTTCTTGACCAATTGCGATATCACCGGAGGTAACTCAGGTAGCCCTGTTCTCGATGCAGAGGGCCGTCTAATCGGTCTTGCATTCGACGGAAACTGGGAGTCCATGTCAAGTGACGTCATGTTCGAGCCTGATCTACAGAGATGTATATGCGTGGATATCCGTTATGTCCTCTTCATGGTAGACAAGTTCGGTGGCGCAGGCTATCTCTTGAATGAAATGAATATCGAAAAATAGTTTTACTTATACATGAAAGAGAACGAAATAATGAAAATGCTCTACGATGTGAAGCATCCTGCGAAGGGTGACAAGAACATCGTGGAGCTTGGACTTGTAGACAAAGTAGAAATAAACGAGGGGAAGGTAACATTGACCTTAGCCTTCTCTAAACATCGCGACCCGCTTACAGAGTATATCATCAGCAGCGCGAAAGCGGCGATTTTCCGTCATGCACCGGAGGTTAAAGACGTGGAAATCAAGACGATAATCCGCGAGGAGAGTGCTCCCAAGAAGCAGACCGGCCTGAATTTGACGCTGGATGAGGTGAACAATGTGCGTCATATCATCGGTGTAGCGTCGGGCAAGGGCGGCGTCGGCAAATCTACCGTGGCGGTAAACCTCGCAGTGGCGTTGGCACGTCTCGGATATAAGGTCGGACTGGCAGACGCGGACGTTTATGGTCCTTCAGTTCCTAAGATGACAGCTACGGAAGGCGCTCTGCCTGAGGCTGAACAGGAAGGCGACAAGGAAATCATCATGCCTATCGAAAAGTATGGCGTAAAATGGATGTCCATCGGTTATTTTGCAGAACCGGGACAGGCGCTTATCTGGAGAGGTCCTATGGCTTGCAACGCGTTGAAACAAATGATTTTGCAGGTGCGTTGGGGCGTTCTGGACTTCCTTCTTATCGATATGCCTCCAGGAACGGGCGATATCCATATTTCACTGGTCCAGGACATTCCTATGGAGGGTGCGGTCATCGTTACTACTCCTCAGGCAGTGGCATTGGCCGATGTCGAGAAAGGTGTGGACATGTTCCGCAACAAGAACATAAACCGTCGGATTTTCGGTATCGTGGAGAACATGTCATGGTTTACTCCTGCAGAACTTCCTGAAAACAAATACTTTATCTTCGGAAAGGACGGCGGAAAGAATATGGCTGAGAAATATGGAGTTCCATTTCTGGGTCAGATTCCTATCGTGCAGAGTATCCGTGAGAACGGTGACGCGGGAGAGCCTGCAGCATTGTATTCAAGACCTGATGGTTTGGCATTCGTGGACTTAGCAGAGAAGCTTGTCAAGGCCGTAGAGATGCCATAGTTACGATTTTTTTTACTAAATCGGTCAAAAAAATTTGTAGTTTCGCTGAGTTGCAGTAACTTTGAGCCTCGGAAGCGTGTCCGAGTGGCTTAAGGAGGCTGCCCCGAAAACAGTTGACCGCAAATAACGGTTCGCAGGTTCGAATCCTGCCACTTCCGCAAGCATTTTTAAGAAACACTTCTGGAGGATCCTCTCCTCCGGAGGCGTTTCTTTGTGTGAGAAGCAAACAGCATTATTTTTTAAAAACTAATTATGACACATTCAATTTGGAAAACTTCGCTGAAAGCCATCGTGACTTTGGCTCTCGGAGTTTCACTCATCGCCTGCTCTTCTGACGACTCTGGCAAAAAGGGATGGATTCCTGACGAAACTGAAAAACCAGAACCAGAACCCAACAAACCAGCTAAAAAGAGCCCGTACACAATTTCAGACATGATTTCTGCCGAAGTTGGAGCAAGATTCGAAAACGTAGACTGCCTGGAGGTTATCGCAACTAACACTCAGGGTATTCTCCTCGAAGAAAACGGATCTAGAATTTACGCATTCAAAGGTGGGGAGCATGATCTTGTTCCTGGAGACTATGTTACCGTATCAGGAACTATTGCAGAGAGAAACGGTCTCAAGCAGCTCGACAAGGTAGACCTCATCATCGCAAAGACTTCTCACAATGACGCTTTCAAACAGCCTGATGCCACAACAGTTTCTGTAAAAGACATCGAGGCTTACATGAAAGCTCCAGAGGTTAAATATGCTACTTTCGAGGGTGTTATCATCGTAGCAGGAAACTATGTCAACGTCCAGATCGAAGGAACTTCTGTTATAGGAAGTCTCGATTATATGACAGATGATTTCAAAACAAAGTACAACAACCATAAAGTAACCATCACCGGATATCTCTTCGGTTCTTACAAGAACTTCATGTACTGTGTTCCTACAGAGGTTACAGACAATGGTAATTTCGAGGAGAAGGTTCCTGAAGGAGCTATCTTCTACAGCTCATTCGACAAAGAGGTGGCTGTTCAGGACAAGGACAAGTACCAGACTTCTAAGGGATGGCCTTGGCTCGACCAGTTCGACGGATGGCAGAATCAGAAGGGTTCAGGCGTATCTAACGTAACTTATTCATACGCACAGGCGTCTATTCGTACCAACCAGTCTTCAAAGGGTGACCTCTCTTCATATGACGGTTCAGGCAACAACAACATTTTCTTCGGTGGTTCAACTGAGCAGGTTGCTTACTTCACTATCGAGAAGATCGATGTTCCTTCAGAGAATCTCAGACTCTCATTCGGTGCCCAGAGATATGCCCAGGGTGCTGCAAATGACTTCCTCAAGTCTGACTTCCAGGTTACTATGTCAGCTGACGGCAAGGTTTGGTCTCCTGCTATCAAATACGATTTCGGTGGCGTAGAGGATAAGAAGGATGGCACATGGCGTCTTGCTACTGCTGACTTCACACTTCCTGCAGGCACTAAGACACTCTATATCAAGTTTACAGCTAAAGATGTCAGTGTCAACAGACTTGACGACGTTCTTCTCGTTGCGGGCAAGGGCGGCCAGAAGGTTGAGTTCGGTAAAGAAGTAGTAATTCCTGTTTCCAAGATCGCTGATGTTGTCAAGGGTGAGATTGACAATATTTATAAAGTAGAGGGTGTAATCGTCGCTACTCATACTAAGGGATTCCTCGTAAAGGATGACTCAGGTATCATCTTGACATTCAAGAAGAAGCATGGCAGATCTGTAGGTGAGAAGGTTACCGTAGAGGGTCCTACTACTGTTTATGGCGGATTCACTCAGTTCGGTGGGACTTCTACTATTACAGTCAACGGCACTGAGACTGTTACTAATCCTACTCCTGAGGAGTTCAAGGCTGCTCAGTTCGAGGCTTATGTGAAGAGTCCTTCTATCAAGTATGTAACTTATACTGGTACTCTCAATGCTTGGAGGGATCAGATTTATCAGTGGCATACTGATCTCGATATCGAGGGAACCAGCATCAAGGCTAATGTTTCTTATGCTGACAATACTAAGTATCCTGAGTTGAATGACAGCAATAATGGTACTAAGTATGTGATCACTGGTTATGTTCTCGGTGTTACCGGAACTGATACCAAGGTTGTCAACACTATGATGACAAGTATCAAGAAGGCTGAGTAATTCGCTGAGCTTTATACATTTAAGCGGAGCAAACGCAACCACGTTTGCTCCGCTTTTTTGTGTCTAGTCGACTAAATTTCATTTCCGGGCATTAGTCCTTGGCGACTTGGCTGCAGGCTCAGCAATTTGCGTTAAGCAGCACGCGATGGTAGATGTCGTCGATTATGAGGCCGGAGAGGGTCATGCCGAAGATGGCGGTAATGTGGACGGTGGTGCCGTTTATCTGAGCTTTGGAGGTGCTCCAGTCGTGATTCAGGAGAGCCGGATCGCCAAAACAGTCCTCCACCTTACCGACACTGTCCGCCCCACGGTTCTCCAGGACTTCGTCATCATATACACAGAGAAACTTGTGGGCCGGGAACGTTCCGGCACGCTTCATCTTCTTGCGGAGAGCAGCACCGAGAGGACAACCGCGCACATCCCAGAACTCCGCTACCTGGACCTTAAGCGGATTCGTCTTCAGGGCAGCACCAAGCGAGCAGTAGAACTTAGCCCTGCTCGCTGTCGCCTTCAGAATCAGTAACGCCTTGTCTTTCAACGAGTCCACGGCATCCACTACATAGTCATAACTGTCCAGGTCGAAACGGTCGGCTGTATCTTCACAATAAATCGCCTGAATCGCCTCTATCTCAGCATTCGGATTAATCTCCAACAAATGATTCTTAAGAGCCTCCACCTTCACCTGCCCCACAGTCTTCGTCGTCGCCATCAGCTGACGATTCACATTCGTTATGCTGACACGGTCTGAATCCACTATCGTCAGGTGCTTCACACCACTCCTCACAAGTCCTTCCGCACACCAGCTGCCGACACCCCCGACACCGAAAAGAATCACCCTCACCTCGGACAGCGCCTGCATCACATCCGCTCCCAACAGAAGTTCAGTCCTGTTAAATATCGCTTTTTCTAACTTATTCATCTATAGATTATTACTTAGTAATTCTGGCCACCCAGCCACCGCCTGGAGCCATGTGAATCTTCACCTTGCGGTCGGCCGGAACAGAAATGACCTCATGACGGAAATCACGAGCCGCCCTATCAGCATTGACCCCATCACAAAAAACTTCCATCGTCCAATCGCCGGCACCGAGGAAACTCAAATCGAGCGTCAAATCGCGCGCGTCCCATCCCGTCATCGCCCCGACATACCAAGCCTCGCCGCTTCGGCGGGCGAGTGTGATGTACTTTCCGATTTCGCCGTTCAGGTCAATGCTTTCGTCCCATACGACCGGACAGTCTGCTATGAATTTCGTGCACAA
Organism: uncultured Bacteroides sp.; assembly: GCA_900546925.1. Lineage (GTDB taxonomy): Bacteria > Bacteroidota > Bacteroidia > Bacteroidales > UBA932 > Cryptobacteroides. Next base: position 135,766 of record UREV01000002.1, read on the forward strand.
AGGCTCGCTCATATAGTTGGACGGCGAATCGCAAAGCATGTTCAGAGGAGACTCGAAGACCACATACTCCGCAAGCTGACGGCAACGTGTTCCCTGACTCATGGCCTCGCTGTTAACCGGACGATAATTCTTCTTGGTGGCATTGCGCATCGCACCCTGTGTATAATCCATAGGGCCTGCAGCCATTCTGATAAACGGAACAGTAACATCGTAAGTAACCTGATCTACAGACGCATCGCTCCACTTCATCTGCTCCAGACCATGGACACCCTCGAAGTTCACGACGTTCGGATAAGTCCTGTGAAGACCAGTCGGCTTATAAATGCCATGGAAGTCCAACATCAGTTTGTATTTGGCAGCAGTTTCTGCAGATCTTCTGAGGAAATCCACTACGATCTGGTCATCCCTGTCCATGAAATCCACCTTGAATCCCTTGATACCCATCTCTGAATAATGACGGCAGACATTTTCCATATCCTTGTCGAAAGCAAGGTATCCGGCCCAGAGAATCAGTCCTACACCACGTTCAGAAGCGTACTGGCATAGCATAGGGATATCGATTTCAGGAATCACCTGCAGAAGGTCAGCCTTTTTGTTCACTGCCCAGCCCTCATCCAGAATCACGTAAGCGATATTGTGGGCAGCAGCGAAATCTATATAATACTTGTAAGTGTCGTTATTAATGCCTGCACGGAAATCCACGCCATAGATATTCCAAGCGTTCCACCAGTCCCAAGCCACTTTTCCAGGACGTACCCAAGTAAAATCAGCATTAGGGTCCTGTGGTGTGGAAAGATTCCAGACAAGATCATTGACAGCAAGATGAGCATCATTATCAGTCACCATAATGACCCTCCACGGGAACTTTTCGGCACCGGAAGCCTTGGCGATAAATTTCTCGCGGCTGAGAATCTCATTCTGAAGGTTATTATGCCCTCCCTGCTTCATCTCTTTCGGGTATGGGGCGAAACGGGCTGAAAGTGTCGAAGCATCGCCCTCGTTGTAGAGGAACATGCCGGGATAATCCAGAAGATCCGCCTCTGTAAGAAGCACTTTCACGCCATTGTCAGCGTTCACCACGAGTGGTGCAAATGCAAGACGCGACTTGTTCCATTCAGAAAGGCGATGTTCCTTATATGTATTCTCAAAAGAGTTAAAATACTGAGTTTCAAGAGTCTTGGTATGCTGCTTCACATAAGGTATGAATGCGTCCCAATCCTTCGCAAACGCAAATTCCGCCTTCTCGGACATCACCGTAAAATCGCCCTTCAGCTTGCTCGCAAACCTGTAAGCCACACCATCATCATAAGCGCGGAAGGTCAATGAAAACTCTTTGAATTCGAGTGTCATTTCGTTATAATGGTCACGGACATCCGATTTTTTGTACACAGTGGCCTGCCAAACCTGATCACGGGAATCCCTGCGGACCTTACGCACCTTGTCATCCTGGCCGAAAACGATCCCGTCGGACAAAGTCATGGAAATCTGAGACGGAGCGATCAGCTGGAGAGCATCGCGCGACACCGTATATGAAATATCACTTCCGACAACTACAGTAGCGGAAAGATGTCCGTCAGGCGAAACCACCTGATATGCACCATCATTGGCAGCAACGTCTGCGCCAAAAATAAACGAGGCGACAAAAGCAGTTATAGCTGCAAAGAAAGTTTTATGTGTCATATTTGATAAATTATGTTTATTCTGATTTATAATCGGTTCTTATATCCCGAGCTCTTTCTTCATATTCCGCAGTAAATCGAACGCCTGCATAGGGGTCATATTATTCAAATCCGCGGACTTCAAAGTATCTCTCATTGAGGAAAGCGTCGGGTCATCCAGTTGGAACAGAGACAGTTGAATAGAACCATCCTGCTGAACCTCGCCCTCCTTCGTATTATAAGGCTTGCTAATCTTCTCCCGCAGGACTCCTGAAGTTCCGCTTATCTGGACTCCCCCGCCATTTTCGAGTTGGGCCAATGTCTTTTCTGCAGAATCGAGCACTTCCTTAGGCATACCGGCCATCCGGGCCACATGGATTCCAAAGCTGTGTTCTGCTCCGCCCTCCTTCAATTTTCGCAGGAAAATGACTTCTTTCCCGACCTCTTTCACGGCCACATGGAAATTCTTCACGCCCTTGTATGTATCTTTCAAATCATTAAGTTCATGATAATGAGTTGCGAACAATGTCTTCGCACCCTTCCCGTAATTATGGATATATTCCACGATTGCACGCGCGATGGACATACCATCATAAGTGGATGTTCCACGTCCGATTTCATCGAGAAGCACCAGCGAACGCTCAGAAAGATTATGCAGAATCATGGAAGTTTCCAGCATCTCCACCATAAACGTCGACTCTCCGCGCGAAATATTGTCCGAAGCACCGACACGGGTGAACAGTTTGTCGAAATATCCGAATTTCGCAGATTCCGCCGGAACGAACGAACCGATCTGCGCCATAAGCACTATAAGCGCGGTCTGTCTGAGCAATGCCGACTTTCCGGACATATTCGGACCCGTCAAAATGATAATCTGCTGATCCTTGTTATCCAGATGAATGTCGTTCGGCACATATTCTTCCCCGGGTTTCATCAATGTCTCTATGACAGGGTGACGTCCGGCCTTTATATCCAAAGCCAAACCCTTCCCTACTTCAGGACGACAGTAATGACGTTCCACAGCGAGCTCGGCAAACCCTGCCAGCACATCCAACTTCGCGATCGCAGCAGAATTCACTTGAATAGTTCTAATACAAGCCTGAACCTTAGTAATCAACGCATTATAGATAGATGATTCCAAAGCGTATATCTTATCTTCCGCGGAAAGAATCTGTTCCTCGTAATCTTTAAGTTCCTGAGTAATATACCTCTCTGCGCTCACAAGCGTCTGCTTACGTATCCACTCCGGCGGCACCTTGTCCTTAAATGTGTTGCGCACCTCCATATAGTAACCGAACACATTATTGTAACTGATTTTCAATGAGGTGATTCCGGTACGTTCGATCTCGCGCTGCTGCATCTTCAGCAAGTAATCCTTACCCCCGCGGGAAATTTCGCGCAGGCGGTCCAGTTCCGCATCCACGCCCTGGGCGATGACATCGCCTTTGCCTACGGCTGCCGCTGCGTCTGGGGTCAATGTCTTCGTGATGTCATCAAGCAGCGTCGTACATCCATCGATCGACGACACGAGCTTTTTCAACGGCTCACAGACAGACGTTTCACCGGCATTGACCTGACCCGAACAGAGGCTGCGGATCGGTTCGAACTGGGAGAGTCCTCTTCCGAGCTGCAACATTTCGCGCGGCATGATTTTACCGGTCGCGGCGCGGGACATTATGCGGTCGAGGTCTCCGATGTTGCTGACATGGGCCTGGACTTGGCTTAGAAGTTCCTGATTTTCAGTGAAATACCCGACAATATCGAAACGGTTCTGGAGTTCTTTCAGGTCCAGCGACGGCATCGCAAGCCAGCTTCGGAGGAGGCGTGCGCCCATCGGAGAGCAACATTTGTCGATTACACTTACGAGTGACACACCCTCGCCCCCTGAAGATGCATTGAAAATTTCGAGGTTCCTGATGGTGAAACGGTCCATCCAGACGAATTTGTCCTCGTCGATTCTGGAGATGGAACAGATGTTGGAAAGTCCTGTGTGCTGTGTCTGTTCGAGGTAGACTATCAACGCTCCGGCCGAGCAGATTCCCAAAGGATAAGGGTCTATGGCATAGCCTTTCAGCGATTCTACACGGAACTGTTTTTTCAGTTTTTCCACTGCAGAATCATAAACGAATGCCCATTCTTCCAATGTGGAGATGTAGAGTTTGTCGCCGAACAGTTCCTGCACCTGCTTCTGGAGACCTCTCTGGACCACGACTTCTTTAGGATTCAGCGAGGCGATGAGGGTGCCGATGTATTCAGGTGTTCCCTGAGTTATCTGGAAGGTGCCCGTGGAGACGTCCAGGAAGGCGGCGCCGCACATATTTTTGGAAAATGTCAGTCCCGCGAGAAAGTTGTGCTCTTTCTGGTCGAGCATGTTTTCGCCGAAAGCGATGCCCGGCGTAACCATTTCAGTCACACCGCGCTTCACCAGTGTCCTGGTAAGTTTCGGGTCCTCCAACTGATCGCAGACTGCGACCTTGTATCCGGCTCTGATAAGCCTCGTAAGGTATTGTTCTATAGCATGATGCGGAAAGCCGGCCATAGGCACGGCTTCTTTGTCTCCGTTCGATCTCTTGGTCTGTACAAGTCCGAGGACTTTGCTCACTAAGACGGCATCATCTGAGTAGGTTTCATAGAAGTCTCCTACCCTATACAGCAGCACTGCTTCCGGATGCTGTGCCTTTACTGAAAAATATTGTTTGAGCAGAGGGGTATCCTCAGTCTGTTTCTTCGCCATATCTCCATTGCTTTTCAAAATATACAAACTCAAAACTTGCTAAGCGCAAGCGCTTATTTGAGGGTTATCACTCGTTCGAAGGCTTTAAACCCCACGCACTTTTTGCGTGCACGTTACCCTCACCCTAAATCCCTCCCCTCGGGG
>UREV01000003.1 GCA_900546925.1 uncultured Bacteroides sp.
CCCGTCAGGGATGAGCGAAGCGAACCTCCCATGGCCGCACCTCCGGACGGGCGCGTAAATAACCACGTTTTTCGCCGATTTCTTTCAATTAATCTTGAAAAGGTGTATTATCATGGTATTCGATAACCTTGAAAAGGTGTAAAATCATGTGGTGGCTTAACCTTGAAAAGGTGTAACCCACCGCTACATCAGGAACCGTGACATGTCTTCACCGCGGTCGATACCGTTGCGGATTTCGGTGGAGGAGATGTCTACTACGGGGGCGTCCAGAATCTGTATATTGTATATGTGGCCCTCGGCGTCTTCGAGCGCCAGTCTGTCGCTGTCTGAATCTGCGGCGTCCAGAACAGATGCTGCGGGAAAACGCTTGCTCTCATCCATTAACTGCTTCCGGATATCCTTCAAATCGAATCCTGTTCGTGGATATACTGCCACACCATACTCGGAAAGCAACCTCGGAAAATCACGCCACTTGTGAATCGAGGACAAATTGTCAGCACCGATGATAAGCGTGAACTCGTTTTCGGGCTCACGCCTCCTCAATGCGTCCAAGGTCTTGATAGTATAATGCGGCGGGGCCATATTCAACTCGATGTCGTCCACGCGGACACGGAGCTCGGGATGCCTGCTGACCGCCGCCACGGCAGCATTGAACCGAACCATTCCGGAATCGGCACTTATACTGCTCTTCAGCGGATTCTTCGGCGAAACCACGAGATATACGCAGTCGAACTTTTTGGAAGCGGTGAGATACTCCATAATGGCTAAGTGGCCGATATGGAGAGGATTAAACGAACCCGAGTATACCGCGATTCTCATGAGAGAGGAAACTTAGTCTTTCAGGAAGCTGTCGACCAATGTGTCAGCCTCATTATAAGCAGTCTGCAAATCGTCATTGACAATAATACTGTCGAACTTGTCCGCATAGGTCATCTCCTCCGCGGCCTTCGCAACGCGCTTTTCGATGGCTTCCGCGCTGTCTGTGCCCCTGGCTATCAGCCTCTTGCGCAGCTCCTCCACCGACGGCGCCTGGATGAATACTGACAATGCCTTTTCGCCGAAGTACTTCTTCAGGTTCACTCCGCCTTTTACGTCCACATCGAAAATGATTACATGGCCCTTGTCCCAAATACGCTGGACCTCAGACTTCAGAGTGCCGTAATAGGAACCGGCATAGACCTCTTCGAATTCTACGAACTTGTCCTCGGCTATCATCTTGCGGAATTCATCCACGGTAAAGAAATGATACTCCACACCATTCTTTTCCTGCCCGCGTGGAGCCCTGGAAGTGGCTGATACTGAGAACTCCATCTCTGGATGACGCTTTAATATATGGTTTACAATTGTGCTCTTTCCTGAACCTGAAGGGGCTGAGAAGATGACGACTTTGTTGCTCATGTTTTCTGTTTTTGTGAGTTTGTCTGCAAAAGTACATATTTCCTAAGTAAAAACAAATTTGTCGGATAAGTTAAAAAGTGATAAATTTATGCTTTCAAATAATAACCAATACTGAGAAATGAAACCAAAAGCATCGGAAATATATGTTTTGGGATTGGACTTCGGTTCAGATTCCGTACGAGCTGTACTTGTAGACACTAAAGATGGTAGAGTTATAGGAGAGGGGGTAAGCCTTTATAAGAGGTGGGCCAAGGGTATGTTCAGTGATTTCTCTGAATCACGATTCAGACATCATCCGCTGGATTATCAGGAGTCTATCACCGAGGCAGTTCGGGCTGTGGTGGCCGCGTATCCGCAGGAATCTTCGCATATCGCCGCGATGTCTATAGATACGACTGCAAGCACACCATGTTTTGTAGACGAAAACCTCGTTCCGCTGTCTCTTAAGCCGGAATTTGCCGAGAATCCCAATGCTATGTTCGTGTTGTGGAAAGACCATACGGCGACTGAAGATGCTGCTGAATTCGAGGCGGCATGCAACCGTTCAGTTCCTGACTATTCGATGTGCTCCGGGCATAAATATTCTCCTGAAGCATTCTGGTCCAAGGCGTTACACATTCTGAGAGTTGCTCCGGAAGTCAGAGATTCCGCTTTCACTATGTTGGAACTCTGCGACTGGCTGCCTGCGATGTTGACCGGTTGTCATGATATCAATGATGTTAAAATGAGTCATTGCTGCGCGGCTCAGAAACTTCTGTGGAACAAGGATTGGGGCGGTTTCCCTCCTGAAGAGTTCTTCGAATCCATAGATCCGCTGCTGCTTAAAGTGCGTAGACATCTTCCTCCTTATAATTATACACCTGACTGTGCTGCCGGTGTTATTACTCATGAATGGGCAGAGAGGCTGGGACTTCCTGAAGGGGTCATCGTCGGAGCAGGAAACATAGATTCTCATTCCGGATCATTCGGTGCCGGTGTTAAAGAAAGGACTCTGATTATGAGTTACGGAACATCGTCAGCTTATACCACTGTCATATCACATAAGGATCTGGACCATGTTATCGAAGGTGTTTTGGGACAGGTAGACGGGCTTATCGTTCCGGATCTTATAGGTATAGAAAATGGATTGAGTGCATTCGGTGATGTATATGCCTGGTTCAAGAGACTTGTTATGGAGCCGGTTAAACCTCTGATTCTCAGTTCTGATGCTATCTCTGATGAATGCAAGGCAGCATTGATCAGAGACATGGAAGATAGAATTATGGGCGAGTTCAACAGGGAGGCGGCAGCGCTGGAGGAGAGCCTGGACCTTCCTTTCGCGACCGACTTTTTCAATGGGCGCAGGGCTCCGAAACCGGATATGAGGCTCTGGGCGTCCATCATGGGGCTGAAACTCGCGTCTGGTGCGGGGGCGATTTTCCGCGCATTGGTCGAGGCGACAGCTTTCGCGTCCAAGATCGTGGTGGACAATTTGTTGGAAAACGGGGTTCCTGTCGACAAAATCATCGCTGTCGGCGGAATTGCACAGAAATCTCCGTTCGTCGTTCAGATGATGGCGGATATGCTGGACAGGGAGATCGAAATTTCTACATGCAAACAGGCTGGTGCGCTCGGCGGGGCTATCTATTCTGCTGTGCTGGCGGGAGTTTACCCTGATTATCTTTCAGCTCAGAATGCCATGGCTTCACCGGTCAGTCTGACATATTTTCCTGACAAAAAACGGCACGAGTTCTTATTGAAACGATTTGTGAAATATGTTGATGCAGTGAAGTTTACGGAAGATATGATGTAAGTTTGCCTTATTTTTTGTAATTTTGCAGAGCGAGCGAAAAAAATATGCCATTTTGTCGGTTTCGCGATGAATTGGCAGAATAATTGCACGGGAAAACATGTGGTTCGGAAATGGACTGCATTATTACTACGAAATTACAACTAATTTTTATAGAATATGGTTTCTTATAAAGAATTGGGCCTTGTAAACACCAAGGAAATGTTTGCAAAGGCTGTGAAAGGCGGATATGCAATCCCTGCATTCAACTTCAACAACATGGAGCAGCTTCAGGCTATCATTCAGGCCGCTGCTGAATTGAAGTCACCAGTTATCCTTCAGGTATCCAAGGGTGCACGTAACTATGCAAACCAGACTCTTCTCCGTTATATGGCAGAAGGAGCTGTAGAGTACGCTAAGGAACTCGGTTGGGAGCATCCGCAGATCGTTCTTCACCTCGATCACGGTGATTCATTCGAGCTTTGCAAGAGCTGCGTAGATATGGGATTCTCTTCAGTTATGATCGATGGTTCTTCACTTCCATATGAAGACAACATCGCTCTTACAAAGAAGGTTGTAGAGTATGCTCACCAGTTCGATGTAACTGTAGAGGCTGAGCTCGGCGTTCTCGCAGGTGTTGAGGATGAGGTTGCTGCTGAGCAGTCTCACTATACAAAGCCTGAGGAGGTTATCGACTTCGCTACCCGTACAGGCTGCGATTCACTCGCTATCTCTATCGGAACTTCACACGGTGCTTACAAGTTTAAACCTGAGCAGTGCACACGTGACCCTAAGACAGGTCGTCTCGTTCCACCTCCACTCGCATTCGACGTTCTTCACGAGATCGAGAAGAAACTCCCTGGATTCCCTATCGTTCTCCACGGATCATCTTCAGTTCCACAGGAGTATGTAGATACGATCAACCAGTATGGTGGAAAACTTCCAGATGCAGTAGGTATTCCTGAGGAGCAGCTTCGTGAGGCTTCTAAGTCAGCTGTATGCAAGATTAACATCGACTCTGACTCACGTCTTGCCATGACTGCTGCCATCCGTAAGGTATTCGTTGAGAAACCGGGCGAGTTCGACCCACGTAAGTATCTCGGACCTGCACGTGACGAGATGAAGAAGCTCTACGAGCACAAGATTAAAGACGTTCTCGGTTCAGACGGAAAAGCTGAATAATCAGAACTGAATATATATGAAGGGTGGCTCTTCGCTGAGTCACCCTTTTTTAATATAATGCGGAAACGCCTTTTATTTGAAACCAATATCTATTATGAAAGATGCAATTACAGAAGAGGGCAAGTGGAAGGTGCTGAAAAGTGAATACTTGTTCAAGCGTCCTTGGCTCACTGTCCGCCGCGATTGTGTGGAACTTCCTGACGGAAGGCAAAACCCGGAATTCTATGTATTGGAATATCCTGATTGGGTGAATGTTATAGCTATCACCGAGGATGGTCAGTTCGTTATGGAACGCCAGTATAGGCATGGTCTTGGAAAGACTTGTTTCGAGATTCCTGCCGGCGTAATGGAAAAGGGTGAGACTCCTCTGGAGGCTGCCAAGCGTGAACTTATGGAGGAGACCGGCTACGGAGAAGGGGAGTGGACGAATATCATGAATGTTTCGGGAAACTCCAGCACTACGAATAATATTTCGCATTGTTTCGTAGCTAAGGGTGTGAAGAAAATTTCCGGTCAGCATCTGGACAGTACAGAGGATCTGGAAATAGTTCTTCTGTCCCGCGAGCAGGTGAAGGATTTGATGGTCAATGACCAGATTCGCCAGTCGCTTATGGCGGCGCCGCTGTGGCGTTTCTTCGCAGAGGAAAAGTGATTAGCCGTCAGCGCTTGCGGAGTATAATGAGAGAGACCCAATTGCTCGAATGTTTCGAACATTTGGGTCTCTTTAAGTTATTATCTCTGTCGATTATTTTGCTTTGCGAAGTATTTTCGAGACTAGATTTCTTTTCGAAGAAGGAGTGTACCGGGCGTACACGACTGATGAGAAAAGGAATATAGGCCGAAAAGACGAGCAAAATTATAATACTTCGATTAGCTCGACCTTGAATATCAACGCCGCATAAGGAGGAATGGCTCCCTGTGCACCGGCCTCACCATATCCGAGGTTATAAGGGATGTACAACATCCACTCTGAACCCTCGCTCATAAGCTGAAGCGCTTCTGTCCAACCGGGAATAACCTGATTAACGCCGAACACCGCAGGCTGCTTTCTGTCATAAGAACTGTCGAACTTCTCACCGTCGACGAAAGTTCCCTCGTAATGACATTTTACCTTGTCAGTAAGCTTTGGCTTCTTGCCGTTACCTTCCTTTATGACTTTATACTGAAGACCGCTTGGCAGTACTTTAACGCCTTCTTTCTTAGCGTTTTCTGCGAGGAAATTAACACCGTCTTTCTTCATGACTTCAGCGACCTCAGCCTGTTCTGCTGCCTGTTTTTCCTGAAGCTGCTGGAAATACTTATCCAGAATATCTCCAGCCTCCTGATATGAAATGGCTGGTTCCTGTCTTGTCAATGTCGCTTTCAGTCCTGCTACGAAGTCTTCGAAAGCTACCTCTTTTACACCTGATTGGAGCATGTTATGGGCGATGCTCATTCCCAATGCATAGCTGTTCTTGTCCATGTCTGATTTTCTGATTTCAAAAATGCGTTCGCAAAGATAAGGAAAAATCGAGGATTTTGCTGCCGGTTTGTAAACTTTGTTTCAGTTTCGTGGCATTAGTTATTTATACAAAAAAACGGAGACCTGAATGATCTCCGTTTCCAGTGCTCCCTTAGGGGCTCGAACCCTAGACCCCAACATTAAGAGTGTCGTGCTCTACCAACTGAGCTAAGGAAGCATTCCGTATAAAAAGGGAAAGCTTAGTATATCGCACCGCTACAACCTCCTACCCTTGCTGCCTTCCGGTCCTGGGGGAATTCAGAGGGAGCTGGTCGTATACGACTTTCCCGACCACAAAGATACGTATTAATCTTTAATTGGCAAAAAATTCGTAACCTTTCTTAATCCAAATTCGTGAAGATAAAAGGCAAAATATCGTCTACCTGGCTGAATTTCAGTATCTTCTCGTCTCCATAAAAAATTACGCTCATTTTTCCGCCGCTGAGTTTCTGATATTCTGCCATAACCTGCCTGCAAGCCCCGCAGGGAGCTGTTATCTCCTTGTTTATTAATCCGTTCTGCGCCCCGACGATGGCTATGCTCCTCATCGGTACATCAGGATGATTAGAATGCGCCGCAAACATCGCTGTCCGCTCAGCGCACAATCCTGACGGGTACGCCGAGTTCTCCTGATTCGCCCCGGTCACGATGCTGCCGTCGTCCAGCCGCACCGCCGCTCCCACGTTAAAATTCGAGTAAGGCGCGTATGATCCCGCCAATGCTTTCGCCGCAGCCTCGCATAATTCTCTGTCCTGCGCTTCGAGTTCGGCCAATGATTGGAATTCCTGATAATTTATTTCAATTTTTTTGTTCATGTCAATGATTTTGTGCAAACGTTTCAAATTTAGTAAAATTTCTTCGATTTGACTATATTTGCCTTTCCAATAGTAAAATCTTAGATTATGAAGGTATGTGTCGGTTTGTCCGGAGGAGTAGATTCCAGTGTGGCCGCTCTGTTGCTTAAACAGCAGGGTTATGATGTGTTTGCCATGTTCATGCAGAATTGGCATGATACTGAGGGAACTCTCCATGGTGACTGTGAATGGGAAGAGGATAAGTTTGTAGCCGAAATGGTAGCCAGAAAAATCGGCATACCGTTCTATTTCATTGACCTGAGCAACGAATATCGTCAGCGGGTGGTGGATTATATGTTCGACGAGTATTCGAAGGGCCGGACTCCGAATCCTGACGTGCTCTGCAACAGGGAGATTAAGTTCGATGCGTTCCTGAAGGCGGCGGAGAAGATGGGCGCGGATATGGTGGCGACCGGACATTATTGTCGGAAGGAACCGGCATTGGACGACGAAGGCCATCAGATTATGCAGGACGGCAAGCCTGTGTGGCGTATTCTCGCGGGCTCGGATCCGAATAAAGACCAGAGTTATTTCCTTTGTCAACTTACTCAGGATCAGCTTTCTAAGGCGATGTTCCCGATCGGTGACATCTGCAAGCCGGAGGTCCGTCATCTTGCTCATGAAGCGGATCTTCCTTCTGCCGAAAAAAAGGATTCACAGGGAATCTGTTTCGTCGGGAAGGTGGATTTGCCTGTTTTCCTGCAGCAGAAACTGAAGTCTGTGGAGGGGGATGTTATCGAGGTGTATGATGCGTATTTCAGTGAATCTGAACAGTATAAGTTTATTCATGACACATTGGATTCTATTCTTGCGGATGGAAGTTTAGGGGATGTGAATCTGGTGACGGATTATATTTCGGATGACAAGTCTGCACATTCCGAGGCCGGAAGTTTCGAGGGCGGTTGTGCCAATGTTTCTGTGTATGATTTCGGAAAGATCGCCGCGCTCAGTGACGGGCAGCTCAAGCGTCTTTCTGAGCCTGTCACTTATGGAGATATCCATTTCGAGACAGAGACTTACAGGTCTGGAAAGCATCATGTGAAAAAGACCCGTTATAAGGAGAATCCTTATGGGGCTGTAGTGGGAAGACATGAAGGGGCACAGTTCTATACTATAGGTCAGAGGAAGGGCCTGAATATCGGCGGTCACAAGGACTCACTCTTCGTGATATCTACCGACATTGACAAAAACATAATTTATGTAGGGGAGGGGCATCGGCATAAAGGGTTGTCCCGCAGTTGTTTGCGCGTGGCTCCGGAGGAAATACATTGGATCCGCGAGGATTTGCGGATGGAGGTGGATGAGATCAGGCGGTACAGGGTGCGCATCCGTTATCGTCAGCCTCTTCAGGATGCGGTGCTGGTCATGAGGGAGACCGGACTTTATATTTTGTTCGAGCAGCCGCAGCGTGGCATCACTTCCGGGCAGTTTGCTGTCTGGTATGACTGTGACGAGATGGTAGGCTCTGGAGTAATTTAATCGCTTTGATATATGAGCCCGCGAGATAGGATTCCCGCTCGCGGGTTTTTTCGTGCTTGTCAGAAAATCGACAGGTCGCGTTTCGCTTCCTGAACGACGAAGGAGCTCTCGATGGAGCCGATGCTTGCGATGTGACCCAAGACGTTCGTTATGAACTCCTGGTAGTGCCGCATGTCGGGAGCATAAACTTTCAGAAGAAAGTCGAATCTTCCGGAGATGTTGTAACACTCTGATACTTCGGGGATTTGTGAAATCTTTTCCGTGAAATTCTCCACGATTTCGTGGTTTACCTGGTTCAGTTTCACGTTGCAGAAGACGACAAATCCATGGTTGAGTTTCTCGCTATCCAAGACTGCTACATATTTCTTTATATAGCCCTCTTTTTCGAGTCGTTTCATGCGTTCAAAAACAGGAGTAGACGACAAGTTGACCTTCGCTGCGAGCTCTTTGGTGGTCACGCGGGCGTCTTCTTGCAATGCTTTTAGTATCTGGATGTCGATTTTGTCCAGAGATTCTGTCTGAGAGATCATAAACTGTTATGTAATAGTCGGTTCATTAGTTTTTTTATAACCTTCTGAGCTTTGCTGCTCGGAAGTATCCACAAGTACGCCGTAAGTCCGGCAAAGATTATACCTTGCAGCGTGTAAATGATGCCGGGTGTGATCAATGCCTCTGTGGCGAAGGATATTAAGAATAAAAACATGACGACACCTCTCAGTGTGGAGCTGCGGTTTCCTTCTTTAAATGTGGCGGCATAACGCTGTACTGTCTTTCCGTTTACGACATGTTCTCCGGCGCTCTCCACGTGGCATGAAATATATCTGATTCTCCATGGTGTAGACCAATCGAGGAACAGGTCGTAGTCTCCTGTAGATTCCGGAAGTTTGGTTCCATCCAAGTCGCACGCCTTGAATACTTTACCATATACCTCCATCTCTGCCTTTACCTGCCCGAGTGTGTCGCCGAAACCGGATTCTGAGTCGAACATGGTCATGCCGGCGTCAAGCATTTGTACTTTGAGGTTGAATGATTTCATATCAATTTAGTAAAGATTCCAAAGCAAATATACATAAAATCTTATAACTTTACGGAAAAACTTGTAGATGAAAACATCATTTCGTATACTTTCTTTGCTCTTTTTGTTGCTTTTTTCCATGTCTTGTTCTCTGCGGAAAGCTACTTCGGCGGAGGTTTCTGATGTGTCTTCCTGCTTTAAGATCAGGTGCGCCGCGGACTCGGTGTGCACTATTGTAACTGTTTCGCCTGATGGCAGTTGCACAGATTCATTGACCTTTACCGGAACGAAGAACAGGATAGTCTGCATGTCTTCGACGTATGTCGCGTCGCTCTCGGCGCTCGGCTGCGATTCCACCGTTTGCGCGGTCTCCGGGGTGCGGTATATTTCGGCGCCGGAAATCCGTCGTCGCTTCGCGGACGGGCTGGTCGCGGATTTAGGGGTCGATGCCAATGCTGATTTCGAGCGGTTGGTGTCAATGAATCCGGACCTGGTGGTGATGTATTCGATTCCCGGCTCCGGGGATGCGTTGAAATCCAGGCTGGATGAGTTCGGCATTCCTGTGCTGGTCTTGTATGACTATCTGGAAAATAGTCCGTTGGCGCGGGCGTCATATATAAAGGTGTTCGGTGCGGTCACTGGTCGGATGGAGCAGGCGGATTCCATATTCGATGGTGTGTGCAGTCGTTATCATGAACTTGCTGATGCGGTGGCTGAGTCGTGTCATGAGACGGCGAAAGTGCTTATGAATGTGCCTTATGCTGATGCCTGGTATGTCCCGGGCGGAGATAATTATATGTCTCGTCTGGTTCGAGATGCTGGCGGTGAGATTCTCGGTTCTGTTCCAGGTATGTCCGAGTCTTCCATAATTTCTGTAGAAAAGGCGTTGGAACTGTCGCGTCGTGCACAGTTCTGGCTCCATACCGGGAATTATGAGTCGAAGGAGGCGCTCAGTGAGAGTAATGAGTTGTCTCTCATAGAGATACCGCAGATTTACAATAATACGTTGAGGGTGAATGATGGCGGCGGCAATGATTACTGGGAAAGTGGTGTGGTTCATCCTGACTGGATTCTCCACGACTTGGTGAAGATTTTCCATCCGTCTGTTCTGAGGGATACTTTGGGTTTTTATTATTATAGAGAAGTTCGGTAGAAATATTAGTGCAAATAACATTGATTCGAAACAAAAAATGATTATATTTGCAATCTATTTCGGTACTTGAAGCCGGAAATGCCACTTTAGCTCAGTTGGTAGAGCAGCGCATTCGTAATGCGCAGGTCGAGGGTTCGAACCCCTTGAGTGGCTCTCTCACCGCCCTGGATCTTCGGATTCCGGGCGGTTTTTGTTTGTGGTAGGAACAGGGTTCCATAACAAAAAACCCCTCACAAAATGTGAGGGGTTTTCGGCGGTGCGGATGGGGCTCGAACCCACGACCTCGGGCGTGACAGGCCCGCATTCTAACCAGCTGAACTACCGCACCGGGTAATTCATTTGCGTTAGGTGTTTCTCTCAAACGCGTTGCAAAGTTACGCATATTTTCTGAACTTGCAAGTGTTTCGGGAAATAATTTTCAAAAAATTTACTATAAAACGATACTTGGCTGAAAACAAAAAAAGCCATCTGGTGCTTTCCAGACGGCTTTTTAGCGATTTGTAGAATCAAAACTATTTGATTTCTATGACCTTATGTGCTTCGTTAGGCTGAACTTTGACAATTTTAGGGATATTGACCTTTAAAACGCCATTTTCTACCTGGGCATTGATCTTTTCCCTGTCGGCGTCATCCGGCAAAAGCATTGTCTGCTGATATTTGCTGTATGAGAACTCGCGACGGAGATAATGACCGTTCTTCTTGTCCTCGTTGTTCTCCTGTTTCTTTTCCATATTGATGACAAGGTCACCGTTCTCGTCAAGTGTGACTTTGAAGTCTTCCTTAGTCATTCCAGGGGCTGCGACCTCGAGGTCGTAACTCTTTTCATTTTCTAATACGTTGATGGCAGGAGCTGTGGCGTTTGATTTCTCCATCCACTCGTTGTCAAAGAAATCATTGAAAATACTTGGTAACCAATTCTGGTTATTCATTCTTCTTGAAGGTACCATAATGTAAATCTCCTATAATTTTAAATTTTTTATATTCTTGTTCCCGGATAATCTGCATTACTGTTTCATATCCGTGCCCCGCATCATTTGCGGAACGACTAGGATAATGGCAATCGTTGTACCAAATCGAAAATATGTTCTAAAGGTAGACAAAATGGCATAAAATGGTGACAAAATGACATATAAATATGTCAAAAAGTCTGATTTTCAGCCTTATGGCTAATGTATATTGTCGTTTACTTAGTGCGGACATGCACGCGAAGATTACCAAGTCTCGCAAGTGCGAAACACTGCTTATGGAGCCCGTGAGGGCGAAAGCAAGTCCCTTCCCCGAGACCCGGGATTTAGGGAGAGGGTAACGTGCACGCAAAAAGTGCGTGTGGCCTATGGCCTTCGACCGAGTGATAACCCTCAAATAAGCGCTTGAGCTCAGCATGTTTGACAACTTGCGAAAATTGAGTAAATTAATGTATATTTGTAAGACGTTGGGTTCCGGGCAAGGAAACCAAACTTTGTAAAACAGATATTGATGCCAGATAAAGGAAATATTATAATAAAGGGTGCCAAGGTCAACAACCTGAAGAACGTCTCGCTGGAAATTCCACGGAACAAATTCATAGTCATAACCGGCATTTCGGGATCGGGAAAATCATCATTGGCCTTCGACACATTATTCGCCGAGGGGCAGAGGCGTTTCGCCGAAAGCCTGTCGTCGTACGCGCGCCAGTTCCTCGGAAGGATGTCCAAACCGGATGTCGAGGCCGTCGAGGGAATCCCGCCCGCTATCGCGATAGAGCAGAAGGTCAATGTGAAAAATCCGCGCTCTACCGTGGCTACCACGACGGAAATCTATGACTATCTGAGAATTATATTCGCGAGAATCGGTCGGACATTCTCCCCGATAAGCGGCGTGGAGGTCAAGTGTCATACTGTCAATGACGTTATGGCATATATAATGGACAGCCCAGAACCGTCGGCTATTTACCTTCTTGCTGACCTTGACTGGGATAGCAGAGAGGATAAAGTCGAGGCGTTGCTTGCATTGAAAGAAGAAGGCTATTCCAGACTTTTCAGTGAAACGGAAGGCGTTCTTAGGATAGATGACGTTATCCAAAAATCAGAGAATGGTGATTTTCCTAAAGGACTCCTGCTTATGGTCGACAGGATTAAACTGCCTGCCATTAAAGGTGGAAAACCTTGTCTTGCAGATGGTTGTGAAATGCCTGTCAACGAATGGGAAGATATCCTTACGCGACTTCATTCTTCTATAGAAACATGTTTCTCGAAGGGTAACGGTACCATGTATGTCCAAAAAAACGGGGCAGCATTGACCCAATTCATCAGCAGGTTCGAGGCGGATGGGATGACTTTCCGGGAGCCGGACGAATATATGTTCAGCTTCAACAGTCCTCTTGGGGCTTGTCCGGTCTGCGGCGGGCTTGGGAAGATTATCGGCATCAGCGAGGATTTGGTGGTGCCGGACAAGACGAAGAGCATTTACGATGGGGCGATAGCGTGCTGGAGGGGCGAAAAAATGGGTTGGTTCAAGGATCGTCTGGTGAGCGTGGCGGATAAGTACGGGATACCTGTATTTGAGCCGTATTGTAATCTGTCTCAGGAAGTTAAAGACTTGATTTGGGATGGATACAAGGCTGATACTGAGGAGAATTCCATTATAGGTATCAACGAGTTTTTCAAGTGGGTGGACGCGAATAAATATAAGATTCAGTATAAATATTTGTTGAGCCGCTTTTCCGGGAGAACGGTGTGTCATGAGTGCAAGGGAAGCCGTCTGAGGAAAGATGCGTTGTATGTGAAGGTCGGCGGGAAGAATATTTTCGAGCTGCTGTGCATGAATACTGAGGAGCTGTTAGAGTTTTTCTCTACGTTGCAACTTACTGAATATGAGAATTCTATAGTGCATAAGGCGATAGACGAGATTACTTCCAGACTGCGTTATATACTGGATGTGGGACTGGGTTATCTGACATTGAACCGAGCATGCAATACGTTGTCTGGCGGTGAGAGTCAGCGAATTAACCTCGTGACAGCGTTGGGAAGTTCGCTGGTCGGGTCAATGTATGTTCTCGACGAGCCGAGTATTGGACTGCATCCGCGTGATACTGACCGACTTATAAGCGTACTTAAGAGGCTTAGAGATGTCGGTAACACGGTGGTCGTGGTGGAGCATGATGAGGAAATCATACGTGCTGCGGACATGTTGATAGACATGGGACCATTGGCGGGCGTGAACGGCGGCGAGGTGGTCTTCCAGGGAAAAGTTGCCGATGATATCCCTAAGAATGTTCTGGACAGGTCCATGACGTTGCAATATCTTACCGGAGCAAGAAAACGTGTGACCCGTGAAAAACGCTCGTGGGACTATTATGTGAGCGTGGAAGGCGCTATGGAACATAACCTTAAGGATATTTCTGTAAAGTTTCCGTTGGGCGTCCTTACTGTTGTTTCCGGAGTCAGCGGCAGCGGTAAATCATCATTGGTAGGGGATATCTTGTATCCTGCATTGTACCGACACATAAACGAAACCGGTCAGTTGCCTGGCGTTTTCAGGAAGTTGGGCGGTAATCTGGACCGCTTGTCGGCTGTGGAATATGTGGACCAGAACCCGATAGGGAAGAGTTCCAGGTCGAATGCCGTTACATATCTGAAGGTGTATGACGATATCCGTAAACTTATGAGCGAGCAACAGTTCGCCAAGGTGAACGGATTTACCCCGTCATATTTTTCTTTTAACCAGGACGGCGGAAGATGCTCTGAGTGCCAGGGTGAGGGCTTTGTGCATATCGGCATGCAGTTCATGGCGGACGTCACGATGGTCTGTGAGGCTTGCGGCGGTAAAAGATTCAAGCCGGAAATCCTCGAAGTCCGATACCAGGGTAAGAACATTGACGATATCCTGAATATGAGCGTGGAGGAGGCGATAGCATTCTTTGGGGCGCAGAAAGAAGTTGAGGCTCAGACGATTGCGCGCAAGCTGCAGCCGCTGGTGGATGTCGGTCTGTCCTATATTAAGTTGGGCCAGAGCAGCAGCACCCTGTCGGGAGGAGAGAGCCAGCGCATAAAGCTCGCTTATTTCTTGTCAATGAATGATTCTTCGTCGAAGTCGGCGCAGAAACGCATTCTGTTCATATTCGACGAGCCTACTACGGGACTGCATTTCTATGATGTGGAAAAACTGATGCGCGCGTTCGATGCGCTCTTGGCGAAGGGGCATTCTGTGGTAGTCGTGGAGCATAACCTGGATGTCATACGAGCTGCAGATTGGATAATAGAAATGGGTCCTGATGCAGGAGACAATGGCGGAAAAGTAGTATTCGAAGGTACGCCTGAAGATTTGGTTGTCTCCGGGAATACATATACAGCTAAATATTTGAAATTAACTGCAACACATGATTAATACAGAATACCCTATCGATGCCGTCGTTACATGGGTGGACGGCAATGATCCTGCGCATAAGGCCAAGAGGGCCATGTACGGGAAAAAAGACGAGAGCCGCAACGATGATATCGGCGGAGATATCCGTTATACAAGTGTCGGTGAGATAAAGTATTGCATCGCATCGCTGCTTCGTTTCGCGCCTTTCCTGCGCACGATTTGGCTGATAACTGACAATCAGGATCCTATGATTTGGGATTTCTTGGAGCAGCATTTCCCGGGGCAGTCGTCCAAGGTGAAGATTGTGGACCATACGGTCTTGTATCGTGGTTATTCACAATATCTTCCGGTGTTCAACTCTCTGTCGATAGAGACGGTGATGTGGCGCATTCCGGGCCTCAGTGAGCATTTTATTTATCTCAATGATGATTTCATGCTGGTGGCTCCGACAACGCCTTCCGACTACTTCGTGGGAGAGAAGGCTGTCTGCTATGCGATGTGGTTCAGCCTGCCGTTTGCGAACTTGCTTCAGTTCCTGAAGCCTAAGAAGAACGGTCACAAAGTGTTCACTTTCAAGCATTCTATGGTCAATGCTGCCACAGCGATAGGGGAGAAATGGAGATTTTTCCGCCTGGGGCACAATCCCCAGTCCATGAAAGTGAGCACGTTCAGCAAGTTTTTCGAGGAGCATCCAGACCTTATGATATCGAATATGTCTTGCCGTTTCAGGGAGCAGCATCAGTATAATCCGGCGGAACTGTTTTTCCTGCTTTCTGCCAAGGAGGACAAGCTGATTCTGCATACCAAGAAGGGCGTGAATCTGTATCTTCTGCCTAAGGGACACAAGTACATGGAGAGCCATATACAGCGATTCAGGAATTCTACAACAGAGAAGTTCTGCTGCATGAATTCCTTGGATTATGCGGCTCCTGAGGACCAGAAACTTGCTTTGGACTGGCTGGAGGAGCGTCTGGGTTTACGTTAGATGATTTTCTGCGTGGGATTTATTTCCACAGAAACTTGATATAACGCTGTTTTGGCGTGCGTTTTTTCTTCGGAGGAAGAGTCATATAGTCCCCGTACATCATGGACAGAATCTTGTCATAGCGTGCGGGAGCTTTGAATTTTCTGCCTTCGAATTCCACATCTGTGTATTCTGAAAAATCATCCGCGTCGAAATATTCTTTAGCGTTTTCGGCGTCGGCTACCTGGGATAAGTGGTTGAATGTCTTATTGCTATTTCCCAAGGAGATGATTTCATTGATATAACCTGCGATGGATTCCGGGCGTTGCTTCGCGTAGCGCGGGTTCAATGATTTTAAGGCATTGGCCCAAAGCTGTCGGAGGAGCGAGAATCTTTCTATCTTTCCGGCGTGAATTTTTCTCAGGCGGGTGTTGTACCTCTGGAGCAGGAACAGGCCGCCATAGTATTTTTCGAACTCGTCGTGGTCGTCGGGAACGTGGTCGACAGGGAATACGTCGATCCAGACGCCTGTCTTTATGCTCTTTCCATGCCACGGGATGTATGAACGGGTTATGGTTCTCTCTGTGTCACAGACTCTTCCGAATGCGATGAAACAGTCGGGAGTGTTGTTGCTGTCGACGAATATGAATTTCCTGTTCTTATATGTTTCACGGAAACGATTGTAATCTTCTCTCGGCATGATAATGTCGATGTCGTCGTCCCATGGAATGAATCCTTTATGTCTGATGGCTCCGAGCAGTGTTCCGTATGCTAATGAGTATTTCAAGCCTTCTTTTTCGCAGAAATCAGCTATGTCTGTGAGTATCTCTAAGCTGAAGTCTTGGAGTTCTTTATGCGTAAGTCTTTTCATTATAAGTGCTTATGCTAATTTATATAGATTTTCTCCTCTGATGTATCTGTCCTGGACGTCTGTCATGGCCATCATTTCTTTGCCTGACAGGATGCCTGATGTGTTTCCAGGTGACAGGATGTCCGTAATGAATTCCCGGATTTCGTATCTCAGACCTTCTCCCATGAATGGAATGAAGCATTTTTTGTTCTTATTTTGGTCTTCGAAGCGGAATTCGAAATAGTCCGTCTTCCACCATGGTGCCGGGACATAGACATATCCGTGTGTGCCGGAAATGACCATATTTCCTTCTGTTTTCGCACCGAGCCCTACCTGGAATGATGCGGTGGCTGAATCATAGCGGAATACGGCTTTCGTGTAGATGTCCACACCGTTCTTCATTTTCGAGTAGAAGTTTATGTTTCTGTACTCTGTCCCGAGGAGTTTCAGGATAGGAAGAACTGGAAAACAAGCGTTTTCGCTCATGCTGCCTCCGTATCTGGAGCTGTTCATCTTGTCGGAACTTTCGTCCGTGATGGTGGTTATGGATGCGTTGATGTCCACGATGTCACCGATGGCTCCTGATTTGAGCATGACTACGAGGTGCCTGAATGCCGGACAATATGCGGTCTTGTGTGCGATCATCAGGACCAGATTATTCGTTTTGGCCAATGTCAAGAGTTCTTCCGCCTCTTCATTTCTCAGTACGAAAGGAGTTTCGCAGAGGACATGTTTTCCGGCTTCGAGAGCTTCCTTTACATAGTGGTAATGAGTGTAATGCGGTGTGGCTACATAGACGGCGTCGCAATTGTCCAGAAGTTGTTCATATGTCTCTGCGGCTACCGGAATGTCGTGGGCTTTGCAGAATCTGCGGCATTCTTCATGGTCGATGCTGTAGTTTGCCGCTATGGTCACACATGTGACGAAATCTGATTCGGGTATGAATCTGCCTGCTATGCTGCCTGAACCGGCGATACCGATTCTGACATTCTGCTCGTTGCGTATTTGTGTGCTGGAAATGCCTTCTGTACGTGGAAGATATACGACTTTGCAGAATTCGTTCAGGTAGTCGAATTTCCCTTCCCAGTCAGAGCCGATTGCGAAGATGTCGACGCCATATTTCTGGACGTCATCTATCTTCTGACCGACATATTCCTCGATTATGATTTTATCTGCATAACCGGTATTTCTTACGGCCTCGATTCTTTCTACGAGGCTGTCATGAGTGTTCAGTTTGCCACGTTCCAGGTCGAAGTTGTCCGTGGTTATTCCTACAATCAGATAGTCTCCGAGTTCCTTGGCCCGTTTGAGAAGATTTATGTGCCCCTGATGAAGCAGGTCGAAGGTTCCGTATGTTATGACTTTTTTCATTACTGTTCTTCTGATTCCAGTTCGTGGATATGCTTTGCCAGGTTTCTCAGTTCATCATCTGATTGGAGACCCATGTGTGATATGCGGTAAAAGCCCGGAACTGAACCAGGCATGATGTAGGTGTCGTATTTGTCTATCAGACCGCGGAATACTTTGCGCTTTTCGGTGTCTCTGGTCTGGATGGCAGTTATCGCGTAGGACGGATGCTCTGCCGGCATTGGCCAGCCATATTTCCGGCATTCTTCGCGGAATACTTCAGCGCGGTGGCGTACTTCCTGAATGTTTTGGTGTTCACCTCCTTGCGCTTCGAGCTCCTTCAGTCTTGCGTGCAACTGCAGGTATATCGTGGTGGCCGGGCTGAACGGGGTCTGGCCGCGTCTGAGGTTGTCGAGGTTCTCTTCGAAGTCCCAATAGTAACCGTTGTGCGCGAATTTGTAACCATTGAGTTTAGCGCTCAGAAATACGACCGACAGGCCCGGAGGAACGTTAAGTCCTTTCTGGGTGCTGGTGATGCAGATGTCGATTCCGAGTTCGTCCATGTTCAGGTCTTCGGCCAAGAATGAGCTGATGACGTCTACTACGAGTGAGATGTCGTGTTTGCGGCAAATTTCTGAAATCTTGTCCAACTGGTAGAGGACTCCTGTCGAAGTTTCGTGATGTTGGCAGAGGAAAACATCTGGTCTCTCGGTTTCTATGGTCTTTTCAAGTAGTTTATAGTCAATATCTTTTCCTGGAGTTACCTGAAAGTCTACGGCCGGCACGTTATAGTATTTGCACAGTGAAACCCAGCGTTTCCCGAAAGAACCGCCATTTATCACAATCGCTTTTTTTTTCGTGATTACGTAGTTTTCGACAGTTGCAGCCATGGCGCCGGTTCCGGAGCCTGTATATATTATCGTTTTTCCGTCTTTGCAGTGAATAAGGTCCAGCAGAATTTTTTCTGACTCCAGATTAATGGCAGAGAACTCGTCAGTCCTCATGTATGGAATCGGTTCTGCGCCAAGTTTGGCAATATCGTCATTAATATTGCCTGGGAATACATATGAAAACATTATCGTTGTATATTGCTTGTCTTACAAAATTACTACTTTTGCACATATATAGATGACAGAACATATGAAAATGTTGCATGGAACTTCGAGTTTTTATGCTTTTTTCATGAATTGTATGTTACTTTATCGTTAAATAATAAAAATTGAAAACAATGGTTCAGCTTACCAAGCCGCAAATTCATTCGGTGTTGTTGGAAATTCTGAAAGAAGTGGACAGCTTCTGTAAGGAGAAGGGTCTTCGTTATTCCATGGCTTATGGAACTCTTCTCGGGGCAGTACGTCACAAGGGATTCATTCCTTGGGATGACGATATCGATATTCTTATGCCACGTCCTGATTTTGAGAGGTTTGTGGCTGAGTTCGGTAAGGAGCCTGGAGCGAGATACCGCTGTCTGTATAATACAGATAACGAAAATGAGTGTTTTATGCATTTTTTCGCCAAGGTACATGATTCCTGGACTGTAAGCAATCAGGGAAATTCTGTGAAATACCGTTTTGGTCTGAATATCGATATTTTTCCGGTGGATGGTAAGCCGGATGACGTGAATGTCCAGCGTAAGATGGAGCGTATGTTGTCATCTTGCTCTCATCGTTTGAATATCTGCGGTACAGGATTCCGTCTTTTCGATTTCCATCAGCCGCTGTTCTCGAAACTGTCCGCTCATTTGCACGGGGAGCAGTATTGGATCAGGAAGATGCTGGAGACCATGCGCAAGTATGATTTCGACAAATGTGCCAAGGCCGGATCTGTTTCAGTCAAGTACAATGGCCTGAGGGAAATTTTCGACAGAAGCATGTTCGAGAATTATACTGAGCTCGAATTCGAAGGACTGCGCTTCCCGGCGTTTACAGGATGGGAGGAGTTTTTGTCACAGCAATATGGTGACTATATGCAGCTCCCACCCGAGAACAAACGCAGGACGCACAATATAACCGCCTATCTTAAAGATGGTTATGATATGGCAAATGTTATGACGGAGTTATAGGATGTCCGAGTAGAACGGGGTCTGGTATTCCTGTGCTATCGGGGATGCTTCTATGACATATCGGCCTATGTTTGCCAGCAGGGAAGTCTGGTATTGGCCATAGTCTCGTGTTATTCTGAAGAACCCTTTGAATGCAGGATATTTTTTGGCATTCGACCTCGTTATGACAATGCTTCTCTCAGCAGGCATCTGGGAACCGTCCTTGTTCAAAGGAATGAAACTGGAGACTGTCCTTTGGGATATGTTGATTCCGGTTTTACCTGTTCCCATGCTCAGGTTGTCCCACAACAGGCCTGTCAGTTCATTTTCTCTTTCCTCGCAGAACGGGTATCTGTTGTTTTCGTCGAAGCCTGACGGTACCAGAGTGAGAACCCTGTATTCCTTCTCGCGAAAAGAATACTTTTCCCATTCTTTGAACGGTACCAGTCCTAGAGGCTTGTTTCCGGTTATGAATGTCTGGTCCTGACTCTCTTCTCCGTATATCTGATAGTCATTTACCAAATTGTCCGGTTTTACGAGCAGAGGCAGGCTTTTCTGCCATATTTCGGAGTATTTCGGCGAGGCGAAGCAGATATTGTAAGGGACATAGCTGAAGCATACGTAACCTGGCATGAAGTCCACCTGAGCCGTTACGGTGAATTCCAATATGATGTCTTGCATCCAATAACCTTCGTGTGTCTTATTTGTGTAAGGGTTGGTTACCGTTCCTCTGAAGCAGAATGCCCCGCAGGTGAAGAATGGAACTTTGTTTACAGTAAAATCCCGTTCCGGAGCCAGGAAGTTGATGGACATTTTTCCGTTGGTCACGCCGTCAATGCTCATGCTTGAGCAGCCTGTTTCCGGGTTGGCATAAGCTGTCTTGGCCTGTGTTGTGGAGAACGAAGGTGATGTCCTGACAAATGACCATTCGGCGTGAGTTGTTCCCGCCTTGCCTTGGTACAGGTCCAGAATGTGATTCTCCCTGTGTTCCTCCGCTGTTTTGGCGTGGATAGACAACTGGCTGTTGGTCAGCTCTCCCAGATATCTTTGTCCGGGGAAGGCAGCATTGACAGTACAATTTACTTTGGCGGTTTCGGCGCAGCCCAGTCTGTTGGATATGTTGAGCCTTGTGTCTCCGGCTAAGGCGCCGTATAACATTCCGGACAAAATTTTTCTGCTGTTTTTCATCTGGGCAGAAGTAGGATAATCCAGTTTTATCCCGGCGTAAGATGAAGATGTTATGTCTATCGCGGATATGAAATCTGAACGGAAACTTCCATAGATGTCTCCGTCAGGACACTCGGTCGTGGTCCATCCCAATTCTTTAGCGATTCTCTTGTCCGGGATGGTGAAATCGTCCGGGCTCATGGCTGCCCCGTCATTGTCAGTAAGCACAAGGTCGACAGCTTTCGCGTCGTATCCGTCTTCGTTCAATGTCGCGGAATACAAGTCGTTGAGTTTTCCGGTCTCACGAATCCTGCATTCCGGCGTGCTTGGGGCCGGAATATCCAACTCTTTGGAGGAAGCTTCTGATCTCAGATATAGTTTAGTTCCAGTGCCTTTCGAGGATTCAGGAGATGCATAGAGGAAGACATCAGTAGTGGATACTGACGGGATATAGTACAAGATATAGCCATTGTTCAGGCTTATATATTTCTGAGGGTCGGATGACTCTTCGCCGATGGTTATGGTTCCGTTTCCGTCGCTTATGCTGACCGGTGATGTCGCTGATGCTCCGGGAATGGATATGCGTCCCCATTGTCCCAGGTATTCGGGGATTATGAAACTGCCCAATCCGTTCAGCGGATCTGTCTTCATTTCCGATGTGTCGATAAGCCAACTGATTTTGCTGAGGCCGTCTTGAGATGCCGTCATTTCCACGACGCATTCAGTGTTTCTTGTCAGGGAAAAATCGCTGGAGGCGTTGTGCCCAAGGAAGAAACGATATTTCACGTTTCCGTATACTCCGTCTGCAGTACTCTGGTCGAAGGTCCCGGTAACTTCGATATACGTGCACGACTTAGCTTTGCCTGGAATGTTGTCCGGAATCTTGTTCCAAGGGTCGTTGTTTCCGGACAACAGTTCGCCCTGATGGTTTTCCAGGGCATAGAAGTAAACTGTGCCTCCCGCATTCAGATTGTAAATATCTTCCGCAGATGCATAGTCCCCATGTTCTTCGATTCGTTCAGGTGTACTTCCGTCGGAAGTGAATGGTCTTATGTCCAATGCCGCCTGGCATAGGCGCACACTTTTTACCGTGAGGCCCGGGATAGCGGAAGCATTGAACCTGAACCCGCATTTGGCGACCATCCTGGTCAGGGTGACAGGAATTTCTGAACGGTCGAGGTTGTTTGTGTTGAGGTTCAGAATGGCCGTATAGGGCAGGGGCGTTCCTGCCAATGCCGATGATGCGTCGATTCTGTAACGCCATTCGGAAAGCTCTTTTTCCGTGGCGAAGTCTTTCATCTTCCCCAGGTTGGCAGCGATATATACGGTGAATTCTCCGGACGGAAGAATAATCTTCGCCCTGGATGACTCTTCGGTGAACAAATGTCCGCAGGCTATTCCGTCGCTGAACGCGAAAATGTTAATGTTCACGATCTTGTCTTCGGCCAGGTCAATGCTGCTTTTTACATCGCAATCGGCTGTCTTCAAGTCAAATGTGATCACGCGGTCATGTTCCGTATTCTCTGAAAGCGTGTTATTGCAGGACCATAGGGTGAGGAGTCCTGTCAGAGTGCTTAATAGCATTCTGCTGATGTTTTTAGATGTATGCATGGCGTTGTTGTTTAGTTTACTTCGATATAGACCATGGCGGCGTCACTTGTGGGAGTTCCGGCTTCCACATAAACGATTCCGCTACCTCTGGATTTCAGTTCCAATGTGACTCCATGTCCGTCTTTGTCCATTTTGTAGTCATAGATTCCACGGCTTTTGTCGAATTCCAGTTCCTCTTTTCCGAATTCCAGACGGCATCCTTTCGGCGTTACTTCAGCCCAGATATGCACTTTTTCACCGACATGTCCCTCGATATAGTTACCAGGAAATATCGTGATGTGTGCATCTCCGTAATAAGCCAATCCGGTCTTGTCTACTCTCCAGCTGTTCTCGACAATGCCGTCTTTCTCCGGCTTGACAGTCAGATGGTAGTTACAGTTCCTTTCAATGTCGAAGTTTTTCGGTCCGTCACCGAGGTAGAATCGGTATACAAGGTATTCATCCGGTCTCGAATACATGGATTCTGACCTGTATTCGGCTTTTATTTCGATGTATGAGCAAACTTCCGACAATGCATCAGAGCTTTCGAGGATTTTGTCTTTTTCGTCTTTTGCCTTGGGAAGCAAGTCGCCTTGCATGTTCTCAAGCATGTACAGGCTGATCTCCTCGCTTATTCCGGGTTTCTTGTCAATGTTCAGGTTATATGTTTCAGTAAAACTCTTGCTGAATCCTCCGCTGAAGATGTCGGTATTCCCTGTGGCTTTGCTTTGGCCGAACGCGAGGGCTGATTTCGGGCTTCCTCCGATTCTGACGCTTCGCACGCTATATTGGACCCCCGCTGCCAGAGCTGTCCTGTCGATGTTCATCGAGATTTTGGCCATCATTCTCGTGAGGGGTATGGTCAATGATTTTGAGGCCTTGTCTTTTTTCGCCTTGCCGCTCATCGGAATGCCGCGGGAGTATTCATCCGGATATGCCATGTGATAACGGTAGGACATCAGGTCTCCAAGGTTTTCTATTCCTGTTATCTTATATCCGAAATTTGCGCAGGCATAAGCCATGCATGACTTGTCCTTTATCCAGCGGAAACTGGTCTCGGCTCCTTTATCCGTCATCGTGAGCTTGTCGGAATCTATGAAGCGGGCGTCCTCCAGATTTCCTTTATCGTCGAAGATGAAGAGGTTAATATCATGGATATACGTTTCTTCCGGATCTTTCGACTTGGTAGTATAATCTATACCGGTATAGAATCGGATGATGAAATCCGATTCGTCCGGGACGATGCCTTCTACTCTGCCACATGCCATGGACAGTAATGTGGTTATGGTTATCAACAGACAGTTTCTCATGATTTCAGAATTTGATGGTGCGATTATTCAGTTGTTCCCAAGGGATTATCTTGAGCGGACAATCTATGGATTCTGTGTTTATGACTGTATCCGGATTGTCCATTCCGCGTCTGGTTATAGTTATGTCGAAAATGTAGGCATTGTTTCCGGTAATTCCGCAGTTTTCATTCCCGGTTTGCTCTCTGTTTATATCCAGAGGGTAATAGGTCTTTTTCCCTTGCAGTTCTCCTTCTATGACGAGTCTTGTGAAAGGAGAACCTAAGGTCTCAGTTTCGGAAAGATTACCATAGCAATAGAGTCTGATGTTCGGGAAGATGACGTTTTCACCTACCGGTATGGGAACTTTCCTGAAGATCAGGCCAGGGTAAGAGAATCCCAATGTGTCGGAAACAATGAACTTGCCGTAGTTCAAAATGCTTTCGGGCGTTTTAGGCGGAGTTCCAGTGAGGGGGACTCTGCTGCATACATTTGTGAGATATACGCGAACGTTTTCCAACTTCTCGCCGTTGTACGGTCTCGCGTGGAAGTCACAGCAGAGACTGTTTATTCGGATCTCCGCCATCAGCGCCTTCAGTTCCAGTTCTATCCTGCCGTTATTTCCAACATTGACGTTTTTCTCACAGCACATGACAGGATATTCCGGATTCTCATTTTTAAGGTCAGTATGTAATGTTAGCAAGTCGTCGTATTTTCTGATATGCATCAGTTGTTTTTCGGAAAAGCCGGTGTTGGCAAGGGCTACAATAATCTTTCTGCCGGAACGCGACGCCATGTCTACGTTCTTTCCGGCATAGTTTATTTTCTGGTAGGAGTCCAGCCTTCTCAGCTTGTCATCGTCGAAGGTGAAAATATCCAGGGATTCGTAAGTTTCAGGTTTCGTTACTGCTAATTCCAATGAATGATGTTTCAGGCTAGAAGAATCCCTGGTATTTTCGATATCAGTATTTATTATTGAGTGTTCGCAAGATAAGAAGGCCGGCATTACGCAAGTTGTCAGCAAGATCTCAGCCAGAACCGCTGTGATTTTCAGGGAGAAGAATGTCAAGTCAGGCAGAATTGTCCGCCGGCCTTCTGATATGTGAATAAAGTTTCGCATTTCCTTATCATTTTTACACCGGCAAAATTATCCCGCCTTTGAGTCCCGGTCAATGAAAAGTGGACTCCGAACATCAAATTTTTACGTTTCTTAAATTTCCCCAGAATTTACAAAGGTGGAAGAAACGGCTGTTTTTTCTTAAATCCGGGCATAAAAAAAGCCGTCTGGAGTGCTTCCAGGCGGCTTTTATAATTTAAGAAGGCGATTAACCTCCAAAGTTGTCGTACAATACGTTCTCAGGTGGAACTCCGAGGCTGTCAAGCAATGTGTTTACAGACTTGACCATCATAGGAGGACCGCACATGAAGTATTTGATATCCTCTGGAGTCTCGTGCTCCTTAAGATATGTCTCGTACATCACATTGTGAACGAAACCTGCAACATACTTGACTCCTGCTTCATCTGCTGCCGGATCCGGACGGTCGAGAGCAAGGTGGAAGTGGAAGTTAGGGAACTCTTTCTCGATTTCAGCATAGTCTTCGAGGTAGAATGCTTCCTTCAAGCTACGTGCACCATAGAAGAAGTTGACCTGCTTCTTGGTCTTGAGGGTCTTGAAGAGATGCATGATGTGGCTTCTGAGCGGAGCCATACCTGCACCACCACCGACGAAGATGTATTCCTGTGAATCCGGATCATCCTTAGGAAGAAGGAATTCTCCGAATGGACCTGAAATCATTACCTTGTCACCAGGGTGACGAGTGTAGATGTATGAAGAACCGATACCAGGGTTTACAGGGAGAAGCTTGTTGCTGCCCTTAGGCGCTGTCCTGTCGAATGGAGGAGTTGCGATACGCACGTTAAGTTTAATGATATCGCCCTCTGCAGGATAAGAGGCCATAGAGTAAGCTCTCATGGTAGGCGCAGGGTTAACGCATTTCAAATCGAAGAACTTGAAGTGCTCCCAGTCTGCTCTGTATTCCGGATCTACATCGATGTCGCTGAAGTTGAAAGTTCCCTGAGGAATATCGATCTGGATATACTCTCCTGATTTGAAATCAAGATGTACGCCTTCAGGAAGTTTTACAGTGAACTCTTTGATGAAGGTAGCCACGTTGTGGTTAGAGATAACCTCGCACTCTACTTTCTTCACGCTGAGTACTGACTCAGGAACTTCGATCTTGAGATCTTCTTTAACCTTTACCTGGCAACCGAGTCTCCAGTTGTCTTTAATCTGCTTTTTGCTGAAGAAACCAACCTCGGTAGGGAGGATGTTTCCGCCTCCTTCAAGTACTCTGACTTTACACTGTCCGCAGTTTGCTTTACCACCGCAGGCAGAAGGGAGGAAAATCTTTTCTTCTGCAAGAGCACCCATCAGGGATGCACCAGGTGTGACATCGAGTACTTTGTTTCCGTTGTTGATGTCGATTTTAACTGTACCGCTTGGGGTAAGTTTTGTCTTTACCCACAGCAGAAGAACTACCAGAACGACTGTTACGAGTGTGATAGTCGCTGCTGAGGCTATGATTGTAAGAGTAATTTCATTCATCTTTCCAGTCTCCTATTAAAGTGAAATACCCATGAATGTCATGAATGCCATGGCCATAAGACCTACGGTGATGAATGTGATACCGATTCCCTTGAGAGGAGCAGGTACATTCGAGTATGACATTTTCTCTCTGATGGCCGCGAGGGTCACGATAGCGAGATACCAGCCGATACCTGAACCGAGTGAGTAGACAGTAGCTTCACCGACATTGACAAAATCCTTCTGCTGCATGAACAATGAGCCTCCGAGGATGGCGCAGTTCACTGCGATAAGAGGAAGGAAAATACCGAGCTCTGAGTAGAGGGTCGGAGCGAATTTCTCGACGATCATCTCCACGAGCTGGACGATAGCCGCAATTACCGCGATGAAAGTGATGAAGCTCAAGAAGCTGAGGTCAATGTCAGCGAGGCTTGGGCTAATCCATGTCAATGCACCTGGGCCGAGCACGTATGTGTTCAGGAGGTAGTTGATAGGCAATGTGACTAAGAGGACAAAGATAACAGCCGCACCAAGTCCGGAAGCTGTCTTCACGTTTTTCGATACTGCCAGGTATGAACACATACCGAGGAAGTATGCAAAAATCATATTGTCAACAAAAATTGACCTTACGAATAAGCTTATATATTCCATATTACTTGCGTGTTAGTTGTTATTTCTCCTGAAGATCTTTCTGGATGCTTCTCTGTACCCATACGATACATCCGAGGAGGATGAGTGCTACAGGAGGAAGGATCACAAGTCCGTTGTTCATATAACCTGCATCGTAGAGGCACTGAGGGATAACCTGTACTCCGAAGAGGGTGCCTGAACCGAGGAGCTCACGGAA
This sequence comes from uncultured Bacteroides sp., assembly GCA_900546925.1. Classification (GTDB taxonomy): domain Bacteria; phylum Bacteroidota; class Bacteroidia; order Bacteroidales; family UBA932; genus Cryptobacteroides. Next base: position 27,372 of record UREV01000003.1, read on the forward strand.
GAATGCTACGATGATGAGGATCATGGCATAGCCTACGCCGTTAGCAAGACCGTCGAGGAGTGATGGAATCGGCTTGTTTCCGAGACCGAATGCCTCGATACGTCCCATGACGATACAGTTGGTGATGATAAGTCCGATGTAAACGGAGAGCTGTGTCTCGATGCTGTAGGCGTATGCCTTGAGGAACTGGTCCACGAGGATAACCATCAGTGAAACGACAACGAGCTGTACGATGATACGGACTCTGTTAGGAATGGAATTCCTCATGAGGGAGACTACGAAGTTCGAAAGTCCTGTAACCAGTGTAACTGAAAGACCCATTACGAGGGCGCCTTTCAACTGTACTGTTACTGCCAATGAGGAACAGATACCGAGGACAAGGACAGTGATAGGGTTGCCCTTGAAAATCGGATTCAATATTGTTTCTTTGAGTTTTGCGTTCATTTTAAATCCTCCTCATTATTTAGCAATTGCAAGTGAGTCAGCGGAAACGCTAAGAGAATCAGCAGCTTCTTCTACCTCAGCAGGCTCTGTGTAAGCAGATGCTGATCTGAGGAATGGCTTATAAGCAAGAATCCAGTTGTTTAAAGAAGTACCGAGGCACTGGCTGGTGATAGATGCACCTGAAATGGCGTCTACAGCGTTTTCTACACCTGCTGGAACTCCACCTTTTACGACGCTGAAAGCTTCCTCGCTGTTGAAGTCGATTTTCTTACCTTCGAATTCTGCTCTGAATGAAGGATCATCCTTAATCTTGGCACCAAGACCAGGGGTCTCACTTGCGTGATCGAAGTAAGCGCCACGGATGGTCTGGAGGTCTTCACCGAGAGCTACATAGCCCCAAATAGGTCCCCAAAGACCGGCACCATAGCAAGGGAGAACTGTTACTTTCTGTCCGTCTTTTTCCAAAACGAAAACTGGAAGTGTAACTTCTTTGCCTGCCTTGATATTCTTATCCTGTGCCTTGAGCTGACCAGTTGTGAAGATTTCGAGTTTTGCGAGGTCAAGTGTTCCGCACTCCTGTCCTTCGGCATTGACAAGAACAGCAGATTTTGCGACATTCTTGTATGCTTCGAGGATCTGGTCGTTGCTCATGGCGTCGAGCTCGCTCTTTTCGAAGAACTTGCTGGCGGTGAGCATCTGGCTGATGGCGTCAGCCTTCACATTGGCTTCCTGCTTCGGCTTGAGAGTCTCAGAAGCGAACGCAAGAACCGCAGCGACAACCACAACGACTACTGTCGTATAGATGACTGTATATATATTTCCGTTAGTATTCATACCTATTATATATATTATGCGATTTTAACTTTTTTCGCCCTTCTTGAGATGGTAGCGTCAGTGACATAGTAGTCAATGAGAGGTGCGAATGTGTTCATCAGCAAGATTGCGAGCATCATTCCTTCAGCGTAACCAGGGTTGAACAGTCTTACAACTACGCAGAGAGCTCCGACGAGGAATCCGTAGATCCATTTGCCGCACTCAGTCTGTGCTGATGTAACAGGGTCTGTGGCCATGAATACTGTACCGAAAGCGAAACCGCCCATGATGAGCTGATAGTATGCAGGGATGTCTGTAGCGCCGCAGATGTTGCCGAGCCAGCCTACGAAGAGGGCACCTGCAACTGAGGATACCATGATCTTCCAGCTTGCAACGCCTGTCCAAAGGAGAATGGCTGCTCCGATGAGGATGGCGATTACTGAAGTTTCACCTACTGAACCGGGGATGATACCTGCGAACATGTCCCATGCTGACATTCCGTACTGGACACCGGCGTTGTTCATGGCATCGAGTCCTTCAGATGCGAATGAAAGCGGGGTGGCTCCGGTAGCTGAATCGATGAGGCTTTCACCGTTTTTCAATGATATCCAAACGCTTGAACCTGACATCTTGCTAGGGTAAGCGAAGAAGAGGAACGCACGGCAGAGGAGTGCAGGGTTCAAGAAGTTCATACCGGTACCACCGAATACTTCTTTTCCGAAGATCACTGCGAATGCCACAGCGATAGCGAGTGTCCAAAGTGGAACATCTACAGGGACAATGAGAGGAATAAGCATACCTGAAACGAGATAACCCTCATTCACTTCCTCATTGCGTATCTGTGCAGAGGCGAACTCGATGCCGAGACCTACTACATAAGCTACAATGTAAAGAGGCAGAACTTTAAGGAAACCGTACCAGAAATTCTGGAGAAGTCCCCACTCCTGTCCTGTTGCGAGGCAATGCTGATAACCTACGTTCCACATTCCGAAGAGGGCTGCAGGAACGAGAGCCAGCACTACGATAATCATGATTCTCTTCAAGTCGACGATGTCTCTGACATGAGCACCGCGTCTGGTTATGGTTCCAGGGACACGGAGGAATGTGTCGAATGCATCATAAGTCGAGTGAAGGAATCCAAGTTTGCCGCCCTTGTCGAAAAGGCCCGGCTGCTGAGTTGTATTTTTTGATTCTTCCATAACTTCCGATAAAATTATGCCATTTCCTTAAGCATCAGGTCGATTCCTTTCTGGATCATTTCCTGAATGTCGTTCTTGGACGGGTCTACATACTCGCAGAGAGCGAGATCTTCTGGAAGTACTTCATAGATTCCGAATTTCTCCATCTTGTCGATGTCGCCTGCAAGGCAAGCCTTGGCGAGATAAACAGGATAGATGTCCATTGGAAGCACTTTGCTGTAAACATCAGACATTACGAATGCACGAGGGCCTCCGTTGAAGTTGGTGTCCATGTCATAGGTCTTTTTAGGTGTGAGCCATGAGAAGTAAGTGTGGCTGGAGCTGAACTTTTTGCATCTGAATGGTTTAGCCCATCCGAGGACTTCGCGCTCTGTTCCTTCGTGGAGGAATGTGACCTGGTTGTCGAAGAATCCGAGGAATCCGTTCTCTCCTACGCTTTCACCTGTGAGAACATCACCGCTGATGAATCTGAGGTCATTCGCAGAGTTGTCATAGAATTCCTTGAGATCTTTCATGGCGATACCTGGAAGAGCATCGACGTATGAAGGGTCGATGGCCTTAGGACCGGTAACAGCCACTTTTCTGGTCATGTCGTACTTGCCTGTGTTGAAGAGCTTTCCGATAGCTGCGACCAAAAGAAGAGAGACTGTCCAAACGGTGTCACCCTTCATGATCGGAGAAATGTGGCTGATCTGTACGCCGACGTTTCCGGCAGGATGTTTTCCGCTGAATACGTGCTGGATCACGTTCTCGATCTTGTGGAGAGGTGTGCCTGAATAATTCTCGCTGCTGAGGGAGAAGTGAACTCCTCCGTTGGTGAGCTTGGCGAGAGCGTTCACACCAGTCTGGATGTCTTCTATTTCATCCTTGAATGCGAATTCAGGGACGGCAGCGAGAGGCGCTGTGGCAAATGCTGAAATGAAGATGGATTTAGGCTCGATTGCAGGATTGGCGATGATGCCGTAAGGTCTCTGGATAAGAGACGGCCAAAGACCACTCTTGAGGAGAGCCTCTTTAACATCCTGAGCTGTCATTTCTGACACCTTGCGGACACCAAAGTCGACGTACTCCTGCTGAGCGTCTGCCTTGATCCTTACTTCAAGCAACTTTCTTTTTTCACCCCTGACGATTTCTGCAACAGTTCCGCTTACCGGAGATGCAAAAAGAATATCAGGATTTTTCTTGTCGGCCAATATAGGCGAACCTGCCATGACTTTATCGCCTTCCCTTACCAGAATTCTTGGGATAAGTCCCTTAAAATCAGTTGGTTTTACTGCGATAACGTCAGGAACAATCGTCTTCTTGGTCTTCTGAGCTGCAGTTCCTGAAATAGGAATGTTCAGCCCTTGTTTCAAATCGATGTTGTTTGACATTATAGGTAACCTTTAATAGTATTTCGGATTTCCGACGCGAAGATACTGAAAAATTTCGTAATTTCGTGCTTATTATGGAAAACAATAGTGCTATATTAGAGGGGCTTGACACTCAGCAGAGGGCTGCGGTGAGCCAGACAGAAGGGCCGGTGCTGATAGTGGCTGGGGCCGGAGCAGGTAAAACAAGGGTGCTGACGGGAAGGATAGCTTACATCCTGGAAAAAGGATGCGATCCTGATCGTATATTGGCATTGACCTTTACAAAAAAGGCGGCTGCTGAGATGAAGGAGCGAATAGCGGTGATGGTGGGCGACAAAAAGGCGCGCAAACTTTGTATGGGGACCTTTCACTCGGTGTTTATAAGGTTTTTGCGCGAGTTCGCAGAGAGCCTTGGCTATCCTTCGTCTTTCACGATTTACGATACCGGCGATTCTGTCAGCGCGATAAAGTCGTGCCTGAAGGAGATGAATCTCGACGACAAGGTCTACAAGCCGAAGGATGTTCTCGGCAGAATTTCCATGGCGAAGAATAATTTAGTGACTCCTGAGGCGTATAAGGCTAATGCTCAGGCTGTTGCGAACGATACTCATGCCAAGAAGCCGGAGATTTGCAACATCTACGCGCTGTATGCTGCCAAGTGCAAGCAGGCGGGTGTGATGGATTTCGATGATATCTTGCTGAATATGAACATCTTGCTTCGCGATAATCAGGAGGCTCTAAAGTCGATTTCCGAGCGTTTCAGTTATATTCTGGTCGATGAGTATCAGGATACCAATTATTCGCAATACCTTATCCTTAAGAAACTTAGCCAGGGGCATAAGAATATTTGCGTGGTCGGTGACGATTCGCAGTCGATTTATGCTTTCCGTGGCGCGAAAATCGAGAATATCCTGAATTTCCGCAAGGATTATCCGGAGTGCAAACTTTTCCGTCTGGAGCAGAATTACAGGTCCACACAGGTTATCGTGGATGCGGCGAATTCCGTTATCGAAAAGAACTCGTCCAGAATTCCGAAAAAGTGCTATTCGAAGGGTCCTGAGGGAGATAAGATTCATCTGATCAAGGCATATACCGAGCAGGAGGAGGCGATTATGATAGCGTCTTCCATCATAACCCGTATGGGCGAGGATCACTGTAAGTATCAGGATTTTGCGATTCTATACAGGACGAATTCCCAGTCGCGCGCACTCGAGGAAGCGCTGAGGAAACGTAATCTTCCGTACATGATTTACTCCGGAAATTCGTTCTTCGACAGGGCTGAGGTGAAAGACATGATGGCGTACCTGAAACTCGCCGTGAATCCGCAGGATGACGAGTCGTTCCGTCGCGTGCTGAATACCCCTGCGCGAGGAATCGGCTCGACTTCGGAGGAGTTCCTCGTGAATATCGCCCGCGAGAGGCAAATCTCTCTGTTTGAGGCATCTGCGCCCGAGATTATGGCTGCCTCCGGCATGAAACCCGCTGCCGCATCGCGCATCGCCGCCTTCCATAATATGATAGGTTCTGCCAATGCCAAAGTGGCTTCTGATGATGCGTTTTCGCTGGCCAATGCCCTTTCACTCCAATCCGGACTTTACGCTTCTTTCAAATTGGACAACTCGATCGAAAATCAGTCCCGTGCGGCAAATATCGAAGAGTTGCTGAATAGCGTCAAGGCGTTCGTGGAGGACAAGCAAAATGAATACAAGGAAGAGTTAATGGCAGATGAGAGCATTACTGACATAGATTCCATACAGGATTGCGACCTCCCGGTGATTACTTTGGGCAACTTCTTGGAAGATATATCTTTACTTAGTGCTGTGGACGTGAAAGATGATGAAGAATCTTCCAATAAGATTGCTCTCATGACAGTGCATTCTTCCAAGGGATTGGAGTTCCCTTATGTATATGTCGCCGGCATGGAGGAGAATATTTTCCCGTCAGGCGGCATGTTCGCGTCTCCAAGTGATATCGAAGAGGAACGAAGGTTGTTTTACGTGGCGCTTACCAGGGCGAAAATAGCTGTAAATCTGTCGTTTGCAAAGACACGTATGCGCAACGGAAAACATGAGGAAAATTCGCCGAGCCGATTTGTGAAAGAAATCGATATGCGATATGTGGATAATCCTATTTCTGATGACGAGTGCGGCACAGAGGAGACTGTTTCAGGATTTTCAGGCTTCGGGTCGAGGTTCGGTTCCAACAGGTTTGCCAATGCAGGTTCTTATGGAAGCAGATACGGAAAAGTTTCTTCAGGGGTTAATTCTTATGGTACATCCGGCCCTGTCAAGACTGAGCCTTCTTATATGAAGCCTGCTGTACCGTCGAATCTTAAGCCGGTCAGGTCTTTGCCGGCGAATATTAACGTGGATTCCAACTTTGAGCCCGTTTCTGTACTTGACCTGAAGGTCGGTCAAAGAGTGGAGCACAATAGATTTGGATTCGGTAAGATATTGGAAATCACCGGAAACGATACTGCCAAGAAGGCTCGTATCGACTTTGAAAAATATGGAGAAAAGGTACTTTTATTAAATTATGCAAAAATTCGTCTCGCAAAATGAAAACATTTAAAAATATTTGTTATATTTGCGTAGAAGTTTTTCATAGTTTAAGTTTAGGTTAAGTAGCGGGGCGTCGCAGTGATTGCGACTCCCCGTGAATTTTTATTATCTGGTCCGTATTCTGGCTGCATATTTTCCAGGAGTTCCGTCGAAAAAGTGAACTTCGGGGGATTTTTTTTGACAATTTATAGTGGTTTTTGCAGATTTTTACGTTTCTTAAATCCGTTTCGGATTAAAAAACATACTTTCGCGCAAATCTTGTTTGATTATGAGAAAGGTATTGTTGCTTGTCATCACATTGATGATGATGTTCCAATCCTGTAGCAGGAAGTGGGGCGAAATGGATGGAGAGGGAACTCTTAGTGTGTATTTTTCGGAATCATCTTATGCTCAGACGAAAGCGTCGGCAGATATCCCTGATACAGGAGCTTTTCTCTTGAAAATCACGGATTCTGCCGGAAAAGTCATCTATGACGGCCGGTACGGCGATTCACCGGAAAAATTGATAGTGAAGGCCGGTACCTATAATATAAGCGTCCGCTCGACCAAATTCTCCAAACCCGCGTTCTCCGCACCAGTGTTCGGTGATGACCAATGTGTTGTGGTCAATGCCGGTTCGGCTAAGAATATTTATATGGTCTGTGAACAGATGAATTCCGGGATGAAACTTAAGGTGGCTTCGAATTTTCTGACATCTTATCCGGATGGTGTGCTTTATCTTAAAAGTTCTGAAGGGAAGCTGATGTACGGCTATTCGGAAAAGCGAATCGCTTATTTCAATCCCGGAAAAGTCTCGCTCGTGCTGAATGACTCGGGAAAAGAAAAGACACTGTGCACAAAGACATTGGCCCAGAAACAAATTCTGGTGCTGAGCGTTTCAGCGCCGGCAGGGAGCTCGTCCTCGTCGGGGAAAATTTATCTGGACGTGGATACGGCCAGGGTTTGGACCGACGACAAATACGTGATCGGCGGCGACAATTCTGGCGGCTCCGGCTCGACGGGCGGAAACGGCTCTTCGAAGGACAGGGCATACAGCGTTTCGCAGGCGAAGTCGGAACTTGGCGCTGAAGATGTCTGGGTTTATGGGTATGTGGTCGGTGGAGACCTGACTTCGGCGTCGATTTCTTTCGATGAGCCGTTCAAGTCCAATGCGAATATAGCTATTGCCGGCAGGGCTTCCGTTTCCGATAAAGATGAGTGCCTGTCAGTACAGTTGCTGAAGGGTGATGTGCGCGATGCGTTGAATCTGGTGGATAATCCGGAGCTGCTCGGACGTAAGGTCTATATGAAGGGAGATATCGTGGAGTCTTATTATGGGATTCCTGGAATCAAGAATATAACCGATTTCGTGATTCAGTAGCGTAAATTTTGTTCGTCTCTAAAAATATTTTTATATTTGCATCCCGTTGACGGGAAATGAATCTCCCGTCAATACGCGGAAATAGCTCAGCTGGTAGAGCGTTGGCTTCCCAAGCCGAAGGTCGCGGGTTCGAGCCCCGTTTTCCGCTCATTTTGTAATCGAAAGTCACTACTTACGGAAACCGTTCCCGTGGTGTAGTGGCTTTCGATTTTTTATAACAATTCTCGTATAAAACTTTTGATTTTATCTAAAAACATGTAACTTTGCTTTCGAAACGAATGTGCGGGTTTTGATATAAAACATTTAAATATCCAATTACCTATAGATATAATGAGAAATTATAAATTCATTTGGGTTTTAGTCCTCTCTATTCTAATGTTGGGGGGAGTGAATTCTTGTTCATCTGAAAATTCTGAGCCGGAGGTCGATACGTTTGATGTCGATTTCGTTCTCCCTGCAGGCATTGATACTCAGAAAGGCGGCATTGTATCATTTGTGGTTAGAGATGGCAAAGCTCCTGAGACTACAGACTTGATGTATTTCACGACAGATGACGGAATCTCCAGATCTTGTACGATAACTGAGACTTCTTCCGCTTCCTTCTCTGTCAAGCTTTCGAATGGTATTGTTGAGGGGGATTACTCTGTGTCGCTGAAGAGAGGTTCCAGAAGAAAGGAATTCGGAAAAACACATATAACTTTCGTTAAGCAGGTGGAATTTACTCCCGACGAGGGTACTACTGTCTGGGGAGTCGTTTCTTGTGGGGACAAAGGGGTCGCCAATGTAGTAGTTTCAGATGGTTATCTTACCACAACTACAAATACCGATGGTATATATCAGCTCAAATCCGAAAAGACTTGGGGATATGTATTTATCTCTATCCCAAGTGGATATGAGGTTTCTTCCAAAGGCGTCCTGCCTCAGTTCTACACGACATTGAAAAGCGATGCCAAGACTTTGGAACGTGCTGATTTTACACTCGCCAAGGTGGAGGGACAGGATAACTTCAGGATGTATATCTTCGGTGATATGCACCTTGCGAATAGAACAAATGACAAAGCCCAGTTCAAAGTTTTTACAAACGACCTGAACAAGTATCTTGACAGTCACAAGTCCGGAAAATCCTATGGCCTTACCTTGGGTGATATGACTTGGGACTTGTATTGGTATTCAAGAGTGTATGAATTCCCGCAATATCTTGATGAAATTAATTCGCAAGTGTCTGGTCTCCAGATATTCCATACCATGGGTAACCATGACAATGACTTTAAGGCTAAAAACGACTTCGATGCCGCATTCCAATACGTTCGCGATATAGCACCTACATATTATTCATATAATATCGGCAAGATTCATTTTATCGTGCTGGATGACATTGACTGTTCTGATTATGATGGTACAGTGTCCAGGAATTATGAGAAGAACTTTACCTCTGACCAGTTGGATTGGCTTTTGCAGGACCTTTCCTATGTGGACAAATCTACTCCTCTGGTAATTACGGCTCATGCCCAGATCTTCTATCCGAAAGGCAACAACTCTTTTGCCCTCGATGGACAAGTCATTGAACGTTGGCCCAATACTAAGAAACTACTCAATATCCTCAAAGGATATACTGTACATTTCGTTACAGGTCATACCCATACCATTTTCAATGCTCTCCCTTCAGAGACCGCTCCTCTTGGAGCTGAGAATGTTTTCGAGCACAATGCCGGCTCCATCTGTGCGTCATGGTGGTGGTCCGGATATCTCACACCTGGCGTGTACGTGAGCTTGGATGGTGCTCCTGCCGGATATAGTATTTGGGAGTTTGCCGGTAAAGACATAAAGTGGAAATATAAGGCTGTCGGTATGGATGAGAACTATCAGTTCCGTGCTTATGACCTTAACAACGTGTCGTTCTCATATAGCGATGTCCCTAATATATCTACGTCTACTAAAGTTCAGAATGCTTTCGACTATTACGTGAAAGCATACCCTAAAAACTCTAATAATGAAGTGCTTATCAATATCTGGAACTGGAACTCGAATTGGAAACTTTCTGTTACGGATGAGACGGGAAAGGAACTTAAGTGGACACAGACAGTTGCTTACGATCCTCTTCATATCGCGGCTCTTACCGTGAAGAGATTCGATAATGCCACTTTGACAAGTGCACCGAGCTTCATTACAGAGAAAAAGATGCATCATTTCTTTAAGGTGAAGGCTGACAATGCTGATGTTGATTTGACCATCAAGGTTACCGATGAATTCGGCAATGTCTATATTGAGAACATGAAGAGGCCTAAAGCCTTTGTTGTCGATGATTATAAAGCTAAGTAATTAGTTTATATACCATATAATACATACAAACCAAACTATCTATCTTATGAGAGTCTTTAAAACAATTGCTGTGACTCTGTTTTTGATGTTGGGATGCAGTCTAAGCATCTTTGCTCAGAACAGAGAGGTGAGCGGAAAAGTTTTCGACGCCAATCAGCAACCTCTTGTCGGAGCTGCAGTCATGTTGCCTGGTACTACCAACGGCGCAGTGACCATCGACGACGGAAGTTTTTCACTGACTATCCCGGCTGGAGATGTTACCGTAGAGGTGTCTTCTTTGGGATATCTTACCAGGAAAGTGACTATTCCGGCAGCTAAGTCTTCTATTACTATCTTCCTCGAGGAAGACAACCTGACCTTGAACGAGACCGTCGTTGTGGGTTATGGTACACAGAAGAAAGTGAACCTTACCGGAGCGATCACTACAGTGGACAGCAAGTCATTGGAAAACAGAGTTTCACACTCATTGACCAATATGCTTCAGGGATCCGTTCCTGGATTGAACATCAGCACTTCTTCAGGTAACCCTGGATCATCAGGATCACTTAACATTCGTGGTACTACCTCTATCAATGCTTCCAGCCCGCTCGTGATTGTGGATGGTGCAGAGGGTGATATGAGCCGAGTTAACGCTAACGATGTGGCTTCTATCTCAGTCATCAAGGATGCTGCTGCGGCTGCCGTTTATGGTGCGCGTGCTGCTTATGGTGTCATCTTGATTACCACCAAGTCAGGTGCTGCAAAAGAAGGCAAGGCTACAGTCCGCTATAACGGACGTTTCGGTTGGGAGAGCCCTACCACTTCTACTGATTATGAGACAACTGGTTACTGGTCAGTATATACCGTAAACCTTTTCTGGAAGGCAGATACAGGTGGAACTCCATACTGTAACTATACTGACAACGATATGATGCAGCTTCTTGCCCGTGTCAATGACAAGACTGAGAATCCTGATCGTCCATGGGTCATAGAAGAGGTGCGTAACGGTAGAAACCAGTGGGTTTACTACTGCAACACCGACTGGTATCATGAATTGTACCGTGACAACCATCCTGTACAGCAGCACAATATTTCTGTAACAGGTGGTTCTAAGGGTGTCAAGTATTATCTCTCAGGCGCTTATGACCGCCAGACAGGTATGCTCAAGCAGGATCCTGACGTTTTCGGAAAATATAACCTCAGAGCTAAATTCGATTTCGACATCAACAAATACATGAAGATGTCCAACAACACATCTTTCTACAGCTCAACTTACAGCTATAAGGGTGTGGATAACGTACAGAATGCTCTTGCATACAGTGCACGTCATGCATTGGCTTGCTTCCCTCTCAAGAACCCTGATGGAACTTGGCTGTATTCTACTCCGTATCTTGGATATAAAGTTGCCAACGGACGTCATGCCATTTTCGGTAATGACTATAATGTCAACAAGGACAGAAAGAGTGACTTTACCAATACTACCGAACTTCGCATCACTCCTGTGAAGACATTCACACTTACTGCGAACTATACTTACAGATTGCGTCAGAATAGGAATACCAACAGAAGAACATCATTCGACTATAGAGAGTATCCTGACGGACCTATGCAGTCTTATACTACCGGTGCTGGTCAGGACAGACTTTATGAGTCTGTTGGCACATGGAATTACTATGCTACCAACGTTTTCGGAACATATCATGAGTCTTTCAATAACGCTCATAATGTAACCGTTATGGCCGGTTTTAACTACGAGGCTCAGAATTACAAGGCTGTTTCTGCAGAGGGTCTTAACCTCATGTCCAAAGAGTTGAACGACCTTGACCTTGTAGGACCTAATGAAGCAGGAGATGTCCTGACATCAGTAGGCGGTGGACAGTCACAGTATGCACTTGCCGGATTCTTCGGCCGTATAAACTATGACTACAAAGGCCGTTATCTTTTCGAAGTATCAGGCCGTTACGATGGTTCTTCACGTTTTGCAAAAGGCAGCCGTTGGGGCTTCTTCCCATCAGCATCTGCAGGATGGCGTATTTCAGAGGAACCATTCTTCTCCAGTGCGAAGAATGTAGTCAACAACTTGAAACTCAGAGCTTCTTTCGGTTCGCTCGGTAACCAGAACGTAGCAAACTATGCTTACTTGAGAACCATCAGTATCTCTGACTTTAAGGGCTACTCTTTCGGAGAAGGCACTACTATGTCTAAGTATGCAAGTATCTCAGCGCCAAATGCTTCTGACCTTACTTGGGAAACTTCTCAGCAGTACAACGTAGGTCTTGATGCCGGACTTTTCAATGATCGTCTCTCATTTACAGCTGAGGCATATATCCGTGATACCAAGAACATGCTTACAGCAGGAAAGGCTCTTCCAAGTATCTATGGAGCAAGTTCTCCTAAGATGAACGCTGCAGACCTCCGTACTTCAGGTTATGAACTTTCCCTCAGCTGGAGAGATATGTTCAAGCTTGCAGGCAAACCATTCGGATATGGTGTAACTGCCACATTGAGTGACTATCGCAGTGTCATCACTAAGTACGATAACCCTGAGAAGTCCTTCGCAGACTCATACTACGAAGGCAAGAGAATCGGAGAAATCTGGGGATTCGTAGTAGATGGTCTCTTCGATTCTACAGAAGAAGCTCAGGCATATGCTAAAGAGGTGGATCTCGGTTACTTCAGCAAACGTCTTACCGGCGGTTGGCAGGGTGGAGACCTCAAGTACGTCGACCTCGACGGTGACGGAAAGATTGGTCTCGGACAGAACACCGTAAATAATCCTGGAGACAGGAAGATTATCGGTAACTCACTCGCAAGCCTCCAGTATGGTTTCAACTTCAGCTTCGACTGGCTCGGTTTCGACTTCAATATCTTCTTGCAGGGAACAGGTAACCACTATTGGTATCCAACTGCAGAGAATATGCAGTTCTGGGGACCATACTCTACTCCTTATACCTCATTCTTGCCTAAGAACTTCTTGGACAACTGCTGGGATGAGGACAACAAGGACGCTTATTTCCCACGTCCACGTGCATATGCAGCGAACTCTACAGTTTCACCTCTCGGTGCTACAAATACAAGATATCTCCAGAACCTCAGATACTTGAGACTCAAGAGTTTGACTATAGGTTATACTATTCCTGAGAAACTTACTTCCAAGATTAAACTCGAGCAGGTAAGATTCTACTTCTCAGGTGAGAACCTTGCATACTGGTCACCTATAAAGAAGTACTCTAAATTTGTTGATCCTGAAGCTGCATTTAACAGAGACTCAGCATACAACAACTTCTTCTACCCATGGCCAAAGACCATCATGTTCGGTATCGACCTTACTTTCTAATGTAATTTAACAGACGATGAAAATGAAAAGATATATCATATTTGCGGCATTGGCTACATTGGGATTGTCTTCTTGTGATTCTGTTCTTGAAAGAACTCCGCAGTCACAGTTGGCACCTGAAAACTATTTCCGCACTGAAACGGATCTTCAACTCTTTTCTAATACATTCTACAACAACCTGCTTGACAAGGAAATGTTCGAGCATCAGAGTGATGAAATCACTCAGTTGGTAATGTCGAATGAGATGCGTGGCGGTACCACCAGAACTGTTCCTAAGAGCGGTGGAGGCTGGAGTTGGGGAGACCTCAGAAAACTCAACACCATGCTTCAGTATATCAACAACTGCTCTGATGAGGCCGCTGTTAAAGAATATACCGGAGTTTGCCAGTTCTTCCGTGCCTACATCTACTTCGACAAAGTGAGGAGATTCGGAGACGTTCCATGGGTGGATGTCCAGCTCGGCTCATCTGACGCAGCTCTCTATAATCCGCGTGATTCCAGAGAGTTCATCATGACCAAGATGATTGAAGATATCGATGGCGCCATCGAGAATCTGCCTACAGCAGTAAGTGTATACCGTGTGAACAAATGGACAGCACTTGCACTCAAGTCATCTTTCTGCCTTTTCGAAGGAACTTATAGAAAATACCATAATCTTACCCTCGAAGGCCATGACTATCAGTACTATCTGAACCTTGCTGCAGAAGCCGCAAAGCAGATCATTGACAGCGGCAAGTACAAACTTTATAATACTGGTAAGCCAGCGCAGGATTACCAGACTCTCTTTACGCAGGAAAATGCCGACAAGGGAGAGTACATGCTTGCAATCAATTTCGATTTCGGCCTGGAAATCTTCAATAACTCGACAGCATACTCAATCCTTCAGACACAGGGCCGTCCAGGTATGACCAAGAAGATCGTCGACAGCTACCTTATGGCAGACGGAACACGTTTCACCGATCAGGCCGGCTGGCAGACAAAGCAGTTCGTAGAAGAGGTGACCGGAAGGGATCCTCGTCTCGCGCAGACCATCAGAACTACCGGATACCACAGAATAGGTCAGACAAAAGTTCTTGCGCCGGATTTTGCTGCGTCTATCACTGGTTTCCAGCCTGTTAAATTCGTTATGGATCCTACCGCAGGTAACAACGGCGTAGACAGACCTGGCCGTTCTATCAATGACCTTCCTGTCATCAGATACGCAGAAGTTCTCCTGAACTATGCAGAGGCCAAGGCTGAGCTAGGAACCCTTACCCAGGAAGACCTTAATGTCTCTATCAACAAGATCCGCAAACGCGCAGGAATGCCTGACCTCAATATGGATGCTGCCAATGCCAACCCGGACTGGTACCTCGAGTCCAAAGAGTACGGTTATGCCAATGTCGACAAGGGCGCCAACAAAGGCGTTATCCTCGAGATTCGTCGTGAACGTACCATCGAGCTCGCTCAGGAAGGCTATATCCGTTGGTATGACCTCATGAGATGGAAGGAAGGCAATTGTGTAGACCAGGATATTCATGGAATGTATTTCCCTGGCCCTGGCTCATACGACCTTACAGGTGACGGTAAACCGGACGTTGTTCTTTATACCGACGCTAAACCTGAAGGTTCTGTAACTGCATACAAGATTGGAACTGATATTTACCTCAGTGATGGTGAAAGCGGTTATGTAAATCCTCATAGAGATACACAGAGAACTAAATTCAATGAGGAGAGAGACTATCTCTATCCGATTCCTATCAATGACCGTTCTCTCAACAACAATCTCGCTCAGAACCCAGGATGGGATGATGGTCTTGATTTTTAATGAACCAACTAATTCGAAACTAATATGAATTTTATAAGAAAATCATATCTGGCGGCTTTCTCACTTCTCGCAATGGCAGGTGTTTTCACCGGTTGCGAGGAAACGGAGAATGTGGCAAAAGCAGTGATGGCAAGTGCCAACTCACTCTCTTTCCCTGGTGAAGAAGCTACAGAACAGATTATTACTGTTTATTCTGATGCAGAATGGACAGCAGATGTTCCGGAGTGGGTTTCCATCGAACCTACCACAGGTTCCGGGACTACTGATGTTACAGTTTCCGTAGGTGCCAATATGCGTGATGGTGCTCTCGACAATCCGAGAACAGCAGAACTCGTGTTCCACGGAAAAACTCTCAAGAGCCGCGCTACTGTGCTTGTAAAGCAGGCCGGTGACAAGTTCCGTGATGTGAATGAAATGACGGTTTCTGATGCTGTTTCTTCAGAGGATGGCACTGTCGTCATTATTAAAGATGCGCAGGTTTCAGCTCTTACATCCAAAGGATTTGTTGTTGCCAATGAATCTTCAGCATTGTACGTTCTTTCATCTGAGGCAGTCGCTGTCGGAGACCATCTGGAACTCTACGGAAGCAAAGGAAGTGAGAGCAAGCTTCCTGCATTGACTGTTGTCGATAAAGTGGTTGTAAAATCTAACACTGCATTTACTTATCCTGAAGCTAAGGATATTACTTCCGGTATCGATAAATACGATGCTACTTCAAGAGAATTTGTGAAGGTAGAAGGATTCCTTAAAGGTTCTACTCTCACAGTAGAAGGCGCAGAGGTGAACAAAATCAATGTTATCGATCCTCACTCAAGTTTGAAGCTCGCATCTGTAAATAGCCATAATGTAGTTCTTTATGGTTACTTTGCAGGCCTTGCATCTCCTTATGTAAACCTGATTGTTTGCAAATATGATGACAAAGGTGCTGCTGCCGGTACAGGTTCATTGCCAGTAGAGTGGTACATCGGTGCTAAAGGAGATAATAACATTAATTTTGCAGAGACCTTCCCTAAATCAGGAACTATCGCTGCTACCAAGAATGAGGGCGAGATCAAATATGTTTACGATTTGACAGACAATAATGCCAACAACAAGTTTAAACTTGACGTAGAGTCTGGTAACCCTCGTTGTACTGGTCCATGGCCTGGTGATTACTGGGATTTCGCCACTAACGCATCTGCAAAGGCAGGCGAGACTGTTGAGATTTCTTTTGAGACCAGAACATCTGCTACCGGTCATAAGTACTGGAGACTTGAATATCTCGATGGTACTGAGTGGAAAGTGGCAGGAACTGCACTCAAGACTTCTGAGCCTGGTTCCGAGATTGTCTACACCCATATTATGAATGCGGATGGTAAGACCAATGTCTTTGTCGATACGAAGGTTACATACGAGAACGCTACATCGATGATTGAATTCCGTTTCGTATGTGCTGCCAACTGGCAGGCTAAGGGTGGTGCTCTTGGTGCAAGAAACGGAGGTTCAGCTCGTCTTACCGTAACTGATCCTGCTGATCCTTCTAGGCAGCCTACTATCAAGAAGGTATCAGGAGGCGATAGTGGAAGCGGAAGCACCGTCATATTTGAGGATGATTTCAGTTGGGTAGATCCTATCGTGTCTGCTTACAATACTGCCGTTCCTGACAAGCCTATCGGAGATACAGTTGGAGATAAAAACAAAGATGCACAGTCACCTAACGTGTATGGAGATGCACTGAAAGATGCTTTCTTTAAACTTTTCGATGAGAAAGGTTATGAAGATATGTGTCCAAGCGAGAAGGTGATCTATCTTCAGCCTGGTTATCTGAAATTCGGTAGAACCAAGGGACACAATACCTCGATCCGTCTTCCTAAACTGAATCTCGATGCGGCATCAGACATAAATGTTGAGTTTGATTTTGCTGCTATGATTCAGGGAGATGGAACAGTGGATGATGTGAAACTTGTCGTTGTCGTAGAAGGCGATGGTGAGTTTGCCAACGGAACTAAATACAGTGATTTGATTACTCAGGCGCAGGGTTCCGGGGATATCTTCTGGACTCATGCCAAGACTACAGTCAAGGGTGCGACAGCCAATACCAGACTCGTAATCGTCATGTATCGTGTGCTCGAAGGATATGAAACCGCAGCCTATACCGGCAACTATAAATACAATGTATCCGGTGCAGGACGTTTCTTCCTCGACAACATCAAGATTTCCAAGTAAATCTTAACTTACACACATAACTTTTTGGGGCGCAGACTGACGAGGTCTGCGCCCTTCTTTAATTTCTGCTGCACGAGCATGTTATAAGTAAGTCTCCGCAAGTTTTATCTCTCACTCTGAAATCTTTTCATGATATTATGCGTATATTTGTGTATAATGGACTGCTCGCAATACATGTAGACCGCAAAATTCAGTAGATTATGATATACCCGATAGGAATACAAAACTTTGAGAAAATCAGAACGGAGGATTTTCTTTATGTGGACAAGACAGCGGAAATATATAAATTGGCCAAAGATGGCCGTTATTATTTCCTGAGCCGCCCTCGTAGATTCGGCAAGAGTCTTCTTGTCTCCACGATGGAAGCCTATTTCTCAGGTAGAAAAGAGCTCTTCTCGGGTCTTGCCATTGAGAAACTGGAGACCGAGTGGAAACAACATCCGGTACTGCATTTGGACCTTAGCGGTGTGTCATATACTGATGAGTCTGTTCTGGAAAGAGTCCTTTCTGATAAACTTGCCAAGTGGGAGGCATTATATGGAGCAGTAAATACAAGTGATATTTTAGGGCTCCGTTTTAAAGAAGTTATCGAGGCTGCGTATAATAAGACCGGTAACCAGGTAGCTATTCTCATTGACGAATACGATAAACCCATTATTGACAATCTCGGAAATGAACCGATGCTATCACGTCTCAGATCTACACTCCAAGGTTTTTATAGCGTTATGAAATCGATGGATGCAAGAATTCGTTTCGGTTTCCTGACAGGTGTAACCAAGATTGGGAAAATGAGCGTATTCAGTGGACTTAACAATCTGAATGACATTTCGATGATTCCGGACTATGTGGATATCTGCGGTATTTCAGAAACTGAACTTCATGAATATTTCGATGAAAGCATATCGGAGTTGTCATCTGCAAATGAAATGAGCAAGGAGGAGTGTTATGTAAAACTCAAGTCCATGTATGACGGCTACCACTTCTGTGAAGATTCTATCGGTATCTATAACCCGTTCAGTTTGCTGAATACATTCCAGAATAAAAAATTCCGTGAATATTGGTTCGAAACCGGAACTCCAGGATTTCTTGTAGAAGTAATGCGTAAGACAAGTTTTGATGTGACTACGCTTGAAAATCAGACTGTTGACTCGACCCTTATGTCGAACGCAGATGCCATTTTTGAGAATCCTGTCCCGTACCTTTTCCAGAGCGGTTATCTGACCATAACCGGCTACAACGATATGTTCCGCCTTTATCAGTTAGGCTTTCCAAATCAAGAGGTAAAGAATGGTTTCCTAAATTGCTTGCTGAAGTATTACGTTCCGATGTCGCCAGATATGTCAGGAACTACATTGATTTATCAGCTATGGCATAGCATAACCGAAGGTAACCCGAAATCGTTTATGCAAATACTCTCGTCGTTGTTTGCCAATACCAGTTACCAGATCCAAGGCGAGACTGAGAAGGACTTCCAGTATGCCATGTACATAATCTCTGCTCTTCTTGGCGAATATGTCCAGGTCGAACGTGCTACCAGCAATGGCCGTATCGATCTGATAATCCAGACTAAAGAGTTTATCTATATCTTTGAGTTGAAGGTCAATGCTGATGCTGACGTTGCGCTGAGGCAGATAGATGAAAAGGGCTATGCCCGACCATTTGAAGGTGATTCGAGGAAACTTTTCAAGATCGGTGTTGACTTCTCGACTGCCACGCGTAGAATCGAAGACTGGAAAATAGTATGACAAAGAGCTTGACAGAAAGTTTTCGCGAGTTTGTGCTGGAGCATGAGGGGGATGATCCGTCCAGGCTCATGCTGAGCCGCGGGCGGTGGCCTGAGGTCGATGTCAATGCTGCCGTGACGGCGATCGAGTGTCGTCGTAAGATTCGTACCAAGCTGCCGGAATGGTATGCGGAACCGGGAATTATTTTCCCTGACAGAATCTGTGCGGAACAGTCAAGCTCTTCAGAAACAGCGAGTTATAAAGCATCAGTAGCCTCGCGAATCATTCGTGAGACACTCGCGGATAAATACGCAGACATCTCTACGGAATCTGATGAATTACACTCGGACGTAATACGAGGCCGCATCACCGACCTGACAGGAGGTCTCGGCGTAGACAGCCTGGCTTTCTCACGCGTCGCCAAGAACGTCCTATATAACGAAATGAACCCCGAGCGCGCAGCCGCCGCGAAACATAACTTCGCCCTCCTCGGCGCCGCTAATATCGACGTCATAAGTCATTGTGTACAACCGCGAAAAGGTTTGGCAGACGATTTCTGGGATACTCTGACGACATTCCGCCCTGACCTGATCTACATGGACCCGGCCCGACGCTCCATCACCGGAAACAAAGTCTTCCTCCTCGAAGATTGCAGCCCCGACGTCCTCACCCTGCTCAGCGACCTGTTCCGCATCTCAGTCAACCTCCTCCTGAAACTCTCACCGATGGCCGACATCTCCATGCTCATCACTCGCTTGCGCGAACATCAGGGCTATGTGCATGAAATCCATGTAGTTGCGGCCGTGGGGGAGTGCAAGGAACTGCTGCTCTGGGTGCGCCCAGAACCATGCAGCCGACCTCGCCTGTTCATAAACGAAAACGGCCACATCATCGAAGCCGACGAAACTTCCTGCGACGCGACCCCGAAATTCCTGCACCAGGACCAACTGCCGACCATGACCAGCCTCTTCGAGCCCGGAAAAGCCCTCGCCAAAGCCGGTTTGTTCCAGGCCGTCGCCTCTTTGTTTAAGGTCAATGCCTATAAGGCAGGGCGTTCCACGCATTTGTATTTCAGTCCGGAAGACCTGAATTTGGACAGCACACCCAGCGGGGAAGGGTGTAAAGGAAATGGTTTTCGAGAAGCCCTTGGCAGCATTGACCCGAACCTTAGAAATTTTGGAAAAATTTTCAAAATTCTGGAGGTAGGTCCTCTCAACAAACAGACTATCAGGGACTTTGGGCGGAAGTATCCGAAGGCTGAGGTCTCGGCACGAAACATCCCGATGACGAGCGACGAACTCCGCAAGAAACTGAAGGTCGCATCCGGCGGGGATATTCACATTTTCGGCATCCGCGTGGATTTCGAGAACGCAACGACCGCCACTTACCTCATCGCAACTCAGAGATAAAAAAACGGAATAGAGTCCGAAAACCCTATTCCGTTGATTGTGACTACTGGCAGAAACCAGTATAACTATTTGATAAACTGCTCTTTCAGACGTTCGATTTTAGCATCGGCATCGTCACCCTTCGCTCCGAAATAGAACTTGATCTTAGGCTCTGTGCCTGAAGGACGTACTGAAACCACGTCTCCGGCCTCGTCGAAGAACTGGAGAACATTGGATGAAGGAAGTCCGGTCTCATCAGTCTTCAGATAATCCACGACCTTAGTAACAGGAGAACCGATAAGTTCCTTAGGAGGGTTCTGGCGCATGTCTGCCATGATCTTCTGAATCTCCTCAGCTCCGCTCTTGCCCTTACGGACGAGTGAAGTCAGACCTTCTTTCCTGTAACCGAACTTCTTGTAAATATTCTGCATAAGCTGGTACAGCGTAAGCCCCTGATCTGCAGCCCATGCTGCACATTCAGCCACCATAGAGCATGCGATCTGCGCATCCTTGTCACGGACGTACTGGCCTACGTTGAAACCATAACTCTCTTCGCCGCCGCAGATAAACTCGCCGTGAGCCTCGTTGCGCTTAACCACCTCAGCGATATACTTGAATCCGGTAAGTACATTGTAAATCTTCACGCCGAAACTCTTTGCGATCTCCGCGATAAGTTCAGTCGTCACGATCGTCTTCACTACATAAGTTTCAGGGGTAAGCTTTCCAAGCTCCTTCCAGCGGGTGAGAATATAATATGTAAGCATCGCGCCCGTCTGGTTACCGTTGAACTGAACCATTTTGCCGTCATTGTCACGAACGGCGATACCCATGCGGTCAGCATCAGGGTCGGTAGCGAGAACGATATCAGCGCCCTCACGGTCAGCGACTTCTAGAGCCATCTTCATGGCAGCAGGCTCCTCAGGGTTAGGAGAAGCTACAGTAGGGAAATTACCGTCGCTCACGTCCTGCTCAGGAACATGGATAACATTCTTGAATCCCAGACGATGCAGACATTCTGGTACGAGCCTTACGCCGCAGCCGTGAAGCGGAGTGTAGACGAACTTCAGTTCAGGATGACGCCCGCAAGCCTCAGGTGTAAGCATAAGTGAAAGAATATCATGAAGATACTTCTCATCCACGTCCTTGCCCATGAGCTCGATTTCTCCGCACTCTTCCTTGGCCTCGAAACGGACCTGTGCAGGATCGGAAATCTTGGCAACCTCAGCTACGATATCCTTATCGACCGGAGATGTAATCTGCGCACCGTCAGACCAGAACACCTTGTAACCATTGTATTCCTTAGGGTTATGCGAAGCGGTCACCATCACGCCGGCGATAGCCCTTTTCTCTCTGATGGAATAACTTAACTCAGGTGTAGGACGGATATTGTCGAACAAGAAAACGTGCATGCCGTTAGCTGACATCACATCGGCAGTAATCTTCGCGAAAAGCTTGCTGTTGTTACGGCTGTCAAAAGAGATGCAGACGCGCACATCCTCCGGATTTATAGGGTCACCGAAAGCATCCTTGCACTCGGCTGCGTGAGCCTTTATGTAGTTTGCAAGGCCCTGTGTGGCCATTCCGACAGTATATTTGTTCATTCTGTTCGTGCCTACGCCCATGATTCCGCGCAGACCGCCGGTACCGAATTCGAGGTTTCTGTAGAACGCATCCTCGAAACCCGCAGGATCGCTGTTTCTCAGTTCAATGATTTTACTTTTGGTCTCCGGATCGAAGTCTCCATCCAGCCAACTCTGAGCTACTTCTCTAAAATCTGTTGCCATAGTTTATTAATTTTAATGCCAATGCTGCCTTGCCGCGGTAGCAGCACAGCAGCATTATGCAAAAATAACAAAATATTTTTATTTCTCTGAGAACTCTATAGCGAATCCGCCACCTCTTGCCATAAAGATAGGAAGAATGCTCTCGGAGGTCACCTCCTGCTCGTTGATTACATAAGCCTGAGGATTCTTCTGGTAATCAGCATCAGAAGCATCTGAGTAAATCTTGGCTACGTATGTCTTTCCGGGGTCGAGGAAATTCATAGGCACATCCAGAGTTCTGCTGTTCTCGTCAGTAACACCGCCGGCGAACCATTTTCCGGTTTTCTTCGCCTTACGTGCCACCACGATATAATCACCAGGCTCAGCAAGCAGATATTTGCTCTTCTGCCAGTCTACAGCCACGTCCTTTATGAACTGGAACGCATCAGCGAACTGCTCATAATGCTCAGGAAAATCTGCTGCCATCTGGAGAGGGGAGTACATCGTAAGGTAAAGTGCGAGTTGATTTGCTATAGTGGCATTGACCTTAGACGTATTCGAACAGAATTTCGAGAGATCCATCTCGAAGATTCCTGGGGTGAAGTCCATCGGACCGCCGTTTAGACGGGTGAACGGAAGGATGGTCACATGCATTGGCTGAGTTCCGCCAAATGCCTGATACTCAGTTCCACGGGCACTCTCGTTGCCTACAAGGTTAGGGTAGGTGCGGCAGAGACCTGTAGGGCGGACGGCCTCATGTGCATTCACCATAATGTGGTGCTTTGCAGCCTCTTTTACCGCGTAGAGGTAGTGGTTGTTCATCCACTGGCCGTAGTGATGCTCGCCGAACGGCAGGATATCTCCTACATAGCCGCTCTTTACAGCGTCGTAACCATATTTGTTCATAAGGTTGTAAGCGGCCTCCATGTGTCTCTCGTAATTACGTGAAGATGAAGAGGTCTCATGGTGCATGAGAAGTTTTACACCCTTCGAATGTGCATACTCGTTGAGCGCTTTGATGTCGAAATCAGGGTAAGGAGTAACGAAATCGAACACGTCATCCTTGTTGCAGTTAGCCCAGTCTTCCCAGCCTATGTTCCAGCCTTCTACGAGAACCTGGTCGAAGCCATGTTTCGCGGCGAAGTCGATATAGCGGCGTACATTCTCGTTGTTTGCAGAATGCTTGCCGTTAGGTTTCGCAGAAGCATAGTCAGTAACGCCAAGTCGTACTGAAGAGAATTCGTCAGTATAAGCCCAAGTGCCTTTTCCGGAAATCATTTCCCACCATACTCCGATATATTTCACAGGATGAATCCAGGAAACGTCATCGTAGGCGCAAGGATCGTTGAGGTTCAGTACAAGTCTGGACTCCAACTGTTTACAAGCATTGTCCACTACCTGAACTGTTCTCCATGGGCTCTTGCAAGGAGTCTGCAGACGACCGTTCCAGCCTTCTGCGTCCGGGGTCAATGCTGCCTTGAATGTGAGTGTGGCAGGGTCCAAATCCAGATGCATACATGAGTAATCCACAAGCGCGGCCTCATGAATGTTTACATAGAGACCCTCATCGCTCTTCATCTGAAGAGAAGTCTGAACACCGGTCATCGAGAACGGAGTCTGCGAAGAATTACCGCAGAAAGACTCTTCCATCTTGGTTTTGATTTCGCTCAGACGTGATACGGTATATTCATACTCCTGAGTGTCGTAATCGCCTGGAATCCAGAGCGCTGTATAATCACCACCCATAGCGAACTCCGTCATTTCGTCCTTGATTACGAAATAAGTGAGGCCCTTCTGCTCAGGGAACTCGTAGCGGAAACCGAGACCGTCATCGAACAGTCTGAAACGGATGGTCATCTTCTTGTCGGAAGCGGTCTGCACGAGGTTGACTGCCAACTCATTATAGTGATTGCGTATTTCTGACTCCTCACCCCATACCGGGTTCCAAGTCTCATCGAAAGAGCAAGTATCCACGCTCTCTACCTTGAAACCGTCATGGAAAGACCAGCATGGTTTCGCATCTACTTTCTTCATGCCCTTATCCCCGAAAATGATTTTCTGAGCTTTCAGGACACCTCGCATTTCATAACCGAGATGACTCGGACGAATTACTGCCGTTTCGCCGTAATTAAGTGAGTACATGGGGCTTCCGTCCGGCGCAATGCCGAATTTCATCGAGAGGTTTCCGTCTGGAGATTTCAGGACGGAGACTTCGGAAAGTTCAGACGTTGTCTGACCTGAGCTGCCACAAGACTGTGCCAATGCCGATGCCGCACAAATCGCCGTACCCGCGAAAAGTACTTTTTTGAAAAGGTTCATATCAATGTTTATTTGCGTTATTTTTTACGTTTATACTCTACGACCAAAGCTTTGCGTGGACCTACGACTGTAGAATCATTGACCTCAACAGCCTCTCCCGTCAGCACATCCTTTCCGTTATGGAGACCCTCAGCGATTTCGGCGTAGTGCGACCATGGGATGCTCTTGCGGCCGCGCGAATTGTTGATGAAGACGAACACCGCCTCATCGGCATTGTACCTGAAATAAGCGTAGGTGTTGTCTCTCGAGAGGAAGTGGATGGTCTTGCCGTCGTGAATCACGCTCTTGCCCTTTCTCCACTGGAAGAGCTTTCGGGTAAAGTCGTGCAACTCAGCTACTTGACCTGCCGGTACGGGCTTGCCGTCTGTTCCTGTCAATGCTGCCTTACGTCCGTCTTCTGTGAACCAGTTTTCCTTGTCGCCGTTCCATCCGCCAGGGAAGTCTACGCGCAATCCGCCGTGTCCCTGGCTCTTGTCTTTCGATACGAACATCATCTCGTCACCTGCGAAAATCTGAGGGAAACCGCGCATGGTAGCCATCATGGTCATCACAATTTTCATTCTGTCAGGGTTCTGTCTTACGACGTCTCCGATTCTGTCGGTATCATGGTTTCCAGGGAAAATCATCATCTTGGAAAGGTCATGATATACGAAATCGTGTGACAGACAATCATATACCTTGGTCATACCGGCGCCCCACTGAGAGGAATCCGTAGGAACTCCTGCACAAATCGCATCGTACAGAGGGAAGTCCATTATGGAAGGAAG
This sequence comes from uncultured Bacteroides sp., assembly GCA_900546925.1. GTDB lineage: Bacteria > Bacteroidota > Bacteroidia > Bacteroidales > UBA932 > Cryptobacteroides. Next base: position 52,709 of record UREV01000003.1, read on the forward strand.
GTTAGAGTTGAAACCGTCTTTGTTCTCGTTATCTGCCTGCCAGTAAGCAAGTTGTGGGATAGATGAGGTCCAGCATTCTCCTACGATGTTGAAGTTAGGATATTCATCGCGGACAGCCTTGCACCATTTGCTCATCGGTTCCTTTTCATTATATGGATAAGTGTCCACTCTGAATCCGTCGAGTCCTGAGTATTCTATCCACCAGATGGCCCACTGCTGGAAATACTTGAGAGTAAAGGCATTGTCCAAATTCATATCAGGCATCGAAGGTACGAACCAGCCGCTCTCCTGGAGATTCAGGTCATACTTCGAAGCGTTGGGATCCATGTTCGTGGAAAAGCAGACATTGGTTCCGGTGTATTCAGGGAACTGGTGTATCCAATCCTGGAACGGGAGGTCCTTCATCCACCAATGTGCTGTGCCGCAATGGTTTGTGACGATATCCATCACTATTTTAAGACCTTTCTCATGTGCTTTGGTCACCAACTCGCGATAAAGTTCGTTGGATCCGAAGCGTGGGTCGATATGGTAATAGTCAGAGCAAGCATATCCGTGGTATGAGCCGCCCGGTTCGTTGTCCTCCAGAAGAGGGGTGCACCAAATGGTGGTAGCTCCGAGGTCCTCTATATAATTGAGGTGGTCGATAATTCCTTGGATATCACCACCGTGACGACCGAAGAATGCCTCGCGATTCTCCTTCTCTGCTGTGTCCTCAGTAGAGTCGTTAGAAGTGTCTCCGTTCGCAAAGCGGTCTGGCATAATGAGATAGATCATGTCTGCCGCTGTATAGCTCTTGCGCTTCGCGGAACCTGACTCGCGCGCCGCAATCTCATAAGGACGCTTGAACGCAGGTTTGCCGTCCTTGCTGAATACCAGATAGTAAGTTCCCGGCTCGGCATTTCTGTTTATGTCAATGTCCGCGAACAAGAAGTTCGGGCTGTCAGCTTTGTGAATCTTGGAGACGGAAACTCCTTTTCCGCCTTCTACGGAAAGCTCATATTCTGAAATCTTGTCTCCCTGAACCATAAGCTGCAAGGAGGTCTTCATTCCTGTCCACCAGGAGAGTGGCTCTACACGATGAACTTGTGTGCTGTCGGCGTCAGCTACGGCAGAAATATCTTGTCCGCTGGAGCAAGCTGCCAACATAATTGAGGCACTTATCATAAATAATGTTTTTCTCATAAATGTAGTAATTATTGTTTGAATATTGCTGAAGAATATGCTCCCAATGTCAACTTCCAAGTATCAGCTGTCTTATAAGCACTTGCCGTACCGTGAAGTCCCACGGCCTGAGACAAGTCTTCATGGAAAAATGCGTCGTATTGAGTGTTGCCGAAATTGTGTACTACCAGCAGTTTTTCTCCGTCTCCTTCGATGAACCATGCGGCTATGTTCTTGTCTGTCTGGCGGTTTTCATCATAGTCAGGATGTTTGCTCATCTTTCCTGATGCCAGTGCAGGATGAGCGTTTCTGAGTTTTGTGAAATATCTGTAAACGCTTAGTACAGAGTTGTTGTCTTCGCTTTGCGCTTCCACGCTCATAGCCTTGGTGAGCATTCCGGAATCGTATTTCCCGTTTACACCGGCTGTGGCGGTATTGGTGGAACTTCTGTCCCAGATTATCGGAGCACGCACATACTCATCTCCACGACTCTTTGTACCCCAGTAGCCGAGTTCCTCACCTTGATATATATAAGGATGTCCCTGAGAAGTCATGAGTACGGCAGCGGCGAGCTTCATTTTTTCTTTCGACTTGTCGAGGTCAGAACCGGCTCTGTCTTCGTCATGATTTGACAGTTTAGTAGCTTCGATATAATCTGTACGATATTGTGAATAAGCACTTTGCATGCTGATTATATCGTGTGCGAAGTAAAGTCCTGTGTTGTTCTGCAACGCCCATTTCAGTTTGTACCAGAAACTGAATTCGAATAGGGCAGGGAGGCCTGCATAATAAGGGGCTACCTTGTCGCAGTCATCGAGCATCTCTCCGACCATGTAGAAATCCCCGTTGCCGCCGCGAGCCTTGAAAGTGGTGTTGCATCTGTCATAGAACTTTTTGAGAAACATCGGATTCTCAGACGAATACGCATTGTGGTAGATATGCTTTACCGCGTCGAGCCTGAATCCGTCCACGCCCAAATTTATCCATTTGTCTGCGGCTGAGGTCAATGCCTTAAAGGCATCTGACTTTTCGGCTTCTGCTGCAGGTCCGTAGTTCAAATCTGCGAACCAGTCTGTCCAGAAATGAGAGTGGAACATCTCGTTACCTGTTCCTGTACGGAACCATTGGCCTGAGTCATAACCTTTTGAGCCTTCAGTCGCGATTTGCGGGATTTTTCCTGCAGCGATATCAGCGGACGGGTTCTCGGAAAATATATAGAAGTTCCTGTACGGACTGTCCTTCGAGGCTTTGGCAGACTTGAACCACGGGTGGGCACTGGCAGTGTGATTCAGCACATAGTCGAGATATATTTTTATCCCCTTAGCATGTGCTGCATCTAAAAGTGACTTGAAGTCCGCTTCTGTGCCATACGCAGGATTCACTGTTTCATAATCAGTTACGTCGTATCCGTGATAGGAAGATGACGGATGGATAGGGGAGAGCCAAAGGGCGGAAACTCCTAAACTGCTGAAGTAGTCCAAGTGGTTTTCGATACCTTTGAAATCTCCTACCTTGTCCCCGTCGCTGTCTGCAAAGCTATAGACAAGCACCTGATAGGTGATGTCGCTTCTTACATTTCCATCCCAAGACAGTGCCGGATCTTCTATTTGGCCCCCTTCAGTCCGGATAATCTTCTTAGGCGTGTCTTTCGAGCAGGCGACAAATAGCATCGCTGCCGCAGATAGCGCGACAAATGTCTTGTTCAGTGAAATCATCTTTTATTTCTTGAAAATATAATACTTGTAACCGGACAGGTATTCTGAATCTCCGAGCTTTCTCTTTTCGCCGGAAATCATATCTGTAACTTCTGCACCTTTCCATCCTTCAGGCACTTCCGCCAGTACGTCGCATCTTCTTGCGGATGCCATAATCAGGAAGTTTTCGCCGTTCAGTGATTTTGCGAAAGTTACGACATCTTTTGCAGGGTAAGGTGTCATCTGTCCTTTCCTGAGAGCAGGATGTTCGTTATAGAGGTGCATGAGCTGTCTGTATTCCTGTCGGAGCTGAGGGTTCATGCTCCAGTCTACCGGTACGTAGTTGAAGAAGTTGATGGTACTAGGGTAGCCTACCTCCTGAGAACCGTATATGAGGGCGCCGCCATGGAGGAAAGCAGAAATGGTAAAGGCTGACATGGAACCATCTGTGGATATGAATTCGTCGATAGGAGACATCTTGGTGGCCTCATCGTGATTTGTCGTAAAGCGCAGTTTTACACAGCCTTCCGGTATGGAATCATATTCCTCCATGTCGGTCTTGAATACTTTTGCAGCGGTAGTGTCTTTTCTGAACACTTCGCGCATGGTCTCCGCGAAATCCCATGCATAGTTCATCTCGAATCCTGCATCGAAATGATCTTTGCGTTTGCCCTCAGCCAGGAGAAGCAACTTGTGATCCGGCATTGACCTTAACGAATCGATAGCCTGTTTCCAGAAATCGAATGGAACGAAATCGGCGGCATCACAGCGGAATCCGTCTACTCCGGCCTCGTTCACCCAGAACTTCATGGCGTCGATCATAGCGAGACGCATGTCCTGGTTGTCGAAGTTCAGGTCAGCGACATCGAGCCAGCCGGTGCCTTCAGGGGAAATAATTGTTCCTGTGGAATCTTGGGTATACCAGTCCGGATGATCCAGCACCCATGCGTTGTCCCAAGAAGTGTGGTTTGCCACCCAGTCGATTATGACAGACATTCCGCGCTTGTGACATTCGTCTACGAAAGAGTTGAACTCTTGCATGTTTCCGAATTCAGGGTTAAGAGCTTTGTAGTCTTTTATACAATAAGGTGAGTTCACACTGTTTTCCTTTCCTACTTCGTAGATAGGCATGAGCCATACTACATTGGCTCCCAAGCTCTTAATGGAGTCGAGCTGAAGAGCTGCGGCGTTAAAAGAATGGTCCGGTGCGAAGACTCTCGGATTTACCTGATACATCATCACGTCTTCAGGTGCAGGGACTTTGTAAGTTACCTTGTTTTCGCATGAAACCGAAGCTCCGCAGATCATTGCGGCGATGGCTAATTTATTTAATGTCTTCATTTTACAATGTAAATCTTATATTCGTAAGGTTTGAGTGTCAATGCCTGCGGGATGGTGACTTTTTCGCCACTTGACATCTCTTCGGCTGTCTTGCCGGCCTGTTCCATCGGGACTTTCACCTGCAAATCGGAACCGGTCGGATTAATGACTGCCAACGCTCCTTTCTCGCCTCCCGCCCATACGGCCGCACCTTTGCCGGACTGATAGAGTACAGGCTTCGCAGTCCTGTATGGGTCAATGCCTTTGTACGCTGTCATGAATTTTTTGTATCCCTCAGTGTAGGCCTTGTCGTCGTTCCAGTTCAGGATGTTATAGTTAAAGAAAGAAAGCGTCTTCCCGTAACCTATTTCCTGTGAACTGTAAATCATTACGCAGTCTGACATCATGGCTGTAAGTACGAATGCTGCCATAGCTCCATCCTTGCTTTTGAACGCGGAGATAGGGGAGTGCTCGTTTGCTGTCATGTCATGACTGGTTATATATCTCATACGGTATGCGCCGTCAGGTACTCCTGCGAGGTCTGAATTCTGGAATGAGTACAGATCAGACAGAGAGTTGCTTCCAGCCCAGACTTTTTCTGCGGTGTATACGAAATTCCAGGAATAAACTGCATCGAATCCGGAGTTGTAAAGGCTTGATTTATTGCCTTCTGCAAGCATGAATAATTCTTCGCCCTTTATCTTTTTCAGTTCGTTTATGGCTTTGCTCCAGAAGTCCTCAGGGACACCTTCGGCGTAATCGCATCTGAATCCATCCACGTCGGCTTCGTTTATCCAGTATTTCATGGCATCGATCATGGCGGTGCGCAGTGACTGTGAATTGTAGTTCAGATCAGCGACATCGGACCATCCCATTCCTTCCGGAGAGATGATTTCTCCTTTTCCGTTCTGGGTGTACCAGTCTTTGTGCTCTGTTGTCCAGGCATTGTCCCAGGCAGTATGGTTAGCGACCCAGTCGAGAATGACTCTCATTCCTTTCGAATGGGCAGCATTGACCAAATTCTTCAAATCTTGGAGGTTGCCGAATTCGGCATTCACCTTTTCATAATTTTTTACGCAATAGGGAGATCCTACGCTGTTTTTCTGGCCTTGTTCGTAAATCGGCATCAGCCACAGTACGTCAGTCCCGAGTTCTTTAATTTCATCGAGCCTTCCTGTGATGGACTGTAACGCGTTAGTCTTGGCGAAAACTTTAGGGTTCGCTTCATATATTACGACCGAGCTGCGTGCCTCTGCAGGACTCGGATCCGGTTCGTCATTTTTACCGGAATTACTGCACCCCGTAGCGAGATGCAGTAACACCGTTGAAAATATGAATGTCAGTTTAAGTCTGGTATTCATTTGATTATGGTTTTGCAATTACCTCGAAACTGCTGCTTGTGATAGAGAGATAGATGTCGGATTCTATTTTGAGGTCTTTTGAAGCGTCGAACTGGGTACCGTTGTTATTGTTGAATATCAAGTTTACGACTTTACCCGTGTAGTCTTTGGCGATTTCGAACTTCTTGAAAGTCTTCCCGCCGATAGTAACATCGGTAGAAGCCTTTCCAGGCCATCCGCCGAATATTTCAGCATCACCGTAAGCATAGAGATAGAGTGCATCCCAGCCGCTGTTATCCTGAACGAAGATAGAATAACCGGGCTCTGACGGCGTAGGATCCGGTGTTTCCTCTCCATCTGCAGAAGGGTTCTGAGGGTTTACCTCGTAAGCCTTCTTGCCTTCGATGAGGATATAGTAATCGTGGTTTTCGATAGCCTCGATGTTGAGGTCTGGAGTCTGCTCACCTGCGCCGTTGTTGTTGAAGATAGCGTTTACGAGCTGTCCTACGGCTGCATCAGGAATAGGGATCTGCTGATAAGTCTTCTCCTTTATGGTCACGGTCTTTCCAGTGGTACCTGTACCAGGCCATCCTCCGAAGAACTCGTTATCGTTACCCCAAGTGTAGAGAGAAACGCCATCCCAGCCCTGGTTATTCAGGACATAGAAGTATCTTGTTTCTGCAACATCCACTGCTTCAGCACTTTCTGCGGTAATAGAGAAGAAGATATTCTTATTTATCACGTTCTTCTTCAAGCAGTCGAAATTCTCTACCTGGACACCACCGTTATTGTTGTTGAAAATAAATGTCAACTCCATGCCGGCGCGGTCAGCACCGAGATCGAAATACTTGTAAGTTTTACCGTTAATCTTCTCTGTTCCGTCAGGAAGTTTGCCTGGCCATCCGCCGCAAGCTTCTTCTGTTCCATAGCAATACAACGCTGTGGCATCCCAGCCTGAATTATCCTCGAGATAAACAGTATAACCATCGTGAACGGTAGCTTCAGGAGCCTTGTCGAAATATGACTTCCAGTGAGTTACATAGATGTTGTTTCTGGTACCTACCTCGAAGTTGTCAGTTCTGCTGACTACTTCTCCGAGTGCTGAACGCTCTGCGCCACCGTCAGATGACACGAACCAGTAACCATCTGCAAGAGATTTTCCTGAAACGAATGTCTTAGGATCGAGGTAAATACCCCATTTTCCATCCACCTTAGTAGATTTTTCGAGCTGCCACTGCATGTTGCCCACGGCAGCCTCTTCACCGCCGTTGAAAGCTCCGGCGATATAAAGTTCAGCATCAGCAGTCGTCTCTTTCGGAGCGATTACCTCCAGAAGGATACTGCTCTCCTTAATTTCGAAGGCCGGCTGTTCGTGATCGAACACGATCTCTTCTTCGCTGCAACCGCTGAAGAAGGCTCCTGCCAACGCCAATGAAAGTATGTATGATATTTTTTTCATGTCAATGTCTATTTAACGTAGTTAGGATTCTGAACAAGTCCTGGGTTAACCTTGAGGGCGCTTGTAGGAAGCGGATACCACTCGTATTTGCGGTCACGTTTGGCAGGAAGGTCGAAAGCTGTTTCAGATGTACGTCCGAAGAACCACCACTGCCCCTGTGTGAACTTGTCGAAACGTCTGAGATCGGTACGTCTTCTACGTCCTTCACCGAGGAACTCCTGTCCCCACTGGTTAAGCATCCAGTCCAAGTCGAATGAGCTGAAACCTCTTCCGGGATTATCTTTTTCAGTATTCCAGTCAGCGCCTGAGAAGTATCTCTTACGTACTGAGTTTACAAGCTCTTTACCTCCGTTGAGGTCACCTGCACGCATCTTGCACTCTGCAAGCATGAATACGACTTCTGAAAGTCTGAATTCCACTTCGTCGATATCCTTGAAGTTATAGCCTGTAGCAGCGTGATATAAAGGATATTTGATAAGTCTTACTCCGGAGTTGGTTTCGCCCCATCTTGGAGACATTACGGTCTCGAGGTCACGGCCCTTGTTCTGGAATGTACCTAACTGGTCTACATAGACGAGATTCTGTCCGTCGCGGTCGGCGTCAGCCTTGAGCGCTTCACCTGTTCCGTAGTTAGCCTTTACAGCTCCCTTGAGGAACATTCCGCTATAATTGCCTGAATCGTCGCAGGTGTAATTCTTCTTGCGGATATCCTTGTCGCTGAATCTTTCGTAAACAGCTCCGAGCTTGTCATTGTATGGAGCATCGAGGAAGCATTTTGCACCCTCACTTCCGCCTGAAGGAAGAACAGTACCTGAGTTGTCGAATGAAGGTGCGAGACATACGCAGTTCCATCCGTCCTGTTTAGAAATAGGCTCTCCGGTATACTCCCATGCATTGTAAGGAAGGAATGGCATGTTTCTCATCCAAGCACCGTTCATCTTACCATCTTCATAAGCGAATGCCATGATGACCTCAGGACAGGTGTTGTTGTTTATGTCATAAATCTTCCTGTAGTCGCTTACGATTTCATAGTTTCCGAAGTCACCGTTGATGATGCTCTGGCAGAGGTCAGCACACTCTGTGTAATGCTCTTCGCCGATGAAAATGTTGCTGTTCAGAAGAAGTCTTGCTTTGATGATACGGTTTGCAGCCTGATTCATTCTGTTTACTTCATTCTTAGGGAGATCATCTACGCTGGCATCGAGCTCTGTCATGATGAAGTCGTATATCTTCTTGCAGCTCTTGTCGAAATCAGGATCTGCACTTGGCGGAACCTCTGAGCTTACTGAAACGTTGAGAGGAAGTGCTCCACCCCAAATCTCAAAGATGTTGTAGTATGCCCATGCTCTGAGTGTACGGACTTCTGCGATGTAAGAATTAATCTTTTCCTGACTCATTCCCACAGCGTCAGGGCTGATCTGACCGAGGTCATAGACTACGTTGTTACAGAGACCGATGGCTGCCCATGCTGTTTCCCATGTCTGCTGGATGATCTTGGAATCTGCATTCCAGTTCTGGCAGGAAAGAACGAATTTCTGAGCCTCGTCATATCCCCAGAGACCTCCGTTCCAGCTCCTCCATGCTATCTGGTCAGCTGAGAATTCCTGAAGGTAGTAGAAATACTCCACATAACTCATAGCAGCTTTGTTGTAGATGGCTGCGACTGCACCTTTTACGCTGGTTTCATCAGAGTAATAAATGGACTTGTCCACTCTGTCGAATACTTCCTCATCGAGATTGAAGCAGGACTGGAGTGAGAGTCCGGCTGAAATCAGCAAAAAGAGTTTTAATATATGTCTTTTCATGATGTTTATTCTCATTTAAATATTAGAAACGCATTGTGAGTCCGAGAGTTATCTGGGTAGCGAGCGGATATGCGCTGCTGACGTCGACACTCGGTGTCAGTCCGTTTGTTCCTACGATTGAAGGATCATTTCCCGAATACTTGGTGAGAGTGAACAAGTTCTTTGCAGAAATATAGACTCTCATACTATTGAGAATGTCAGTATTCTTCGGAGTGAAGTTGTATCCGAGAGTTACGTTCTCAAGCTTGAAGTAATCACCTTTTTCGAGGAAGTAAGAAGAGATAACTCCACCTCCTGTGATGAGGTCTTTGTCATCGAGGTATGCTGAACGGAGTACGTTGTCTGTTCCGCAGCCCTGAAGTCCCATTCCGTATTTTCTCATGTTGAAGATTTCGTAACCGAATGCTCCGTGGAAGAAGAGATTCAAGTCGAAGTTCTTGTAACGGAAGGTGTTAGACTATGATACATAGTGCTTTGGAGTTCCGTTTCCGATATATACCTTATCTTCCGGAGCGGCACTTGCAGCTGGGATAACGTTACCCTCCTTGTCATAAACCATCATGTCTCCTGTCTCGGAAGCACCTGCGAATTTATATCCGTAGAACTGTCCGACCTTGCTGCCTTCCTGAATTCTGAAGAAGTACTCTGTGGTACCTACGCCAGGTTTCTGATACATGTCTACATAGGATGCGTGGTATACGTCGTTGGAAAGCTTAGAGAGTTTTGTCTGACCGGTAGACCAGTTTCCGCTCATTGTCCAAGTGAAGTCTTTCTTCTTGAAGATATCTCCTTCGAGTGTAACTTCCACACCGGTGTTGGTGGTAGTACCGACATTGACCAAAATGTTAGACCATACGAATGGTGGCTGAGGTGCGGTATAGTTGTAGAGGAGGTCTTTAGACTGACGATCGAACCAGTCTACGGAACCTCTGAGTCTGCCGCTGAGGAGAGAAAAGTCTATACCGGCATTGATAGCGACAAGTTTTTCCCATCCGAGGTTAGGGTTCGCGTTCACTGAAGGTGCGAAACCTGTAACCCAGTTGCCGTCCATAAGATATGTTCCGTTAGAGCTGTAAGTAGAGAGTGATTTATAGGCGTCGAAATCGGAACGTCCTGTTACACCGTAAGATACACGAGGTTTAAGGCTCTGTACGATGTCCTTGTGATTCTCGAGGAATGACATATTCGCCATTTCCCAAGCTACTGAAGCTGCAGGGAAGTAACCCCATTTGTGATCAGCACCGAATTTGGTGGAACCTTCGTATCTGAGTGATGCGGAAGCCATGATGAGGTCTTTCCAGTTATAGTTTACACGGCCGAATACACCGACGAGTTTCGAGAGTGATTTGCCTGAAGACATCGAAGCTTTACCATCTTTAAGGTATGTACCGCTACCGATGCTGTTGAAGCTCATGTTATCGAATGAGAAGTTGTTGTTTCCTGCCTGAACGCTTTCCCACCAGTTTTCATCATAAGTGTAGCCGCCGACGAACTGGAGGCTGTGATCCTGAAGGTACATGGAGTAGTTCAGAAGCCATTCGAGGTGGTTTGTAAACCATTTCTGATACTGGATGTTAGCACGTCCTTTATAACCTCCCCAGTAACATTCAGATGATGTGGAAGGTGTATAGTAGTTAGACTTCAAGTCGTTGTAGTTCAGAGAGTAGCTCAATGAGGTGCTAAGGTTGTGCTCATCTGTTGTAAGGATGTTTACCTTAGCTTCTGCTGTACCGAGAAGGTAGAGTCTCTGGCCATTGTTGTCATTGACCTCAAGTTCGGAAACAGGGTTCTTCGCGCCGGTAGGGGATGTCGGCTGGTACCAGCTTCCGTCAGGATTCTTGACAGGCATGGTAGGGTTCATGTTGAGAGCGGTGTCGAACATTCCGTCGTTGCCCCATTCCTCGTTCACTCTTCTTGCGTTGAGGGAGAAGTTGAGCTGGAGGTGATTCTTTATAGCTCTCTGCTCTACTGCTACACGTCCGCCGAATTCCTCACGGCCTGCTCTGGTGTCGAGACCGGTGGCTTTCTTGTAGTTTGCAGATGCGTTGTATGAACCATTCTTTGTGCTTCCGTCGATGGCGAGATACTGGTTGAGGTCATAAGAGAAGTCTCTCATGAGAAGGCTGTACCAGTCTGTGCTGTAGCCATAGTCTGTTCCTCTCATAGAACGACGGAACTCGTCAGCAGAAAGAATCTCAGCGTGTGGTTTGGCGATGTTTACGCCGAACCAGCTGTCATATGTGATATGTGAGGTGCCTGCTTCGTCTGCAGAACCTTTTCTGGTAGTGATGAGGATGACACCATTCGCACCACGTGTTCCATAGATGGCAGCAGAAGCGGCGTCTTTCAAGACTGTCATGGATTCGATGTCCTGAGCCGCGAGGTTTCTGATGTCACCGCCTGGTACACCGTCGATTACGATGAGCGGGCTGTTGGATGCCGAAAGTGATGTGGCACCACGGACCTGAAGGTCGGAGGTAGAGTTAGGGTTAGCACCGGCTGTATTCTGGACGTTGAGTCCGGCTACTTTTCCGGTGAGCATTTCCATAGGGTTGTTCATGCTTCCCTTGAAGAACTGGTCTTTGTCTACCTGTACAATAGAGCTGGACAGCTCCTTTCTGCTCAGTGTACCATAACCGATGACTACGGCGTCGTCGAGGTACATAGAGTCTTCCTCGATAACGGTTTTTGTCGGATTGGACTTGGCGACGAATGTCACGGTCTTGTATCCGATGCAGCTGATCTCGATGATAGCGTCAGCTGAAGACACTTTTAAGGTGTAATTACCGTCGATGTCGGTAGATAGACCGTTGGTGGTACCCTTTTCGAGAACGGTAGCGCCGATGACCGGCTGTCCGCTCTGATCCGTGACGGTACCCCTTATCTCATACCCGTTCTGGGCAGACAGATCAGGGGTGATGAGAAGAAGTCCCATCAGTCCCACTATAAAAGATAGAAATCTGTTCATAGGATCTTATTGTTATTAGTTAAAAAATATAGTTTGTTTCCAATTAGTTATCTTTCCTTGATAAACGCCACGGACACGGCGGCCAACAGCATGAATACACATGCAAGCGCCAGCATCATCACGGCGTTGGAGCCGAAGCAGTATTTGATTATGACTCCGCCGGTAAGTCCGATTACTATCTGAGGTATCGTTATCGTAAAGTTAAAAATTCCCATGTAAACACCCATTCTTTTAGGGTCTACTGTGCGTGAAAGAATAGCGTATGGCATAGCGAGAATGCCGGCCCAGGCGATACCGATGCAGAGCATAGGAAGCATGAGGGCGTATTTGTCTGTCAGTAAGCAGAGTCCGGCGAATCCCAGTGCTCCGAATGTGAGGCATGTGGCATAAACGCTCTTGTTTCCGAATCTTTCAGCAAGTTTGGTCATGAAGATGGCTGCGATACATGCCGGGATAGGGTAGACTCCGTTAAGGACACCGACCCAAGTTTGTGTGGCTCCTTCTGATAGGATGACGCCACCATCTGTCACTGAGCCAGTTATGGCTGGTTTAAGGTATGTCCACATGATGAACAACGCTGCCCATGAGAAGAATTGTGTGATGCCGAGCTTGATCATAGCGGTCGGAGTGTTCTTGAGCAGGGTAAGGAAACTTGTCTTCTCTTCGGCCTCATCGTCATTGACCTCAGCCAGTCCATTGTACTCGGCGAACTCTTTTGGCGGGTACTCCTTGGTCTTGAAGGCGGTCACGAGGACGGTCGCGAGCAGAATCGCTCCTCCGATATAGTATGACCAGGCGATATGCGGTGAAACTTGACCCGGAACGGCCTCGTCGCTGACGCCAGCCCAAGTCATGATTAGCGGCAATATCGCTCCGATGACGGCTCCGATGTTTATGAGGAAGGTCTGTACCACGTATCCTTCAGTCTTTTGCGAATCGTCGAGCATGTCAGCGACCAGCGCCCTGAACGGCTGCATGGTTACGTTGAACGAAAGATCCATGAAAAGGAGGATGAAGGCTCCCGTCGCGAGTGGGGCCAATGCCAACAGGGTAGGGCAGTTCGGCATGAGCATGAGAGCGATGGTCGAGATCAATGCTCCTCCGAGTATGTAAGGAATTCTTCTGCCGAACCTGGTCCATGTTCCGTCTGAGAACATGCCGATGATAGGCTGGATGACCATACCTGCGAGAGGTGCGGCCAGCCAGAAATAACTCAGGTGACTTACATCTGCACCGAGTGATTCGAATATAGTGGAAGTGTTAGAATTCTGTAGGGAGTATCCAATCTGGACACCGAGGAATCCGAAGCTCAGATTCCATATCTGCCAAAAAGATAATTTAGGTTTCTTGCTCATTAGTTTAGCATTAATGTTGTCTGTGTGGTCGCGGAAGTTAAGTTCCGTTTTTCTCTCTTAAAACGATTACAAAGATATCTATTATTTCTTTATTATTAATAGGCGTCCGGACGGATGGGCGGAAATGAATGACGGACGGGAAAAAACTTCCGACGAATGAAACGCGATTTTTTGTTTTTCGCTATTTATTTATACCTTTACATTATTATGAATTGGACCAAGGTAAAGCCGTCAGGCATCGTACATATATTCGCGGCACTTCATGCCGTGGTGACTATTCTTTGCCGTGCGGCTGGGATAGGAGACGAACTGTTTCTTACCATACTTACGATGACGATGATTATTCTTGTCTGCCTCCGTAAGAACCTGAATCTGGAATTCTCTGCAGTCATTATAATTGTAATAAATGTCATCGGATATATTCTCGGTACCGCAGGAGCGAACCTGATAGGGGTGTTTTTCGAGTCGGATCTGGCCATTCATGCCATTTCTACGGCATTGACGACAGAACTTCTCGGATGGGGTACTATATTTATAGGTGATATCATCGGACGTTACCGCCAGACTCCCGAACGGACGAAAATTCTGCGCATGCCTTGGCTCCTTGCGGTAGTGTGTATCATTTTCCTTTTCAGACTGACCATTGTCGCGCTGGGTAAATCTGATATCATCTCAGACGGAGGATTGTACAGGAATACGTTGAGGTTGCTGTACAATGTGCCGGTGTGTATTATTCTTGTCTGCGTAAATATCCTGTATATCAAGTTCTCCAGAACAAGGTTCGCTGAAAGTTCCGGTCGGGTGCGTTGGGTGTCATTGACAGCATTCATACTTTTGTCGATTCTTTGTACCACTTTCGCGGTAGGGGCGGGGCTTCCGTTTGCTATTCATTCCCTGCCTTCTTACCATGACCTTGTAGAACTCTCTTTGGTCGCTCTTATCGTGGAGGTACTTTTCTATGCCCTGTCGTATATTGCTGACTATGTATGGGTTACTCGTCAGGATATGAAGGCTGAAAAGATGAAGCGCCATAAGGCCCAGTTCGAATATCTGAAGCTGAAACAGCAGGTGAACCCGCATTTCCTGTTCAACTCCCTGAATGTCTTGGACTGCCTTATTTGCGAAAACAAGAACGAAGATGCCAGCCTGTTTGTCCACAAGCTTTCAGGCATGTATCGCTATATGCTTAAAAATGAAATAGATACACTTATACCGCTTCGTGATGAACTGGCCTTTGTGGGGATGTATACCGACTTGCTGAAAGTACGTTTCTCTTGCGGATTCGAAGTCAGGACGGATGTTCCTGAAGAGTTCATGTCTTTTCAGGTAGTGCCATGTTCTATTCAGATGTTGGTGGAAAACGCCCTGAAGCACAACCGGGTTTCTCCGGGCAACCCGCTATACATCGACATGGTAGCGAAAGACAACAGATTCATTGTAACCAACACCATATCTCCAAGGATGGCGTCCTCGGAGGAGTCCACGAAAGTCGGACTGAATTATATACGCCAGCAATATATAGACCTGTCAGGTAATGATATAGAGGTGATTGACGACGGAAAGACTTATTCCGTATCTCTCCCGCTTTTGCCTGTACAGAAAACCACATAAACAGTAGAGACTATGTCATTGAGAGTATTGATAGTGGAGGATGAACCTATGGCGCAGGCGAACCTGAGCCGTACTTTGCAGAAATATTATCCCGATTTGGAGATTGTCGGCATGACAAGTTCCGTGAGCGAAACCGTAGAGTGGCTGAGAAACCATTCCGTGGATGTCATATTCATGGACGTGGAACTTTCCGACGGAAACTGCTTCAGCATATTCCAGCAGATAGATGTGAAGGCTAAAATCGTAATGACCACAGCCTATGATAATTACGCCGTGAAAGCCTTCGAAGTGAACAGCGTGGATTACCTCCTGAAACCGATCGAAAAAGAAGACCTCGACCGAGCAGTCCAGCGCTGTCGCACCTCCGCCGGAATCACCGATATGTCCGCCCTACTCTCCACCTTCGCCGGTCCTCAGCGCCAGCCCGACTATCGCCAGAAATTCATGGTCCGGCTGAACGACAAGATTCTCCCTGTTTCTGTCAATGATATTGCGTATTTCCTGTCTGAGGATAAAGTCACCTGGATGTTTACGTCCGATGGCTCCAAATACGTTCTGGACCAGTCGTTGGACATATTGGCCTCACAACTGGATCCGTCCCGTTTCTTCAGAATATCACGCGGCTGCATAATCGCTTCATCAGCAGTACGCAGCATTATAAAATTACAGGGAGGACGGCTTAGGATAAATGCACATCCTCCCTATGAACCTGAGATAATAGTAAGCCGTTCTCGTTCAGACGACTTCCTCCAGTGGATGGAAAACTCTGTCAATTAGATTTCTATCCATTCGACCTCTCCACCCCACAGGGTGAGGAACTTGCGGAAATCTTCACCTGAAATCACGACGCTTGCCGTATTTTCGCACGGATGGAAACTGATTCTTTCAGCATCTTTCAGTGTGCTGTCCAGATAGTACTTGACCCTGTGTCCGTTAGGGAAAAGTTCTTTCGGGTCGGCATTCACCGGAGCGATGTCGTTAATAAGTCCAAAAGCTGATACTGAACCCGGATGCAGGTCCAGGCAGCGCATCATTCTCTCTTCAGACGCGAATGACAGCTTGCCTTGTTTCAATGCGTGTTCGAGTCCGTGGATGTCCAGTGTCTTGTGGCATTCCATGCTGACCAAATAGTGCCTGTTCCCTTTATGGTTTCTGAAGAACAGGTTTTTGCAATGTATCGCTGACGGGATATTGCCCCAATATTCCAGGCATTCCTCTATCGTACAAAGTACGGGATGCTCATATAATTCGTATGCGATTTCGTTGGCTTTCAGGAAATCCAATACTTTTGCCCTGAGACGGGCTCTCTCTTCTACACTTATATCCATAATATTTATTAAACTTGCTTTCGACCTCTCGGGCTCTAAATGCGGTATTTCGCACTTGCGAAACTTAGGTTACTTCTTTGTCGTACAGGCATTGACCAAATACACAATCGACCGGTAGGGGATTCCTGAGTTGGTCTGCAGACCGATTTCGCAGGTGCGGCTGTTCGAATAGCCGGTGCGGATTCCCTTGGCCTGGACCTGCTCTCGCAAGTGCCTCAGTCCGTGGGCGTTGAGTTCAGGCGTCATCATCCCTTTGTCTCCCGCGAAGCCGCAACATCCGACGCCTTCAGGGATGAGAACGTCAGGGGAGCAGAGGCGGGCCAAGTCGTAGAGCATCTTGTCCAGTTTCATGTGTTTTGTAGAGCAGGTGACATGCAGCGCTATCGGCTCGTTTATCTGGTGGAATTCGAGTTTTTCTCTGAGGAAGTCCCAGATGAATTCCGCTGAGTCATAGAGCTTTACCTTAGTTATGCATTGCTTCATCCTATGCAGGCAAGGGCTCTGGTCGCAGACTACAGGATAGCGTCCTCCGCAGGATGCTTTATATAGCGCTTCTTCCAGTTCCCTGACCTTGCGTTCTGCTATGTCCGCCATGCCTTTGCTTTCCCAGATTGTGCCGCAGCAGAGGGATTCCCTGTTTTCCGGGAAGATGACTTCGTAACCTGCTTTTTCCAAGAGGGATTTCATTTCTTCTACGAGCGGACGCATGCCTTTGGATGCTCTGTCGAGTCCCATCGTCTGGTTAATGCAACTTGGGAAATAAACTACTTTAAGGTCTGAAGCCTGGCTTTCTATATTCTTGAGTTTAAATGACTTAGGCAGGGATTCCGTCCAGAGGGGGAGTCCGGCCCCGTGGAGTGCTTTGCCTAAGAATGACATGCAGGGTTCGCCTACGATGCTGCGGCCGGTATATGCAAGATCCAACGTTCCCCTCAGCATTGACTTGACCCCTGAGAGGTGCTTGGCAGCGAAGTCTCCGGTGTTCCAGGCGAGGGTGCCCGGGTCTTTGCGTCTGACCTCATGCGTGATGTCGGCGGTGTTTATTCCCATCGGACAGGATGTGGAGCACAGGCCGTCTCCGGCGCAGGTCTCGTCAGCGTAGTATTTGAACTTTTTCTCGAGGCTTTCGAGGAAATCGGGATCGGCTCCGGTGCTGCGCAGTTCTTCGAGTTTTCGCAGCAGGGTGATTCTGGTTCTGGCGGACAATGTGAACCCGTACGACATGCAGTTCGGCTCGCAGAATCCACATTCTATACATTTGTTGGCCTTAGCAAATGCGGCCTCGGCTTCAGGCGACGCTCCCGCTTTCGGGCTGATGACCGGCAGGCTCTTGAAACTCTTGTAACTGCATTCTTTGTCATCGTTGAAAATGACGCCGCAGTTCAGAATATTCTCAGGGTCGAGCAGTTCTTTCACGCGTTTCATGTAGTTGTAAGCCTTGGTTCCCCACTCATGTTCCACGAACGGAGCCATGTTTCTTCCGGTGCCGTGCTCAGCTTTCAGTGAGCCGTCGTATTTGTCTGTCACTAAGGTGACTATGTCGTTCAACATGGCCTTGTATCTCGCGATTTCTTGCTCGGAATCCAGCTTCTGGTTTATGATGAAATGGACGTTTCCCTCCAGCACATGTCCGTAGATGCAGGAGTCGTCATACCCGTGTTTGTCGAGCAATGCGGATACTTCGTCGATGGCGTCCGGCAGGTCTTCGATATGGAAGGCGATGTCTTCGATCATGCAGGTCGTGCCCAGTTTTCGCATGCTGCCGACTGTCGGGAAAATCCCGGACCTGATCGCCCAAAATCCCGCGCACTCCTTCGGGTCCGACGTGAACCGGAACGGATAGGCTGTCCTATACTCCGCAAGGGTTTTTTCGGTTTTGTCAATGCTGCCTTGCAGTTCTTCTTCCGTGAATGCTTCTATTTTTATGAGCAATGCCGCTTTACCTATTCCTTTCTCGTCGTTTACTGAGGCGAGTGAGCGTGAGTCCAGGAGTTCTGCTGCTGAGACGTTCAGCTTTTTCAGGGCTACGGCTACGTTGTTGGCTTCTCTCATCGTGTCGAAGTAGACGAGGGCGCTTGCCTGTAGTGGAGCTTCCGGCAATGTCTTCATTCTCACGAGGCTGACGGCTCCGAGTGTCCCTTCTGAACCGGCGATGAGGTGTGTCAATATCTCTATTTCGTCTTCATATTCTACGAATGGTCTGAGGTTCAGGCCCATTACGTTCTTTATGGAGTATTTGTAGCGGATTCTTTCCGTGAGTTCCTGGTCTGCACGTATGTCGTCACGTATTTTTCTGATTCCGTCGATTATTTCCCGATGTGTGGTTTTGAAAGTGCGGATGCTTTCTTCTGAGCCTGTGTCCAGGATGGTTCCGTCTGAGAGTATCAGTCTTATGGATTCGAGGAGTTTGTCGCTGTTCGCCCATGTTCCGCAGCTCATTCCGGAGGCATTGTTCATGACTATTCCTCCTACCATGCAGGCGTTCAATGATGCAGGGTCAGGACCGAATTTGCGTCCGAAGGGACGTAGAATGGCATTGACCCGACCTCCTCTTATTCCCGGTTCGAGTTCGATGGATTTTCCCTCATCGAGGACGCGGTGTTTGTTCCATTTTTCGCCGATGACGATGAGTATCGAATCGGTGATGGCTTGTCCTGACAGGCTGGTTCCGGCCGCGCGGAATGTCACAGGAAGTTTCATTTCGCGGGCGTGTTTCACCAGGGTTGCCAGTTCGTTTTCGTTTTTAGGGAATGCAACTACTTGGGGGATAAGTCGATAGAAGCCTGCGTCTGTGCCCCATGTGTAACGGATGACAGGTTCTGTGCTTGTGGCTTTGTCGTCGTGCATTTCCTGGCTTACTCGTTTAACGTAAGTCTCGTATGTTGCAGTATTTATCATAGTATAGTGTAATATCCTTCTCTGTTGCCCGTGGCGACGCAAAGTTAATATTTTTTCTTGTCTTTCGCGTGGTAGCGGAACTTATAGATGTGACGAACCTTAAAGCATGGTCGAGGTGGAAGTTGTGTCATCGTGAACGGTGATGCATTTCAATAATTCTCGACGTAGTAGTTATCTCCGCCCTGGTCCCGAGTGCCATCGAAAGGTTCGCTGGCGCTCATCCTTCCCACTGCGTGGGCCCCTTCATATGGCCACGGACGGCCATACCTTTCGATCGGCACCCGAGACCAGGGCTCGGCGCTCTCCGCCGGCATCCACGCTAACATTAACTTTACTAGTGCGCGCACAAAAAAAAGAAGTCAACCAATTTTGGTTGACTTCTTTGTGATCCCAATAGGATTCAAACCTATAACCTTTTGATCCGTAGTCAAATGCTCTATTCAGTTGAGCTATGGGACCAGTTCAGGACTTAGTCCTGTAACTTATTTGGTTTCTGCGTCAGCAGCACCTTCTTCCTTAAGAATCACAAGCTTCTTATCCTTGATTCTAGCCTTCTTACCAGAAAGTCCTCTGAGGTAGAAGATTCTTGCTCTACGTACGTGACCTACCTTGTTAACTTCGATAGATTCGATGGATGGTGACTGGAATGGGAAAATTCTCTCAACACCTACACCGCCTGAAATCTTACGAACTGTGAAAGTCTTCGTGAATGGTGTGGATCCGCTGATCTGGATAACTACACCTCTAAACTTCTGAAGTCTTTCCTTGTCACCCTCTTTAATCTTGAGGCTTACAGTGATTGTGTCACCTGCCTTGAATTTTGGATAACCTGCAGCTTTCTCGTTTGCAAAAGACTGCTCTACTAATTTTATCAAATCCATTTCTAAATCACTTTTTAAGCGCAACGTTACTCAAATACTCAACGATTGTAAGAGGTTGCTTTGTTAATGGGATTGCAAAGGTACAACCTTTTTTTTAATCTGCAAGCATTTTTAGAAATTTTCTTTCATTTTTTCGAAAAGATTTCGATCCTCGTTGCTGAGTACAGGTGTAAACGTGTCACTTGACCTCATTCCTTCGAGGGCACTCTTCTCGTTGCTCTTCAGTTTCTTAGGTATCCAGACAAGGTATTTTACATATAGGTCTCCGGTGCCTGAACCATATCCTTTCACTGCTGGAAGTCCACGTCCTCTCAGACGTACGATTGTTCCGGACTGTGTTCCCGGTTCTACCTTTATCTTATAGTTGCCGTCTAAGCAAGGTACTGAAACTTCTCCTCCGAGGATAGCGTCCGTAACAGGTATTATCTTGGTATAGAACAGGTTCTTGCCTTCTCTCTTCAGTGATTCGTGTGGAATCTCCTCGATAACGACTAGCAAGTCTCCGTTTATGCCGCCGGCTTTTGCTGAATGTCCTTCACCCTTCAGGGTAAGCTGCATTCCGTCTTCCACGCCTGCAGGAATGTTAACCTTTACAGTAACTCTCTTTCTTACAAGTCCGCTACCGCCACAAGTGTGACATGGGTTCGTGACGATCTTTCCTTCACCGCCGCAACGTGAACAAGTTGTGTATGTTACCGTCTGTCCGAAGATGCTGTTTGCCACTCTCTGTTCCTGGCCGGTGCCGTGGCATACCGGACAAGTCTTCACATCAGAAGCATTGACAGTACCCTTTCCGGCGCAGTCTGGGCATTTCTCATAGCGGTCGATGGTGACCTCCTTGGTCACGCCCTTGGCGATTTCTTCGAGCGTCAGCCTTACGCGGGTACGGATGTCGCGTCCGCGCATTACTCTAGGCTGGGCCTGGCCGCGTTGTCCGCCGCCGAACCCCCCAAAGCCGCCGAATCCGGAGAATCCGCCGAAGCCGCCACCTCCGAACAGGTCGTTCAGAATGTCGTTCAGGTTTCCGAATCCGCCGCTGAAGTCAGGTCCCGGGTTTCCGCCCAGGCCGGCCTGTCCGAAACGGTCATATTTTGCACGTTTGTCAGGGTCGCTCAGGACTTCATAAGCCTCAGATGCTTCCTTGAATTTCTCTTCTGCGGTTTTCTTCTCTTCGTCAGTTCCGTTTATCCACCTGTCAGGATGCCACTTGAGAGCCATCTTCTTGAAGGCTGACTTTATGTCATCCACACTGGCGTTCTTATCTATGCCGAGTACTTCGTAGTAATCTCTTTTCTCTGCCATAATTTCCTCCTTCGGAATATCGATCTGCTATATTCCGACCACTACCTTAGCGTAGCGCAATATCTTGCCGTTGAACAGGTAACCTGTTTCCACGACATCGTATACTAATCCTTTTTTCTCTTTCTCTGTTACTGGAACCTGTGCGACCGCCTCGTGGAAATCAGTGTCGAACTTCTTTCCTTTGGCCTCGATAACTTCCAGTCCTTTGCTCTTGAGGTACTTCATTAACTTATTGTAAATGAGACCAGTACCTTCTTTGGCTGCCTCATCGCTCGATTTTTCGAGCAGCTCGATAGCCCTTTCGCAATCATCCAGAACAGGGAGAAGCCCTTTGATGGTGTCAGCCGAGGCTGATGATACGATGGACAACTTTTCTTCTGCAGAACGTCTGCGGAATGTCTCGAACTCAGCCATGAGGCGGATATAGTCATCCTTCTCTTTGGCCAACTTCTCTTCAGTTTCCTTCTTCTCCTTCTCGAGTTTCTCTATCTTTTCTTTCAATTCTTTCTTGTCTTTGCACTCCTGCTTTTCCTCACCTTCGTGATTCTCACAGCATTCATGTTTATCTTCGCATTTGTGCTTTCCGCAGCACTCATGCTTCTCTTCGCAGGACTCTTCAGTCTTGCTTTCCATCTCTTCTTGCTGCTTTTTCAGCTCTTTCTCTTCTTCTTTTTGCTTTTTCATATCTTCTTAATCTTTTATATCTTTTTGAAAATAGACCATATATGGTCGCTATCAATATTGCCCAAAGCATATTGTTTCAGTGTCATGTGCGGGGTCTTCAACAAGACACCGCCGATCTCCCAGCAAATTATCTGCCAAGTTGTCTTTTTATGACATAATGGCAGTCGCGTCTCTCTCCCATCCCGTCCCAGTTTTGTGAAGCTGGCAGTTCGTCTCCCAAATACCGCCTTTCATCCATAAAAAACCGCAAATCATTTTTCCTTCTTATATAATATGTATACTTTCGCGTAAGTGAAACCACAATCTCGTATATTTATGAAACTTTTGTTCAGAATTACATACCAGACCTCTTGGGGAGAAGAAATTAAACTCGTTTCTGGCGCGAAGCGCATAAATATGTGTTACAATCCAGGCGGTATCTGGGAAATTTCCCTGCCAAGCGATAACCTTCCGGCCGGAACCGAATACCATTATGAATGTTGGAAAGATGGCAGGCGAGTGCGTCGCGAGTGGAGGAACCACACCATCCCGGCTACCATGGGTAAGTCGCTCGAAATGAACGATTTCTGGACCGACATTCCTGCTGCGGCCCCATTCTACACCTCGGCATTCGCCGATAAGGTTTTCGCCATCGACCAGGATTCTCCCAGGTTTAAGGTCAATGCCGATGTAACGCCCGAGAGTATGTATGCTTCCGGCTGGAAATGTGCCGGCACTGCCGTTCCCGTATTTTCTCTCAGGACCGAAGACAGTTTCGGTATCGGAGATTTCCACGATCTGAAAAAATTAGTGGACTGGGTAGTGGCTACAGGTCAGCGAGTTATACAGCTTCTTCCGGTAAATGACACCACTATGACCGGAACATGGGTAGACACTTATCCATACAGCGCGAATTCTATATATGCGCTTCATCCTCAGTTCGTGTACCTCCCGGACGCCGGTGTCCGCCGCGACAGCAGTTATAAGGCCCTGAAGGCTGAGCTCGAGGCTCTCCCTGAATTGGACTATGAGAGGGTCAATGCCGAGAAGGACCGTCTGATGCGCAAGGCTTTCTCCGCGACTTGGGCCAAGGTGAGCAAATCCCCTGAGTATAAGGAGTTTGTTAAGGTCAATGCCAATTGGCTTGATGCTTATTGTGCGTTCCGTATCCTGCTTCACAAGACAGGAACTTGTGACACTTCCAAGTGGGGCAAATATGCTTCATATAGTGAAAAGAAAGTTGCTGCAGTCCTTGCTGCA
Organism: uncultured Bacteroides sp.; assembly: GCA_900546925.1. Taxonomy (GTDB): domain Bacteria; phylum Bacteroidota; class Bacteroidia; order Bacteroidales; family UBA932; genus Cryptobacteroides. The sequence goes on from UREV01000003.1 coordinate 75,754, forward strand.
GATAGAGCAGAGGCTGATTATCACGCATTTGTACAGTTCCACCTGCATAAGCAGCTTGTGGAGGCCCGTGATTATGCACGTAAGAGGGGAGTGGCGCTTAAAGGCGATTTGCCGATCGGTGTCAGCCGGACGAGTGTGGATGCATGGCAAAATCCGTCTCAGTTCAACATGAATTCTCAGGCCGGAGCTCCGCCTGATGCTTTTTCCGCTGATGGGCAGATGTGGGGTTTCCCTACCTATAACTGGGACAAGATGGAAGAAGATAATTTCGCTTGGTGGAAGGCGAGGTTAAAGAACATGGAACAATACTTCGACTTCTTCCGCATTGACCATATCCTGGGATTTTTTAGAATTTGGGAGATTCCGGCAGGCGCGAGCAGCGGTCTTCTCGGGCATTTTAACCCGGCATTGCCATACAGTTCTAACGAGTTGGCTGACAAGGGGTTCGATGTCTCGACGGGCTGGTATACTTCAGATGGTTTGGATACTCTTTTCCTGGAGGATTCGCATCGGAAGGGCTATTGGTATCCGCGTATTGCGGCGCAGAATACCGATCATTACCATAATCTTCCTGATTGGCAGAAGGATGCTTTCAACAGGTTGTACGATGATTTCTTCTACAGGCGTCACAATGCGTTTTGGCGTGACTCTGCTCTTCGCAAGTTGCCTGATTTGCTGGCTGCTACACGTATGCTTGCATGTGGTGAGGATTTGGGTATGATTCCTGATTGTGTGCCGTCTGTAATGGATGAGCTCCGTATTTTGTCGCTTGAGATTCAGCGTATGCCGAAGGATGTTTACAGTGAGTTTGCAAATACATGGGGTTATCCGTATCTTTCTGTGTGTGCGACTTCTACGCATGATATGAGTCCGCTTCGTGCATGGTGGCATGAGGATCGTGGTGTTACTCAGCGTTTCTGGAATCAGGTTCTGGGCAAGTATGGTGAGGCTCCGTCTGACTGCACTCCTGATATTTCACGCAGTATCATTATGATGCATCTGCAGTCTGTGTCCATGCTGGCGATTCTGCCTCTTCAGGATTATTTGTCTCTGAAGCCGGAGCTTTGTTTCGATGACCCGAACAAGGAGCGTGTGAATAATCCTGCGATTTCACCATATTACTGGCGTTTCCGTATGAAGCCGACTCTCGAGGCTCTCATTGCGGATGATATAACTCCTTATATACGAACACTTGTACGCGATTGTGGACGTAAATAGTGGTTGTTGGCGTGGCTCGGTGGTCGTGGTCGGTGATCGGTTGTCGGTGATCGGTTGTCGGTGATCGGTATGCTTGAATGCGTCATGAGGTCGGACTCGTCCGCTCAGGTGCTTCGCAATTCGCGTCCTGAGTTCCGTCTCCTGGCGCTACTAGCCATGGACGTTTTCATCTTTCCGAGTGGTTTCTCGATGATGGCAAGAATGGTTATTTTGTACAGCGAAAACGTTTTAGATGGTACAAAATCTCAGTGTTGTATGGTGTCGTGGTCGGACGTCGGCGCCTGAGTGACGTGGATTGTGTCTCGGTGGGTATTGGTGGAACTGAGAATTTGGTGTAAAATAGGGCACTTTTTTACACCAAATGAATCAAATGAAATAAACGGGGTAAAAAACCGCCTTTATTTACACCATTTTGTCAGCATCGGTGTTTGTGGAGCAAAGAGCCCGGAGACCGGAGGCCGATCGAAAGGCATGGCCATCCGCGGCCATGTAAGCGGAGGGGACCCACGCAGTGGGGAGGATGAGCGCCAGCGAACCTTTCGACGGCCCCCGGCCTCTGGGCGCGCGTCCTGATTTCCGTCTCCTGGCGCTTGCGTAGCGGAATTCTGCTTGGATATCGTTTCGTGGCTGGTTACGTATTGAGCCATGAACTCCGGCACCAGGGGTCGGCGGATTTGCGCTTTATAAAATCTTAATAATCAGGCAATTAGAAAATCATCATCCGCCGACACCCCTGAAAATTGTGGGGTCGGCGGATGTGAATAATGTAACTCATTGACACTCAATACTTCCAGAATCCAAGATCCGCCGACGGCCCCTGGCCACCGGGCGGCGCCACTACTTTTTCATACGTCGCAAAACCTCCGATTTGTCGATGACCACCCATACGGTGTCCACCACACTTCCACGTGTCTGCGAACCGATATTCCGCAGCGGATTCGCGAAATCTTTATCCAGTACCGTCACATCATCGACGAAATAATCCGTCTCACCGCGATTGTAAAAACAATTGCGCAGTCCCCAGACCTCGTGATACCTTATCTTTAACTTCCAGCCCTCGACCTGCGCCTGCTTCATGAGATTTATCAATGAATCCTGGTCATGTCTGTCATTGTCGAAACTGAACGAAAACGGCTCACCACTCGTGTTCATTCCGGTCTGCGTCATATTTAATCGGCCTTCCCATGAATCCCAAAAAACACCCTTCTTGGTGAATTCGATAAGATTCCCGACCTTCTCGCCGTTCGAATAATTCTCCTTGCAACTGCTCATGCAAATAACTGATGCGCAGCAACATAAAATACTGATAATCTTTCTCATAGATGCTGAAATTTAATACTTGTCTTCCGTTAATTTTCGGTTCGCATAGTTGGCTATGCAGTCAGGAATCTGAATCTGATAGTCCGGATCGTCGAGCAATGGTGAAGTCAAAAGCAGGTCGGCCGTAGTTCTGTTCGTCGCAAATGCGATGTTGTACAATGAGGCGAGTCGGGACAATGCCGAGACGTCATTCTGGTGTCCTTGGACAATGAGATTGTCGCAGAAGAAGATAAGCATATCTATCTTGCGTTCAGCAATCATTGCTCCTATCTGCTGGTCACCGCCAAGAGGACCTGACAACAACCTTGTAACTTTACCCTTGAATGGAAACGTCTCCTTTCCATCCACAACCACAGGTAACTCACTGATAAGTCTGCCAGTAGTTCCGGTGGCAAACAAGTTATGCTTGGAAAGCATAGTCGCATTAAACTTAACCCAAGACAGGAGCTCATCCTTACGTCCATCATGCGCGACAAGCGCGATATTCAAATGCTTCATAATAATCTTCTATAATATTACTAATCGACTGATGTGTCAAAATCCCTGACATATCCAGGTCATAAGCCATCCCCTTCAGCCATCAAATATCGTGCATATGGCATCCAATTACTATGAATTTATCATTTCAACTAATAGTCCGCCGTTGTCCAACTGCCGAAAAATAGCCCCGAAAATCGATTGTCGCTACTTCACTATTTTCGAAACGAAACCGCCAAACTCCATAAATCTTATAATATTTAAGGAGTCGACTCCGCAAATCTTATAAGATTTATGGAATTTGCTTCTTTTAAACCACAACAAAAAAACGTGGCCACCCGCAAGGGCAGCCACGTTTTTAGTAACTCGAAAATACCCGATTATTTCACATAACCTCTGGTGGCTTTAAGAAGCCTGTCAGGGTAGTTGGAGATGATGGCGTCGACGTGGAGGTCTATGAGACGCTGGATCTCGGCAGGATCATCAGCGGTCCATGGAACTATCTTTATTCCGTCCTCGTGACATCTCTTTACAATAGTCTCATTTACAGTCGAATAATGAGGACTCAGCCAGTCTGGCTTGAAATTCAGCTTGGACATGTAGGTATCATAATCCACATCCTTCGAACCTGTCAGATAAGAAAGCTTGAGCTGCGGATACTTCTCATGCATATAGTTCAATGCCCTTACATCGAAGCACTGTACTACGAGTCTGTCACCCAGATTCTTCGACAGAAGAAGCTCTATACACCTGTCTACAAACTCGTGATACTCAGGCCAATTGATACCCTCTGTCTTGCCCTCTTTGCACTTGATCTCGATATTGTAACGCATAGGAGAACGTCCGAGTCTGGTAGTCAGAGTCTCCATGGAATCGATCAATACAGATGCGAGCGGCTTGATTTCAGGCTTCTGCTCCTTGCCAGGCCATACAGTGCTCGGCCTCTTGCCCACGTCATACTTCGCTATAGAATCATAAGGCATAGTATAAAGATACTCCTTAGGATCCTCAGGCTTAACCTCTGTTCCGTCAGGACGAGTTGCATAACGCGCATGGAAATAAGCATCATGAGAAACCACAATCTGCTTGTCCTGGCTGATCTGAAGATCCAACTCCAGAGTATTCACGCCCATCTCCACAGCATTGGTCATGGAAGTCAACGTATTCTCAGGCCAGAGACCTGCACCGCCCCTGTGAGCCTGCGCATCCACGTAAGACGACATGTCCACATCATAAATCCACTCCTGTCCGAACCTGCTCGTCACGCAAATAGTGACCTTCTTCGCATACTGGCTCGGAGTCGCCGTGAAATAATGAGTATTCAGCTTAGGACTCCTGAAAGCCGGAATCTCCTTGCCCAGATCCTCGTAGGTTTTGTCAATGATCTTGATATATGATGGAGAAACATCCTTTACACGGACCATCTCGCCCATATCCTTTCCATCCTCGAACCACTTCACAGTCCAAGCCTCATCCCAGTCCCAAATATTGGCAACGATAGAATTCGGATGATAAAGACTCTGTCCAGGCTTGATAATCTCTACCTGGTAATTGTCAGGAGTCTCAAGAGTATGATAGAACCAGTTAATCTTGTCACCCTTTACGCTGAAAATCTCATATCCGGAAGGAGTACCGTCCCTGCACCAAGGCTCCTCGATCCACCATGAACCGCTGATGGCAGCAGCATTGTGATCCATAATGTTCTCAGAGATGCTGACATTGTTCATGATATGTGAATGACCTGAAAGGAAATCCACCTTATGTCCTTTCAATACATTGGCCAGTTCATCGAAACCCTGAATGCGGCTCGTGTCACCGAGATTCCAACCCTTGCTTATAGGACTGTGATTTGCGATGAAAATATGCATATCCTTGGAAACGTGTGAAAGCAAACCCTTTACGAATGCAATCTCTTCCTCGGAATAAGCCTCGATATACTGCTTCTCAGCTACATACTGGATATTCTTCAGTCCGATAATCAAATCCTGTCCCATGAAGAAGGCATAGTTATAAGGACCGAAATTAGCATTATAATCTACAGAATAATCCTCGAAAGGACGCTCCTTGTTATAATCATGGTTACCGGTTACAACATAAACTGGGAAACCGAGTTTTGCACACTCCTTCTTGAAAGACTTGAAAATTTCAGGAAGAGTCTTGTCCCAGCCGAGGTCACCGAGCATGATGGCTACAACAGGACCGCTGGCACTATATTTCTCACCCTGAGCCTTGAGATCACGACAAGGCTTGCCGGCGAACTGCGCCATCTGTGCCTTGTTCCTCACCTGAGGGTCAGAAATGGAGAACAATGTGTAAGAAACACGCTCATCGGTCTTCTGCAAATTGAAATCGAACTTGCTCTGACCTTCGGCAGCCCTGTAAAACTCAGGCGTGCCGTTACTGAAGTCCGCTACGAAACCTGCAGGAGTTACTACAGACACGAACTTGGCGTTGTCTTCGATGTCAAACTTGAAAGTACCATTATTCTTCGTGACAGTGAAGTTGGTACCGTCAGTCACAAGCACTCCGGACAAATTCTGTCCCTCGCAGTGCACCCTGCCGCTGACCTTCCTTGCATCTGCAACCGCAAATACAGAAAGGAACACCAGCATTGACAAAAATAACTTTCTCATTGTCTTATATTTTATTCGGTAGCCTTCTTTTCGCTCTTGATAAGCATCGCGCACAGGATCACTCCGATTCCGGCACCGATTGCAACTGTCAGGTTAGCAGCATTCCAGCCCATAGAGTTGGCCACGCCGCCGACGAAAATCTTGGAGCAGATCGCATCGCCGAGGAAGTATCCGAAAAGACCGACGAAACCTGCGGCTGTTCCTGCTGCGTTCTTAGGGACCAGGTTCAATGCCTGTACGCCCGTAAGTGCCACAGGGCCATAGATGAAGAATCCGATGAGGCAGAGAGCCACATATACCAGAGTCTTCTGGATGGCAGGGCTCATTTCCATGTAACCCGCACCTACGAACCAGTAAATCACGACGCCGACCATACATGCAAGCATGCAGATAACATTCATAGGAGCGCAACGGCCCTTGAAAATCTTGGAGGTGGCGAGACCGCAGAGAATAGTACCGAATGCACCTACAAGGTTGTGCACAGAGAATGCGACCTTGCTCTCGTCAGCAGTCATAATACCCGCACTCTGAAGGAAGGTAGGAGCCCAGTCACCGATACCATAACGTACCATATATACAAATACGTTGCTCAAAGCCACAATCCACAGAAGCTTGTTCTTGAATACATAGTCCACGAACAGAACCTTGAACGGAAGTTTCTCATCAGCAGCACCTTTGCTCTTTACACCGCTGAAATCCTTCCTATATTCCTGAACAGAAGGAAGACCGCAAGACTCTGGCGTGTCACGGATGGCCCACCAGCAGAAAATGGCGATAACGATAGCTACTACGGCAGGGAAAATGAAGTTTCCTCTCCAAGCCTGAGACGCGTCCATTCCGAAAGTCGGCGCAAACAGAACAAAGAGCGAAACACCTGCTATAGCGAGGAATCCGAGTGAAAAACTACCTATTGTGTGGGATACGTTCCAGATACTCATCTTGAAACTGCGCTCGTTCTGGGAGAACCAGTGAGTCATGATTCGTCCGCATGGAGGCCAGCCCATACCTGAAAGCCAACCGACTACGAGCATGAGCACGAAAATGATGGTCGTGTTCAGCGCAGTGTTCGCCCCATAAGGGAATACACCTGTAAGGATCATGATCAATGCCGATAGAACGAGTCCTACACAGAGGAATTTACGTGAATCGGAACGGTCTGATACACTTCCCATTATGAACTTGCTGAATGCATAAGCGATAGAAACCGCCGACATGGCGAGTCCTACTTTTCCGGCATCGAGAATGCCGCTTTCGATCATATCAGGAGCCGCAAGAGAAAGATTCTTGCGCACGAGATAATAACCTGCATATCCGAGGAATGCACCGATGAAGACTCTCCATCTCATCGAGTTGAATACCTTGGGTACTTTCTCCGAAGGAAGTGGTTGCTTCGGAGCAGGTGGGTCAAAAAATCTTGCCATTGATAATTGAATTTGTTTTGTGTTTTATATACGTCGTTTTCGAAACATAATACCAGATTACGTTTCGAAAGCAAAGTTACGATTATTTTTCGTAAATCTAATAACTTTCTTGAAGTTCAAGCCATCGCATCTCCTTTTCATCCAGCAGGTCCTTAATCTCGCCGAAACGTGCGGACGCTTCCTGAATCTTGTCGTAGGGGAGTGTTCCGGATGAAAGCTGCTTCTCTAACTCTGCCTTCTCTTTTCCGAGCGAATCCAAGTCCATTTCCAGCTGCTCGAGCTCCTTCTGCTCCTTGTAGGTCAGCTTCTTTTTCTTCGCCGGAGAGGCAGCATTGACCTTACCCGCATTGGCCTCACTATCATTGGCTTTAGCCTTGGCGGCGGCAGCCTTTTCCTTGGCTTTCTCGGCGGCCTCGTACTCCTTTATATAATCGTGGTACTCGCTGTACGAGCCGATGAAGTCCTTCACGACGCCATTCCCGCAGAAGATGAACAGGTGCTCTACGAGGCGGTCGAGAAAATGTCGGTCGTGCGATACGATTATCAGCGAGCCTTTGAACTCCTTAAGGTATTCCTCCAGCACGTCCAGCGTCACGATGTCGAGGTCATTGGTCGGCTCGTCCAGGATGAGCAGGTTCGGGTTCTGCATCAGAATCGTCATCAGGTAGAGCCTTCTCCGTTCGCCGCCGGACAGCTTGGACACCTTCGTGTTGAACATGTCATGGCGGAACAGGAATTGTCCCAGAAGGTGCGTGTCGTTAACGGTCTGCAGAACTGTCTGTTCCTCATCGAATTTCATTCCGCTTTGGCGGTAATAGCCGATTTTAAGGGACTCACCGCGCTCGATTATTCCACTGAGTTGCCCGTCTTCCGGAACGTTGCCGGTAAGGATGTTCAGGAACGTGGATTTTCCGGTTCCGTTCTTTCCGACGATGCCCACGCGCTCGAATCTCTGGAAATTATATGTGAAATGATCGAGGTATACGTCCGGACCATAACTGAAGCTGAGGTTCTTGCAGTCAATGATTTTGCTTCCGAGTCTGGAGCCTTTTCCCATCTCGTCGAGGCTTACCTTGCCGCTTGTGTAGACCTGTTCGGCCCTGTCCTTCAACTCGTAGAACGCATTGATACGGTAACGGGCCTTGCCGGTGCGGGCGCATGGAGAACTGCGTATCCACTCCAGTTCGCGGCGCAGGATGTTGTTCACTTTCGCCGTCTCCGAGTTATAGTTGTCGATACGTTCCTGCCTCTTTTCCAAGTAGTTCTCGTAGTTTCCGCGATAAGTGTAGACCGCGCCGTGGTCCAGTTCCATGACTGTGTTGCAGACATGATCGAGGAAATATCGGTCGTGAGTCACCATGAGCAGGGTACTGCGTGAGTGCCCGAGATAATTCTCCAGGAACTCGATGGCATCGATGTCCAGATGGTTCGTCGGCTCGTCCATGATGAAGAAATCCGCCTCGGAGGCCAGCATTACTGTCAATGCTACCCTTTTCACTTCTCCTCCGGAGAGGTTCTTCATAAGACTGTCAGCCTGGAGTCCGAAACTGGTAATGAACTTCTTGACCCTCAGTTCATAAGCGAAAAGTCCGTCGTCGTCCAGTCCCTCTGTGAACTGCTTGCTGGAGTCCATTACCTGTGTGAAAATGTCCTTTTCGGGGTCATGGGCGAATTCCTGCTCCAGAAACGCTATTCGGATATGCTTGAGAAACGTGATCTTTCCGCCGGAATCAGACTTGTCGTTGCCAGCCAAAATTCTGAGCAACGTGGACTTGCCGGTGCCGTTAGGTGCGATGAGAGCGATTTTGTCGCCCTCATTGATGTTGAAACCGATATGCTCGAAAAGCACTTTCGGTCCGTAACTCTTGCTTATATTTTCTATTTGTAAGTATGAAGCCATCTTTATCTGAAAAATCTGTCCACTTCCTTCACTGCTTTAGGTAGCGCGAATACAGCCACACGGTCGTATGCCTCGATTTTCGTGTCTCCGACTGCGATGAAATAATCATTTCCCCTGATGACACCGCCGATGATGGCATCGGTAGGGAAATCCATATCTTTCAATGCGCATTTGGTAATCTGGCTGTCAGGTGCCACGATATATTCCAAAATCTCCGCCTCGGTTCCGCTCATATATTTGATGAAACGCACCTTGTTGCTCAGCGTCATCTTGAAAATCTTGCCGGCAGTGATGAGTTTCTTGTTGATCACGGCATCCACACCCATCTCCTCCGCCAGTCGGATATACTCGATATTCTCCACCTCCGCGATAGTCATCTCCACGCCGAAACGCTTCGCCACCACGCAGGACAAGATATTTTCCTCATCATTTCCAGTGACAGCCACGAAAGCGTCGTAGTTCTTTATGTTTTCCTCCAGCAGGAAGTCGGAATTTCTACCGTCTCCGTTCACTACCAGCACGTTATCGTCAGTGTTTTCGCTGAGTTCCATACATCTCTGCATGTCTGAATCGATAACTTTCACCGTATCTACCTGCGCGCAAATCGTCTCCGCCACCATCTCGCCGATAGCCCCGGCTCCGAGAATCATCACATTGTTTATCTCGATATTGCTCTTTCCGAGAAAATTCATCAGCGGAGTGATACCCTCGCGCGTCGTGATGATAAACACCAGGTCATGATACTTGAACTTGGTGTCGAACTTCGGCATAATTGTCTTCTCGTCCCTCGAAATCGCAACGATTCTGAATTTCTCCGCGAAAGTCACCGCCGCCACGAACTCCGCAATCTTCATGTCGACGATAGGGGAGTCGTCCTCCAGCCTGAACACCGCAAGCTGAAGTTTCCCGCGCGCGAAATCCATCGTCTCAGTGGAGGCCGAGTGCTTGAGAAGACCGGCGATTTCCGCAGCCGCAATCTTTTCAGGATAGAACATAAGGTCAATGCCCATTTCCGTAAAGAGGTATTTGTTCTCGTAAGACAAATACTCCTCATCGTCGATTCTGGCACAGACCTTCTTGCAGCCTAACTTCTTGGCTAATAATGCACTTACGATATTAGCGTCCTGCGAAGTACTCGGATTTACTGCGATGAACAAGTCAGCATGTTCCGTTCCTGCATCTTTCAAGACACGTATGGATGAAAGATTACCCTCGATGGTGACCACATCAGCACTGTCGCTCAACTTTGCAAGCCTTTCCGCGTTGCTGTCGATGACAGTTATGTCGTTAGCCTCGTTGCTAAGCATTTTAGCCAGGTGAGAACCGACCTCTCCCGCTCCTTCAATGACGATTACCATAAGCTTATTGTTTTGTCTTGAAATAATCCCTGATTATTCCGAAGAATTCTTTTCCATGAATCAACACTCTGGGAATCATGCACTTGTCATAAATTCCACGTACTTCGGCATTGGCATGAGCCGAAAGAAAAGCCTCGATTTCGATGGCGACCGGTCTGCGCGACAGCTTCTCGAACTCGCGGTGCGCCTGGACGACGGCATTGAAATAACCGGCCTTCATCTGCAGCAGGTAAGCTACCGCCGTGCACCCGTCGATGATTTTGCGCACGAAAATCCGCCTGCCCGCCATCGCGCAAGCCTGCTTCGCAATTTGTTGCAGGTCAATGTCTTTGTCCGCTGACCGGAGGAGCTGGAGCCCGTACGTTTTCGCGAGGTTGTTCTCCAGCAGCAGCAAATTGTTGCGATAGTTCAGCTTCAGTTTCCAAGGTGAAGACTGGGGCAATGTCCCTCCGCCCAAATGATATACGACGGACTGCGGAACTACTCTTACACGATATCCGTTCAGCTGGATTCGCCAACATAAATCTATCTCCTCCATGTGGGCGAAAAACCTGTCATCCAAACCTCCGAGCATGTTGTAGAGCGAACGTCTTATCATCAGACAAGCTCCGGTTGCCCAGAAAACATCTGCAGGCGTATCGTATTGGCCCTCATCGGTTTCCAACATCTGCATGATTCTTCCGCGGCAGAGCGGAAAACCGAAACAGTCGATGTAACCGCCTGCTGCACCGGCATATTCGAACTTGTTGCGTTCGTACCATGAATGCAGTTTCGGGGCGCATGCTCCCACTTCAGGGTTATTGTCCAGAGTCTCCACAAGCGGCTGCAGCCAGCCTTCCGGAACCTCTATGTCTGAGTTCAGAAGCACGAAATACTCCGAATCGAGCTGGGCCAATGCCTTGTTGTATCCTCCTGTGAATCCGTAGTTCTTGTCCAGGATTATGCGCTTCACGTCCGGAAACTTGGACTCCATCATTTGCATGGAGCCGTCGGTAGACGCATTGTCAGCCACAACCAGTTCCGCATCCATTCCTTCCAGGGATTTCAGTATCCCCGGAACGAACTTTTCCAGATAACCGGTTGTGTTCCAGTTTAATATGACAACGGATGTCTTCACTTTAGTCCTTATTGCAGTGGCACTCGTGACCTTCCTCGTGTCCGCCGTGCTCATGACCTTCCTCATGGCAGTGGCACTCATGTCCCTCTTCATGACAGTGGCACTCGTGTCCCTCTTCATGACAGTGGCACTCGTGTCCCTCTTCGTTGCAGTGACACTCGTGACCTTCCTCGTGTCCCTCGCCATTGCATCCGCCGTGACAACCACCGTGGCATCCGCCATGACATCCTCCCTCGTGAGGTATGAACTCACCATGAAGTCCCTCAGTGAGTTCCTTCTCTGTAGCGTCCCTTACAGATACGATTTTGCCGGTGAAGTTCAATGTCTTGCCGGCCATAGGATGGTTGAAGTCCATAGTCACGACGTCTTCGCTGATGGAAGCCACGACTCCTTGAACGACCATGCCTGCGCTGTTGAGCATAGGAACGATGTTGCCGATTTTGAGGAGCTCTTCCTGAACTACACCGTCTACCTCGAACGCGCTCTTCGGAAGGTCGAATTTGTGCTTAGGATCGTATTCGCCATAGCCTTCTTCCGGGGTCAATGTGAATGCGAATTCGCTTCCAGGCTCGAGTCCTTCTATTTCGGTCTCGAACTTAGGCAGAAGCATATGAGTACCATGAATGTAGTCAAGTGGCTTTGTCTCAGCCTTGTCCACAACTTTTCCGTCTACTGTGAGCTCGTAGGTCAGCTCTACAACCTTATTGTTCTCTATTTTCATATTTATCGAATATTCTTTGATACAAATTACAAAATTACATAAAAAAACGGCCCCGACCAATCTTGTCGGAGCCGAAATTATGAATATCTGCCGATTATTTATATTCGACAGTCATATCCAACTCGTGAGGAACTATCTTGCCCTCTTTCAAGTCAGAGTATTTGAGGACATAAGGAGGTGTTCTTCTGACTATGAGAACGTGTTCGCCGTCGAAGTCAGCGCATCTTGAGCTTCCACCTGGGACTCCAGGTAACTTATTGCGTCCAAGAACTTATATTCTGTAGCGTTCTCGAAATCAGCTCCGATGTGGTCTCTGTAAGTTCAGCTCCGTTGGAACCGTTGTAGATGATTTCCTTGCCTTTCATGTCCACTACACGGAGTTTCTTCGCGTTGGCAGGTTTGAGCTCGCCGGGAGCGTCTGTCTCGAAGTTTACCCATGTTCCCAGAGGAGTATAGGAACTGAAGGGTATCTTTTCGGTCTATATCTTTTTTCTCATCAGCCATATGCCACCGGCACACTCCTTCTTCGAAAATAGATCTATCCTAGAAAATCTTCTCCTAATCTGAGGTCGTTTATTTTTTTTCGAGTTACTCTAACATGTTTACCGGGTATAATTACCCAGTGTGGCACATAGATTTCTAAAGTTAACCCTTATAACGTTATATAGCAACTATTGTAATATTAATGTAACACCTTTATATCAAAATGTAATTAGCTACGCACTGAAATCTACATTTTCAAACGCCAATGTAGGCACCTGACGGCTGAATCCATCCATCGGATCCGTTCCCGCCGCAAGCAAATTTCCCCACAATTCACGCATGTTTCCAGTAATCAACATTCCGGAAACCGGCCCGGCAATCTTCCCCTCCTCGAACATAAATCCCTCGATTCCATAAGAAAAATCGCCTGTCGCCGCATTGCAGTTCCCGCCATTGAGGTCCGTCACCAGAACCCCGCTTCCGCAAAGCCCCAAAATCTCCTTTTCCCCAAAATGGTTCAGGTCAATGCCTTTGTCTCCTTCAGCCAGGCATTTGCTTATATAAGGCAGCACCACCGGCCTGATGGCATTCTCGGAAGTCGCCGGCATATTCATCTTGCCTGACATATAAGTATTTATGAAATACTCTTTTACGACACCATTTGTGATGATGTCCCTGTCCAGACAAGCCCTTCCGTCACCCTCGAACAATATGGAACCGCATTTGCCTTTCTCCCTCGGTCGGTCCACGATATTCAGACCATCACTGAAAACTTTAGTTTCCAACGTATCTGTCAGGAATGATGAATTCTGTTGTATTGCTCTGCCTGCCAATGCGTTAAGTACTGGCTGCAGGAGTCTTCCGGAGATTCTGTTCGAAACCACCATACGGTATTTGCCTCCTTCAGCATTGACCTGACCTATCTGGCTCGCGGCCTGCATCACGGCCTTATGGCCGCAGTCGGAGTTCATCACTTTTTCCGGGCTGATGCTGTAATCCCACCACATGCCGCTGTACTTGTTCCCTTCGCGGTCCTCGATGGTCACGTTGCTGCAAACCTCGAATGAGGTTTCGATCTGGCGGCAATGAATCCTGTCGGAGTTAGTCAAGTAGGTGTCTGTCAATGTGTTGTTGTATTCGACTTCTTCTGATACTAATCTCCATGCCCTGTCGGATGATTCGCCGGAGAATTCCCCGAAAACCGACACGTTCTTGGCCATGCGGATTTTCTCCTCAGGTGTTACCGTGTCGTAGCCATGCCAGCAAAGTCCCATTTCTTCACCTGTGACAGCATCTTTTGCAGTGTCGGCTGGGTCGGGGAGTCTGCGGAATTTGTCCGGTGCGAGGAGTCTGACGTTCTCGACTGCCTTCACCAGGAAATCCCTGATGCTGTTTTCTTCCAGCCTGTTGGTCGAGAAAACGCCGTATCGCCCGTCCGCGAATATCCTGAATGTCAACGCCCTGTCGCCGGTTTGTCTGATGTTGTCGATTTCGCCGTCGAGGAGAGCGTAAATCTCCGTTCTCGCTTTGTCCAATGTCACCTGCACTGCTGACGCCCCAGCTTCCAGGGCCAGGTCAATGCTCTTGTCCGCTAGTGCTTTTTCTTCTTCTGATATGATGAATTTCGATTCGTTATGCATTTTCTTCTCCTCCTACAGTCAGGTTGTTTACAAGCACAGTCGGCATTCCGCAGCACACCGGAACTGATTGTCCCTTGCCGCAGGTCCATGCGCTGTCGTCCAATTTGCAATCGTTGCCCACTGCTATGATATCTTTCAATGCCTGCGGGCCGTTGCCTATTACGTTTATGTCTTTCACCGGCATAGTGAGTTTTCCGTTCTCTATCAGATAGCCGCTTTTCACGAAGAAAGTGAAGTCGCCTTCTCCGATTTTCACCTGTCCGTTACTGAATTCATCTACATAAACGCCTTTCTCGACAGAAGCGATGATATCTTCGGGATTTGCGTTCCCGCTCTCCATGTAAGTGGCTCTCATTCTTGGGATTGGGCTCGAACGGAAAGATTCGCGACGGCCGTTTCCGGTAGGTGCGACGCCGTAGAATTTCGCACTGATGCGGTCATGCAGATATGACGTCAGGATGCCGTTTTCCACCATCATGGTGCGCTGTCCAGGTACACCTTCATCATCGAAATTCAGTGAACCCCGGTTTCCTCGAATGGTCGCATCGTCCACTATATTAATGCCTTCCGGACATACGCGCTGTCCCATTTTGTCGGAGAAAATCGACTGTCCCTTTCTGTTGAAGTCGGCTTCGAACGCGTGTCCCATAGCCTCGTGCAGCAAGATTCCGGATGCTCCGGCGCCCATAACCACCTGCATCTGACCGCCTTTCGGGCGCTTCGCTTCGAATGCGTCGTCCATCCCTGCTGTCAGTTTTTCAGTAATTTCTTGGATCAATGCCTCTGTTATCATTTCGGCTCCTTGTCTGAAGCTTCGGGATGCGTTTTTCTGGATTTTGCATTTGCCGTTGTCGGCGATGAGCATGGCCTGGACAGTAGTCATCGGACGAGTCTCGAATTTCATTTCTCCGAAGGAGTTGAACATAAGGTAATCGCTTGTCTGACTGGATAGTACACAGATGACGCTCTGGATTCGGGAGTCTTTCGCCTTTATGGATTTTTCCAGTTTTCCGAGATATTCCACTGCTATGGCAGGGCTGACGTCTCTCCAGTTCTGGAGAATAGGATACCTGTCTGCACGTGGATTCGGTTGTCCGGGATATAGTCTGCGGACCAGTCGTCCGCCGTTGTTTTCCTGTGCCGTGTACGTGGCGCCTGTGCTTCTCGTGTCACGCGGTCTGACTGCCTGGCCCTGAGATATGGCCGATGCAGCAGTTGCGGCGCTTTCCATGTCGCTCCATTCGGTGCTTTCAGAGTAGGCGTAACCTGTTTTTTCTCCTTTGAGAACTCGTATGCCTACGCCATAGTCGATGTTCACGCCGCCTGACGAGACTTCTCCGTCCATCAGCTGGTGTGTCTGGAGCATGGTGTTTTCGAAGTATAGGTCACAATAGTCACCTCCATGGGACAATGCTTTGGTAGTCAGTTTAGTAAGATCTTCTTCCGCTACCTTGAAGGTGTCCAGATAATATTTCTTGTCCAGTATCATAGTTCTTGTTTATATGTTATGCACTGCGGGGAACGTGTTATGTCGTCCTTTAGTCATCGTTCTCTGAGAGTGATTTGATTTTCTCGTAAGTTGCACTGTCTTTCACGAAAAGTGCGTCTTTGGTTCCTTCTGCGACCACCTTGAACGGAATCTCGGAGTTGTCTGCGAGGATCCAACGGTCCACAAGTGACGTATAGACATTGAAAAAATACTGCAGTCCGGCGAAGTATCTTCTCCTGATGGTGTCCTCCGGTATGTTGTGTCCGCCTGCAGCGACGCGTGCTTTTACTCTCGCGACAGCCAGGTCGGGGGAGTTCAGCCAGAAATAGAGCAGCGTTATGCTATAACCTTCTTTCTGTGCTTTCGCTATCATTTTTTTCAGGCTTCGTGTGGCCAATGTAGTTTCGATGGCGAAGTCTTCATGCCGTTTGAACAGATATGTGATTTTCAGCAGCATGAGTTTGCTGGCCTGTATGGATGCTGTGTCCGGACTGAACGGTGAAAGGCTTTTCGCAAATTCGTCAGAATTTACAAATTGGCTGCATTTCAGCATTTCCGGCAGTAACGCGTATGACGCCGTGGTCTTTCCCGCGCCGTTGCATCCTGATATTACATATAAGTTAGGCATATCCGCATTAGTTAATCCATGACAATATACGAATTTTTTCCCGTCCTGCCAAAACAAGTTCGCCTTTCCTGCTGGAGTGACATTCTCGTGTGGCGTGGTTGCGGCGAGAGGTCGGACTCGTCCGCTCAGGTGCTTCGCAATTCGCGTCCTGAGTTCCGCCTCTCGCCGCCCGAAACTATATCACCTGCCAGGTTGTCGCAAATCTGGCCGCTCAAAATCTCCCCACCTGTCATTGCTGAAGATTTCGGAGGCGGGGGACTGTCGCTGCGGAGACCCGTGCCCACCCATGGGCCCGTAAATGGGAGGTGCCGGCGAACGACAGTTCGCTGGAGGGATGAGCGAAGCGAAGGTCTCCGCTGCGACAGTCCCCCGCCGGCGCCAAAGCATTCCGCCTATAACTCCGTCGCCCCATCGGCGCTACTGATGCGTCACCCCGTAGCCGAAGAGCGCGAAATCACCTTTGCAGGGATCGCCGGGGAAAATCTCGCGGAACGCATCCGTGATCTCCATTACCGTCTTGATATCCTTGGGCTTGCGCGAAGTCAGCCCCAGCTCCGTCGCCTGCTCATACACATGAACATCCAGCGGAATCAGCAACGACTCCGGCGACGTTCCTTTCCAGACACCCAGATCCACCTTGCCGTCGTCCCGCACCATCCACCGGCGCATCATATTGATCTTCTTGTTCGGCGCCTTCGCATCCTCCTTCTGTCCGAAAATCCCGACCCGCATCTCGTTTACTGTCAATGCCTCCAGACTTTCATGCCCTTCATAGAATTCCTTCAGCCGTCCGCAAATCGTCGCCACCTCACTCCACTTTATGGTCCGGTGCACACTGACAGCCTCGTCACGCCATATACCCCGCATGACGTAATCATATGGCCTCCAATCCATTTCATCGAAAAGACGACCACAATCGCGAACAATCATTGACCTTCGCCCCCAAGCGAAATGCGCGGCGAAGACAGCAGCTACCTCCACATCTTTCAGGCACCTCTCCCCGCGGGCTGACAACTCGGCGAACCTGGTCGGGAATGCGATGGGATCCTCCTGGAAATACTGCGGATCATTATAAATATCAGCCCATTCCCTGAGCTGAGCGACGATTTCTTTATTCATCACAAATCATTTTTTTTACTCAAGTTTCGCAAGTTGTCGGAATTGCTGACAGGGACTTACTTTCGCCATTGCAGACTTAAATGTCTGTGTTTTGCATTTGCGGAACTTTAACTCTTGAAAAAAATGAGGCAAACCGTCAGGCCTGCCTCATGTAGTAAGCGTTAAGGATTACGTAATATCCGGAACTGCGGTAAAAATTAGCACTCAGTAGCAGACTCCAACTTCTTCATTATAGAGAAGATGAACAGAGCTGAAAGGAGACAGAGTGTAATGAGAAGTCCCCAAACACCTGCGAGCGGAATCTTGTTCCAGAGGAGACCAGGAATAGACACGAGATAATTACCCAGAGCAGTTGCGGCGAACCAGCATCCCATCATAGCACCCTTATACTTAGGAGGAGCTACCTTAGATACGAATGAGATACCCATTGGAGAAAGCAACAACTCAGCAAAAGTAAGAACCAAGTATGTAGAAATCAGCCAATCCGGTGAAATCAGATCAGGGCTCACAGTTCCGCCAAGCTCCTTAGGAGAAGCGAGATTCAGAGAAGCGAATGTCAAGATGCTGAATCCGACAGCAGCCACGATCATACCGAGACCGATCTTTCTAGGAGCTGAAGGCTCCTTGCCTTTCTTCGCAAGAGCTCCGAAAATTGCAAGTGATACCGGGGTCAATGCTACCACGAAGAATGGGTTGAACTGCTGGAAGTCAGAAGGAAGAATATTTACGATAGCATCCATCTTTGCATAGCTTGCATAAGCGCAGAGCCACAGAATGACGGTAGCGACTCCGCAGGTAATTTTACCTGTGGACTTCTCAGACTGGAATGCTCCGAACAATGTGTAAATGGAAATCGCGATGAGGAACAAGCTGACGATGTTGAAACCGATTCTCGTAACACCTGTTACCACGTTAGATGTATAGTCACGCGCGAACAATGTCATAGTCGCACCATTCTGATGGAATGCCATCCAGAAGAAAATAACGACTGCGAAAACGAGCATGAGAGCAGTGATACGGCTCTTTGTCTGCGCAGGAGTGAGCTCTACGTCGTCCTTGTGAGCAGCCTTGGCCTGAGCAGCATTTACGTCAGCATGCTTGAACCATGAACGGCAGCTGAAATAGATAAGCACAGAAACCACGAGAGAAATACAAGCGATACCGAAACCATAGTTATAAGCGGTAGAAAGCTTCTCGATGTAAGTCTGGCTGAAAGTAGCCAAATCCATTCCCTCTGCACCTGACATGCTGCCTGCGATAGTCTGAAGCTTCTCAGCGTTCTCTGGAGAAATTACTCCATTCATAACCTGATGAGCGAGAGCAGGAACATTTGCGTCATAGATGAGACCTGATTTGCTGAGGAAGAAATTAGTCACAGCCTTAGCCATAGAAGGAGCGAACATCGCACCGATGTTGATGGCCATGTAGAAAAGGCTGAATGCTGAATCTCTCTTCGCAGAATATTTAGGGTCGTCATAAAGGTTTCCGACCATAACCTGAAGGTTTCCCTTGAAAAGTCCAGTTCCGACAGCGATAAGAGCCAATGCGCTGAACATGAGTATCTTACCTGCGATATCCGGTCCTGTAGGGATAGCGAGGCAGAAGTAACCGAGGAACATCACCGCGATACCGGTAGTTACGCATTTTCCGTAACCGATTTTGTCGGCGAGCATTCCTCCGAAGAGCGGCATGAAATAAACCGCTGCGAGGAAAATAGAATAAATCTGAGTAGAAACTGCTGCGCTGAATCCGAACTTGGCCTGAATGAACAGGAGGAAAATGGCGAGCATAGTGTAGTAGCCGAATCGCTCTCCAGTGTTGGCGAGAGCGAGGGCGAACAAACCTTTAGGCTGGTCTTTAAACATAGTTTACAGTCTTTTTTTTATGGGTTATGATCAAGTCAGGAACCTTCCTCCTTGAACTAAAAATTTTACGTTACGGCTACAAACTTACATAAAATTTTCTATATTTGTTTTTTGTGAACGAAGATTATTATGCGATTTGGAGTAAAAATAATGGAAAGTATCATGAGACTTGCGGCATTGCAGCCTCTGAAACTACACTATTTCTGGGGGAGATGCATCGCATGGCTCGTGTCAGGTCCGATACATTACAGACGCGATCTCGTCATGATGAATCTGGCTCGTTCTTTTCCTGAAAAGAAGTATAAAGAGCTGAAAGTCATTATGAAAGACTTCTATCGCCATTTCGGGGACATCGTAGCCGAGACCTTCTGGTTCGCGGGAGCACACGATGAGAAAAGACTGAAAAAATCACATATTTGCGAGGCGGAAAACGAAGAAATGCTCGATCGCCTGTTTTGTGAACGTCCCGGAGTCATCGTCATGACCTCACATTTGGGAAACTGGGAAATTACCGGCGGCATCATGAGTTATCTTCATAAAAAGGTCCATTTCGGTGAAAAAAGTGTTACAGTAGTATATAAGAAACTGAAAAATAAATTTTGGGATGAAGTCTTGGGTGCGAACCGCTGTGCTCCCATCGCCCGTGAAAACCGGGAAACCTGCTATGTCGAGTCGAACAAGATAATGCGGTTCACCATCGCCCACAAAAATGAAAAGAGGCTCTATATTTTTCCTACGGACCAATGCCCTTACAAGCATGCTGCCGGTCATAAAGTGGACAACTTCATGAATCAGCCGACATTGACCATGACAGGCGGGGCCTCGCTCGCGCACAAATTCGGTTTTGCGGTAGTCTACATGGCCTTCCGCAAGAAAGAAGACTATGGATATACGATGACTTTCCGGGAAATCTGTCCGGACGCGTCACAGATGACCCCTGAAGAGATTATGAACATATTCTACAGATATTTGGAGGAGGACGTGAAAGCCCAGCCTGCGAACTATCTGTGGACACATAACAGATGGAAAAAATGAAAACATTGAATTATGCTTTGGCGGCTGCGCTGATGAGCGTAAATATCGCCGCGTATGCCCAATCAGGGCACTCGGATCCTGAAGGAAGCCTGGTTTACTCCCTGCCGTCCACCTCAGTGAAACTCGAAGTCGAGGCAAGACAGGAAACTTTCCATGCAGGACCTTATGCTAAATATGCACAGAAATATCTCGGTGTCGATGCCAGACAACAGGACGCTACCAAGTTCGAAGTGACCTCAGTGAAAATGACTTCCGCCGTCGAAGCCGACCCTGCGCTCCGCTATACGGTAAATCCGGGTGCAGGCATGCCCGCCTTTTTGGCATTGACCTCACAAGGCCTGGTATCGATAGCAGATGCGGCGGCTGAATCGACCGAATGGCGCTTCCCTTCAGTTTCGAAAGGCGACTTCTCAGACAAGGGACTCACTTCGAACCTGACCTCCGAGGCGGCGACTCTTTACCGCACGGTAAAAAGCGAATCCGCGTATAACAAGGTAGCGGTACAGCAGGAAATGGTCGTACAGAAATCCATGGACGCACGTGCCAAAGAAGCTGCCGACATGATTTTCAGCCTCCGAAAGAAGAAAGTGCAAATCATTACAGGTGATACAGATGCGACATTCAGCGGCGAAGCGATGGCCTCAGCCGTGGCAGAAATCACCCGAATGGAAAACGAATATATGTCCATGTTCATCGGCTACAGCGACATTTCCACACAGAAGATGAACTACGACGTGGTGCCGACTGCCGACAACGATGCACAGCTCTATGTCGCATTCCGCCTGTCGGACTCCAAGGGCCTCGTCCCTGCCGATGACATCTCCGGCAAGCCATACCTGCTTGAATTCACCCCGTCTCCGGTAAGCATCCCTGACGCCCGCAGCATGAAACCGAAAGGAGCCGTCGCTTATTACCGCGTACCTTCGGTATGCACGGTGAAGCTCTCGGATGGGGTCAATGTCCTTTTGCAGAGCAGGATTCCGGTTTACCAGCTCGGAGTCGTAAGCTCATTCCCGATTACGAAATAACCACATAAATTTATAATTATATGAATATTAGAGATCTTGAACCAAAAGGCGTCTGGACTAATTTTGACGCCCTGTCACAAATTCCACGTCCTTCTAAACACGAGGAGAAAGTAGAACAATACCTCCTCGACTGGGGAAAAGCTCATAATGTAGATGTCCGTAAAGACGAGACAGGCAATATAATCTTCACCAAACCTGCTACACCAGGTTACGAAAACAGACGCGGCGTCATCTTCCAGGCCCATATGGACATGGTACCTCAGAAGACAGCCGAGACTGTACACGACTTCCTTACCGACCCTATCCAGACAGAAATCGACGGCGAATGGGTAAAAGCAAAGGGAACCACACTTGGAGCAGATAACGGTATCGGCGTATGTATCGCCCTCGCTGCCCTCGAAGACAACACCCTGAAACATGGCCCTATCGAGGCTCTCATCACATACGATGAAGAAACCGGAATGACCGGAGCGACCAAGCTGAAACCAGGTGAACTTAAAGGCGACATCCTCCTGAATCTCGACTCTGAGGCAGAAGGCGAGCTCTACATAGGTTGTGCAGGCGGACTGGACGGAATGGGCGACTTCTCATATAAGATGATCGACGCTCCTGCCGGATTCGAGAGCTACAGGCTGACTGTCAAGGGAATGAAGGGCGGTCACTCAGGACAGGACATTAACCTCTACCGCGGAAATGCAAACAAAGCTGCCGCCAGAGTATTGCTGCCGCTCCTCGAAAAATTCGGCGTGAAAGTCGCTGACTTCACCGGTGGAAGCCTCCGCAACGCCATCCCGTTCGAGGCTGAAGTTGCCATTCTTGTGCCTTCGGCCAATGTGGCTGAGGTCAATGCCAAAGTGGAGGAGCTGTTCGGCATCATCAAGTCAGAATATGCTGACACTGACCCTGAAACGGTCTGCTTCTTCGAGAAACAAAATGAGCCGTTTACCTCTTATATAGAGGATGACGTAATGTTGAGGGCAGTAAAAGCCATAATGGCATGCCCTAACGGAGTGGAAAGAATGAGCCCTACTATGCCTGGCCTTGTGGAAACATCTGTGAACATGGCAGTGGTGAGAACTAAGGACGGACATCTCACAGTTCATTCACTTATAAGAAGTTCTGTAGATACAGCCAGAGAGGATGTGGCAGAAAAGATGCGCTGCGTATTCGAACTTGCAGGTGCCGGTTTCAACACATTCGGAGCTTATTCAGGTTGGACACCGATTCCTTCAGCACCTATTATCGGCGTCATGAAAGACGTTTACAAGAATCTGTTCGGAGTCGAGATGAAGGTTACAGCTATCCACGCAGGTCTCGAGTGTGCTCTTCTCGGAGCCAAATATCCTAACTGGGATATGGTATCATTCGGTCCTACCATCAAGTATCCGCACTCACCGGATGAGAGAGTGAAGATCGACACTGTGGATAAGTGTTGGAAATTTGTGAAGAGTGTTCTGGAGAACATTCCTGAAAAGAAATAATGCAGCCGGTTTTTCTCGTTTTTCGCCGGCAGGGGGTGCCTGTCATGAAACTATTGAAATATTATGATAATAATAGCAGAAAGTGGCGCTACTAAGACTGATTGGCGCTCGATATCGGATAACGGGACGATTTACTCGCTCCGCACACCGGGAATGAACGTGGCTTCGGCGACACCTGAATTTATTTCAGGCGTGTTGGCAAGTGCTATACCGGAATTGGACCCGTCTGGGGAGACTGTCACCGAAATACATTTTTATGCGGCTGGACTGATTTCGGATGGTAAAAACGTGCCTGACAGCGCCAAGAATCTGGATGCTGAATTTCATAAAGCATTTCCTGAGGCTGAGATAGAATATGCGTCCGACCTTCTGGATGCGGCCCGTGCATTGTGTGGCAGAAAGCCTGGAATCGCCGTGATTTTAGGTACAGGTTCTAACAGCTGCGAGTATGACGGGGAGAAAATCGTGAAGAATGTGCGCTCTGGAGGTTTTATTTTAGGAGATGAGGGCGGAGGAGCATGTTTGGGAAAACTGTTTATGTCAGATTTCTTGAAAGGACTTGTTCCTGAACCGCTTGCCACGGAGTTTGCTGAAAAATTCAAGGTGGACTATCTGACCGTAGTCCAGAACGTTTATAAGGGAGGTGCACCTTCAGGGTATTTGGGCTCGTTCTCACCTTTCATTTCTTCTCACTATAATACTGTTCCTTATGTTAAAGAGCTGATAGATAATAATTTCAGATCTCTTTTCACACGCTGTCTTTCACAGTACGATATCGCAGGAAAGCCTGTCGGTGTAGTGGGCGGATTCGCAGCGGCACATAAAGAGACATTGATCAGAATCGCTTCTGAATTCGGTGTCACCATATCAGAAATTACTGCATCACCGGTGGAAGGACTGGTGAGATTCCATACTGAAAAATAACTGTTCAAATTCTATAGGACATGAAAACTACAGAACAATCATCGAATTATCAGCATCTGGACGAGATGTCTGTAAAAGAAATCCTTACGGGAATAAATAACGAGGACAGCAGCGTTCCTGCAGCTGTGGCAGAGGAGATACCTCAGATCGAGAAACTCGTAGAAGGAGTGGTCGCAAGAATGAAAAAAGGTGGCCGCGTGTTCTATCTCGGTGCCGGCACGAGCGGACGTCTCGGCGTGGTAGATGCTTCAGAAATACCTCCTACATACGGAGTTCATGATAAATTCATCGGTCTTATCGCAGGTGGTGACAGGGCTATCCGTGACGCAGTAGAGGCAGCAGAAGATAATCCTCAGGGAGGATGGGCTGATATGCAGCCGTTCCATCCGACTGCAGATGATATAGTTATCGGTGTTGCGGCTTCAGGTTCTACACCTTATGTCATAGGTGCCGTGAAGATTGCCCGTGAGCATGGCCTTCTTACCGGATGTATAACATGTAACAAGGGTTCTGACCTTGCTGCTGCCGCTGAGATTCCAGTGGAGGTGGTTGTAGGCCCTGAGTTCGTGACTGGAAGTACCCGAATGAAATCCGGTACAGCTCAGAAACTTGTGCTGAATATGATTTCTACTGCGACCATGATTCGTCTCGGTCATGTGAAGGGAAACAAGATGGTGGACATGCAGCTTACTAACAAGAAGCTTGTAGACCGCGGTTCACGTATGATTATGGGAGAGACCGGTATTACGGATTATGAACTTGCCAAGAGGCTGCTCCTCAAATATGGTTCTGTCCGCAAGGCTGTGGATGCCTATAATGGAGGCGACAAGGATGCGAAGTGAAAAATATCCCTCAGAGCTTCTGGAGCAGGCTGTTGATGCCATAAGTTCGCTTCCGGGAGTGGGGGAGAAGAGTGCTCTCAGGCTGGCGTTGCATCTGCTTCGCCAGCCTGTTGATAATGTGCGGCATTTTACGGATTCCATAAGAAATCTCAGGGAGAATGTAAAATATTGCCGTACCTGCATGATGATATCAGATGATGAAGAGTGTGCGATATGCAGGGATGGCAGCCGTGACCATAATACTATATGTGTTGTGGAAAATGTCCGTGATGTGATGAGCATCGAGGCTACCGGCCAGTATCATGGGGTTTATCATGTACTGGGCGGAAAGATATCACCGATCGACGGTGTGGGGCCGTCGGATTTGAAAATCGTCGAACTTAAAAATCGTGTGGCAGCATTGACCCAAACCGCAGGGGCGGAGAACCTGGAGGTGATTTTGGCGCTCAGCGGGGATGTCGAGGGGGAGACGACTTCTTTTTACATTTTCCGGCAGATTGCTGGTTTCGGGGTGAAGGTGTCGGCGTTGGCGCGCGGACTCGGTTTCGGCGACGATTTGGAATATGCTGACCAGCTCACGCTCGGGCGTTCTATTGTGAATCGTCAAGTGTTTAAGCCATAATGCGTTATGGAGGAAATATTTAAGGATATTCTGCTCTCGGCCTCGCTGTGTGCGGATTGTTTCGCGGTGTCTCTTTGTGCGAGCGTGGCTATGAAGCGCGTTTCGTGGGGCGAGATTTTGAAGATTTCCCTGATATTCGCGGTCATTCAGACGTCCTTCCTTTTTGTTGGTTGGGCGTTCGGCGATTTTATCGCGCGGTATGTGCTGGCCTACGTGAAGTATATTGGTATGGGCCTGCTGCTTTTCGTCGGCGGGTCCATGATAAAGGAGGCGTTTTCCGAGGAGGAGTCGCAGAATTTGTCCGGGCTCAGGAATATCGTCATAGCCGGCGTGGCCGACAGTATCGATGCATTGGCAGTGGGAATTTCCATGTCCATGGCCGGAAGGGGACTGCACGGAATGACAGTCCCTCTCGCGGCGGTGTTCCTGATTACAGCCCTGTCCGTGGTCCTGGGAATTAAAGGCGGTCACGTCATCGGTCGTCGTGCCGGAAAACCCGCCTCCATCGTGGGCGGTTGCGTGCTCATCCTCCTTGGGCTGAATATCGTTTTCGAGATTGTGTGATGTCGATTGTGTAATCGATTATGGTATACTTACTTTTTCTTGCTGTATGTGACGTTATTGAATTTTATCTGTCCATTATCCATGAACTCTATAGGCATTTCCTGGAATTTTCCGGAGCCTGAGTCGAGGACATCAGCAGGACAGTTTATGAATGCGCCCATAGGTAGTTCCAAGTAGAGAACCCCGTTTTCAATCCTATACAATAGCGGTTTACCAATCTCATCTTTCGGAGTGTTTTTGTAAAAATGAATGTAGACATCATTTCCGTCTTTTTTAAAAAAGCGGATTCCCGGGATAATCATAGATCCCTTATGTCGTGCGTCGGGGTTTGAGGTATCGACATATAGTACTGAGATTTCACCGTTCTTATCTACTTTTCCATCATAATACTTGTCGTGAGGAGGACCGAGCTCGCGTCCGCAGGCGTATACGGGTACCCATCTTCCAAGTATCCCTTCTTGTGATTCGTCGGATGAACCTTTTTTGCAGCCGACTAAAAGAAGCAGGCCTGCAAAAATGGCCAAAAATTGATAAGATTTCTTGAACATGACTTAAATGGTTTTATGGGGTTTCTTCCTAATAATGCAAATATATTCTAAATCTTGCATCGATATCATCATTATTTTTAATTTTTCTGTGCATATGAGGATTAAAACCATCTTCTATTACAATAATGAGAAACGTTAAATAAAAAAACTCCAACAAACGATTTAAAGACAAATTTATTTCATATATTTGTGAATGCAATAATATTATTAACTGCTAATTATATATGCCTATGGATCAAAAAAAGATGATCGGCAATGTAAACATTTACATGTGCCTGGCTGCAGCCTCATTGTTCACGGCTATAAACGTCGGAACAGCTGTTCCTGCTGCTGGAGCCGAATCTCTATCGGCTTCTATGGTTTCTCAGACTGACAGGATTAATGTCTCCGGTCAGATTGTGGACGCGTTCGGTCAGCCAGTTCCTGGTGCCAGTGTCATAGAAACCGGAACCAAAAACGGTGTCAATACCGATGTCGATGGTAAGTTCTTCCTTAGAGTTCCAAAAGGAGCTACCCTCGAAATTTCATGTATTGGTTACGAGACTATTAAAGTGGTAGCTTCGGAAGCCATGTCTGTCACTCTTCGCGAGGACTCTGAATTTCTTGATGAAGTAGTTGTCGTCGGTTTCGGTACTCAGAAGAAAGTCAACATGACAGGTTCTGTTACTGCTGTCGATGTCGATAAAGCTTTCGGCAGCAAGCCTATTACTGATGTGTCTAAAGGTTTGCAAGGTGTTGTTCCTGGTCTTACTATTTCATATAGTACCAATGACTTGGATGCATCTCCTACAATGAAAATTCGTGGTACCGGCTCTATTAACGGTGATAACAAACCTCTTATCCTTCTTGATGGTGTTGAGGTTCCTGATCTTTCATTTGTAAACCCGGACAACGTCAAGAGTATATCAGTCCTCAAGGATGCCGCTTCAGCTTCCATCTATGGATCACGTGCTGCATGGGGTGTTGTCCTCATTACATCTAAAGATGGTTCTGCTGTAAAGGATAGAGTTTCCATTACATACTCAAATAACTTCTCATGGAATCAGCCAATTGGACTTCCTAAGTATATTACTGACAAGGATGGTATTCTGGCTCAGCTCGAAGAAGGAATCATTGCTCAGAAGAATGTTGATGGCCAGAGAATCGAGGCTTTCGGTATGTATTATGATATGCTCGGGACTGGCATTACAAATTGGTTTAAAAAGTATTCCGGAAATCTCAGCAATCCTGTATACAAATATGGTGAGGATTATGAATTCATAGACGGTACACCTTATTATTATAGGGTTTCTGACCCTAACAAGGAGATTTTCAAGACTTCATTCTCTCAGATCCATAACCTTTCCGTCAATGGCAATACTGGTAAGACAAATTACAATATCGGTCTCGGTTATACCAAGAATGATGGTACTTTGAAAGCTGCCAAGAAGAACGATGTCAAGAGATACAACGTGAACCTTTCTAGTAATACTCAGGTCAAGAAATGGTTGAATCTCGGTACTAAGGTGATGTATGTGGAGAAAGAGTTTGAGTACCCTTATGGCTATGAGTCTAGTAATGGTGCTATGGGACTCATCTATTATACAATGCGTTTCCCTACGTTCTTCCCATTCGGTATTTCAGATGGTAGTAAAAAGGCTGACGGTACTTATGCAAGTGAAAGCGCAGCTACCGGTGAAGGTCTTTATTTCCGTCATGGAAATGCTTATGTTGCAAATGAAAGCATCTGCTCTACTAAAGATCAGTATTTGACTATCGGCGGTAACATGAAGATTAATATCGCTCCAGGTCTTTCTTTCTATGGTGACTATACGAGAGGTCGCTACAATTATGAGAATAGAACCATGCGTCAGCCATATTATGTGGCGAACTGGTCGTTCCCTAAAAAGGCAGCCGTGACTACTAATGACTTCCTGCAGAGAACATTTGTAAATAAGATCACTAATACTTACAATGCTTACTTTGACTATGTGTTCGATATCCAGAAACAGCATAACTTTGCTATCAAACTTGGTGCGAATGCTGAGGATTTAAGGTATGACAGTCAGTCAGTTAAAGTTAATGGCGTACAGAATGCGGATATCCCGACTCTTAACCTTACCGATGGTAAGAACGAGGGTATTGTAAATGAGTCTTTGAGACATAGGGCTACAGCCGGTTTCTTCGGTCGTATCAACTATAACTACAAAGAAAAATATCTCCTCGAAGTGAACGGACGTTATGATGGTTCTTCATCATTCCGTGTTGGTAAGCAGTGGGCATTCTTCTCATCTGCTTCTGCAGGTTACCGTATTTCAGAAGAAAACTTCTGGACTAATATCAAGCCTTACGTTCCGACACTTAAACTTAGAGCTTCTTATGGTTCTGTCGGTAACCAGGCTCTTGAGTCTTGGTATCCATATATCGCTACAATGTCTACAAAGACTGTCAGCTGGATTGGAACTGATATGAATCAGGTGTCTACAGTTACTACTCCGTCCGCTATCAATGCTGATATGACATGGGAGAAAATTCGTACCCTCGATATCGGTTTCGATGCAGGTTTCTTCAACAATGAACTTAATGTTACATTCGATTGGTATCAGAGACGTAATATCGGTATGCTCGTTGCCGGCAATGAAATTGTACGTTATGTAGGTATTGCTACTGCTCCTCTTGAGAATGGTGGAGACTTGAAGACGACCGGATGGGAGCTTCAGATTGATTACAACCATTCATTCAATAAGGATCTCGCAGTTTACGGAACATTCACAATTTCAGATGCTAAATCAGAGATTACCAAGTGGAATAATACAACTGGTGCACTCAATGGATGGTATGAAGGAAAACAGATTGGTGAAATCTGGGGCTTTGAAACAGATAGATATTTCAACTCTTCAGATTTGAATGCTGACGGTACACTTAAAGCTGGCATTCCGGATCAGTCTTATATTCAGAATGGTTCTTTCCGTTTCGGTGCTGGTGATATCAAGTACAAGGATTTGGACAATAGTGGTAAAATCGATACCGGTAAGGGTACTATCGATGATCACGGCGACTTGAAGCGTATCGGTAATCAGCTTCCTCGTTACGAGTATTCTCTTCGTCTTGGTGCGATGTTCAAGGGCTTTGACTTTGAAGTCCTCTTCCAGGGTGTAGGTAAGCGTGACATGTGGACAACTTCTTCACTCTTTATTCCTCACGCAGCTGGTGCCCAGATGAATATCTTTGAAAATCAGTTGGATTATTGGACAGAAAGCAATCAGAATGCTAAGTTCCCTCGTCCATATATCAATGGCGCTTTCGGTTCACTTTCAGGTCTTCCTGGAAATTCAGGATGTAACAACTTCGCTCCTCAGACTAAGTATTTGAACAATCTCGCTTATTTGAGAGTTAAGAACCTGACAATCGGTTATACCCTGCCTCAGAATCTTACCAGGAAAATTTTTGTTGAGAAACTCCGTTTCTACTTCAGTGCTCAGAACCTTCTTACATTCGACCACATTAATGGTGTGATGGACCCTGAGTGTACCGGAGGATGGTCTTCTACTTATACAAATGGTATCGATATGACATATGCTGGTCGCGCGATGCCGTTCAACCGTCAGTGGACTTGCGGACTTCAGATTACTTTCTAATTTATAACACATTGATTATATGAGAAATAAATTCTATACATTAGCGATGGCTGCTATTGCGGCTATTGGTCTGAGCGGCTGCAATGACTTTCTTGACAAGAAGCCGTTGGACAGCAACTCGGATGACACAAACTGGACTTCCGAATCAGCTCTGGAAATCTTCTCGTGGAAATTTTATGGATATTTCGGCGAGATGAGCTATGGCTCAGGTTGGACAAGAGGTCAGTATCATGGTGAGACCTTGACGGATGATTATGCTACTGAGTCATTTTCAGAGTTTACCAAAAATATTCCAAACTCATCTTCTGCTTGGAATACCCCATATGACAGAATTCGTGAAGCTAATATCCTTTTGGCTCGTGTTGACAAAGTTCCGAATCTTTCTGAGGCAACTGCAAATCACTGGAGAGGTATAGCTCGTTTCTTCAGGGCGCTTTACCATTTTGACTTGGTGAAGACATATGGAGATGTTGTTTGGGTGGATTCCGAAATAGACTTCTCTAAAGAAGCGAATGTTACCAAACCACGTGATTCACGCGTTACCGTTATGGATAACGTTGTTGCTGATTTGGAATTCGCGATGAATAATTGCTTTGAACCATCTAAGGCAGGTGTAAATACTGTAAATAATATGGTTGCTGCGGCACTTCTTTCTAGAGCAGCTCTTTATGAGGGTGCATGGGAGAAGTATCACAATGTTGCAGGCGGACATCCTGACACTTTCTATGCGAAGGCTAAGGAAGCTGCCAATAAGGTGATTACCAGTGGCCTTTACGAAATTTCCGACAACTATAAGACAATGTATACCTCATTGTCTCTTGCAGGAAATAAAGAGGTCCTTCTTTATAAGATTTATACCCTTGCAAATGTAAATGGTGGTAAGGTTACTGCTGGACATACTCAGTTTGGCTATGTTGTCACTTCTACCGCTACATGGGGATTGACCAAGAGTGCTGTCGAAAACTATACAATGTCTTCAGGCTTGCCTATTCACATGGTTCCTTCTTATAGTGATGCTACTCTCGCAGGAATTTTCACTGGTAGAGATGCTCGTTTGAATGCGACCGTGACTGAGTCAGTTCTCCCTGTAACTAAACTTGCATACACTGATGGAATCAACTCTACCACAGGTTACTGGACAACTAAGTTTGTTGATTGGAGCAAGAAAGCAGAGTACGAAAAGGCAGGTACTTGGAATGGTCCTTCTAATGACACTGACGGCCCTATTTTCCAGTATTCAGAGGTTCTTGAGAACTATGCCGAAGCATGTGCTGAGTTGAAGCAGATTACACAGGCAGACCTCGATAAGTCAGTGAATATTCTTCGTACCAAGCATGGTAAGATTCCTGCTTTGACACTGGTAGGAACTGATGGATGTTCAGTTGCAGGTACGGTTATTACTAAAGACCCTAAGGATCCTGCCGCTAACGTTCTTCTTCAGGAACTTCGCCGTGACCGCAGAAGTGAACTCATGGCTGACGGATTCCGTCACGATGACCTCATGAGATGGGCACTTGGTGCTAATCTTGACACCAAGAAGAATCCTGCGGGTTATGTTGGAGTATCACAGGATGCTTTGAAAGCTTATAGCACTACGGTATCAGATTCAGATTGGAATGAAATTGTTGCAGCCAACTTCTTTGTTACTATAGGTGGTAAGGCTTACAAGTCACCTTATAACACTTCAGCGGCTACTGGAACTGGCAGTAAAGTCGATCGTGAATGGAACGACAAATATTATTTGGAACCTATTCCTTCAGGCCAGAGTCTACTCGATCCTAACCTCGGTCAGAACGACGGTTGGAAATAGTATGATATTTCTAAATCTAACCTTCCCATGCTATTTTTGGGTTGGTTAGATTTTTTTTATATTTTATATAAAACGTTTAATTTTTTTTGAGCCATGAGAAAACTTTTGTTTATATTGTTGAGTTTGTCTCTCATAGTATCATGTAATAAAGAGTCAGATTGTTCTAGATTATGATGATTGGAGGGGTACCGATACAGAGCACTATATTTCGAAAGAGAAAGCGATAGCTTCTGTGCAAGAGATAATAGACCAGTACGATATGGTCTATGTCAGCGATTATGTCGTAAAGGCTAATACACCGTTTGTGGCATATTTTCATGATTCGAAGACTATTGACGTGGATTCTTGGGTTATAATGATTAATACGGAACCGACAGCTAATGGCGGAAGGTATTGGCGATATTTATATGTGGACGCTTGTAGTGGAGAACTGGTAAATGAATCTTTGGAGTGGTGTTTTCCAGAGACTGGCTTTACGAGTGAGGAAATTGGATTTCAAGGTGTTGATGATTCCTGTGACATAGTTCAGCCTGAGACTAAATCTTTGTCTGAGTCTTCTGTCGTATCAAATAATTGGGCCGTAATAATTAGTGGTGGTTTTATCGGGCCTCTTTCTTCATGTGGGAATATTACGATCGCTACAGCCTGCAAGGCGGATCAAAATTCGGCTCACCAGTAAAATCCTGTGTTTAACCGAATATCATAGATAATCTGTAGAGGA
>UREV01000004.1 GCA_900546925.1 uncultured Bacteroides sp.
TTGCGTATCTTCTTAACTATCATAAAGTTACGAAAATAATCGCATATTTCAAAGAGCTTTTTATACTTTTGTATCTATTTCAATCCGTTACTTTTCGGACAGGCTCCCCCGTATATTGTCTAACTAAAAATTACACTATAAATAAGTATTGTTTAAAATGCAAATCTACACATAATTTAGAATTTTTCAACTTTTTGGACAAAATAATTAACAATTTATTCATAACTTTATACCTGAACAAACATTGACCCAAACATTGAAAGCAACGAAATTTATAGCGAAGCAGCTGCGCTTCCACGGCAGAATCGCGATGGCCACGACAGCCGTCGCATCCTTCATCATCATCATCGCGGTGGCGATTTCCTCGGGATTCCGGAAGGAACTGCGCGACGGCATCGCCTCCATTTCAGGCGACATCCAGCTCACGGCTCCCGACCTTAATATTGTGAATGAAAATTCGCCCATCCGACGTCACCCGGGTTTTCTGCCGGTGCTCGACACGCTGGAAGGTATCCGGTCCATCCGCCCGGCCATCTACAGGGCAGGCATCATAAAAAACGGCGAGAATATCCACGGAGTATTATTTAAAGGCGTGGAAGACGGGACGGTCGACAGCCTCAACGTGTCCATTCCCAAGAGGTTGGCCGAACTGCTCAGCCTGCATGAGGGCGACAAGATGCTCACATATTTCGTAGGAGAAAAGGTGAAGGCAAGACAGTTCCGCATAAAAGACATTTACCCGGACCTCTTAGGGAACGACAACGCCCTGATAGTCTACGCCGGACTCTCTGATATGCAGAGACTTAACGGCTGGGGTCCGGAAGACGTGTCGGCGCTGGAAATCATCGTGGACGACGAATTGAGAAACAAGACCGCGATGAAAGAAATCAGCGAGGAAGTCGGAGCCAGAGTGCTGCTTTACACACCGGAAGACGAAGATACGGTAGTCGCCTCATCGGCACTCAACAAATACCCGGAAATCTTCTCCTGGCTGGACCTTATCGACTTCAACGTGCTGTTTATCCTGATATTGATGACAGTGGTGGCGGGCTTCAACATGATATCGTCGCTGCTGATTATGCTGTTCCGCAACATCTCGACCATCGGAATCCTGAAATCCATGGGCATGACCGACCGCTCCATCGCCGGAGTTTTCCTGCGCGTATCTTCGTCTGTCGTGCTGAAAGGCATGCTCATCGGCAACGCTGTCGCCTTCCTCTTCTGCGCGGTCCAAAATTCCACGCACCTGATCCGGCTGAACCCCGAGAACTATTTCCTCGATTTCGTTCCGGTTCATGTCAATGTCTTCCAGGTAATTGCGGCTGACGTCGTTTCTTACGCATTGATAATGATACTCCTGACGCTGCCTTGCCTGTTCATATCTTCAGTCGACCCGGCGAAGACCGTCAGGGCTCAGTAGAGATTCACTTGGAAATAGAAGTGAAGGCATCACGCAGACGGACCATATTCTCGACATATTTTATGGTCTCGTAGCCCTTGAACTTGCCCAGCTTCACGGTATCCTGCTGAAGGATGGAATCCTCACGCATATCAGGGATAACTGCCACGATATCAGACCATTTTCTATTAGGAGCGCCGATGGATGCTGCATAATTCATACAATCACGGATACGGCCCTCACCGGCATTGTAAGCAGCCAAAGTGAACTTCATCAGTTCGGTCCGGTCCTCCGTGTAAATCCTGAACATGCTCTGCAGATGGGAGAGATAACGCACCGCAGCGGCGATGTTCTCCTCAGGGTCCAGAAGATTGTCGGCCTCGAAACGGCTCGCAGTGCGCGGCATCATCTGCATAAGCCCCACAGCGCCACGGCGGGATTTCGCCTCGATACGGAACTTGGATTCCTGCCAGATAAGGGCGGCGAGCATCTCGCGTTTCCATCCGAGTTCCTCTGCATATTTGCTTATAAGTGCATCGTAAGGGCTGATATTCTTATACTTGCGACCAGTAGACGCTCTCTTGAAAGGCTCATATGCAGGAGTGAAACGCTCCACTATGTTCTTATGTTCATCCGTAACAAAAAAATGTGAGAGCCAGATGTTCATTTCCCTGTGCGAAGCCGTGAGTTTTCCGTCGATAATCCAGGAAGAGCTGTCAGCAAGCGTGGCTGAAGCATAGAAATTCTTGTCATATATCAGGGAATCGGTGCTCGGAAGCACCACAATATCGACAGCACCGCTGCTCAGGGAATCCAGGTATTCCTCACCACCGAGAAAGATGTCGGTTTCTTTTCCCGTCTGCCAGGCGTAGAGTTTAAGCATCTCATAATTGTAGCCGATGGGATAATTCATGGTCTTGGAATCATCTACGGCTATTACACACCTGAGGATATCATCGTCGAAAGACTGGCCTTCATCGATGGATTTCTGCAAGAGAGGCGCACCCACAAGCACGATGATTGTGGGCAACAAATACCTCAATACTATTTTCAACCTCGTATGAACTTTCATTCGCGTCGGTTTTAAGTGTTATTATAAATCACGCGTAGCGTGACCGGGAGTGCTATCTGCTTCCGCTAAGTGAGCTTCCTGCAGACACTTGCTTGTTCTTGGAAGGCTGGATGTAGAACGGCCAGAACACACCGAGCTTGAATCCTCTCTGTGGCCTGATATATCCGTGCGCACTGAAGTAGTCCGCACTGTCCATCGGCCAGCCCATACCGGCATTGACAAACTTGGCGAAAACACAAGCTCTCTTCCACTGGATATTCACAAACGCATCTATATAAGGGCAATCTCCGTATTTGTCCACCTTCTGGTTATGGAACAGACCCAACGCAGGGCTATATCCTGGAGCATACCATCTGGAAGTATATGTCACATTGGCACCTATCTGCATCTGCATCACGTTCTTGACTACGTTGAACTGCCAGTACCAACGGCAATTCAGGGCTATCATCGGAACCGGAATGACTTCCTCATCTGAAGACAGCTGGAAAAGCGCCTTGTTGTCGAAATGCAGTCCTGCGAGCTTGAAATTCTTCATCAGCGAGATGCCCAGGATGCTTACCGGGCTTTCACTCTGTTTCGCTGTCGCAAGTCCGTCATAATAAACGTGATTCTTCATCAATGTCCATCCGGCATCCACGCTGAGGTTCCAGTGAGGAACACTGAATGTACCGCTGAACTCCGTCCTGGAAATCTTCTTGAAATCGTTATCCCATTTATAATGATTCGAGAAATAATGCTGCTGATAGTATTCCGGCTCGTCGAGACTGGTCTCGAAGTGGAAATCGAACGACATCGGACTCTTGCGGTGACGACGGAACGGATAAATGTTGAAACCGGCATTGGCACTGATTCCGACATCATTGATTTCTTTCCCGAGGAAAGTGTAATAGCCGTCGGCGTCCCAATGGAAGAAGTTTTTCACCTGGCCCTTGGCGCCGCCGTAGAGATACATCGAGTTCCAGACTGTGTTGCCGCCGCGTTTCAGATAGCTGTCCGGCGTAAACATGTAGTAATTAAGGAGTCTGTCTCCTATTCCCACGTTCAGTGACGATACGATGGCATCCGATGCCCAAGGCTGGAGTTTTATGAACACCTTGTTCTCGAACTTCATGACTCGGAGGGAATCGTGAGAAGCCAACGGATTAATATAGAACGCGTTATTATAGAATTTACGCGCAGATTCGTCGCTCGCCGCTATATTGTCCTCATAGATTTTGCGATATACGGAATATTCGCTGTTATGCCCGATGAAGGCCGTCGTGATGTCCGTATTCAATGTATCTTTCGCCGCATCTTCGTCGCGCTTGGCCTGATTCGCTGCCAGCAAGTCCTCCATCGCGAGAATGGCCAGGCTGTCGCCGGTCGCCACTACGCTGTCCCTGTAAATCTGCTCGCGCTTGAGGATCTTCCTCTCCTTCAGGTTGTTGATGAAGTTGAAAGGAATCCTGTAAGTCTGATCCAGGAATACCGTATTTTTCTTTATCAATGTCGAAGCGTTGGCGTTACGTAACGCTGTCGCGATGTCTCTGGAGCCGACGGTGGTATCGCGGATCATGGTGTTGTCCAGAATTCCTCCGTTCTCCTTTTTGGACATCTTATTATATATGTAGCCGGCATGCATCTGGTAACGCTTGCCAAGATGGTTCACTGACGCGGAGAAAGTCCTGTTGTCCACGGTCTCATTTTCCAACATTCCGTTCGCACCGACTCTGTCATATTCGAGAGTCATGTTCCAAGCAGGGAAAAAGTTCTGCGTGGTCATGATATGAAGGTCATTCTCAGCACGTTCTTCGTTTGCGAACAACGTTCCCCAATATGCCAGTTCCGTATAAGGAGTCTTCGTATTGTACAACGGAATAGTATACGGACTGTAAGAATAACACTCATAAGGCTCATAGAACGACACCCCTTCCACGCTCTTGCGTTTCATGAAGTCGTAAGTCTGTACTGCTGAGCCCACTATACCGAGATATGACACGTTCACATCCTGGCGCATGAACTGATAGTCGTTATAATAGTAGTTATACGACGTGTCCAGCGGAAACAGATGCAAGTCATTGAATCCCTTATCTTTATGCCACACGATGATACGTTTGTACTGCATCGAGTCAGGCACAGAGAAGGTCTCCAGTATACGCGGAGTATTCTCACGGATACTGTCACGGATCGCCATGAGGCTGTCTTTCGCATCCAGCATGCTGTCTATCTGAT
This sequence comes from uncultured Bacteroides sp., assembly GCA_900546925.1. Classification (GTDB taxonomy): domain Bacteria; phylum Bacteroidota; class Bacteroidia; order Bacteroidales; family UBA932; genus Cryptobacteroides. The sequence goes on from UREV01000004.1 coordinate 4,683, forward strand.
GCTGGCGGATTTTCATCTTCTGCTCGAAATCATATTTTTTCCGCGCAGCCTTGTCCAGAGACGCATACCAGGCGTTGAACTTCCTGATGGCAGTTTCCGTCGAGTCTATCTTATATAAGGAATCAAGTTTAGGCCAATCGATACTGTCGCCCGCCTGCTTGAGTGAATCTCTTACGATCACATGGGTGAGCGAGTCTTTTATGGCCACATAGTATTTATATCTGAAAGGATCTGTAAGGCGCAATGAATCAGGAACTTTCATCGTATCGCGTGCTGTCAGCACCACCTCGGCGCTGTCCACGAAAAGGCTGTCACCACCCAGAGTATCTACCACACGGTCGAACTCGCTTCTGAATTTCGTATATATATTGTTCTGATATATGACGGTATCCTGCTCAGGTGAAGCCTCGCGACGTGAAAAAAGTCCGGCATCACCGGCACGGTTGAGATCTGCGGCCAGGCCATGAGCCGCCACAGCGCTGACCACCAATGCCGGCAGCCATATCTTGGAAAGTTTCCTGAAAATGCTCCTCATATCAGCCTCGGACTAAAACCCTGTGTAGCTCCACGGGGTAATGGTGCGGAGTTCTTCTTTTACTTGTTCGTTCACATCCAGACCATTAATGAATGTCTCGATGGTGTTTTCATCTATGACGCTACCTGTACGGGTAAGGGCTTTAAGCGTCTCATAAGGATTAGGATATCCTTCTCTTCTGAGCACTGTCTGGATAGCTTCTGCCACTACAGCCCAGTTCCTGTGAAGGTCAGCCTGGATAGCCTCTTCGTTAAGAATCAGTTTTCCAAGTCCCTTCGTAAGTGAAGCGAAGGCGATAAGTCCATGAGCCACAGGCACTCCCACGTTCCTCAACACTGTAGAGTCCGTCAAGTCTCTCTGAAGGCGTGAGATAGGAAGTTTCATGGAGAGGAAAGTGAAGATGGCGTCTGCCATTCCCAAGTTTCCTTCGGCGTTCTCGAAATCGATAGGGTTTACCTTGTGAGGCATGGCAGAAGAACCGACTTCGTTCTTGTTCACCTTCTGCTTGAAATATTCCATGGAGATATATGTCCAGATATCCCTGCTGAAGTCGATGAGGATGGTGTTGATCCTTCTGAGACAGTCGAATATGGCAGCGAGGTTATCGTAATGCTCTATCTGTGTAGTAGGGAAAGACCTCTTCAGTCCGAGTGAAGCCACGAAATTTTCGCCAAAGGAAATCCAGTCGACATGCGGGTATGCCACTTTGTGGGCGTTCATGTTACCTGTCGCGCCGCCGAACTTGGCAGGATAAGTAAGCTGGGAGAACTGTCTGAGCTGCTCCTCGATTCTCACCTGATATACCTTGAACTCCTTGCCCAAGCGGGTAGGTGAGGCAGGCTGCCCATGTGTCTTCGCAAGCATCGGGACATCGGACCATTTTTCCGCCATCTCTGAGATAAGACTTAGAACTTCGTGCAATGCAGGCATATACACATGTTCCATCGCCTCTTTCAGCATCAGCGGCTGCGATGTGTTGTTAATATCCTGTGAAGTAAGGCCGAAATGAACAAACTCAGACCACTTGTCGAGTCCCATCTCATGGAAATGTCTCTTGATGAAATATTCCACAGCCTTCACGTCGTGATTCGTGGTTTTCTCGATTTCCTTCACCTCCATGGCCTGTTCCGGTGTGAGATTCAGATAGATGTCACGCATCATGCTGAACTTTTCATGATCCACGTCAGCGAGCTGAGGCAGAGGTATTTCGCAAAGCGCGATAAAATACTCGATCTCCACACGGATACGGTATCTTATAAGGGCAAATTCGCTGAAATACGCCCTGAGAGGTTCAGATTTGGAAGCGTAGCGGCCGTCTACTGGAGACACAGCCAACAATGAATGAGTGTCCATTATTTTAAATGTTTCGTTTATAGAAAACACAAATGTACGGATTTTTTTCTATGTTTGTATACGGAAATGATTCCTGACTTTAATAACGCATACATGAAAGACAGCAGAACAATCGACGTGATGGGTATCATAAACATCACTGACAACTCGTATTATGCAGCCAGCAGATGCCTGGATTCCACCGGAGCCCCCAACATTGACATAATCCTGAAGCGCGCATGCGGGATGGTCGAAGAAGGGGCCACAATTTTGGATATCGGCGCGTGTTCGACCCGCCCGGGTTCGGAAGCGATCGGCGAGGAGGAGGAGTGGCGCAGGCTCGGACCGGCGTTGAAGGCCATCCGGAAGGAGCTGCCGGATACCAAAATCTCGATCGACACTTACTGGCCGTCCATCGTGCGCAAGGTGTATGAGGCTATAGGTCAGTTCATTGTGAACGATGTGACGGCCGGAACGGGAATGCCTGCCGGGACCGACCCGACGCAGTTCCGGGAGGGTGAGGTCAATGCCGGTGTCCCGGGGGAGATGCTCCGTACTGTGGGCGAACTCGGGCTGCCGTTCGTGGCCATGCACATGAGGGGTAACCCGTTCACCATGCAGAGCCTGACTGAATATAATGATGTGACGGAAGACCTTTTAGGTTATTTCAGAAAGTTCTCTATCCTTGCTGAGGCGGCAGGGATTTCCGACTGGATTCTCGACCCGGGATTCGGCTTCGCGAAGACCATAGACCAGAACTATCAGCTTATGCGTGGCCTGTCGAAATTCAAGTCACTGGGCAAGAGGATTCTTGTGGGCATATCTCGCAAAAGTATGATTTTCAGAAAGTTCGGCATAACGCCGGAAGAGGCGTTGCCTGCCACACAGGTGCTTCATTACAAATCACTCTGCGAGGGAGCGGACATCCTCCGCGTGCATGATGTGGCAGAGGCCGTACGAACCGTGGAACTCTACCGCACGTTGGAATAATTTTATTATATTTGTAGTCATCAGACCAAAACCATTGAAAAGCGATGCTAGTCGTACTTGAAGGCCTGGACGGATCAGGAAAATCCACACAGGTAAAAAGACTCCGCACATATCTCCAGACCAGATTTGAGAATCTGGAATATATTCATTTTCCGAGGTATGACTCCCCTGTCTACGGGGAACTCATAGGCAAGTTTTTGCGTGGCGGATTCGGCGCCATAGATGCTGTGCATCCGCAGCTTGTGGCCCTTCTTTATGCCGAGGACAGGCACAGGGCTGCTCCCGAGATGTGGAAAACTCTGAATGAAGGCGGTGCCGTGCTGTTGGACAGATATGTGTATTCGAACATCGCGTACCAATGCGCGAAGATGCCGGATCCTGCTGAGCGTGAGGAGCTTCGCCAATGGATTTTCGATACGGAGTATAACGAGTTCGGTCTCCCGAAACCTGACCTGAACATTTTCCTCGACGTCCCTATCGGATTCGTGGAGAAGAAGTTGGAGTCTCCGCGCGGAGGAAATGACAGGGATTATCTGGAAGGGCATAGCGACATCCATGAAGCTGACATCGAGTTCCAGAAGAAGGTCCGCGAAGTGTATCTGCGTCAGTGCGAAACTGATCCGGAGTTCATCCGTATAGACTGCAGCGCAGAAGACGGTTCCATGTTACCTCCTGATGTCATTTCAGACGCAGTGAGAAAAGTCGTGAATGAACACTTGGGCCTATGATTAAGGAAATCAGCATGAAAGCGAGACGGCTCTGCGCAGTCATTCTCGGATTTGTATTCTTCGGCGCCGGCGTCCTGAAACTCATGGACCCTGTAGGAACGGCATTGATAATAAACGAATATTTTAACTTTTTCCATACCGGATTTCTCAGACCGGCGGCGGAAGTCATCGGCGAGACCTTCGCGCTCGTGGAGACATTGACAGGAATCTGCCTCATCACAGGGGTGTTCCGCGCGCTCACGGCCTGGGTGGCGACTTTCCTCACCGGCGGGTTCACGATTCTCACTTTCATACTGTGGATTTTTAATCCGGCGATGGATTGCGGCTGCTTCGGCGAGGCGATTCATCTCACTCACGGACAGACACTTGTAAAGAACTTGATACTTTGCGCGCTGATTTTCGCGGCGTTCTTCCCGTATAAGCATTTCGGGATACCGCAGAAGCGCAAATATGTTTCGTTCATCATGGTCAGCGTCGCGGTGCTGTTCTTCGCGGTTTATTCGCTGATGTTCATACCGTTGCTCGAACTCACGCCGTTCAACTATTCTTCGATGATCGAGGCGGCCGTGCCTGCAAACGGCGTCGAGGAAGACGAGTATGTTTCGACGTTTATCTACGAGAAGAACGGCAAGACGGGAGTGTTCACTCTCAACAAGTTACCGGATTCCACCTGGACTTATGTGGAGACGAAGACGATAAAAAGACAGATAAATATCGACGAAACAGATTATCCGAAACTGTCGTTCAAGGATGTGTCCGGCGAGTATCGCGATTCGCTCGCCGCTGACGGAATAGTTCTCGCGGTTTCTGTGCCGGAGCCGTCCAAGATGAAGGCTGAGGGCTGGGGTAAAATCGCCGATTTGCTGTCGGAGGCCGGAACTGCCGGATTCAAGCCGCTCCTGCTCGCCGCCTGCACCCCGGAAGATTTCTCCGCAATCATCGCAGCCTCCAAGCTTTCTCCGGACAGGTCAATGCCGTTGCTTACTTCGGTGTATTATTCTGATTTCAAAACACTTATATCGCTGAACCGGTCGAATGGAGGAGCAGTATATTTTAACGATGGTAATCTCATCACCAAGTGGGCGTTCAGGAATCTGCCGAAGAAAAAGACATTGGATAAAATCGTAAAGAAAGAAAGCACTGAGGTGATGCTGGATTCCGACACGAGAAGCAGGCTCTCTTTCCAGATGTTCGTTCTGTACACATCGGCACTTATGTTATTGGTATAAAGTTTTTTACATATCAGATTATGAAAGGCGTATATATTTTCCTGGCAAACGGGTTCGAGGATATCGAAGCTCTTGCCACACTGGATGTTCTCAGAAGAGGAGGCGTGGATGTAAAGACCGTTTCCATCCACAAGGACAAGTTCGTGACCAGTTCTCATAAGGTTACAGTTCAGGCTGACCTTACCTATGGCGAGTTCAAGGCCAATGTGGAGTTCGACGGCACGGATGAAAAGGATGCCATCATTTTCCCCGGAGGAATGCCCGGCACCAAGAACCTCGCCCAGAGTCCGGAACTTATAAACTTCATGAGGTTGCATTACTCTGAAGGAGGCACAGTTGCGGCGATTTGCGCAGCGCCGGGCCTTGTGGTTTCACAGCTGCCGAGCCTGAGCGGAAAGCATTTCACTTGTTTCGACGGATTCGAGGATGCTCCTATAGCAAGAGGCGGCATATATGAGCAGAAACCTGCCGTAAGTGACGGTAATCTTATCACAGGACGCGGAGCAGGTTGTGCGGTCGAGTTCGGCCTCGCTATCCTCGCTCATCTGAAAGGAGAGGAAGAGGCTGCGAGGGTACGTCACTCGATGATGTTGTAATTTATTATTATCTGATTATTTCACGGTCTATTCTACGAGGGATGCTGGTCATGATCTCGTAAGGGATAGTTCCCAGGATATCTGCAAGTTCGGAGACAGTCGGATCATCACCGAAAATGGTGACCGTGTCTCCGACTTTTGCGTCTACACCGGTGATGTCCAGCATACACATATCCATACAGATGTTTCCTATGGTAGGAACTCTGTGTCCGTTCAGGGAGAATGAGGCGTGGCCACAGCCGAGGTGTCTGTCGATACCGTCCGCATAGCCTACAGGGATGGTGGCGATTACTGTACCTTCCGGTGCTATTTTTCCATGCCTTCCATATCCTATGGTTCCATCTTCAGGGCTCAATGTCTTAATCTGCAATATTTTACACTTGAGTGAAGCCACCGGTGAGAGTTTCACGTCGGGTTTTGCACTGATACCGTAGATGCCGATTCCCAGACGGACCATGTCGTGCTGGTATTTAGGGAATCTTTCTATGCCTGCCGAGTTAAGTACGTGAAGCATTGGCCGATAACCTATTTCCTCCACGATTCTTTCAGCATTGGCCTCGAACATTTTTATCTGGCCGAGGGTGAAGTCGTCGGATTGCGGGTCTTCGGCGGCAGCGAGGTGCGAGTAGATGGATTTCACTCTGACAAATTTGCAGGTCTTCAGGAACGATGTCAGTTCATCCAGTTCGCTTGTCATGAAACCGAGGCGGTGCATGCCGGTGTCGAGCTTGATATGGACGGGAAAGTCTGTGATTCCGCGTTTTTCCAGTATTCCGCAGAGGATTTTCAGCGAGTAAAGGTTCGGGATGCCCGGCTCGAGTCTGCTGTCAATGATTTCGTTATAGTAATCTGTCCCTGCAGTGAGGACCAATATAGGAAGGCTGATACCTGATTTTCTTAGTTCAATGCCTTCGATCGGGTATGCAACGGCCAGATAATCAGCGCCTTCTCTCTGCATCATGGAAGCAAATTCGACAGCTCCATGTCCATAGGCATTGGCCTTTACCAAAACAAGCAGCTTGGTGGATGGCTCCAGGAGGCTGCGGAAATATCTATAGTTGTCACGGCATGCGCTGAGTTTCAGTTCGAGTCGTGAAAAGTCGTTTTCTTTCAACATGACTAAATTCTTGTCCGGAATGTCCGTTATTTCTTTTTTCGCGGTGCAAAAATACCAAAATTAACTGACAGAGGGAATATTTATTGTGTTATATTTGCGCTGGTGCAGAATTTGATTCTATACTGAGGATTTTTTAAACATTTACAAAACTATGGGTTATTGGGGACTTTTTATAATTGTAATGCTTGCGGGTGTTGTAATTCAGAGCACCTTGCAGGGTAAATTCGCAAAATATTCCAAAGTATCGCTAAAGTATGGTTACACAGGTGCGGATATAGCACGTAAGATGATGCAGGATAATGGAATAACTGATGTAAAGGTAGAGTGTATCGAGGGCACGCTGACGGATCATTATAATCCGTCTACCAAGACTGTAAACCTCAGCAAAAAGGTTTATTATGGGTCTTCCGTAGCTGCGGCTGCGGTGGCTGCCCATGAGTGCGGTCATGTGGTCCAGCACGCTGTGGGTTATGCTCCGCTGAAGCTCCGTTCTGCTCTGGTCCCTGTCGTTTCGTTTGCGAACAATACCGTACAGTGGATTTTGCTTCTCGGAATGTTGATGATTAAGACATTCCCGACATTGCTCTGGATAGGAATCGCTTTATTCGCGATGACGACGCTGTTCAGTTTCGTGACTTTGCCGGTAGAGATCAATGCGAGTGCACGTGCCGTGAAGTGGTTGGACAATGCCGGAATCACTGATTACGAGACCAGGCCGATGGCTATCGACGCTCTCAAGTGGGCTGCTTATACTTATGTGATAGCCGCAATCAGCTCGCTCGCCACTTTGCTTTACTATATAGGTATCGCAAGAAGAGACTAATATGACGGAGCTCGACGAAAAGTTCATGAGGGAGGCTCTCCGTGAGGCTCACATGGCGGAGGACGAGGATGAGATTCCTATCGGGGCGGTCATCACGTTTGCAGGCAGGGTTATCGCCAAGGGGCACAATATGACCGAGAGGTTGCATGACCCTACTGCACACGCTGAGATGATAGCCATTACTGCGGCGACGGAGGCCATGGGCGGGAAGTATCTGAATGATTGCACATTGTATGTTACGGTAGAGCCGTGTCCCATGTGCGCTGCCGCTTCCGCATGGTCACAGATAGGAAGAATCGTGTACGGGGCCATCGACCCGAAAAGGGGGTTTTCGATGTTTTCACCATCGCTTCTTCATCCTAAGACGGAGGTGGAAGCGGGTGTTCTGGCAGAAGAGTGCGGAACTTTAGTTTCGGAGTTTTTCAAGAAGAAGAGGAGTTAGTTATCTCTTGTTTTTTCATATTCAGGAGTGCCGAGAAGATACACGTCGTCATCAGGTGCGGCGAAGTGGAATCTGTAACGGGCAAATTCTTCGAGGGAGTCAACGTCTGTAGATAGTTTCTGCAGGCGTTTTTCCATGTCGGCGATTTCGGTTTTGTAGAATTCGATCTGACGCTGCTGCTGACGGAGTTCTATTCCGGCTTTGGCCCAGCGTACGAGGTTGTCTTCACCGAAGAAACCGACTATGAGAAGAAACAAGCCGGTGGCGAAGGTGGCATACCTTATGAATGACCGATGAGGTCCGTTCCACATTTCACGAATTTTGCCCATGATAAAAAATTGTTTGCTCACAAATTTAGCACTTTATGAGCAATTTTAGTTAACTTTGTGACACAACTTAAATACATAATAAAATGAAACCAACATTACTCGTCCTTGCTGCCGGTATGGGCAGCCGCTATGGCGGACTCAAGCAAATGGACGGTCTCGGTCCTAACGGCGAGACTATTATCGATTATTCTATTTATGACGCAGTACAAGCTGGATTCGGCAAGGTCGTTTACATTGTACGCGAGTACTTTAAGGAGCAGTTTGAACAGACCGTAAAAGAGAAATACAGCCATGTGAAGTGCCTCGACGGAGAGCCTCTTCAGTTCCAGTTTGTAACTCAGGAGCTTAACAAGATTCCTGCTGAGTTCACATTGAACCCGGAGAGACAGAAACCTTGGGGAACAGCACACGCAGTTCTTATGGCGAAAGATGTCATTCATGAGCCTTTTGCGGTGATCAATGGTGATGATTTCTATGGCAAGGAGTCTTTCAAGATTCTCGGAGATTGGCTTCGCGCTCACGAAAGCAGTACTGGTGTCTATAGTATAGTTGGTTTCGAGCTCGATCATACTCTTTCTGAGTCAGGCAGTGTTTCCAGAGGTATTTGCGCTTACGACAAGGAGCAGCATTTGACTGATATCGTGGAGCATCTGAATATCGCGAAGGAGGCTGACGGTAAGGTTTACGGAGATAATTCTGTTTCAGGCCAGACTCATGTGGAGCTTGTTGCTGATAATCTCTGCTCCATGAATATGTGGGGTTTCACTCCTGATTATTTCGAAAGAAGTGAGAAGATCTTCACAGAGTTCCTCCAGAAGTATTCTCAGGAGCTGAAGAAGGAGTTCTATATTCCTTTCGCTGTGGATACTATGATCAAGTCCGGCGAGGCGAAGTGTGATGTTCTTTCTACCCCATCTCACTGGTTTGGCGTAACTTACAAGGAGGATCGTCCTGGTGTTGTAGCGAAGTTCAAGGAACTTGCCGACAAGGGTGTTTATCCTTCTCCGCTTTATAACAAGTAATTTTGTGGCGGTCTTCGGGCCGCCTTTTTTTATTAATACAAACATGACAAACTGCCTCAGATCAGGCGAATGTTTTCCGAAGATGGAGCGCGCTTGCGGATGATGCGGTTTTTTTGAAGGTTACTCAGATGTCAACAAGAAAGATTCGTAATTACGACGTTCTGTCGAATTATCTTTATTTTATTCCGAATCCGATAGAGATGTTCTCGCTTTTGCTGTTCTTGCTTGCGGGAGCGTTGTTCGGAAATGCTGTGGTGCTATGCCTTATGTTGATTCCTGGCATGTCGATGTCCAGCGATCTTACCACTCTGGTGGCATATCCTATCATGTTTATTCCGCCGATGATTTATGCGAGTGTCAGGAGTCAGCGGAATATGATGTTCGACGATGGCCGCAGCATGGACAGTTCGGAGCATTTCGGCAAGTCCGGTTTATTGTTGGCTGTTATGGTGATGCTGGCGACTGTGGCCATGTCTTTTCTCATGGATATCATCAATTCTCAGATGCCGCCGATGCCGGAATGGCTGGAGTCGACTCTTAAGGGGATGACTCAGGGCAATGTGATTATCAATTTCATCTGCGTGTCCCTTATGGCGCCGTTTTTCGAGGAGTGGCTCTGCCGCGGCATGGTGCTTCGTGGTCTTCTGAATTATCGCAGGCGTCCAGGTGCTGACGGAACTCCACGAAATGGCATGAAGCCGGTCTGGGCGATAGTGATTTCGGCAGCGTTCTTCGCCTTGATTCACATGAATCCTTGGCAGGCTGTGCCGGCTTTCGGTCTCGGCTGCTTGTTCGGTTATGTATATTACAGGACGGGATCTCTGAAGCTTACGATGCTTATGCATTTCACTAACAATACGATAGCGCTCATAGCCGGAAATATCGATTCTCTGAAAGATGCTGATACATGGTTAGACATCATGCCGGTCTGGGCGTATTGCGTGATAGCAGTGGTATTTCTCGCATACTTGTACATCTTCATCAAGAGGCTTAACGAGATTCCTCTCAATTCTCCACAGGGTAACTGCGACGTGGTTTAGTTCAGCATGAAGTAATCGCCGCACCGGTCGCATGTGCCGTCGGCGCGCTGTGGTTACATAGATAAATGGCGTGGGGCCGCAGAATGGATGCTCCCTGCAGGACCAGGCCCTCCCGCTGTCGCGGGCACCCTCCCTCTAGTGTCGAGGGCGACAAGTCCCGCAGGGAGCATCCATCCCGCGGCTCGAAACATTGAATATGGTATACCGCTCTAGCTCCACGTATATCTGATACTACAAACAAAATGGTGTAAATAAAGGCGCTTTTTTACACCATTTATTTCATTTGATGCATTTGGTGTAAATAAAGGCGTTTTTTTACACCATTTATTTCATTTTGCGCATTTGGTGTAAAAAGTGGCGCTTTTTTGCACCAAATTCCCGACTTCGCTGATACCCATCGTGACAAAATCCATGTGACGCAAGCTGCCTGCCGGCGGTGCCCAGGGAGCGAATTGCGAAGCACTTGTATGAACGGGCACTGAGGCAGGCAGCAACAATGAGATAGCTATCGGCCGCCTGAGAGAAAAGTTTCGGCCTGGGATAGGGTTTCGGGCTTGCCGGCGTCGATTAGGGTCAGGTGAGATGGCTCTTTTCCGTAGATAGGATACTTGGCAGCGGCGCGGAGATAAAAATCCACGACAGAAAAGCATTGACCTAAAACATCTTGCGAGCCGGGTATTATGGTTCCGGACTCATCGTAGAGCGGGTAGGCGGCCGGGGTAGCATCGATCGCGTCGAAGGCTTCGAAGATAGTGTGCGACGGCAGGTGGATCCCGGCGAAAGCCCCCATGTGGCAACGGCTCGGATCGAGATTGCGGAATGGCGTCTTGACTGCACCGGTGGCCAGATTCGTCCAGCCCTGGAGACGCATATTCTCGTCGAACAAGAAATAACGCTGTGTCTTGCGTTGACTCACCAGAAGCGTCGACATGGCATCGGGGCGGATTTCCGACTCGAACCAGCCGATATCCAGGTCGGAAATAATATCCACATTATGAATGAGAAAATGATCACCGCCGAGTAACGGTCTGGCATAACGGATACCGCCTCCTGTGTTGCGCAGGAGATCACGCTCGTCGGAAAACTTAATATTCATCGCGGCGAGCTCCGGAGTGCCATGCACATAATCGATAACCTTGTCGGCGAAATGATGAACATTGATCACAAACTCGTCGATACCTGAATCCCGGAGACGCATAAGTACATGATACAGAAGCGTATGCCCTGCTACAGGGGCCAATGCTTTAGGAATGCTGTCGGTAAGCGGCTTCAGTCTTGTCCCCAGACCGGCCGCGAATATCATCGCCTTCATCGGAGTGTAAAAATCTAAAACACTACATGATTTTCTCGATATCCAGCTCACGATGCGTTACGGAAACACGGATATCGAACTTTCTGACCAAGTGAGCAGCAAGATGCTCGGCGCAATAAACAGAACGGTGTTGACCTCCGGTACAGCCGAAGCAAACCTGGAGATGAGTGAACTTCCTCTCTATGAAGCGCTTCACATGGGCATCCACAAGCGAGTAGACGTGGTCCAGGAAAGTGATAATCTCTCCGTCATCCTCCAGGAACTTTATGACCTCTTTATCCATGCCGGTAAACTGCCTGTAATATTCGTATTTACCAGGGTTATTCACTGACCTACAATCGAATACATAACCGCCTCCGTTTCCGGACTGGTCGGATGGAATACCTTTCTTATATGCGAAGCTGAAAATTTTCACCTGGAGACGCCTGTCCTCCGCAGTCTCATAGAACTGCTGCATCTCGGTAAGTTTCGTGAGAACTTCCGTTAAGTATGGATACCTTTCGAACGGCGTCTGAAGCATACGTCTCAAGTTGTCGATGGCGTACGGAACACTTGCCAGGAAGTGAGGCTTCTTCTCGAAGTAACCCCTGAATCCGTAAGCACCAAGAACTTGCAATGTGCGGAAAAGAACGAAAAGTCTAAGGCGCTCGCGGAACTCCGTCTCATCCACGTCAGGGAGATAACCCCTCAAAGAACGGAGATATGTCTCGACGAGCTCATTCTTCAAGTCCTCGGGGTAACGCGACCTGGCCTGCCAGATAAATGACGCCACGTCATAATATATAGGTCCGCGGCGGCCTCCCTGGAAATCTATGAAATACGGCTCTCCATCCTTTATCATCACGTTGCGTGCCTGGAAATCCCTGTACATGAAAGTGTTGGAATCATCACGGAGCAAATCGTCGTGAAGCTTCTCGAAATCATCCTGAAGACGGACCTCATCGAACTCCAGACCTGTGGCCTTCAAGAAACAATACTTGAAATAGTTCAGGTCGAACATCACCATCCTTCCGTTGAAAGCCGGTTCCGGGAAACAGATACTGTAATCCAAATCCTCAGCTCCCTTGAACTGGATTTTCGGAAGCATCTCCACAGTGCGGCGGAGAATCGACCTCTCATAAGAAGAGTACTCACCGCTCTCACGGCCCTGAGCCACAACAGTATAGAGCAAATCGTCGCCCAAATCCTCCTGAATGTAAGACATACCGTCGTCGCTGACCGCCAGAACGCGCGGCACCTTGATTCCCTTCTCCAAGAAATGCCTGCTCAGGCCGCAGAAAGCCTGATTCTCTTTCAGGTTAAGGCCAATGACACCGACCAGAGTTATGCCCGATTTGCCAGTCAGACGGAAGTACCGCCTGTTGCTTCCGGATGAATTCAACTCCGTGATATCTGTCATTTCTTGTCCGGTATAGGACTCAAACAATTGCTTTAGTATGTCTGACATTTATAGTCTATTTAAAAGGTTGTCCAAATTATCTCCGCTAATTTAGTAATTTTCCGTCACAATTCGTACATTTGTGAATAACACGTGCTAATGACAAGCATGCGACAAATTAAATATCCATGGAATTTAAAGAATTTGCATATTGCTCCGACAAGTACCAATATACTATGGGAAAGTCGTTTATGGAATGCGGTAAAGGTGAAAAAATCGCAATTTTCAATTTGTTTTACAGACAGGCTCCGGAGAATAATAACTGGGCCGTGGTCAGCGGTACCGATGAGGTAATCGAAATGGTGGAAAACCTCGGTTCTATGCCGGAGGAGTTCTTCGAGAAGTTCCTTCCGGGTGACGCTTACGCCGAGTTCAGACATTATCTGGCAGGCATGAAGTTCACCGGTAATGTATATGCCATGAGGGAAGGTGAAATAGCATTCCCGAATCAGCCTATTATCACAGTGGAAGCTCCTCTTATCCAGGCGCAAGTCCTTGAGACTCCGATGCTTTGCATTATGAACCATCAGATGGCAGTGGCCACGAAAGCATCCAGAGTATGCCGCTCCACGGACAAGCCTGTAAGCGAATTCGGTTCCAGAAGAGCTCACGGACCATGGGCAGCAGTCTATGGTGCCAAAGCTGCCATAATCGCCGGATGTGCAAGCACTTCCAATATTCTGACAGGAGTATTGAACGGCGTTCCGTCCACAGGCACCATGGCCCATAGCTTCGTCACTTCTTACGGAAGCACAGTCGAAGGCGAGCACAAGGCGTTCTGCGACTACATAAATACACATAGAGGAGAAAACCTGATCCTTCTCATTGACACATACGATACTCTCAGGTGCGGAGTCTTGAACGCGATCCGGTCATTCAGGGAAAACGGCATTGATGACAACTATCCTTATGGATATGGTATCAGGCTCGACAGCGGAGACCTCGCATATCTTTCTGCAGAAGTCAGAAAGATTCTGGACGATCACGGGCTGCTTAAGTGTAAGATATTCGCCACCAATTCATTGGATGAATACCTCATTTCGGATTTGGAGAGACAGGGAGCGAAAATCGATTCCTATGGTGTGGGTGACGCCATCGCTACAAGTAAGTCGGCACCATGTTTCGGAAACGTCTACAAACTCGTTCAGATCGACGGCGAACCGGTGTTGAAAAAATCAGAGGACAGAGTGAAACTCATCAACCCTGGATTCCAAATCACCTATCGACTTATGAAGCATGATCCGGAGTTCGGAGATGTTTTCAAAGCTGACGTGACCTGCCTCCGCGGTGATGCCCTGAGCCTCGATATCGAGCATGGCAAGTCGTTCACTATCAAGGATGAATACGACAGATACAAGTTCAAGACTTTCGACGAGGGAACATACCAGTGGAGAACACTCCAGATTCCTGTGATAGAAAACGGAAAAAGATGCGCGCCCGTAAGGACATTGATGGAAAAAAAGGCCTTTTACGAGGAGACTCTCCATCATTTCAGTCCTTCAGAGCGCCGTCTGATAAATCCGCATTATTATAAGGTGGATATTTCTGACGAGTTGTATAACCTTAAGAATGAGATACTTACCAAATTGGTTCAAGAGATAAACAATTTCAAGATCGACTGATATATGATTAACGATTCAGTGCTTGTCATCGTGGATATGCTCCACGACTTCATCGACGGCAGCCTCGCCTGTGCCAACGCCGACAACGCAGTGGATAATACCCTGCAATTCATCCAAAAGACCAGAGATGAGGACCTTCCGCTGCTTTTCATACGCGACCACCATCCTGCGAACCACTCTTCTTTCCGGGAGTTCGGAGGAACTTGGCCGGTGCATTGCGTCGCCGGAACCCGAGGAGGCGAAATCGATGAGAAGCTCCAGCCGTATGTCGATGAGGATCTGACCTTCGACAAGGGCTGCGATCCTGCTGTCGAGCAGTATTCCGGATTTGATGGGGTCAATGCTGCCGGACAGTCATTGGGTGAGGTTATCTCCATGTTGGAGCCTGAAAACGTGTTCGTTTGCGGTATCGCTACAGAATTTTGTGTAAAAAATACCTGCGAAGATTTGAAAAGAGCAGGATTTAATGTAGTTTTGCTTAGTGACTGCTTGGCATACGTGGATGCCGCGGGGCATAAGAAAGCTCTGGAAGAGATGAGCTCCGAAGGTATTCACATACGCAGTTAGCTTATAGCTAGTATGTTAGCGTAGTCGGAGACATTATAAGCCAAAATCTTCGCTGCGTCACAGACTTTAGCATGAGCTCGGGCTTGAGTCATTAACCTGAAAATATAAAACACATGAATAAACGAGCTTACACATTATGTCTTCTTATTATGATGGTGCAGGTACTGGCCGTCATAGAAACGTACGGCCAGTCTTACACCGAAAAATCTTCACGCGCAGCACCACAAGGAATTAAGCTTTCCGGAAAAATTATCGACTCCGATGGAGCTCCGGTAATCGGTGCCGGTATCGTCTGCGTAGAAAAGAACACCTTAGGCACCACGACAGACATCGACGGTAACTTCAGCATGACACTTCCTGCTTCAGCAAAGACCGTAAAAGTTTCTTCTGTTGGAATGAAAGAGCTGATTTATAGCTTGATACCCGGCAAAACAGAGGACGTAAAAATCATTCTCGAATGGGAAAACAACCAGTTGGACCAGGTGGTGGTGACCGGATATGCACAAACTTCGGTAAAGCGAATCACCGGTTCTGTGGCCGTGCTCAATGCCGATAAATTCGAAGCCAAGGCGATATCATCTGTCGATGCCCTGATGCAGGGTGAAGTGGCCGGTGTCAGCATCAAATCTCTTTCCGGGCAGCCGGGTACACAATCCAAGATTACAATACGAGGATCCAACAATATCACAGGAACAAGCGCACCGCTCTGGGTCGTGGACGGTGTCCCTATGCAGAGCGACTCCCCGTCACTCAGTAAAGAACAGCTGGCTACAGGCGGATTCGACAACATCTTCGTAAACGGAATCGGAAACATTAATCCTAATGATATTGAGAGTATTACGATTCTGAAAGATGCCGCAGCAGCTGCCATATACGGTTCTCGCGCAGCCAACGGAGTCATCGTCGTTACCACGAAAAAAGGTGAATCCGGTAAGATGAAACTGAGTTACAACAACACGTTCACCTGGTCCTTCAAACCGGGACAGGACCTCAGCCTGATGAATTCCGGCGAGAAACTCGCATGGGAAGACGAACTGTGGAACGAGTTTTCCGCTACCAGATATGCACAGTCCCTGACGGACAACACTGTAGTTTATCCGGTGGTCGGTATCGTGGGACAGATACGCTCCGGAGCTGGCGACTTCGCTTCCATGAAAGGAAATATCGAAGCACAAAATGCTTATATAGAATCACTTAAAGCAGTCGATACTAACTGGTACGACTTGCTGTTCAGAAATGCCTTTTCACAGGGACATCACCTGTCGGCAAGCGGAGGCTCGGACAAGAGCACATATTATGTGGCGCTTGGCCTCAACGATGAGAACGGAATGCTCATCCACAACAACTACCGGCGCTACAACATCAACGCCAAAATGACATTGACCCCGACCGAATGGGCTCGCGTGGACATCGGCTTGGAGGCGGCCCGGCAGGAATCGAAGATGCCTTACTCGCTCGTGGATCCGTTCTTCTACGCTTATTTTTCGAACCCTTACGAGCGGGCTTATAACGCGGACGGCAGCTATGCGGCTGACAATACGTGGTTTACGCTCGGCTATTACAACGGTCGCGGCGTGGAACAGGTGATGCCTAAAAGCGGATTCAACATTCTTCGTGAGCTGAATTCGAACTATTCCAAGACCGCCAACACCAACGGAACTTTCCGTACGCAATTGGACTTCAGAATCGCCGAGCCTCTGCATTTCGTGGGACTTGCATCTTATTCATTTGCAAACAATTCCACGGATAAAGTAGTGGACAAGAACTCATACTCCGCATTCAGGGACAGACTCGGAAGTGATGACAGGTCACAGACGAACCTGTATGGAAATATCTCGCAAAACCGCACTAACAGAAACAGTTACGTCGTGCGCGGACATTTTTCGTTCAACAAGACGTTCGGGGAAAAGCACACTCTGAACCTTCTGGCCGGAGCGGAACTCAGAGGCTCGACTTCCAATACGATTTTCACCAAGAGATATAACTATGACCCGTCCACAGGCACCACATCACTGCCGCCTATCAGTGGCCCTACGGACGAATGGCTTAACGAAGTGGAACGCCTGAATGGAGAATATTTCTCCGAAACGAGATACGCATCGTTCTATGCATCAGCCGATTACTACTTGGGTAAGAGCATTGTCCTGAACGGATCTTTCAGAACGGACGGCAGCTCTAATTTCGGCAGCAACAAGCAGTTCAATCCGACTTGGAGCGCAGGCGCGGCTTGGCATTTCGGGGAAGAAAAATGGGTGAAGAGAGGCATACCTGCATTGTCCCACGCCACCTTGAGAGCCGCTTACGGATTCACCGGCGACGTGAACACCAGCACTTCGCACCTGCTCGTCATGGAGTACCTCCAGCAGCAGTACCGCTATTTCGGCGAGAATACCTTCAACCTCGGCACCATCCCGTCGGCCCCGAACCCGAATCTCGGTTGGGAAAAGACCAGCGACTCGAAGGTCGGTCTCGACATGGGTTTCTGGAAGGATAGGGTCAATGTCAATGCCGAGTATTACTATCGACTTAGTACTGACGTGGTTACATCTTCACAGGTTCAGAGCACGACAGGTTTTACCTATGTTTATTTCAACTCTGCCGACATCATGAACAGCGGAGCTGAGGTAACTCTCAACGGTAAGATTATCCAGAGCAAAGACTGGACTCTGAGCGCTTCGGTGAACTTCGCATACAACTATAATAAAGTGTTGAAATACAAGCCATCCACATCGAGCGGCATCACTTCGAAAGACCGTTACGTAGAAGGTTATCCGACCGGCGCCATTATGAGCGGTAAAGTAACAGGCATTTCGAGAGATACAGGACTATATGAGTTCCAGCTGAGACCGGATGCGAATGTGACTACGGCTACAGATTTGAACAAGCCGGACAACTATCGTTACTATCTTGGAACCACTATCGCTCCTTACACAGGAGGTTTCAACATCAGTGCATCATGGAAGCAGTTGCGTCTGAGTATCAGTGGAGTATATTCATTCGGTTCGAAGACATACGAGAAGTTCTCATACCCTGCAAGTTATTCCAATACAAAGCATAACGAGGTCAGCACGGAAATCGTACAGTCATATTTCAGCGATTTGTACGGCAACCACCTGAACGTTGCGAAAGACAGGGTGAACCGTTGGACGACTGCCAACACTACCGGGGTGAAGTATCCGAGGATATATGACTATTATGATGCCAAGTATGGCTTTTTCAATTCAAATCCAATGGATTACAGTATCGTGGATGCCATTTACCTGAAGAATAACTCATATTTGAGGATCAAGTCGATAATACTCTCATATTCTTTGCCGAGAAACGCGGCGAAAGCCATCAGACTCAGAGGCGTAAGTTTCAATGTGGCATTGAATAATTTCTTCACTTTCACGAAATATGACGGCATGGATCCGGAGATTCCCGGGGCTACATATCCTACCACGAGAAGCGTATCTGCCGGAATGAACGTGGACTTCTAATTAATAAGGAGGACAATATGAGAAAAATAGATACATTGGCATTGGCCCTGACCATTCTGGTCCTTTGCGGGTGCGGGAACTGGCTGAGCGTTCAGCCTCAGGGCGAGGTGATTCCGAAGACGGACGAGGAGTTCGCGGCCATCATTCACAACAGGTTACGTGATATCGAGGGCGGCGAAGACGAGTTCGTCATCGGCAACATGGATGTGATTGCGCGCACGGAAGGTTACGCGGACAATCTGGATGCGAACATAAAGGCGGGCACGCTGATTCTGTACTCCGGTGAAGATATCAACACGATGCAGAGCAAATATGAGGACGCCTGGAAAATCGTGAGGGACTGCAATATCGTTATCGAGAATCTGAACGGTAGGGATACTGATATCGCAAGGGGTTGTGTTTCAGCAGCGTACGCCATGAAAGGCATCGTGTATTATAACCTGATAAGGAATTATTGCCAGCCATGGGACGAGGCTGAAGACCTGCCGGGAATCCCTGAAGTGGATAATTTCGACATTAACGCCAAGCCTTCCCGCGGGACTTTGAAAGAGACGTACAGTTACACTATGGGGCTGCTGGACAAGGCGTTGTCTTACAATCCTGAGGACAAGACGTATATTTTCACGACGTACATAATCAAGGCTTACGAAATGAAACTTGCTTTCTGGTTCGAGGACTGGGACAAGGTGATTTCGCTGGGGACTGACATTATGAAAAACAGTGGCTATGAGCTGACTACGGCTGCCGACTATGCGGATATGATAAATTCGAAGTACGAAGCCAAAGGAGAAGTTCTCGTCAGGTCTCATATCAACAATTCAAGTGAACTGGACTGGTATTTTTCTTACACGAAGGGCTTTCTCGCATCTAGGCCGGTCTGCTCGTCGCTCGTGAAACTGTTCGGTCCCGAGCCCGAAAAAGACGTGAGGTTCGCCGCCAGTTTCAACTCGAAAAGGCTGAATGTGAAAGTTCCTGAGTGCCGCGTCCGCCTGTCGGAAGTTGTGCTGATGCTCGCCGAAGCGAACTACCACAAAGGGAACAACGATTCCGCTTTGGGTTATGTCAATGATCTTAGACGTCAGAGGATTACAGGCGTCGAGGATCTCACTTTGGCGACATTGGAACCGGTACGTGAAGGCGACCGTATCATTGTAGACTGCCGGGGAAAGGCTGTCACTCCGCTGTTGCAGGCGATTTTCGATGAGCGCAGAAAAGAGTTTTACATGGAGGGTGACAGATGGTTCGAACTCAAAAGAAACGGATGTCCGGAATGGTGGGTAATCAGCAACGGACTCAAATATACCACCAAAAAGTATCTCTATACTTCGCCGATTTCGAAAGGTGATGTGGATTTCAATCCTGATATTGTTCAAAACCCAGGTTACATTTTTTAAGCATTATGAGTAGAAATAAGAATATAATTGCTATATTAGCATTTGCAGTGCTTGGGGTAAGCGTATGTAGCTGTGGATATAAAGAGCTTCCGCCCAAGACAAGTGACGCCTCCAAGTCTTATATTAAACCGAAAGGTGAGATTCCGACTCAGGAGGAGCGTGATGCGGTGAAGGCAGCCAAAGCTGAGTACGATGCGGCTGTCAAGGGTGTTACCAAATAGTTGGTTATCAGCGCGTCGCAACAAGATAATAGAAGAGCTTAACAAAATAGATTTTTTATAACATTCGAAAAACTAGCTATGATGAAAAGGATTCTTTCATTTATGGCTGCCGCGATAGCGGGGGTCATAGCGTTTTCTTCTTGTGAAGATTCCAAACCGAGCATCGAGTTTGAGAAGAGCCTTTATGTTCTTTCGGAGACTCCTACCGTATCTGTAACTGTGGTCGCAAGCGAACCGGTTTCAAGTGACATTACAGTTCCGCTTTCTTTCTCCGGTACAGCCGTGAAGGATAAGGATTTCACTGTCAGTTCCGCATCTGTAACTATCGCTGCCGGTCAGCGTAGCGGAAGTGTAGATATCACCAATACCGCAGTTTCCAGTTCGTCTATAGAGGAACTTACCGCGACTGTTTCCATGACTGTTCCATCCGGTTATGAGGCAGGTAACAAGAGTACGACTATCGTAAGTCTCGTTCCTAAGGAGACTCTGGTTTACTCATTCGCGAGTGAATCGGCTGATGTCTTAGGTTCATTCAAGACCAAGATTACCATAACAGGTTCGGTATCAGGTTCATCTGTCCGTCTTGCCGACGACCTGACAGTGCCTCTTACCGTTACTGGAGACGCTGCATCACACATCGTATTCAAGGATGACAAGCCGCAGGCAGTGGTATCTGCAGGTAATAATTACGCTTACATAGAGTTCACTGTATCAGATGGTTACAAAGATGGCGACAAGGCCGTCATCGGCGTGAACACCACAGCTGATTCGAGGTTTATCCCTGGTGACAATGAGACATTCACTGCTAGTCTTTATAACCTGAAGGTGCCGGAGGGAACCTATACTTTCAGTAAGGTTTTCGATGAGGAAGAACTTAGTCTCTTCTTCGAGGATATGGAAGATGATTCATCACTTCTCCCTCTCAAGAACGAAGGTTTCACTCTAACGTTCAGTACCGACGAAGATGGTAATCATATAGTAGAACCTGGCGGAACAGGCGATTTCGCCAATTTCTTCAGAAAGTCCGTATTTGTACCTACAACTCCTAAGAATTATTCTAATGAAGGTACTGTAACCGGAAAATTCACTGTAAGTGAGTGTACCATGTTTATGGCTGAAGCCGGTTATCAAGCACATACAAATATTTATTACGAGCTCCAGACTGCCAATCGCGCGTTCAGCAAAACAAAAGAAACTCTCGGAAAGGCTGTCATAGTGTTCACCGTTATGGATGAAGGTCTCGTAGTAGAGTTCCGTGACTACGACAAACCGCCATTCGGCGAAAACTGGGCCGACGACTGGAGTAAGTTCGACGCCGACATGTTCAGCTTTGCGTCCCTCTTCGTCAAGAAGTAAACAAGCGAGTCACCGACCCTGTCGAAGTGACATCAACACAATAAAATAGCGTAGGTCCCCATGTGAGACCTACGCTATTTTATTGTCACAGCCGCAAGAGCGGCTACATTTTGCAGTTTCGTGGCTGCCGCCAATGATTAGTGCCCACGGACATTATCCGGATTACTTATGGTGATTTTCGGATTTCCGTAGTAGTCCAGCTGGGCAGAACGGGCAACATCAGCTTTAAGATTACCTGTCACGGTAACTTTTGCCTGAGACGCACCTGTAAGATTCACAGAAGCATTGACCACAGAAAAATACTTTGCCCTGACGAGCGCAGCCGAGCTGACGGTAACATCCAATCTGGAACCACTTCCTGCTAAGTCCAATGTAGCCGCGCCGGAAAGTACAATATCAGATTCTGCCACCTTTCCCGTGAAAGTCAAATTCGATGCGCCCGAAATGGTGGCGTCCAACTTGTTGACAGACACGTCTTTGGCAATGAACTTCGAAACACCGGAGAACTCGCCGCCACACAAATCAGACTTAAGAACATTGACAGAAACAGAAGAACTGCCAGAAATATTGGTCTTCAACTGCTTCGAATCCAGACTCGACGCGACCAGCTTCGAAACACCGGAAAACTCTCCTACAAACGAAGGCGTCTTTACACCCTCGAACGACACGGAAGAGCCGCCGGACAATTTCATGGTCAAATATTCGGAAACCGACAAATCCTTACCGGAAATAATGGTAGAACCATTGCAATCCACATCACAGACACTACTGTTCAAATTCAAGCACTTGAACTTCGCAACCCCGGACAAACCCACACGCACATTATTCCAGGAGCCACCCAAACCAGACAAAGTCGCGATACCGGACAGTTTAACATTCAGCGACTTACCGGAAAACTCACCACCCTCTACAGTCATACTGTTATCACCACTCAAAGACACATCCGCAAAAAACGGAGCATAAATATAAACATCCGCAACAGGAGACTTGACCTTTGGACTCTTATACGGGTACTTCTTCATATCAGTGACAAGTTCCAAAGCATTGCCATTCTTACGAATCTCGAACAAACCGATATCATCGCGGTCCCAAACATCCATGACTACCTTGCACTTATCCGACTTTATATAAGTAATCTTATATGAAGAAGTCACATACGTACCACGACCGCTGACAGTACGATTCCTCGACACCGTACGCACCGCATCGAACGAATTGAACCCGTACTCCTTCCTCATCGCAGGATTCGCACCGGCAGCAAAAACCGGCAGCATCGACATCGCAAACAGCAATATCAAAACAACAATTCTCTTTTTCATAACAATATGATTTTAAATAATTTATCCTCACAAAGAGGCAGAAGCATAAGCCGCGCAACACTCCCGGTAAAGATCTCTGATACAATCCAGCTGCCGCCCGCAATACTCCTGCGTGACCGCCAACCTCTGCGCATCATCCAGTCCTTCAAGACCTTCCGCGAAACTCTCCGAAGACACAAGCAAGTTCTGAATGACCGCCGAAACCCCCATCTCACGACAAACCTCAGAAGATGACTCCATCGCATTTACCTCAGCCAGAATAGGTTGCACCCCATCAAGATAGTTCGTCACATAAATTTCAGCCGGATCCAACCTCTCCTCCTCGCTCCAAGGAAGCACGAGTGCCAGTACCACCGCAGCCGCCACCCCCATAATAGTACAGGTCAATGTCTTTGTCCAGCGGCTCTTTTTACTTGGTTTCAAGACATTGCGCGACTCGGCAAAAGCCTTCACTCCCCCTTTCCTCTCATGTAAACGAGAAAGAAACTGAGACTCAGTAGTTTGCGGTTCAAACTCCTGCTCTTCCAACAATCCTCTATATTTATCGAAATACTTCTCCATAATCTTAAAAATCTTCGGAAACCAACATTGACCTTAACCTTTCGGAAACTATCTTCCGGGCCCTCATAAACTGGCTGCGGACTCCGGCCTCGCTTATACCCAGTTCGGCGGCAATTTCAGCGTAGTCATATCCTTCTATAAGCCTCAATGTCAGAACAGTACGATAGCCGTCAGGCAGTCCGGAAATAACTTTCAGCACCATCGGCATCGCCTTTCCGTCCAATTTGTCCCACAGATCCGAATCATCGGAATCCTGCAAAGGCTCATCATCCACATCGTCCAAACTGACGAAACGCTTACGGCTGCGCAACCAATCTATCGAAAGCCTGACGCAAGTAGTCCTAAGCCACGCCCAAACCTTAGACGCATCCGAAACTCCAGTCATCGGACCCGTAATGAAACGGATAAGCGTTTCCTGCATAATCTCGTCAGACTCGTCAGGCGACAATGTTATCCGTAAGGCCGTGTTATACAGCCTCTTGCCATACTGCCGAAACAGCGCTACAGATTCATTGTCATTCAACATCGTCTACTTACATTTAGAGGCCCGCATCCGTCTATCCATAAAAAATTTCGGGACGCTTCCGTCAGCTTTCATATAGAAGACGGAGAGCATCCCGATTTGTTGCATCTGAAATTATGAAATTTTAAGAATTCAGCGATTTGAGTCGAGCTTGTGCCGTTATCTTCTCCTTCTCATCCTGCGTGTATTTTATGAGTAGCGGAAGATACTTTTTCTCCAATTTAACATTGTTCGAATTTCTGGCGAGAATAATGATATTCTTTATCGCCGTAAGATCGTCAGCCTTTATTTTCAGCACCTTAGAATAATATTTCATCGCCGTCTTGTTATCCTTGCGGGCCACAAGCCAATATGAACCTATGTTATCCAAGAACAGGACATTCTTCGGTTCATAAGTCAACATCTGCTCCGAAAGTTCCTTGAAAGCCTCATAAGTCGCAGGCGTCCCGTAACGGAAAAACAAGTAGCAGTACTCCTGGAGAGCTGCTGAAAAGAATTCATTATCAACGTTATCCACACCAGGATACTCCCATTTCGGATGTTGCGTAGCATTATAAATCATCAGCGACTTCAGCGAAGACAGCGCCATATCAGGACTCTCCTTTTCATAACCGATAAGTGAAGCCACCTTCAGGAACCTCAAATCCAATCTGTCCGGATAAAGTTGTATAGCCTTATCCAATGCCTTCTGCGCCTCACCGAACAGCTCGTCATCGTACATGGTCTCCTGAAAATAATTCACATTCGCACCGGTCGAATCCTTCAACACGACGGTAGGAGTCTCCCCGAGGAACTTCTGCTGGTCCTTAGGCACAAGCTGCAAAGTCTGCGACTTGGAAAACCAATATGAGAACTTTCCCGTAAGCATTTGAACATCATCAGGATAAGCCGCCGCCCACCTGTCGAGCAACGTCTCGATACCCACACCTGTCGGTCCGAGTTTGGAGACCAGAAGGTCATATCTGTCCTGAAAATCCTTCGATGAAGGAGTCTGCGCGATTGCCGTCAATGATATTGCAAGCGCGGTCAAAAAACAAAAAAATCTATGCATTGTTAATATCCATTCTGATTCTACGATTCTGCGGATGCAGACTGTTACACCTGTTTCCCAGATTTTTCACAAAGCCGAGCGGATGCCCGCCATAAGTCAGCAGCACTATGCCCCTGTCCGCTTCCGGCAACGTTATCGCGTCCTTATGTAGAAACGCAAGTGCCTTATCTTTAGATAGTTCCACTTCAGGGAACGCTCCACGTTTCAGCATGATGCTCAGCGCCAAGTCGGCATCCGGAACGATGTCCTTGCCTTTCAGCTGACCGACTGCAGTCCCGCGCAAAAGAGGATGCAGATAATCCAGAGTCTCCATTTCCGCTGCCACAACCGGCGTCATTGCCACGATCATGTCCCCCTTCGCAGCCAGGCGCACAGGACGGTCGAACCAAGGCTCCACCCGAGCCCGAAGTTCCGCGGGAACGCTACCTGCCGGCCCCCTCTTTTTCGCAGCCCTACCAGAAATTTTCGCCTGCGGCGTGCTTTCTGTTTTTGTCAATGCTGCACTGTATTGGCCTTCTCCACGGACAAGTCCAGGCAACAAGCTTATGCCGTACTGCGTCCTGAAAAGTCCCGGAAAGAGGTCATCATCAGGCATAATCACTTCAGCACCAAGTTCTTTTGCAATCCATTCCACATTCTGGTCATTTTCACATTTGTTGAAGGTGCAAGTGGAATATACCAAGATTCCGTTTTGTGCCAATGCCGGCCAGACATCTGCTATAATCCTGCGCTGACGAGACTGACATAAGGCGACATTGTCCGAAGACCATTGGGCTACAGCCTCTTCATCTTTCCTGAACATCCCTTCTCCGGAACATGGAACATCGGCGACTATGATGTCGAAATAGCCCGACAGTTCCGCAAAAGCGCCCGGGTCAGCGGAAGTTACGACGACTGAAGGGTCTCCCCAGATACCTACATTGTCAGCCAGAACCGTGGCCCTCTGTTTCATGATTTCATTCACCACCAGGACAAATGAATCGCCACATTCGGCGCGGAGCGACGCTGCCAAATCCGTAGTTTTGCCTCCAGGTGCAGCACAAAGGTCCAGTACACGGAGCGGATTCTCCGGAGACACAGAACGGGACAAAAGCATTGACCTTAACGATCGGCGGAATGCGTGTCCGACATACATGGCGGAGGAATCTTGGACATAGTAACAGCCGGCATGGAGGGCGGGATCCAGCGTAAATTGCGGTCTTTCAGGGAGATAAAAGCCATACGGGCTCCAGCTCACAGGGTCCGGGGCGACAGAGAAAATCCGGGCCAACGCATCTTGCGCCGGCTCGGAAATTTTATTTGGATTCAGGCGGACAGAAACCGAAGCAGGGCCTGAGAGAGCGTCCCGGACCTTTTCGGTATTTTCTTCGCCTACCGCTTCTTTCAAATATGACCAGAAAGCGCTATCCATTATTTCTTGAACTGTGACGGGTCGAATCCTTTCGGATACATGGACGGATCGATTCCTTCAGGCATTTTTCCCATGGCCATGTCGGCGACAGCGTCTACCATCTTGTCCACAGCGTCCTGGAGTTTGTTTCCTAGCAGCATCTTCATCATGAAGTTAAGATCAGCTTCGATATCGATGTGGAAGTCTGTGCTGTCCGGATTACCGCCGTCAGCGTCGAAGCAGATGTTTATTGTAAACTGAAACGGAGCGCCGTCATCTTTATACACGATTCTGGAGTAAGGACGTCTCTCCTCTACTCTTACGCCGACACTGAAGCCCTGTACTGTTCCGCGGATGCTGTCATAGTCTGCCTCTACACCCTGTCTTTTGTCTTCAGGGAGCATGGCCACGAAGTTTCTCATGTCTGAGAAAGGCATGTAGAGCATATATGGCGCACGGGCGACAGATCTGTGTTTACTGTTGATTTTCATTTATTCAGTCTTTTAGATTCCCCACTCTGACGGATTTTTTCTCCACTCATGAAGAATGTCTTTGGCTTCTGAAGAGATATATCCGGTTTCGCTTGCGGTTTCCACAAGTGCGCTGTAGTCCGAGAGGGTGGTGAGTTCCACTTTGTCTTCTGCAAATCTCTGAGCAGCAAGGTCGAAGCCGTATGTAAAGATGGCTACCATACCCAGCACGTCAGCACCTGCCTCTCTCAATGCCTTTACAGCCGCGAGACTGCTCATACCTGTAGAAATCAGGTCCTCGATAACTACGACTTTCTTGCCAGGCTGAAGTTCTCCTTCGATCTGGGAACCTGTTCCATGGTCCTTCGGTTTGGGACGTACATATACGAACGGCTTGGCCATTCTGTCTGCAGCGAGGACACCATGTGCGATGGCACCTGTAGCTACACCTGCCACAACTTCTGCTTCAGGATAAAGTTCCATAGCTTTTTCTGCAAGCCAGCCTGCTACCTGGGAACGGAGTTCCGGATGTGAAAGTATACGTCTGTTGTCGCAATAAATCGGTGAATGCCAGCCGGAAGCCCATGTAAATGGCTGGTCCGGACGTAAAAGGATGGCGTGAATATCCATAAGGGATTTCGCCAGTTTCTTATCAATTCCTGTTTCGCTCATGATTCGTTTGTTATATTTTACAAATGTAGCCAATTTCCATGACAATACAATCGGACAATCTATTAAACCTTTGCTGACAGGAACACTTCTTTTATGGAAGGATAAGTATTCTTGAGGAAAGGCGGCAAACTGGATTTCGCCACCCAGGCTGCCTTGGTGATATCTTCCTCTGTCTGAGGGGTAAGGTCCACAGGAGTCATATAGTGCATCATGTACCACCATGTGTGTTTCAGATGCCACATGTTGTTTCTCCAGTAGCAGTGGTCGGTGATGCAGATAAGGTCTCCGAGTTCGAGATTATCCACGCCTGTTTCTTCCTGAACTTCTCTGAGTGCAGTTACGCTTATGTCTTCTCCGGGTTCCTGATGTCCTTTAGGCAAATCCCATAATCCGTCTCTACGTATCAGGAGATAGTCACCGCGACGGTTCACGACCAGGCCGCCAGCAGCATTGACCTCCCTGAACTCTCCGCAAAGGGCGCGATAGCAGCCTTCAGGATCGTCGGACGGGATGTAAATCCTGTCGAGGGTGTCGGATTTTTCGAACAGGCATACCAGCTCCCCTATCTCGGACTTGCGGCCGAAGTGAAATTCGACGGCGTTCGGATCGGAGAGGGCCGCCTCTTCGGGGGTACATATTATAATAGAGCGTTTGTCGAAGTATATTTTGTGCATAATCGTCTGTATTCTAGTCCATTTTTGCAAATTTAAGGTTTTTTGCAAGAGGCAGTGAAACAAATTCGGTTTTTTTTCGTATATATATAAGTTGACTTAAAAAGATTACGAATATAATGAAATTATCGCAGTTTCAATTCCCGATTTCGCTGAAAAAGGACATAGCGCATGAACCGACCGGGAAATGGAGAGATGAGAGCAGAATGATGGTTCTGCACAAGGATACCGGAGAGATCGAGCATAAAATTTTCAAAAACATTGTAGATTATTTCGGAAAAGGTGACACTTTCGTATTGAATGACACGAAGGTATTCCCTGCAAGGCTTCTCGGAAAGAAGGAGAAGACCGGAGCTGATATCGAGGTATTCCTTCTCAGGGAGCTCAACAAGGAGCAGAGACTTTGGGATGTGATTGTGGAGCCGGCAAGAAAAATCCGAATCGGAAATAAGTTGTATTTCGGAGAGGACAGTCTCGTGGCTGAAGTTATCGACAACACTACTTCCAGGGGAAGGACTTTGCGTTTCCTTTATGACGGAAAGTACGAGGACTTCAAGCAGACTTTGTTCAGCCTCGGCGACATACCTGTCCCTAAGTGGGTGAAAGAGAAGACAACTCCTGAGGACAAGGTTAATTTCCAGACCATTTTCGCCAAGAACGAGGGGGCGGTTTCTGCACCGGCCGCAGGACTTCATTTCAGCAGGGAGCTCTTTAACATGATGACTCTCAAGGACATAAACAAGACATTCATAACTGAGCACATGGGTATCGGTTATTTCCGCAAGGTGGATGTCGAGGATTTGTCCAAGCACAAAATGGATTCCGAGAGACTTATCATCACTCCTGAAAGTGCAGAAATCATAAACAAGACCAAGGCAGAAGGACATAAGGTTCTGGCAGTCGGCGTGACTGTCATGCGCGGTCTGGAGACATATGTCACCACAAACGATGAGGTTCAGCCTTATGACGGATGGACGAACAAGTTCATTTTCCCTCCATACAGATATGCTGTGCCTAACGCCATCGTTTCCAACTTCCATCTCCCGGGTTCTACCATGTTGATGGCGGTCGCTGCTTTCGGCGGTTATGAACCTGTAAAGAAAGCATACGAAACAGCGCTCCAGGAAGGATACAAATTCGGACCTTATGGCGATGCGCTCCTTATAATCTGACCCAAGTTTCGCAAGGTGTCAAATGATAAAAATTTAAGAATCGTAAAAAAAGTGGCTTTTTTGAGTGAGAAAAGCCACTTTTTCTTTTTTATCCCGCCGGACATCCATACCTTGCCGCATTGACAAAAAATCATTGACATGAAACATGGAAGAATCGAGGAGCTCGCACCTTGGTGCGCGTTGAACAGGATTTTCGGGTTCGCGCCGAAAGCGGGGTTGGGTCTTATCAGGGAATTCGGCGGGGCTGAGGAGGTTTTTCTCGCCGGCAGTTCAGAGGTGGCGAAAAGGTTGGGTGCGCGATCGCCTTACCCGGCACAGATTTCGGCGGCGTCCATCGACTGGGCGGCGGAGGAATTGCGCAGGCTAAGCGAAAACGGCGACAGATTCCTGTGCATCGATGACGAGCGGTATCCGGAGTTGCTGAAGGACTGCGAAGATGCTCCTATAGGGCTGTATATCAGGAGTGATTCGAACATTTCGGACATTTTCGGAAAGAGACCGATGATTTCTATCGTAGGAACCAGACGTATGACAAGTTACGGGCGGGAATGGTGCACGAGGATCGTCGCAGCCATGTCGAAAGCGAGGGTCAAACCCACGATAGTCAGCGGTTTAGCCTTCGGTATCGACATCACGGCACATACCGCGGCACTGGAAAACGGGCTGCCTACTATAGCTGTGATGGCTACGGGTACGGACAAGGTTTACCCGTTCAGTCATGGCTTCGCCGCCGACCGGATCAGACAGTCGCCAGGAAGCGCGCTGATCACCGATTACCCCCTCGAAACCACCCCGCAAGCCATCAATTTTCTCAGAAGGAACAGGATTATCGCGGGTCTTGCCAATGCCGTTGTACTTGTCGAGTCGGGAAAGAAAGGTGGCGGACTGATGACATGCCGTCTCGCAACTTCATATTCACGGGAGGTTTACGCATTGCCGGGAAGAATCGACGACCTCTGCTCTGCAGGCTGCAACTCGTTGATACATGAGAAGATGGCAGAGGCGATAACAGATGTGGATGAATTTGTAGATAGCCTCGGATTAGGGTCTTCCGGAAATGCAGAGGTGAAAGACTTGAAGACTTTCGTATATAGATTATACAAGGCGAAGGAGAATGGTAAATATGCGGAAAGAGCCGCAAACATAGTGGATATCATACTGAACAACAGGGACATACGCAAGGAAGAGATTTGTTCGCTTCTAGATCTGGATTACAGCGAAGTAAGCACGGTCATCACCATGATGGAGTGCGACGGAATATTGGTTACTGACATCTTGGGCCAATGCAGCATAAAACCCGGAATGCTATAAAAAGGTTTTGCATAGTTGCGAAAGTTAAGTACATTTGCAGACTATGATGACTGAAAACGCTAAATATACATATATAGATACGCATGCGCATGTGTACGATGAGGCTTTCGCAGGGGAAGAGGACGAGATTGTGAAGAAATCCCGTGAGGCGGGAGTGAGACTCATAATACAACCGGACATTGACCTGAAAGAAAGGGGGAAAATGTTCGACCTGTACAGGAGGCATCCTGACTTTTTCAGGAATATGGTCGGGCTTTATCCGGGGTCGGTGGATGAGGATTGGGAGAAGGATGTGGCTGATGCTGAGAGTCATGCGAGGGATGCCGGAGTCGTGGCGATCGGAGAAATCGGACTGGATTACCATTATTCGAAAGACACTGCAGAACTGCAGAAAGAGGCATTGGAGGCACAGTTCAGACTGGCGGACAAACTGGATTTGCCGGTGAATATCCATGAACGTGACGCGATGGATGACTTTTTCCAGGTACTGGAAAGATGCAAAGGGCTCAGACTCAGAGGCAATATGCACGCGTACAGCGGAAGTTGGGAGACGTTCATGAGGCTCCAGAAATATGGAGACTGGTCTGTAGGAATCGGAGGCGTGATCACGTTCAAGAATGCCGGGATAGCGGAAGCTGTGAAGAAGATTCCTCTCGACCACATCGTGCTGGAGACTGACGCCCCGTATCTGACGCCCGTGCCCTTCAGGGGCAAGCGCAACGATAGTTCCTACTTGCACATCATAGCGGAGAAAATAGCGGAATTGAAAGACATCAGCCTGCAGGAAGTCGCTGAGACCACCACGGCCAACGCTTGCAGATTATTTAATATAAGTTTCTGAAAATCATGTTGAAAGAACACGACGTTACCAGAAAATCAGCCCTCCTGCTCATTTATACGGGAGGTACTATCGGAATGAAACAGGACATGAAGGACCTGACATTGAAGCCGTTCGACTTCAGCCAGATTCTCGAGGAAGTTCCGGAAATAACCAAGTTTGCATTCAAGATAGACACTAAGACATTCGACCCCCCGATAGACTCTTCCGACGTGGAGCCTTTATTATGGCAGGATCTCGCTAAACTGATAAAGGAGCAGTATGAAAACTACGACGGATTCATCATCCTTCACGGCACCGACACCATGTCCTACTCGGCATCGGCGTTGAGTTTCATGCTGGACGGACTGACCAAACCGGTAGTCTTCACGGGCAGCCAGCTCCCGATCGGAGTTCCGAGAACTGACGGAAAGGAAAATATCATCTCTGCCGTCGAAATAGCGTCCGCGAAAGGTCCTGACGGGCATCCCGCCGTTCCGGAGGTCTGTGTCTGCTTCGATTCCCTGCTGATGAGAGGCAACAGGACGACTAAGGTCAATGCTGAGGCTTTCAGGGCTTTCCAGTCGCCGAACTTCCCTCCGCTTGCCGAAGCAGGAATCAACATCAGGTATAACTATGATGCCATCCGCAAGCCGAATGACTGGTACCAGACGCTCACGATAAACACGAATCTGGACACAAGGGTATCTATCCTGAAATTGCATCCGGGAATAACACCGCATGTAGTCAGAGACATCCTCTGCGGCGAGGAGACAAGAGCGGTCATCATGGAAACATACGGCGCAGGTAACGCACCATCCAAACAGTGGTTTATCGACCTCTTGGACGAGGCCGCAAAGATGGACAAAATCATCGTGAACGTGACACAATGTCTGGAAGGTTCCGTGAATATGAATATTTATGCGAACGGAAAACATTTGGACGAAGCCGGAGTCATCGACGGCTACGACAGCACCACAGAAAGCGCTCTCGCAAAATTATTCTATTTGATGGGCAAAAGTAAAGATAATGACTGGGTTAGGGCCATGATGGCGAGAAACCTGAAGGGAGAAATATCCAAATAATCATTGTCGAATGAAAATTAATTGCTAACTTGCAACAGTTTTTGGGTACGGGTTATCATACCCATATGAGAAAACTGAAAAATAATTTTAACATTAATACATTTATTATTTCAAACACACAAAAACAATTATGAAAAAGTTTTTCATGTTTTTGGCAGTATCCGGCATCATGGCCGTGTCTGCAAATCTTGCAGTCGCTCAGGATCAGGCAGCTGACTCAACAAGCGCAGCTGCGACTGAAGTAGCAGCTCCAGCAAATGACCTCGCGGCTCTCACAGGTAACGCACCTGAGATTCCTCTTCATCAGCAGCTCAAGACCAAGTTCATCGAGGGTGGTCCTATGTGGATGGCTCCTATCGCACTTGTTCTCGTGCTCGGTCTTGCTCTTTCTATCGAAAGAATCCTTTATCTTACATTCGCAAAGACTAACACCAAGAAGCTCGTTGCCAATGTAGAGGCAGCTCTCGCAAATGGTGGCGTAGAGGCAGCTAAGGACGTTTGCCGTAACACACGCGGCCCTGTCGCTTCTATTTTCTATCAGGGACTTCTCCGTTACGATGAAGGTATCGATGTAGTAGAGAAGACTATCGTTTCTTACGGTTCAGTTCAGATGAACCTCATGGAGAACGGTATGACTTGGATTTCTCTTTTCATCGCCCTCGCTCCATCTCTCGGATTCTTGGGAACAGTCGTTGGTATGATCGCAGCATTCGATGCTATCCAGGCTGCAGGTGACATCTCTCCTAACGTTGTCGCAGGAGGTATGAAAGTGGCCCTCATCACCACCGTATTCGGTCTTATCGTAGCTATGATTCTTCAGGTGTTCTTCAACTACATCCTCACCAAGATTGAATCACTTACAACTGACATGGAGGATTCTTCTATTTCCTTCGTTGACGTTATGACAAAATTCGCTGCAAAGTCTAAATAAGGAATTGCATAATGAAAGATTTAAATAAAATATTCAAATGGCTGATGTGGCTGCTCTTCGCTGTCAGTGTCGGTATCCTCGTATGGGGCATGGTAAAGGGTTTCCCTACCAGCGCAGCAGAGGGTGACAACGGTACAGTGAATGCGCTGATCTACTGGTGCTACGCAATGATCGGAACCGCAGCGTTCTGCGCTGTTGTATTCGGTGTCATCGTCACCATCGCCAACGACCCTAAGTCTATCGTGAAAATCGGTATCGGTGTCGTAGCAGCTGCAGCTATATGCGGTATCGCATACGCAGTAGCCCCAGGAAGCCCTGCTGTTGGTATCTTCCAGCAGCCAGCAGCTTGGGAGCTTAAATTCACTGACACAGTATTTGGCATCGTAGGTTTCATCGGAGTATTGTCAGTAGTGACAATCGTATTCGGTGAGATTATGGGCACAATACGTAATAAATAATTTGAGATATGGCTAAAAAGACTCCTGCTCTTAATACAAGCTCTACGGCAGACATCGCGTTCTTGCTTCTGTGCTACTTCCTCATGACCACAACCATGGGAACACAGACAGGTCTTCAGCGTCGTCTCCCGCCTATGCCTGACAAGAATCAGAAAGTAGAGGATCAGAAGGTCAACAAGAGAAATCTTATCACTGTAAAGATCAACTCACAGGACAGACTTCTTGCCGGCACCGAAATGATGGACGTCAGCCAGCTCAAAGACAAGATCAAGATTTTCCTTACCAACCCTACAAATGACCCGTCCCTTCCTGAGAAAGTTCCAACATCTATCGAAGGTTATGGTATGTATAACGTATCCAAGGGTGTCATTTCACTTCAGAACGACCGTGGCACCAGCTATCGTGCTTATATCGCAGTTCAGAACGAGCTCGTAAGAGCCGTGAATGAGCTTCGTGACGAGTTCTCAAAAGCTACCTACGGAAAAGCCTTCCTGAACCTTACAGAGGAGCAGCAGGATATCGTGAAGAAGTGCATACCTCAGAACATCTCTGAGGCAGAGCCTAAGAACGTTGGTAAATAAAACAGAAGAATAGGAATATGTCAAAGTTTCGTAAAGAAGGGAAAAAGGAAACGCCTGCATTAAGCAACGGCTCAATTTCCGATATCGTGTTCATGCTCTTGTTCTTCTTCATGGTGACAACACAGATGAGAAGCACCGAGGATAAGGTTATGGTTAAACTTCCGGAGGCTTCAGAGGTTGTCAAATTGGAAAGAAAAGATCTTGCATCATACATCAATGTAGGTCCTCCAACCAGGATGCTCCAGGCGACGTATGGTACTGACGCACGTATTCAGTTGAACGACTCATTCAAAACTGTGAATGACATCCGTGACTTCATCGCTGCAGAGCGTGACGCGATGTCAGAGTCTGACCGCCAGTTTATGAACACAGTTCTTAAAGTGGACCAGGACGTGAGAATGGGTATCGTAACAGACATCAA
Organism: uncultured Bacteroides sp.; assembly: GCA_900546925.1. Taxonomy (GTDB): domain Bacteria; phylum Bacteroidota; class Bacteroidia; order Bacteroidales; family UBA932; genus Cryptobacteroides. Next base: position 39,688 of record UREV01000004.1, read on the forward strand.
ACAGGAACTCAGACGCTGCTCAGCCTTGAAAATCATGTATCAGGCTCGCAGAGCAGAATAAGTTCCCAGTAACAATATCTTAAAAGCGACTCCGATTTCGGGGTCGCTTTTTTTGTATAAAGCGCATAATTGCTTATCTTTGCTGAAATAACGTATTTCATAGAGATGGAAACACTTGTAAGGACTAAAATCAAAGAGCTGCTGAATATGCAGCCTGGACAGGAGGTGCTTGCCAAAGGTTGGGTAAGGACCAAAAGAGGAAATAAACAAGTAAAATTCATAGCACTTAACGATGGCTCCACTATCAATAATATCCAGGTAGTGGCTGAAGCCGAGAAGTTCAGTGAAGATTTGTTCAAGAGAATCACCACCGGAGCCAGTCTCTGCGTAAAAGGACATCTCGTAGAATCCATCGGAAGCGGACAGCATGTGGAGATCAAGGCTGACTCCATCGAAATCTACGGCGAGTGCGATCCTATGAAATATCCTCTCCAGAAGAAAGACACATCGCTGGAATATCTGAGAACTGTGGCACACATGAGACTCCGTACCAACACATTCGGAGCGATTCTCCGTGTCAGAAATGCCATGGCTTTCGCTATCCATTCTTTCTTCCAGAGCAAAGGCTTCGTATACCTTCACACACCGCTTATCACTGAATCCGACGCAGAGGGTGCAGGAGACATGTTCCAGGTTACCACCATGGATCTCGCCAACATTCCTATGCATCATGGTAAAGTAGATTTCAGCAAGGACTTCTTCGGAAAGAAGACCAGTCTTACCGTGAGCGGACAGCTCGAAGGTGAGCTCGGTGCTACTGCCGTAGGTGAGATTTACACATTCGGCCCTACTTTCAGAGCTGAGAACTCCAACACTCCAAGACACCTTGCAGAGTTCTGGATGATCGAACCTGAAATGGCATTCTATGACATGTACGAGACCATGGACCTCGAAGAGGAGTTCGTGAAGTATCTCGTACAGTATGCACTCGACCACTGCATGGAGGACATCCAGTTCCTCAATGACAAATATGACGATGGTCTTGTGGAAAGACTCAAGAGCGTACTCGGAACCGAGTTTGTAAGACTCACATACACAGAGGGTATAAAGATTCTCCAAGAGAGCGGACAGCAGTTCGAATACCCTGTAAAATGGGGTGTGGATCTCCAGAGCGAACACGAAAGATATCTCGTGGAGAAACATTTCAAGAAGCCTGTCATCCTCACAGACTATCCTAAAGAAATCAAGGCATTCTATATGAAACAGAACGAGGACGGCAAGACTGTACGCGGTACTGACGTGCTCTTCCCTAAGATCGGTGAGATCATCGGCGGATCAGAGCGTGAGGCTTCATTGGAAAAACTTGAGAACAGAATCAACGAGCTCGGCATGAGCAGAAAGAATCTTGAGTGGTACATCGATACCAGAAGATTCGGAACTGTTCCTCACAGCGGCTTCGGACTCGGTTTCGAAAGACTTCTTCTCTTCGTTACCGGTATGAGCAATATCAGGGACGTGATTCCATTCCCAAGAACTCCAAGAAACGCTGATTTTTAACGGAATAAGAAATGCTCGTAATAGGAATAGCAGGAGGTTCAGGCTCCGGAAAAACGACAGTCGTACACGCTATCACGGATCAGTTGAAAGAACGTGTAGTGGTAATCCCTCAGGATTCATACTACAAGGACTCGAGTCATCTGCCGCTAGAAGAAAGACAGCAGATTAACTTCGACCATCCGGATGCCATCGACTTCAGGCTCTTGTGCAAACAGCTGAAAGAACTGAAGGAAGGCAAAAGCATCGAGCAGCCGGTGTACTCTTACATAACCTGCTCCCGTTCGAAGACTGAGACAGTTACTGTAGATCCGGCAGATGTCATAATCATCGAAGGCATCCTCGTATTCACTTGCAAGGAGATCCGTGACCAGATGGACATCAAGATTTTCGTGGATGCAGATGATGACGACAGACTCATGCGCGTCATGGCTCGAGACATTATCGAAAGAGGCAAGACAGTAGAATCTGTAATCGAGCGTTACACGAAGACCGTAAAGCCGATGTATCTTCAGTTCATCGAACCGAGCAAGAGATACGCTGACATCATTATTCCGCAGGGAGGTCACAACAAAGTGGCCATCGACGTAATCGCAGCGACTATAGAGAAATCATTGCAGAACAAAGAACATGTTAAGCAAGGACGATAAGGCAGGGTTGTATCTGACAATAATTGTACACCTGGTCATATTGATAATCCTGCTTATAGCACAGATAGGGTATTCTCTCAAACGGGAGGATACCTTTGTCATAGACTTTTCCAAGCAGGAGATGCTGGAAGAGAAAAAAGCTCAGGAAACATTCGAAAAGGACATTGACAAGAAAATCGATGACCTGGTTTCCAGCAAGATAGCGAAGATGTTGGAGGGGACATCGGGGGTAGATTTCAAGAACGTGACCTCGTCGAGAAACAAGAGCACCCTGAAGGACGACCGCAACACCGATGCCGAAAAGCTCTATGCCGATGCCGCCAGACTCGCCAAAGACCTGAAGGACGGGTTCAATGCCGATGAGCCTGATGAGGATTACGTGGCCACATCCAAAAAGGACAAAAAGCAGGAAAACCAGCAGGAGAAGAGCTACAGCGGTCCGTCAGTGCTCTCGTGGCATCTTGACGGCAGAAAGGCCAGCCATCTTCCCATCCCTGCATACAGATGCTACGGCGGAGGAATGGTAACAGTTCTCATAGTGGTGGACAACTCCGGAAAAGTAACTGATGCGAAAATCCAGGAAGAAACATCCACTGACGACTCATGCCTGAGAAACTTCGCCATCAGAGCAGCCAGAGCATCCCGTTTCTCATCCTCCCCAACCGCCCCATCCAAACAACAGGGCGATATCATCTATCAGTTTATTGCTCAGTAAGCAGTATCCCAAGACATGGGATCAAGGCATAAAAGAGCATTAGTTTATCGCCAGAGAGAGCGCTTCGCAAGAGTTTGAGTGCCTTATACATATGATTTTCCACAGTGCTGAGCGAAATATCCAGCTTGGCACTGATTTCTTTATTCGACATATCCTCCAGATAACTCATAATGAACACTTCACGACATTTTGGAGGCAAACTGGCGATAGCCTCAGTCAGGCTTTCACGCAAATCTCCGTCGAAAAGACTACGGATAACAGGATTCTTCTCAGGGTCACTTCCTTCCAATCCAAGTTCGGTAATCCTGATATCATTCCACTCACGAAACTCCTGCAACAGCTTTTCCCTTCGGATATAGTTCAATGAACGGTTATACACAGAGCGCAGAAGATAACTTCGTACCGGATGATCAGCGTTAATTCTCTCACGGTTTTTCCAAAATGAAAACAACACGTCCTGCACTACGTCATCAGCCCATTTTTCATCCAGAAACATACGGGCATAGGATGACAAGACAGGCAGCTCTCCCCTACAAAACTCATCGAAAGCTTTCCTGTCTCCACACTGTATTTTTCTCAAGATATTGTCTGTGTCCATGTCAGGTTTTCTATAATCCGAGACCTTGAAGTCCAAAATCAGAACGCAGACAAAATTACTCAATATTATTGACAGAAAAAATTCAAAACAAGTAGGTATTTCCCACGAGAAGTATGTGTTATATATACAAGAACTGGATAATTATGACACAAGAGGATTACATTAATCTGATTTTCAAATATTTAGCAAAAACTATCAGCTCTGATGAGAAGATATTGTTACTGAAATGGCTGGAAGAAGACAAGAGCCATCGGGATATCTTCGCCTCAGCAGCTGCAATCCGCTCAGCATCACGCATAAATGATGAAAAGGCTGATGTGGATAGCATGATGTCGAGGCTTAACGCACGAATCGATGCGGACAACCACATCGAAAAGAAAAGCACAAAGGCATTGACCTGGACCAAAAGAGTTGTGCTGGTATCGACTGCGGCAGCTATTGCGGCATTGGCGTATATCGGATTCCTGGGCGGAGACAACGGACCGGCAGCCGACAGCCGGAATTTCATCGCGTACAGGAATAATTCTGAGGACATTTCGGCGGTGATGTTGGATGACAGCACGAAAGTGTGGCTGGGAAAGAACTCGTCCATGGAATATGATGTAGATTGCGAAGAAATCGACCGCGTCGTAAAACTTCAGGGTGAAGCATATTTCGACGTACATAGCGACACTTCACATCCTTTTATCGTACATGCAGGCAACTTGGCCGTAAGAGTCCTCGGTACGGCGTTTTGCGTAAACTCCAATTCTGAAACCGGGAAAATTTCGGTGATTTTGGAACGCGGTTCTGTAAGACTTCAGACACCGGAAGGGATCAATCTAGTGAGACTGGCACCTGACCAGAAGGCGGAATTCGACACAGCTTCCGGAGATATCTCCGTAGAGAGCATAAACGCAACTCCTTATGTAATACAGCATTACAATAAAATAACGCTCTCATCAGCCACTATAATAGACATTATCACGCATATCAACACAATGTATGGCGTGAATGTACAAATAACCTCAGAGGCTGACACGACAAGAAAATATAACCTGAATTACAAGCGTACTGATCCGCTCCCGCAGGTTTTGGAAATCGTGAAAGAACTTACGGGCACCAGACTGGAAATCAACAACTAAATTAATAACATTAATATGAGACAATCAATCTTTCGAAGACTCGGTGTCGTCGCGATTGTGCTCTCGTTGCTCTTGGGCATTTCGTCCGGAGCATGGGCACAAAAGGTGGACGCCGGCAAAAATTATGATTTGAGTCTTTCTGTCAAATCAGCCACGGTAAACACATTCACTGAGGCATTCACACAGAAGACCGGAGTCTTGTTCTCGTACGAGGCAGGGCTCGCACAGAAACCTATGGGAGACATAACGGTTAATGTAAAAGGAGCCACTTTGACCTCCATTCTCGATGATATTTTCGAGAAACAGGTATCTGGATTCAAGTATAAACTTATGAGCAGCACAGTAGTAATCACCGCTGATGTTCAACAAGTTACAAAAAGCCAAAAAATTACGGTATCGGGAAAAGTTACCGATTCCAACGGAGAACCGATGATAGGTGCAGGTGTGCTCATCAAGGGCACAGCCAAAGGTGTAAATACTGACCTCAACGGTAATTATACCATCGAAGTCTCCCCTACTGCTGAACTTGTTTTCTCATATCTCGGTTACAAGGACCAAGAGGAAAAAGTTATGAACAGGTCTATTCTGAATGTCACATTCTCAGAAGGTGCAAACGTTCTTGAAGACGTAGTGGTAGTCGGTTATGGTACACAGAGCAGAAAATCGCTGACCACCTCCATTTCCAAAGTAGACGGTTCCAAGCTTTACTCCGCGCCGGTTTCCAACATCGGAGATGCACTGAAAGGTAAAGTGACCGGTCTGCGTGTAGCCACCAACAACACCATCTCAGGAAACGCTCCGAGATTCCTCATCCGAGGCGGATCATCCATTTCGCTGAGCAATGATCCTGTAGTAATCGTGGATGGCGTCACCAGAGACATGGACGACTTGAACCCTAACGATATCGAATCCATCGAAGTACTGAAAGATGCTGCATCTGCGGGCATCTACGGAGCACGTGCCTCTAATGGAGTGATTCTCGTCACCACCAAGAAAGGAAATTCATGGGAAAAACCGCGCATCACATTCGACGCCCAGGTCGGCTGGTCATCCCCTTCCAGAAAGTGGGACCTGATGAACGCCAGAGAGTTCCTCGCCTTCGTCCGCCCGGCTATCGCGCAAGGACCTAACGGTTCGGTTATTTTGAATGGGGCCAATGCTGCCGGCACAGGGAATAAAGACACTGATATTTTCACCACCCGTTACCTAGAAGAAGGAGAATTGGTAAAAGACGGATGGCAGTGGATGGCAGACCCTGTCAATCCGGACAAATATCTTACATTCACGGATACAGACTGGCAGAGCAAATGGTTCAGAAACGCACTCTGGCATAAGGAATACATCGGTGTAAACGGCGGAAGCAAAAACGTAAAATACGCTGCATCTGTAAGTTACCTTCAGGACGACGGCATGGTAGCCATGAGCGGTTATAAGCTGTTCACCATGCACGGAAACACTTCATTCAACATCACCAAGAGTCTCGTGGCTTCCACCACATTCGACTTCTCCAGGTCATTGAAAAATCCTCTCACAGGAAACTACTTCAACGCTATCGGACGTGGTCTGATGATGAGCCCTACCAACAGGGAATTCTACGATGACGGACGATGGGCTACCGGCGGAACCAACAAGAACCAGCAGTCAGCATCATTCTACGAGGCATTCTACGACAGAGAGATGGCACAGAACCGTTTCGGCGGAAACTTCAAGTTGGAGTGGACTATCATCGACGGACTCAAGGCAACTGCACAGTATGCCATCTTCGATGACAACTATCGCGGAAGCTACTACCAAAGAGGTGAGGTAAACAACACCCCTAACTACATCTCTACTACACGATCTACCACTGAGACCAGAACTCAGACTACAAAAGATTCATTTACAGCGTATTTGAATTATAAAAAGACCTTAGGCGGCAAGCATAAGCTCGATGCCACTGCAGGTTATGACTATATGAAATGGAGATACTGGTATGTTACCGCCAACGCTACCGGTTCAGTATCCGACAAAGTTCCGATTCTCGACTCCGGAACTAACTTTACCGCGTCCAACAAAGACCAGGAACAAGCATTGATCTCATACTTCGGACGTGTGAATTACAATTTCGACGACAGGTACATCCTTTCAGCAACAGTACGTGCCGACGGTTCTTCCAAGTTCGCAGACGGCAACAGATGGGGTTTCTTCCCTGCTGGTTCAGCCGCATGGGTAATTTCAGAGGAACCTTACTGGAACGTAGACCGCAACGTCATGAACACCTTCAAGTTCCGTGCATCTTACGGACAGACGGGAAACAACGGAATCGGCCTCTATGACACATATGGAGCGTTCGCAACGGGCATGTACGCAGGCCAGTCCACACTGCTTCCTTCCGCTATGCAGAACACCGGAATGAAATGGGAGACTACCACACAGTTAGACCTCGGCTTGGACCTCGGTTTCTTTAATGACCGTCTCCGCGTGGTTATGGACTACTATAACAAGAAGACTGACGACATGCTGTTCAGCATCACCTTGCCTGATACCGGTTCATTCAGTTCAGTCAAGGCCAATGTCGGCAGTGCAAGATTCTATGGCGCCGAAATCGAAATCAGTTCGGTCAACATCCGCACAAAGAATTTCGAGTGGTCTACTGACTTTACCTATTCTTTCAACAAGAATAAGGTCCTGTCACTTCCTGACGAATACAAATATACCGACCTCAACGGAAAAGACGCATGGAGAATCGGCGGATATACAATGAGTGAAAGTGGAGAGCGTTTCGGCGGTACTGCAGTCGGCGAGCCTCTCGGAAGAATCTGGGGTTACAAGATTTCGCATATTCTCCAGACAGAAGCAGAAGCGGCAGGTGCCCTGTATGACAAGCAGTCACATGGCTACCGCAGATCAGACGGACTTTCCATCGCTGGAAGAAAAGACGCCGGAGACTATGAATGGTGCAACCGTCCGGGTTCCAAGAAAACAGCTGACGGTCGTGAGCAGATCGACGCTGAGGACATGTATGAACTCGGCAACGTGATGCCGCACTCCACAGGTGGACTCAACAACACATTCAGATACAAGAACTTGACATTCTCCATATATGTGGATTATGCCCTCGGACACTCCATCTACAACTACATGAAGTCCCGTTTCGTGCAGAACACTCTCGGAAACAGCAACTCCAATGTAGACAAGATGGTATATGACTGCTGGCGCTTCCCTAATGACAAAAATGCCAAATATGCGCGTTTCTTCCCTAACGACGCAGACTACGGAAACAGAAACTTCTCCAGAGCTTCCGACTTCAATGTCGAAAAAGCAGATTACCTCTGCCTCAGAGATGTGTCCATTTACTATGACCTTCCGGAAAAATGGCTTAAAAACATCTGGGTAAAGAAACTCACAGTGGGAGTCACAGGCAACACACTATGTTACTGGACAGGAGTTACAGGTTCCATAAGCCCTGAAACAGGTATGGGTACCGGATCAGGCGACTCCATGTACTCAGCAGTTTCCACAGGAGGCAGCGAGAATTCAAGCATCGCTCCTGCGGCCCGCAAGATTCTGTTCAATGTAAAAATCACATTCTAAACATGAAACATATCAACTTATACAAGATATTTCTTCTGGCAGCTATTGCACCTGTCACCGCAGCATGTAACGGCGACTTGGACATCATGCAGGACAACAAACTGTCAGCGAGCAATATGTGGAAGTCATCCACCGATGTCATCCAGTCCACATACGGAATATACGAGAGGATGAGATCCAACTTCGTACAAAACGACATAAACATCTTCTACTGGGGTGAAGCCAGAGTCGGCGACTACATGTGGGGACCTAGCCTCGAATCCAGAGTCCAGGACAACAACATGATTTCCGTACGCACAAGCACCATGAGTTCGTCCACTTCTTCAGCAGGCTGGTCCAGACTGTATACGACTATAGATCAGGCCAATGCCGTCTTGAAATATGCCCCTACAGTGAACATGACTGATGCTGAACGCAGCTTCGCCACAGGACAAGCGGCATTCGCCCGTGCATATTGTTACTTCTGGGCTGTGAGACTTTGGGGAGACGTTCCTCTGAACCTTGTACCTATCGAGTCTACCACTCAGCCTGAAACATATCCTGTAAGAGCGCCTAAATCAGATGTCTACACACAGATAGGAAAGGACATAGCCACAGCACTCGAGAATATTAAAGACCTCGGCACCGACAAGTATTTCGCCACTGCAGATGCTGTCAATATGCTCAAGGCAGAATACTCACTTTGGATGTATAGCACACAGAACGGCGACGAAAGTTACCTTACACTTGCGTCAGAAGCACTCGAGGCTATCGGCATTTCTTCAGACAAGCTGATGTACAAATACTCTGATATCTTCAGCCGCACTGACAAATGCAACAAGGAAGTCATTTTCGCCCTGCTGAACGATCAGAAAGAGGGTCTCACAGGTGGATATTACAATTACTTTTACCACCCGAACAACTTGATCGCTTCCAAATATCAGAACGATCCTGTTCCTATCAGTTCCACACAGTGGTGGAGTTATTCCCAGAACTTTGTGGACATTTTGGAAAAGAGCAAGACTGAGAACCATGACTCACGAGTAGACTGCAATCTCGGAAAAGGAGAATATGGAGCTTCAGGACAGACTATCACATGGCCTAACAAATTCATTGGCGACATGTCCAAAAAACCTGTAGTTCTCGACTGTGACCTTCTTTATTACAGGTATGCGCTCGCAGTCATGATGGACGCGGAGTTGAAATATTACAAGAAGGATTATTCAGGAGCATTGGCATCCCTGAACATTATAGCAAAGAGAGCCTACGGTGTGGACAACTTCTACAAAGAAGCAAACAGAGACGCTGTACTTTCAGCTCTTGTAAACGAGTATTTCCTCGAATTCCCCGCAGAAGGCGTAATCTGGTGGGCATTGATAAGACTCGATAAGATTTGGGATTACAATCCTGCGTTGAAGAGCATGCAGGCTACGAACAAGAACATCCTGCTCTGGCCTATCACCGCTTCTGCAAGAAATAAGAACCATAAACTGACCCAGACAGAAGGTTGGGATTAACATTAAACTGACAATATCATGAAAATGAAATATTTAGGACTTCTTGCGTTTATCCCTGCCATACTCGCAGGATGCAGTGACGAGACTGATCCTTCAGAAATAAATTCAGGGACAAGGATATCTCTTTCCAAGAGCCCTGTAGTGTTCGCAGCTGACGGAAAGACATCGGAAGGTGAAGAAAGTTTCATCTCCGTAGTCACTGTCATCCAGGGAAGCGATATCAACAAGCTCTCATGGGACTGCTCTCTTGAAGATCCGAAGTCTTGCGCAGAGGTTATGAAAACTGATGTAAAAAGCGAGTTCAAAGGCACTTACGAAGGAGATTCCAGGGAAGTGACGGAGAAAGGCATTGAACTGAAAGTAAAGGCTAATCCGGAATACAAGCGTACCTTTACACTCGTGCTGAAAGCAGCTGACGGAACAGAAGCGAAATTTGATTTCGTCCAACTCGGAGAAAAAGCGGATGCGGCAGTTTCATCAGCAACTAAAGACGTGGAATTCGTGGCAGCCGGTGGAGATCAGATTATAGAGTACACCACAAACATGGGAGACATCTACTCATTCTCAGCAGATTACACCACTGGCGGAGAAGGCTGGCTCTCTTGGGAAGCTTCGGCTAGCGGCTCTGTAAAACTGACTGCAGCAGGATGGAACGGAAAAGAGGCTCCTCGTAGCGCTACTTTCCACATAACAGTGGGATCAGATGACACCAGCACCGCGACACTGGATATTCCTGTAGTACAACTCGCAGCTGATGACTACTACTATATGTATGGTTCTTCTGCAGCAGGTTTGCCTATCGAGTCTTCCATCCAGATGACCAAGCTGGATAAGGGCATCTACAATACAAAGGCTTACTTCATGAACGCGAAGACAGGCAAGAACGCTGTAATTTTCAACCTTGACTCCAGAACCGAAGCTTATCCTTGCTTTGCACTTGCAAAGGACGGAAAGATAGCTAAGGTAGAATCAGCAGGCGCTCTTCCTGAGGGTCCGGAAATCGATGTGGATGGTCTTAAGAATCTGACAGTGAATTTCAACGACATGTCATGGTCTTGGGAAAGAATCACCACAGACAACTGTATGCCTGATTCCGAACTGGCCAAATATCAGACTAAGGCATTTATCGCACGTGACGGTTCGATGAAAGTCTGGATGACGGAATTCGTCCACTGGGACGGCGGAGACATCATGCCGAAACTCGGCTCGTCTATGGTAGCGACAGCAACAGGTACAGGTGCCGCCGGTACAGGAGGTTACGACAAGTCTGCGTTCCCGTCTTCATGGAACGACAGCAAACTGAACATGGATTTCGAGAACACCGAAATAGGTGGAAAACTCGAAGGAACCAATGAGCACGGACGAATCTATGCATTCTCCGAGATTATTACCGGAACGCCTACTGCAGGTATCGGATTCGCAAGAAACGAAGTCGTACCGGACGCATGGAAAGCTGGTAACAAGATTACAGACGCAGTCGGTGACGAATATGTTATAGAATATATCAACAACAAGACTGCAGGAACATTCACAGGAGACAACGCAGCTGACGAGGCCAAGCACCCGACGTTGAAGATGCAGATTCAGGGTATATGTCCTTACGGCTGGCATATTGCCAATGCTTCAGACTGGCTGGATATCGCATATGCAGCCAGCAAAGCTTCCGCAGGACATACTTTCCCAGTACAGGAAGATCAGGTAACCTACAAACATTTCAGCACAAATAGCGGAAAAGTATCTGTAGGCCAGTCCGTTTCACCTCGCGGTATCGGAAACCTCGCTACTTGGCTGAGGAACAGTTCCTGGAACGGAGGAAATATTTCCGACGGTGCAGAAGAGTTCGGATTCGGATATTATCCTCTCGGATTCAGATACATGACTCAGGGATATCAGTGTGCCGGAACTCGTGCGCAGACATGGATTCCTCTGTTCTTCGACGAAAAAGCGCTGTATCGTGTAAATGTCATTATAAACAACACTGTGACATACGCTGAGATCAGCAGCATCGATAACGGACAGGCCATTATGCCGTTCCGTTGCGTGAAGAACTATAAATAAACGACTGTCATTTCGACAAGCTCAGCAACAGGCACATCGTTTGCGGTTGCTGGGCTTGTTGAATTTATTTAATAAGATATGAGAAAATCGATATTGACAACAATTGCCGCAAGTATCTTGATAACAATATCTTGCAGCAAAGACAACCAGCCGTCACAGCCTGACTGGGACAATACTGGAGGCGGAGGGCATGAAGAAGAAGTTCTGGACAAACCATTGGACGGCGGAAACATCGTCGTGGCCCATCGTGGAGGCTCTACAGAAGCAGGAACAGGATTCCCTGACAACTCCATCGCATCATTGCGATATGCCATGAGCCTAAAATGCTACGCTTCCGAATGTGATATCTATTGGACAAAAGACAACAAAGTCGTGGTGGCACACGCCGACTCTGAATGTAAAATAAACGGGGTGCATCCATGGGAAGCGACATTGACAGAAATAAGAAACAAAGGCAAACTCAGCAACGGAGAACAGGTTCCCGAATTGCAGGATTTCATCTCCGAAGTCATGAAAGCCGGCAGTTGTACGAGACTTTGGCTGGACATCAAGAACATCACAAGTCCGAAGACCCTGACAGACTACCCTATCAACGCTTGCAAACGCGCCTGCGAAATCATAACTGAAATGAAAGCGCAGAACTTCGTGGAATTCATATGCACCGGAAACCAGACAGTCATGGCCAAGTCCAACGAATATGCACGGGCTGCAGGAGTAGAAATCGGATGGATGGGTAACCAGCCGGCAAGCGTATATCAGCAAAAGAGTTACACATGGGCAAACCTTTCCACGACTTATATGTCACAAGGCGGCGGAGAAAGGACCATAGATGAGTTCACAAAAGCGGACATCGCCATCAGCGTGTTCAATGCTGACGACGATGCCACTATGAATTATTATATATCCAAGGCAAAACAGATGAAAGCCATCTGCACAAATTACCCGAAAAAACTCATCAACAAGATGAAGAAGTAACCCCTACAAAGCAGCCTTGACGACATCATCTATTTCGAGATAGATGCGGTAAAATGCGTTATCGCTGAGTTTAGAATACCGGCCGATGAGAGCACGGAGCTGAGGTACCATGTACGGTGCAGTCATCTTCCACTCGCCATCGGCCGCTTTTATTCCGTCCACCGATGCCGCGTAAGCCTGGAACTTCGAAGGAATGTCGAGTTCGTCGAGGAAAGCATCCAGCTGAGGGTAATTGTCAATGCTGCTGAGGCGTTTCCCGTATTTGTCGAAGATATACGAAGCGAAACGCATCTGAGTAGCCTTCTTGTTACACTTTATGAAATACTTGGTGGCAAGTGTCGTATCGACAGGAACGAAAACATCAGGCACGATGCCACCGCCGCCATAAACAGTCCTTCCGCCTACAGTATGATAAATCTCGGTACTGTCCACCTTTATACTGTCACGGTCGAACATCTCGCCATCAGCATAACGCTTATAAATATCATACTGGTAATCAGACGAATAAGGCTTTTGAATACACCTTCCAGAAGGCGTATAGAAGCGCGCGATGGTAAGACGTATTCCGGAACCGTCGTTAAAGAACTTGGACTCCTGGACAAGACCCTTGCCGAAAGAACGGCGGCCTACGATAGTGCCACGGTCGTTGTCCTGAATAGCGCCTGCGAAGATCTCACTTGAAGATGCCGAATTTTCATTGACAAGAACAGAAAGGGAGACATTCTTCAGGATGCCTTTGCCGTCAGCCTTGTAATCCTCCCTTTTGTGGTGAAGGCCCTGGAGGTAGACGATCTCATCCCCCTTCTCGAGGAACATGTCCGACAGCAGGAGCGCCTGGTCGAGATATCCTCCGGAATTATCCCTCAAATCGAAGATAAGATGCTTCATTCCCTTGGCCAGCAAGTCTTTACCGGCAGCGGAAACCTCTTCGAATGTAGTAACGGAGAACTTGGACAAACGTATATAACCGGTAGTGTCATTTATCATGAAAGACGCATCCACGCAATGCACCGGAATCTTTCCACGCTTGATCTTGAACGGAATCTGCTCACTCCCCCTCTTAACCAGGATATTGACCTCGGTACCGGCAGGGCCTTTCATCCTGCGCACCATGCTGTCCTGAGGGAACTTGACGCCGGCGATATCAGTATCATTGACCTTCAACAAACGGTCCCCGGCCTGGAGCCCGACCTTCTCCGAAGGGCCTCCCGGGATGACTTCCAGCACGATAGCCGTGTCATTCGGGACGTTGAACTGGATGCCGATGCCGTCGAAATTTCCGGCGAGATCCTGCTGCGAACGCTCCAGGTCCACAGGCGGAAGATATACCGAATGCGGATCCAGAGCAGCCAACGATGCGTTCACCGCAGCATCAGTGACTTTGTTCACATCCACAGTGTCCACATAATTCCTCTGCACCAGTTCCAGAATCAGATTCAGTTTCTGCCAACGACTATAGTTGCCGTCAAATTTACGCGACGGAGCTGTTAAGTTGAAAAACAATATCGTTCCGAGCACACCGAGAACAATCCCCAGCAACGCTGCTAAGGAACTCGTCTTATCATTCTTAGTCATAAGCAGTTATCAAATATCCACCTGTTCCACTTCGATACCGGCCTTCTTCAAAAGATCCGGACCATCCTGAAGACGATATGCATCCTTGTAAACCACACGCTTGATTCCGGACTGGATTATGAGCTTCGAGCACTCGATGCATGGAGACGCGGTAACATAAAGGGTCGCCCCTTCGCTGCTGTTACCGGACTTGGCCACTTTGGTAATCGCATTCGCTTCTGCATGAAGCACATACGGTTTAGTCACGCCATTCTCATCCTCGCAGACGTTCTCAAACCCGGACGGGGTTCCGTTATACCCGTCCGAGATGATCATGTTGTTCTTGACGATTAAAGCTCCCACCTTGCGGCGCTTGCAATACGAGTTCTCCGCCCAAATTTCCGCCATCCGAAGATAGCTGCGGTCAAATTTCTGCATATCTGTCAATGTTTTTGTCAATGCTAGTTTCTCTGATAGAGGTAGCGCTTGATGCTCCTCTTAGGAGTACGCTCGAAATCCTCAGGCATGAATTCCATCTTAGTAATCTTCGCATAGTTAGGAATCTGCTTGTTGATTTCAGGAAGTGCCTCCTGAAGCTTGGCCTCCAGTTCAGACTTACTGAGTCCGTCCAATTCAGCCTGGTGATAGTCAGGGTAAATGAGCGATACCAATGTTCCGTGATCCTCGACGACAAGAGAATCCACAACATAGGTAACATTATTCAAGACACCCTCGATCTCCTCAGGATAAATATTCTGTCCGGAAGGTCCGAGAATCATACACTTGGAACGTCCCTTTAGGAACAGGAAGCCCTCGTCGTCCATAACGCCCATATCTCCTGTATGGAACCACCCGTCCTTGTCCATGACTTCGGCGGTAGCCTCTTCATTCTTATAATAACCGAGGAATACATTAGGTCCCTTGACCAGAACTTCTCCCGGGATATTCTTAGGATCAGAAGAATCGATGCAGATAGACATGTTCATGGCAGCCTTTCCGCATGAATAAAGCTTCGTATCTTTCCAGTCAGCATAGCCGATAATCGGAGCACATTCCGTCATACCGTAACCCACTGTGAACGGGAATCCTATCTTGCGGAAGAAACGCTCCACCTCAGGATTGAACGCAGCGCCGCCGATAATAACCTCATAGAAACGGCCTCCGAAGGCATTGACAAGTTCCTGGAGAATCTTCTTCTGGATCACCTTGTCGATAATTGGAAGATTCATGATCTTCTTGTTCCTGTCGAGAATCGGCTTGAGCTTGGACTTGTAGACCTTCTCGATGATAAGAGGCACGGCGATGATGACATGAGGCTTGATGTCGGCAAATGCCTGCATTATAATCTTAGGGCTTGGCACACGTGTAAGGAAATGCACATGAGCTCCTATGGTCATTTCGAAAAGGAACTCGAACATCATACCATACATGTGGGCTGAAGGAAGCATGGATACGACCTCTGCCTGATTGTCCATCTGAGGCATAGCCTGCACGTGAGCGAACTGGATATTCGAATAAAGTGCACGATATGGAATCATGACACCTTTGGAGAATCCGGATGTTCCTGAAGTATAGTTGATTACAGCGAGTTCATCAGCAGAGTCCTCGTAATAGTTCAAGTCCTCAGGGCCGAAGTTGTTCGGATATTTGTGTCCGAAACTTTCATTCAGGTGTTCACGGACCTGAGACATTTCTTCCGTCTTGGAATAAAGGAAGCTGAATGTGTTGATCTGTACTACGACATAAAGTCCCGGCATCTCAGCCTCCGAGAGGTTCTCCCAGATGACATCATCCACAAAGAGGACTTTAGCCTCTGAATGATTGACGAGATAATGTATGTTTCCCGGCTTGAATTCATGAAGGATAGGCACTGGAACTGCTCCGTAAGTAAGAGCGGCGAGCAAACTGACTCCCCAGTTAGCCTGGTTCCTGGAGCAGATAGCTACTTTGTCACCTTTCTGAAGTCCGCACTGCTCGAAAGCGATGTGCAATTTAGCAACGCGTCTGGCCACATCACGGTAGGCCAGATCCTGTCCCTTGTAATTCGACAATGCGGGACGGTCCCAATTCTCCCTGAAGCTCTTTTCAAGGAGTTTGTTTACTGAATGAAATTCCATTTTTCTAATTTAATTTAACCGTACGCTCTTTTCCGTCATAACATACGGCAGTAACTTTACCATCATCGCTGACGGTAATCTTGCTGTCAGGACGTATCATCTTATCCCCCTGCGGATCGAAAACAGGCTTGCCGCCGTCGAAACCATAGAACAGGATTTTAGTGGAAGTCCTTACAGCCCAATATCTTTTACCCTTTACTCTAATGAGTTCAGGCAATGCTTTTACAGTATCTTCAGGACGTATGCCCTTCCATGAAGCAGGTGTTTTCCCATGAAGGTCATACATTCCTATAGTATTATCATTATGGAGCACCACAGCAGTATAGCCATGTGCACCTGTAAAGTCGTAAGCATCAGGACCTATGAGGATAGGTTTTCCGAGGTCTACCGGGAAAGGTTTCACGAACCGTCCGAGTCTGTCTATCAAATACAGAGATGAACCGGAAGCGAACAAGAACTGTATCTTTCCATTTGCGAAATAGTCTATCTGTGCCACTGCTCCGCAAATCGGTGCGCTGAATGGTACTCCCCATATACCTTTACCGTCGAGTTCTTTCAGAACCAGGTAATTATTAGTCTGTTGCGAGAACAGGTTCATCTTTCCGGTACCGCAGTTCTTCACCTTGAACGGTCCCTTAGGAATCACCACGACAGTGTCACGTGACAACGCCGGGACCTCATCCTTACTACCCGCGAATTTTATCTTGGCGATATCGAGTTTCATGAGATGGGACTTGCCTGGATTCAACGAGAATACCACCGGCAAATGTGACAATCCCTCCATCATTCGAGTAGCCGAACCCACTACCGCCGGTTTGAATATATTTGTCAATGTCGAAGGATCTGCTGATGGTGAATAGTAGTTGTAGAACAATGCCCCGTCACCAGGAATAAGTCCGGATGCTCCGTTGTCGGACAAAAAAGAGGACAATGTCCTGCGTCCTTTAGACGGAGTAAAACTCTTGACTGCCAATGCGTCACCGGTAATTATCCAGCCGTCTGTCACCACCCTTGCAGTGTCCTGCACAGTGAAAATATCGCCGAAAAGCAGAGGTGCATATTCTGCGACAGGCATTTCAGAGGCAGCTGCATCCTGATTAGTCGGGCGAACCATTACAATATTTGCAAACTTATCTCCTACAGGCACAGACGCCGCACATACTTCCTTAATATTCAAACGTTTAGCCCACTGAGCAGGAGTAATTCCATACTTCTTTCCGAGTGCTGCGGCAGCCGAATTACGTTTATCGAGCTTACCGGAAGCGTCCAGATATTTGTTATATTCCTGGATGAAAGACTCCACATTATCTATCGCAAGCACAGATGCGTCAAGTGTCCCGTTCGGAAGTATGTTCGCCGCAGTCGTAGGTCCGGCTACTACAGAGCCGAGCATATTGCTGAAGAATTTGGTACTCGATGTGGAAAACGCATCACCTTCGAGTGTCACCCTCTTTTCGCTGTCAGTCGAAAGTCTGAACGATGTCCACTCTGCAAACGACTTTATGAATCCTGATTTTATGCTGAAATCTCTCGCCAGAAATGACAGGGCAAGCTTGCCTGAATAAGAATGATTCACCAGCATTGACAAAGACCCGTCGAGCGATGCGGCAGCGGCTGCGCAGCCCTCGTCTTCCAGCACGGAGATGCGGCTGCGGACATGGCGCTCAGCCGATTTTACGAGCGTTTCGGAGGCGGAAAGTGCGAGCAGCGTCCGTCTTCCAAGAGGCGAATCTTTTTCAGTATCAGAGAGAAAGGCGTGACAGACAGATGAACTGTCCGCCTCGGCTATCAACCGCCATACGGCGCCGGTGCTGTCGGAGGGAACGCGGCCCGGATCAATGATTATGAGCGGCACCAAGTCGCCACTATAGTGAACAGAAAGGACCATTTCTGAATTCTTTATGGAATTCAACTCCCCTTCTTTCAGCATGGACGAAACCTTGGAAAAGAATGGCTTCAACGACGATTTGCCGGTTCCGGAAAAGAATGTTCCGAAAAGACCGGTGCTGTCCATCATGCAGGAAACACCGCCACGCAATGTTTCAGAACACAGGACCATCGCGGCATCGGAAGGAACGGCGTTCAGAAGAGGATGTCGTTCGGACGCCTTATGACAGACCTCCTCTGTCGTAAGTTCCTGTACATTATCAGATTCGGAATATAAAGAAACCACAGCGCCTACGACCGCAAGCGCCAACACTGCAAGGATTGATATGCAGAGTATTATAGTTTTCCTGTTCATTCTCCAAATATACACATATTTTGGCTAATGAGGATAATTGCATCGCAGAAGTATTCCTTTTTGGAATTATTTTGCGCCCTTCAGTAGACTATTTTCTGCTTTTTGGACATTTTCGAAGCCGAATCGACTAATCACCTCTTGCAATTTGTAAGCAATCTTGTCGTTGCACAGATTTCCGATAGAGCCTTCATGGGTGTGGTGCAACTCTCCGTGAAAAGAGAAGTTACCGGCCATAATTTTCAGTCCGACACGCTTGTAGGCATCCCTGAACGGAACATTTTCCTCTTCCACAAGACGGTTGACCTCTTCCACACTGAATGCCGGCTGATACTTCGGATCCGACATGATATCTTTCACTATCTCCATCTTTTCTACGGCATAGGAGGCTATATCCAAGCAGTCGTCCATTTCCTGGAAAATCGGGATGAACACTTCTTTAAGTATCTGCATATCACGGAAATAACCAGATGGAAGATTACCTGTAATAAGACGTATGTCATTCGGCGCGCCCTGAATTTTATTGCAATGAGCCCTTACAAGTTCGAATACATCAGGATTCTTTTTGTGAGGCATGATACTGGAACCGGTGGTCATACTGTCAGGCAGATGTATGAATCCGAAATTCTGACTGGCATAGAGGCAGCAATCAACAGCAAGTCTCCCGACAGTTTCAGCCACAGCAGCATAAGCAAAAGAGATTGCGCGCTCTGTCTTACCTCTTCCCATCTGTGCGTAAACCACGTTGTAATCCAGATCCGCAAAACCGAGAAGCCGCGTGGTCATGGTCCTGTCCAAAGGAGCGGAGGAGCCATAACCGGCGGCAGAACCGAGAGGGTTCTGATTTGTAATATCCCAAGCCGCGAGCATAAGTCGCAAATCATCCGTAAGACTCTCAGCATAAGCACCGAACCATAAACCGAATGACGACGGCATAGCCACCTGGAGATGGGTGTATCCGGGCAACAGCACATCTTTATACTGTTCACTTTTTCTCTGAAGTACTTCGAAAAGCGCCTGGATCTTTTCCACAGTCTTGCGGATTTCCGCCCTGGCATAAAGTTTCAAATCGACAAGTACCTGGTCATTACGTGAACGTCCCGTATGTACTTTTTTCCCGACATCACCAAGCCTGCGCGTAAGCATAAGTTCCACTTGCGAATGCACATCTTCCACATCGGGTTCGATTTCGAATTTCCCCGCCACTGCATCCTCATGAAGCTCCGCCAAGACAGGGAGAAGTTTTTTCAAATCCTCTTCCGGAAGGAGTCCGACCTTAGACAACATGGTAATATGCGCCATAGTGCCAAGTATATCATACTGAGCAAGATACAAATCCAATTCACGGTCTTTTCCCACCGTGAACTTATCTATCAGGGCATCATCGTCGTACCCTTTATCCCAAAGTTTTGCCATAACCGTCCAAAAGGCGCACATACATATCCGCGCCGCTGAAAATTTCACTTGTTTCTATATATTCGTCCGCCGTATGGGACCTCGCCGAATCTCCCGGACCTATTTTCACTGTCGGAAAAGGAGAAAGCGTCTGATTACTCGTGGTCATCGAACCGAAAGTACTGATTCCCAAATCTTTGGCACGCAATACAATCGGATGGTCTTCAGCAATATGCGAGCTGCCGAGCCTCGTGGAACGCTCCTTCACCTTACATTTTACAGACGACTTGATAATATCCAACACCTCCAGATTCGTATACATCCCGTTGGGCCGTACATCGACCACAAACGTACAGACATCCGGGACAATATTATGCTGTACACCGGCATTGACCTGAGTCACAGACATTTTGACTGGGCCGAGATAGGGCGAAATTTTGGGGAACCGGTAGGTGCGGAACCACTCGATGTCCGGCAAAGCCTCATAAATGGCATTGACCCCTTCCTCCCTGGCCGCATGGCCGCTCTTTCCTTCGGCGGTACAGTCGAGAACCATCAGACCCTTCTCAGCTACAGCCATTTGCATCTTCGTCGGCTCGCCCATAATGCCGAGATCTATGCGTCCCAATTCGGGAAAAATCAGCTCGATTCCGCCCTTCCCGCAGACCTCCTCCTCAGCTGTCGCGGACCAGATTAGCCTATAAGGCTGAGGCCTTGAGGTCAGGTCAATGTAGGCACGCAATAATGCTATCACGGAAGCTCCGTCATCGTTGGTGCCCAACCCGTACAAACGTCCGTTTTCTACCATAGGCACAAACGGGTCGCGAGTGTAGCCGGCTGAAGGTCTGACAGTATCGATATGCGCATTCAGCAGTATCACTGGTTTCTCAGATTCTTCTTCACTGCTGAGCCACAGGTTATTACCCTTTCTATGGGGAGGCAGACCGTGGTCGCTCAGCCAGGTTTCCAGCAAATCCGCCACGGAAGATTCTTCCCTGCTGAATGACGGAATTTTCACCATCTCTTCCAAAAGTCCGAGAAGGCTTTCATCTGTCACACGATTATGAAGTGCATTAGACATGGCGATATAGTTTATAGATGGACTTCGGTGCCAGTTCCGCGTCCCAGTTCGGCGGCATTGGTTATAACTACCTTGGACACACCGAGTTTCAGGGAAGCGAAGGCATTGTCCAGTTTCGGGATCATGCCGCCGCTGACTGTTCCGTCTTTCTTCAGGTTTTCATAGATTTCAGGCGTAATCTCACGAATCACGCTGTTTTCATCTTCAGGATCCGACAAGACGCCTTTCTTTTCGAAACAGAATGTCAGGATAACTTCGGAAGTAACTGGAGCAAAAGCTGTTGCGACAGATGTGGCGATGGTGTCCGCGTTCGTGTTCAGCAGACCACATCCGGAATCGAAAGACAATGGGGCGATTACAGGAACCGCGCCAGCATCTGTCAAAGACATTAATGCTGAAGCATTTACGCTATCCACATCGCCCACATAACCATAATCGATATCTTTAACCGGACGTTTATGTGCACGTATACAATTAAGGTCAGCTCCCGTGAGTCCGATGGCGTTCACGCCGGACATCTGCAATTCAGCGACAATACGCTTGTTTACCAGTCCGCCATAGACCATCGTAACTACTTCAAGCATAGCTTCATCCGTAATTCTTCGGCCTTCCGCCATTTTGGTTTCTATTCCGAGTTTGCCTGCAATGGCCGTAGCGGTACGTCCGCCTCCGTGGACAAGAATACGCCTCCCCGGCATTGACGAAAACAAACTTAGGAACTCGCTCCTCAACTGGGGGTCCTCCACGACGGCACCGCCGACTTTTATGATATTGACCGACATACGACAGACCTACTTCAAATCTTCCAACATGCGCTTCATGACCACCTGCGCAGAGACTACGCGGTTAGCAGCTTCCGGGATCACCAGACTATTCGGAGAGTCTATGACAGAATCAGTTACGATCATATTCCTACGCACCGGAAGGCAATGCATGAAATAAGCATTGTCAGTAACCGCCATCTGCCTGTCACTCACTGTCCAGTTCATATCTTTGCTGAGAATCTGGCCGTAATGCTCATACGAAGACCAATTCTTCGCATAGATAAAATCTGCCCCTTCGAAGGCTTTCATCTGGTCGCGCTCGACGCGTGCATGGCCTGCGAACTGAGGTGCCAAGTCGTAGCCTTCCGGACATGTTATCACAAAATCCACATCGGCAGCGTTCATCCACTGTGCGAATGAGTTAGGAACGGCCTGAGGAAGGGCTCTCGGATGCGGGGCCCAGCTCAGGACCACTTTCGGACGTGGTTTCTTTTTATATTCTTCGATCGTGATGAGATCCGCAAATGCCTGGCATGGATGCACGGTGGCAGACTCCAGGCTTATCACAGGCTTTCCGGAATACTCTATAAACTGACGGATGATAGTTTCCTGATAATCAAAGTCCCTATCTTCGAAACGGGCAAAAGAACGCACTCCTATCATGTCGCAATAACTGCCAATTACCGGGATGGCTTCACGCAGATGTTCCGACTTGTCACCATCCATAATGACGCCCATTTCGGTTTCCAATTTCCAGCTGTCGCCGTTCACATTCAGAACAATAGGGTTCATCCCGAGATTCAGCGCTGCTTTCTGGCTGCTCAGACGAGTTCTCAGGCTATTGTTGAAAAACACGAGGATTATCGTCTTGTTGTGACCGAGATCCTGCCATGCGAACGGAGTCTTTTTCACCTGTTTCGCTTCTTCGAGGGCCTTCCCGAGATCACCTATATCGCTTACATTCAAGAATTGTTTCATACTATATGAGGATTTGTGCCAATGCTGTCGTAAACTGTTCAGCTTCTTGTTTTTGCAACACTAATGGAGCAAGCAGTCGCACCATGTCAGTACCGGCCACACCGGTGAAAATATGTTTGTCGAAGAGCAATGCCTTACGAATCGGGGCGACAGGTTCACAGAACTGTATACCCAACATCAGACCCCGTCCGCGGACTTCCTTGATTCTCGGGGAAACAGGGATATTCGCCTTCAGCCATTCACCGACCACGCGCGCGTTTTCCACAAGGTTTTCCTTTTTCATGATATCGATTACGGCAAGCGAAGCGGCCATGGCCAGATAGTTTCCGCCGAATGTAGTTCCGAGCATGCCCTTAACTGCCTTGAAATCAGGCGATATAAGCACGCCGCCGACAGGGAATCCGTTGCCCATGCCCTTGGCTGTCGTGATCAAGTCCGGAGTAATCCCCGCCCACTGATGCGCGAAAAATTTCCCCGTACGCCCATACCCGCTCTGGACTTCGTCCAGTATAAGGCATACGCCATATTTTTTTGTCAATGCCCGTAGACTTTTCAGGAAGTCGTCTGAAGGAATGTTGATTCCTCCGACACCCTGGATGCCTTCTATTATTACAGCTGCCACATCGCCTTTCAGAAGTTCCGCTTCCACTGCTTCAGCATCATTCAAATCTACAAAAGTGACTTTGTGGTGAGAGTTGAACGGGGAACAATACTTAAGATTATCCGTAACAGCCACTGCTCCGGAAGTCCTGCCGTGGAAACTGTGGCGAAAAGCCACAACACGGTCTTTGCCGGTGTGGAACGAAGCCAGTTTCAGAGCATTCTCATTGGCCTCAGCCCCTGAATTTATAAGAAAAAGTGACCAGTCCTCGAGTCCGGCAGCCTCCCCTATCTTTTTCGCAAGTTCTTCTTGCATAGGGTTTTGCACACTATTGGAATAGAATCCTATCTTATTCAGCTGCTCAGTCAACGCGGCCACATATTCAGGATGAGAATGACCTACAGAGATTACCGCATGACCGCCGTAGAGGTCCAAGTATTCCTGACCTTCATCATCCCATATATGACAACCTTTCGCTTTCACCGGAGTGACATCGAACACATTATATACGTCGAAAAGATTCATATTAAATTCAGTTAAAACCTGTTGCCCTTGAGATTAAGCCCCGCTGTTTCCGGCAGTCCGAAGATAATGTTCATATTCTGAACCGCCTGTCCTGACGCCCCTTTTACAAGATTATCTATCACACTGATTATATGGAGATTATCACCATACTTACGGACATTGACCACACACTTGTTGGTATTCGTGACCATCTTCAGATCAGGATTCTCGTCCACAACGAACACGAACGGCTCATCAGAATAATAGTCCTTATACATTCTCACGGCCTCTTCCTCAGTCAGGTCCGATTTCATATAGGCGGACACCAGAATTCCTCTGGTAAAGCAGCCGCGTATAGGAACGAAATCGAGGCTGCCGCCGAAAGAGGGTGCCAATCTGCTCAACGTTTCCTTTATTTCCCCAAGATGCTGATGCGTAAATGGTTTATACACAGAGAGGTTATCGGCACGCCAACTGAAATGTGTCGTTTCCGAAGGCTGTTGTCCGGCGCCAGTGGAACCTGTCACACCTGTAACATGGATTTCTGAAAGTTTGTCAGCTTTCGCGAGAGGCAGGAGAGCCAACTGGATAGCCGTCGCGAAACATCCGGGATTCGCAATGCGCGCAGCCTGCATGACATCTTTCCTGAAGGCTTCCGGAAGTCCGTAAACAAACCCCTCCGAACTGGCCGCAAGCCTGAAATCGTTGCTCAGGTCAATGATTTTACACGAGTAGTCTTCCGGTATATCATGGACATACAGCTTCGACTTCCCGTGTCCTGAGCAAAGAAATATCACGTCTACATGGCTAAGATCCGCTTCTTCCACAAATGGCATATCCACCTCACCCACAAGGTCTTGATGGACTTGCGAAACAGGATCGCCGGCATGGCTTTCGCTCTGCGCGAAAACAATTTCCGCATAGGGATGCCCTTTAAGGATACGCATAAGTTCCCCAGCCGTGTAGCCGGCAGCACCTATTATGCCTATCTTGATTTTATCTATCATAATTCCTGTTCGAGTTTTTCGCCCTCTTCCTTATGGTTCGAATAATAAACGCGGAGTGGTGTGGAAAGCACCTTAATGAAGCCCTTCGCATCTTCACTTGTCCAGCCTTTCTGCATTTCTCCATATTCACCGAACTTGGTCTTTACCAAGTCATTGGCAGAGTCCACACCGACAGTGGAGAAACAGTACGGACGAAGTTCCATGATGACCGTTCCCGTGACATTTCTCTGGCTCTCTTCCAACATGGCTTCAATATCACGCATCACAGGCTCAAGATATTGACTTTCATGCAGAAACATTCCATACCAGTTCGCCACCTGGTCTTTCCAATACTGCTGCCATTTACTGAGTGTATATTTCTCCAGGAACTTGTGCGCAGCGATGATAAGCATAGGAGCTGCCGCTTCGAAGCCTACACGTCCCTTGATTCCGATAATGGTGTCACCCACATGCATATCACGTCCGATTCCATATGGCGACGCGATGGCTTCTATCGCTTGTATAGCTTTCACTTTATCGTCGAATTTATCTCCGTTCACGCTGACTATCTGACCTTTATCGAAACCGATACGGATGAGTTCGCTGCCGTCTTTGGTCACTTGCTTCAGATATGCCGACTCAGGAAGTCCCTGTGCCGAGTCCAGGATTTCGCCGCCGCAAATGGAGGTCCCCCAAAGTCCGACGTTATACGAGTATTTGAGTTTCTTGAAATCCGCCGCAAATCCATGCTTGTTCAGATAGTCCACCTCGAACTGACGGGTAAGGGCCATGTCTCGGGTCAATGTTATTATCTCGATTCCCGGGGCCATGACGAGAAACGTCATATCGAAACGTACTTGGTCATTGCCAGCACCAGTAGAGCCGTGGGCGATGGCATCCGCACCGATTTCCTTTGCGTATTTCGCAATCGCCATGGCTTGGAAAATCCTCTCCGACGATACAGAAACAGGATAAGTTCCATTCCTGAGGACATTGCCATAAATCATAAATCGGATGCTGTTCGCATAGTATTCTCTGGTGACATCCAGGGTCACATATTTCTTGGCGCCGAGCTTATAGGCATTTTCTTCATTTGCTTTCAGCTGTTCGGCACTGAATCCGCCTGTATCTGCACATGCTGCATATACTTCATATCCTTTTTCCTTGGTCAGATACATCACATTGAAGGATGTATCCAGACCGCCGCTGAATGCGACTACAACTTTCTTGGCCATATCCGATTAAGCATTATGTCTGTGGAACAAATTAATGAATTTCACCCAGCCATGCAGCAACTTGTCATGGTTCGGCTTCGGTTCCGGCATCGCAGTATGCTGATCCTTAGGATCATACAACATACCGGTGCACAAGCATCGGGTATAGTTGTTCCTCGTGAGGACGTCGTAGTTAATGCAGCTTGAGCAGCCTTTCCAGAAAACCGGGTCGGTGGTCAATTCAGAGAAGGTCACGGGTTTGTAGCCAAGTTCCGTGTTTATCTTCATAACAGCCAATCCCGTAGTAAGTCCGAAGAGTTTGGCGTTAGGAAATTTCTTGCGCGACAGTTCGAAAGCGGCATGTTTGATTTTTTTGGCAAGTCCGCATCCCCTATATTCAGGTTTTACGATCAGGCCTGAGTTTGCCACAAATTCTTCATGGTCCCATGACTCGATATAGCAGAATCCGGCGAAGTCATCTCCATGCATGGCGATAATGGCTTTGCCTTCCAACATTTTCTGTTTCACGTATTCTGGGTTACGTTTGGCGATACCGGTTCCTCTTACTTTTGTGGCATCTTCGATAGTTTTGAGGATTTCATCCACGTACGCCAAATGCTTTTCAGTCGCGACTGCAACTGTAAAATCATCTATTGTCATTGTTCGTTTTATTTAAATATGATTAGGAGATTCAGATTCGACGCTCCTTGATTCCTGGAAGTGCCGATTCGAGAATATACATGATGGATTCCACGTCTGCCTGCTCCCGGAGCAGAAGAAGGAGGGTGTCGTCGCCGGCTATGGTTCCCATGATTTTATGTTTCAATGCCGATTCTACGATGGTGGCTATCATGTTCGCATATCCCGGTCGGGTTTTTATGACGCCGAACTGGCCTGAGAACTCGATGCTGAAAACTCCTACTGAGGCATGTCGCATATCAAGTTGTTCAGGCATATCCGGGGTGTTGATTTCAGGCAGTTTATAGTGATATCCGCCTTTTCCGTCAGGAGTCTTGGCCACCTTAAGCTCTTTCAGGTCTCTGGACAAGGTCGCTTGAGTCACCACAAAACCCTTTTCGGCAAGCATCGAAAGGATATCTTCCTGATTGCTTGCCGTGTTGGAAGCGATGAGCTGCTTCAAGATGTCAAGGCGTTTTTTCTTTTCGTTCATGTTTGTTCGTTCGTTATCCTTATATAGGGGTCCAGCCTCTGTGAAGTATATTCACGTATATTTATTCACTGACGATGCAAATTTATACATAAAATAGACATAAGCAAACAAAATCGGGAAAAAATCCCGATTTTGTCATAAAATTTATGTTCGCGGGTCAGCCGGACATTCCAAGACCCTGCCTTTCGCAAAATTCCTTTCGCGATGAATATTCCCGACTATTGACGGTCAGCACGCACGAAAGCGTCTTCTGTACCTGTCCATTTGTAAAGACGGGCGTTGCAGACCTGCTTCTTGGTGTATTTGTCTTTAGAGTTCTCGGAGATGTACCAGTATCCGTCACCAATCGGACAGAGTCCTGTAGAGCCCCATTTGAAACGCCATCCTGTCACGCCTGAAGCGGTGTCAGACATCGGCACTACAGCAGACGGAGTACCCGCATTGACCCCACCCGCCGGAACGAGCGCCAGCTGGAGCATCTTTTTGGTGGTGGCTGCGCCTTTGAGCGAGGCTTTGAACGGCTTCTGGTTCATGCTGACAGCGAAGAGAGCGTAGTTCGGGAACTGCTCTTTCTTTCCTTTATATACAGCCATGAAGAGGCAGTCGGTGTATGGGTCGTAGGTGAGGTTCTGCACACCGTAGTTAGTGTTTCCGGTGTAGATAAAGTATTCTTTTTCAGGCTTTTTCGGACCGGAGACATGTGATTCGCCGAAAATCATCGGTTTGGCGAGTTTCGCGAGTTTCGCAAGGTCGTAGCGCTGGATAACCTGATAGTCGTTGTCAGTACGGTTCACGTCGCCGTAGATTCCGTAGCCTACGTAGAGGTACATTTTCTGGGCTGAGCGCTCTTTTGCAGTGGCTTCGAGCGGTTTCACTTCCCTGCCGATGGCTACGCCGTCGATTCCGGAGCATCCGTAGAGGTGTTTCACTTCCTGGCCGCCGAGATGACCTGAGAACTTGTAGTCTTCACATGGTTTCAGGAGGCATACTGTCCTGAGGACATCGTTGTTTTCCGGATCCATATTAAGTGATGTCATCTTGTCGACGTCGATGATGGCGATGTAGAATCTTGATTCTGAGACTATTCCGACGTTGAGTTTCTTGGCGATATTCTGCCCGATTTCGTCGTCTTTACATTCGAGGGATGCGTAGACTTTTCTGTCCTGGTGGTTAAAAGTCATGGCACCGAGGTGTCCCTGAATGCGGTCGATGGATGCGAGTATGCGTCCGTTCATGTCCACTTTCAGAAAGCGGCTGGTGAAAGACATATACATGCAGCCTTTTTCCTGGTCGAGGGCGATTCCCTGAACGTGCTGTAGCTGGCCGCCAACATAGATACTGTCAGGAAGATCTGGTTTTCCTGCATTGGCCGCAACTGTCATGAACAATGCTGAGATCACGGCGAAAACTTTCATCAATCTTTTCATTCTGTTATAATTATATGTTTATCATTCTTCATTCCATCCCCAACCTGTCAGTTTGGGAACAGGTGTATAAAAACAAACAGGTTGCCCATTTGACAATTGGACAACCTGAAAATTTTTAAGTGGGAGCAGAGGGAGTCGAACCCCCGACCCTCTGCTTGTAAGGCAGACGCTCTGAACCAACTGAGCTATGCTCCCGAATTGGGATTGCAAATATACGACTAATTTTACAATCCGCAAATTTTTATTTCACTTTTTTCCTATTATTCTGCACACTCAGCGGACGGCAACATCGCCGGGGTAGGCGGAGTTGGCGCGATAGTGTGGGGCGTAGAGGGATTCGATTACAGGAACCGGAGCGGTGAATGTTCCGGACTGGGTTACGAAGAACTCTTCGGTTATCACGGTGTTCTCTTCGGGATAAGAATCGAACATGTATTCTGTGCGGTCCGTCTTGACATCCCTATATCCTTGAGGGGTAAACGAATACCATCCGTCGACACGTAACGGGCTCATCCACCAGCCATAGTAGCCGGACATCTGATCCACCGGACGGAACGCTGCTTCGCGAGGTGCAGTAAGACGTACAAAACTACGGTTTTCGTCATTATGAATGCGATACTCCACTATAATCTTATCGCCCACGTGGAGGACATCACCAGGCTGTATCTCTTTGCGAGTAAGTTTGCCATCAGGCTCAGCCTCCTCCCGGAAAAATCTGCGCTCAAGCGTAAACCCGTTGCCGGCAGCTTTTATCTCTGCAAACGCCTTCGAATAAGTCTTGGTCAGGGAGACCACACTTGTCGCCTTAACCTCTGAGCTACCGTTAATTACAGAATTTAACGCATCCACAAAAGCAGGTTCGGAATCCCAATGCTGTGTCTCTTTCTGGAGCATCAGCCAGATGCGGATTCCATCAGAAACCCGAGACGCCTCGGCAGCATTGACAGAAACAGAACCGGTCGGAGTCGCGCCGGCGTCGAACACGTAGGCTCTGAGCAGGTCGCAGAGCATCGCGTGCGCGTAGGCCTCGCTCTCGAGCAGCCCGCGGAACGACATCGCCAAATTCGGGTAGTATACTCCTCCATCTTTATGATTTACAGCGTATTCCAGCAGCGAAACGACATCCGCTTCTATCGACTTCTTAAGCCTCGAATCGAGATTAATCCCGAGTCCCCACGCCTTCGCAAGAGCAGCCCCATCCTTAGACGCCGCAAGATTCCGTAAAATACTGAGCCTACGTACCTTAGCCATGATTTGACCATTCAGTCCTCGCACCTCCTTCGGCACAAGAAAATCCTTCGCATCCTTGCGGAAATCCTTGAGTTTTTTGTCAATGATTTTGTCCGCAGAGCTTTTGATTTCGAAAGGGACAGAAGCATACATCGACCTCACGAACATGTATTGGGCATAGGAAATACCGCCGCACCAGAAAGGACAGATTCCGTTACCGGAGAATAATGTTTTATCCAAGTAACGCACTGCAGAACAGAGAATTGCATCTATATCTTTAGAAGATGCCGCGTCGTTTTCCACAACAGCGGAACCGTCCAGAAAAGCGGCCGCTTTCATCTTTGCGAAGCGTTCCAGAAGCACAGCAGTGATTACCGGTGACGATTTCATACCCTCAAACCAACCGAAGCCGCCATCAGCATTGTGGCAGGCAAAAACTTTAGCGAACAACTCCTTGTCACTCATCCCTTCAGGTTCTTCGACTGGCATACGGGAAAGCGTACGCAAAGAATATGAAAGTTCTCTGACATACATGGCCTCGGAAAGCGAAAGCACATCCTTTCCAGCGGGTTCCACTTTAGACGGAATCGCATCGCGAATCATATCCAATATACTGATAACCTGCACATCGGCATCAGCGCCATCGACATTCGTAAACTCTTTGCGAAGTCGTTCCACGAGACTGTCTTTATCCATGCCCGAAAGCAAGACTGCAGAGTGAGATTCCGTAAGTGCCTGCTGAGCAGGACGGACAGGAACGGAAACGAACATTCCGTCAGAAAATGACTGTTCTCCATCCGCAGTAAACACAAGCTTAAGTCCAAGTGTATCTGCAAGATACGAGGCAGCATTGACCTCAAACATGGACCGGATCGAACTTCCCGACGGCACCGAAATTTTTCGGGACTGGACCGACAGCGGTTTCGCGCCAGCGAGCGCTTTCAAATCGCCTCCGCGATAAATGGTGAGAGTCAATGTTCCTGTGACGTCATGGTCTGTCACCGAAGAAACTACAGCCGCAAGTTTATAATTATCAGTCGAATACAAATACTTCGGCTCTACCAGGCCGACTTTCACGGGGATGGTCACAAGCATGTCGCGACGCAGAGTGGCGTTATGCATTTTCCGGTCGTGGGCATAGAGCGAGACGATGTAAGTCGACAGTTTATCCGACGTTTCGAAGTTGAAAGAAATGTTGCCTTTACTATCCGAACGGAGGAACGGCTGGAAGGTCAAAGCATTTGCAAAGCGCTCTCTTACAGAGATTTGCTCTTCATATGATGCTGCACCGGCATCAGTTATCGAGTTTTCACAGAGAACAGCCTCTGCCATAGGAGCCCCAACCATATCCATCTGATTGAACTTCATACTCCTTGAATATCTGACCGGAGAACTGCCGAAATCCAATATAACGTCATCAGTAACACCGCCGGGGACAGCATTCACGTAAACATCTTTTACATGGAAATCTCTCATTCTCAGGATATTCCAATAATTCGGCTTAATCGTCTCAGTGCTCTTGTCGAAAATCGCTGCGAGACATTCCACATCAGGCAATGTATTAATACTGAACGTATAACGTTTAGAAGGAAGAGTTTCGTCCACGAACGTTGAAAACGACAGAGGGAGTTCAAATTGGGTGCGGAGCCTATGATATTCATAACTGTAGGAATACTCTTCAGAATCCTTGAAAAAGAAGAGTTGTACACGAACCGCATCAGGATATTCATCCTTATAATCGAAAGAGATCTTCTTGAGAGAGCCCTCTGATCCACGTTTTCCTTCGAGGCGTATGAGTCTGGTCTCCAAAAGTTCAGCATCCTGACCGAACACTTCCGCCCATGCCCATATAGGTTCTCCGTCAGCCGTTCCGAACAGCATCTCAGCCTTACCATTGCGCACTTCGGTCCCGAGCGGAACCACAACATTTTCCACAGGAGCATCCAAAATGCTGTCGGTCTCACGCATGAGCAAAATCTCCAATTCCGTCGAATCCGCGTACTCCTTGCCAGCCTGACTTCGCAGCGCCAACGAAGCCCGCAGCACATAAAGTCCGGATGCAAGTTCTTTTAGGTCAATGCTTTGGGTGACGCCTGATTTGGCCGTAGACTTAAACAACACTTTTCCGGATTCGTTTTCCAGACTATAAGATATGGATGCTGGAACTGGCAGTCCATCACCAGAGTCGACAGAAAAGACTACAGATGCCATATCAGACATAAGCACCTGAAGATCAGATCTATCCCATTCCTCTGGTTTAAAGTATGGACGCAACGACTCTCCCCGCGCATCGGCAGCATTGACCAAACTTGCCTGAAGATTGATAGTATTTGCGACGTACACAGATTTTCCGTATTCGTGGGTTTCGCCCGTATCGTCGGTAATTTTTATGGTGATTCTGTAACCGTATCTTTCATTCTTTGAACTGAATTTCACAGTGAATTTACCATCTTCCATCTTAACTTGGCCGGAAGCAATGATTTCTCCATAAGATTCGACTTCATACACGGCTTTGTCGGAAGCTATGGCATGTCCGGAATAACTGATGATATTCCCAGTTACAATTATCTCGTCACCAGGTAAATACAATTTGTCTACCTTATCGAAGGAAACATCGAATGTCGGCAAAATGAAGTCGTCTACCCTAATCGATTTTGTGAATGAACCGGCGGAATCCTCAGGGTCGCTTACAACCTTTAATTTATAGTAGCCGTTCTTGCCATCTTTCGGGATAACGAATTGCCCGGCGATAGAGCCGAAGTCGTTCGTCTGAAGAGAAAGTGAAGAGACTTCCTTATCCTCAGCATTGACCAGCAACACTTTATATTTTGCAGCAGCTGGGGAGACTTCAGCGGAGTTCACGTAGTCGGTGTAGTAAATCACGGCTTTGAAATCGACGGTATCGCCTGGATTGTAGGCGCCGCGGTCGGTGAAAATATTGCAGGCGCGATGACGGTTATCTTCGACTGTAGCTTCTTCTGTTTCAGTCACTTGCTCTGTTCCATAGATGGACAGTTTATGGCTTTTCCGGTCAAGTCCGGTGTCATCCGTAAAACTGCACATCAGTTCGAAATACGATTTATCTTCCAGTTTGGAAGCGATATCTGCCGGAAGAGGGGTGAATCCGTCGAAGCTGAAGTCTTTATGTGTCAACACTGCTTTTCCGTTTTTCAACAGGGTAACATCTGCCTTATCAACAGGTTTACCGGTCTTATAATCAGCAGCATAGATGCAGCGGCCGCGGGAGTCTTGTCTGTAGGCCAATGAGATTTGATGTGAGGAATAGGCTATTTGACGACTTGTGCTTTTGTCCGCGTCAGCCAAGATTTTATAATCACCATCTGCGACTGACGGGAGGTTGAGTTCCAATGTGTCTTCCACAAAGAAACTGTTCTTATCATTCTTCAGTGTCTTGTCGAGAATGAGTCGTTTGGTCTCCTCGGAAGGAAACATTTTCAAGCGCAGTTCGTCGATGTTTCTCAGGCAGACTATGATTTTCCCGTCTTCTACATCCAGACGTATGTTTTTATCTGTCAGACGATTAATAATGTTTCGCACATCACTTACTTCAGCGGCGATTTGAGCTTCTGTTCCACGGAAAGACTTCCTTAGAGTTTCGAAGTCCTGACATTCGTCATAAAATTTTTCAAATTCCTGACTGGACGCATGGTTCTTTATCATCTGCTCAAGACGGAATGAGAGGATGTCCGCTTTGGCCAAAAGCGAAATGGCCTTGTCATTATATTTGTCAGCAAACTTCTGAAGGTAAGGGAGTTTATCTTCAGCGGTGACATCATCATTGACCTTAACAGCGAGATATTCGAGGTAGGTGCCGAGCGGGTAGGATGCGCCTTCGTAGGCTTTCAGGGCGTCATAGATCGGGCCGGTGGCGACTTTGCGGGGGCCGGTAAACGGGAGGAGCCGCCAGAGGGCGAATTCGTAGTCGTTAGCATAGAATTTCTGCTGGAAGCTTTCGAATATTTGCGGGAGGCCTCCGTAGCGGTGGTATTCTCTTCCGTAAAAAGCGTTGTTATGTGTAGCTTTCAGAGTGTCAGCATGTTCCTGCACATAATCGAAAATTTCGCTTGCAGGATTATCGTTGTTCAGCATCCAGAAAAATGTGACTATCGGCTCATCGAATTCGCAGATGAGTTCAGACAGTTCGTTCCGGAGGGAGTCGCGGAGTTTCCAGTCACGGCTGGCTGATGCAGATATGTAGCGGGTGGACGCGTCATAGAAATCCCACGGAAGTCGTTGGCTCATGGATTGTTCGCGGATCTTCTTAAGGATTTCGATTTGTTTCGCAGGACGGTCTTGGTTTACTGCCGTCTTGTAATCGGCCCAGAGTTCGGTCAAAATGTGACCGTCGGGGTCTTTTTTCTGCGGGTTTGTTCTTTTGAAAAACGCGTTCATGGCTATAGATGACAAAATCAGGGTTATTATTATGGATGCTGTGATATTCAACAAGTTCGGTTTCATAATCATGTGTTTTAGACGTGAAATACGGGCCGGCAAATTTGAGGCCACACGCTTACAAGGATGCGAATGGCCAACAAGTAGAGAAGATACACTTATTATTAAAAACAGGTGACGGCCTCGGAAACTACGAAAGTGGAGCCGCCGATGTAAACCAACGGATTTCCTCCGTAAGCAGCTGCTGTTTTCAATGCCATGGCGACGGCATCTCTTACTGAATCCTGGACATACAGTCGATTCGCCATCCTGCCATGCTTTTCACAAAACGCTGTATATCTGTCTTTTATATCACTTGCAGGATCTGAACGTCTGGTCTTCGGAGTCGTAAAAATCCACGTTGCATTCTCTGGGAAAAGCGGCATTATGGCATCGAAATTCTTATCGGCCATCACCCCGTAAACCATGATCAGTGACGTGTAGCGACCCGTCTCCAGATACTCCTTCAGCTGGCCGAAATTATATGTCAATGCCGGTGCGTTGTGTCCGATGTCGCAGATGACGTCAGGATTGGTCGACAGTCTTTCCCAACGTCCGTGAAAATCCATTCGCGACGCCGTATGTATCAGAGAATCAGCGACATTGACCTTATCCAAAAGACGGTCAACGACTCTTTTCCAAGACTCCGAATCCCCCGGTACAGCCCACAAATCGCGCAGGATATCCAGCGCAGCCATCACCGTCCGGAGGTTGCGCGCCTGGTACTCGCCCTGAAGGTCCATCAGCCGCAGGAGGTCGCCGCTCATGTACCACAGCGACGGCTCCGTCTGGTCAGCGAATGTCAATGCTGTTTTCGTTTTGGTCAATGATGAAGTAACATTGGCATTGACCTGAACAAAACGGGCGCGGAAAACGGGCTCGGTCTCAGGTCGGGTCTCGCCTACGAGTGCAGGTACGCCTTTTTTGAATATTCCGGCCTTCTCGAAGGCGATTTTATCGAGTGTATCACCCAGCAAGTCGCAGTGGTCCAGGCCGATGCTGGTAACGATGCTGAGTTCCGGGGTGATTATATTGGTGCTGTCCAGGCGGCCGCCAAGACCTACTTCGATAACGGCGATATCCACATTCTGGTCCTCGAACCATTTGAACGCCAGCCCGGTAGTTATCTCGAAAAAGGAGAGTTCCATTTTATCGAACATGACGGACCACTTTTCGAGGAAATCATAGACATATTCCTTGGAAACAAGTTCTGATGTGCTTCCATCCACGACACGCATTCTCTCACGGAAATCGATGATGTGCGGGGAGGTGTAGAGACCGACTTTCAGACCTGCGCCGGCGAGTACTGAGGACAGCATGTTGGCGACGGAGCCTTTACCATTTGTGCCGGCGACATGGATGGTGCGATAGTTCTTATCAGGGTTTCCCAACAAGTTGTTAAAGTCCGTCATGTGCTGAAGACCAGGCTTATACGCATCATTGAACGATGAAGTCTGCACTGAAGGGAAACGCTGAAAGATGTCATTTATCAGCGAATTGTATTTTTCTATGTCCATAGTTCGAATCCTTTAATCTCTTAAGGCTAGTAGTTTCCGAGAAATAACCGGTCCACAAAAATACGTTATAATGATGTAATTTCAAATTTGTTTATAACAAATAAAGGGCTTACCTTTGACGCGCATCTTAAAGGTATCGACCGTGAACTTACTATATGGGGCGACCATGCAATCGCAGGGACAAAAGGTGCTGAGGTTATCCCGGAATTGAAAGTGTCTGAGAAGGACTTCATCGTCCCTAAGCGCAGATACAGCGGATTCTTCCAGACAGATCTCGATATTCTTCTGACTGAGCTCGGCGTCAAGACTGTGATTATGACCGGTCTCCACACTCACATGTGTGTCCGTCACACTTCAGCAGATGCTTTCTGCCTCGGTTACGATGTGGTTGCAGCTAAAGAGTCTACCGATTCGTTCACTGAAGAGGATTACAAGGCAGGTCTCGCATATCTGAAGACTTGCTATGGTGCCGATGCTTATACTAACAAGGAACTCATCGAGATGTTCTAAGGTGTCGTAGATGCCGGCTGGAGGTCGAGGCTCCTGCACTCAGGTGCTCCGCAATTCGCGCCTGAGACTCGCCTCCGACCGGCTTGCGTGACATGGAAAATTCGCATGAATGACACATCGTTTTTTGAGAGTCACTTATTTCTGCTTACCTTTGCCAAACAGACAAATGAACGGCATATGAAATATAAGGCGATTTTCAGCGACTTGGACGGAACGTTAGTAAGTTTCAAAACACATAAAGTACCGGAGTCTGCAAAGCAGGCGATCGAAGAGGCGCGTCGTAAAGGCGTGAAGTTTTTCATCTCCACTGGCAGACCATACACGGATCTGAAGGTGGCAGAGGACTTGCCATACGATGGTGTAGTCGCTCTGAATGGTGCCGAATGCAGGTGGCGTGACGGAAGACT
Source organism: uncultured Bacteroides sp. (assembly GCA_900546925.1). Classification (GTDB taxonomy): domain Bacteria; phylum Bacteroidota; class Bacteroidia; order Bacteroidales; family UBA932; genus Cryptobacteroides. The sequence goes on from UREV01000004.1 coordinate 76,578, forward strand.
CGTAGAAGAGCATTATCTTGATTATGAGGATTTTAAGAAGATGATGCAGTTCTCGGATGAGTATGGTTTTGCGGTCTGCCTGGAGTTGAACGACGGCTTTTTCGTAAACAAGATTACGCCCGAAGTTATAGGGCTGGCCACGAAAATCGACCACGAACTCCCGATTGTCTGCGACATCGACGCGAAGTTCCGCGAAAAAGGTTGCGGCCAACTTGCGGTTTATTTCAATGAAGATTTACAGAATAAGCTCATGCCTGAGCTCCCAGGACTGATAGCGTCCCGCTGGATGCCGATTTTCGCCGACATCAGTGTGCGCGGGGTTACAAAGGCTTCAGGGATAAGCGCTTTCGCCAAAGAAATGGGTATCAGCATAGAGGAAACCATTTCGTTCGGTGACGGAGGAAATGATATTCCGATGATCGAAGCGGCAGGTCTGGGTATAGCCATGGGCAATGCCGGTGATGACGTGAAGGCCGCAGCAGACTACATAACCGCCTCCGTAGACGACGACGGCTTCGCAGCTGCGTTACGTAAATTTGTCTAGCACTATTTTCCACTACTATAACATTATTTTTTACGAAACTAAAATCCATTTTCACAGCATTCGCATCCATCGTAGAATTCACTGTTACTTTAGAGCATCCTACTGACGAGTTTGTCGTACGACAGAGATGTTGCTCTGAGTACCAAGTAAATGACAAATGGTTCGACAAACCAAATGCGAAGTGTGTTTCACGCATCGCCGGCGACCCTTCGAACGAAGCTAAACCTATACCGACAATGTCTCGGATGCTGTAGATAAAAAACGATGATTCATATTGCCGGCGACCGGAGGTCCCAGCGGAGACCTTCGCTATCGCTCATCCCTCCGGCTGACGCCGGCACCTCCCATTTACGAGGTCATGGGTGACCACGGGTCTCCGCCGGGACCTCCAATCGCCTCTCAATATCCACGTGGAGCAAGAGACCAGGTACCGTGTGCCGATCGAAAGGCATGGCCGTCCGCGGCCCTGTGATGGGACCCACGCAGTGGGGAGAATGAGCGCCAGCGAACCTTTCGACTGCACACGGTACCTGGGCGGTGATTCGAGGTAAGCGTCTCCTCGGTTTGGTAGTATAAACATGGTGGCGACAGGAGCTCGGACTCGTCCGCTCAGGTACTGCGTTGCGGAAATTTTTAGACAACCTGGCGGGTGGCAAAAGGCCGATAGTGTTGATTATCAGCGCGTTGCAGTAAACGATAGCCGCCAGGTCCTATGAAAAAACATACCACCTGGCAGGAATCCTGATGAGTCATATTTACCGTAATCTTCTGAGTACTAATACGTTGCATCCGACAAATGCAGTAAAACCATCCGCCAGGTTGTCTGACATATAATCGCAACATCGCACTATGTGCCGATAATAAATAAGTAAAAGGGCTGACAAGGAAAAATCTTGTCAGCCCATTTTATTATATCAGCGGCGCGCCCGATTATATATCAGGACACAGCCGCCGAATCTGTCAATGAAAACTACTTGCTCCGAGCGATAGCTGCTTGGGCGACGGCTAACGAAGGTTGAACACCAGTGATTTTGGTTGTTTAGTTTACCCATACTTCAGTTGTTCAACTTTTCTCTTTACCAAGAAGTCATTACATAAAGATTTGCCTGTCGTTATACTTCAATATTTTTATAAGGGTTGAAAGACTCATGTTCTCCATGAAAGACATAACCCAACTGATTTGATACGCACATGGTATTGCCTATCCTCACATCCACATTATAGTGAGAATGACCATATATCCAGAAGTCAATACCGCTATCCTTGATATAATCTTCCAATTCTACGGTGAAGGCTCCGTTAGCCAGACTGTCGGCAAACTTGAGACATTGCATTTGGAAAGACGGTACATGATGAGTAACAACTATCTTTTTCTTGGCTTTGCTGCATGAAACTGCTTCTTTCAAAAACGTAAGACACCTAGCATGCTCACGGTTGAAGTCTGCAAACGTGAGAAGTTCTCCATTGAAGAAGATTCGTCGGAAGTCGCTTATGACTTGTTCCGTATAGTATGCCTCCTTCAAGGGAATCTTAGACCACAATGTTGTTACGATGAAGTCGATGTCTTCTATACGTAGAACAGCATTATAATAACTGTGAACGTTAGGACGTATTTCAAGACAAAAGCCATCGTTAAGCTTAGCAATGTCATAGTATTTGTAGAACTCATGATTGCCCATGCAAACTATTACCTGCTGATAGTTCTCTGAAGCCCAATCCCAGAATGGATGCTTAGAATAGTTCTCGTCTCCCAAGTAGCCGATGTCTCCTGCAAGAACGAGAATATCCCCTGTCACTTGCAAGGGATTCTCCTTCAGATATTTCCAGTTGTCGGCAAACTCCAGATGGAGGTCTGACGCATATTGTATTTTCATAACTGTTCGGTTATAAACAATCCGTCTAATTGTTCCAATAAAGCTTCGATGAATGATGAATTCTGGTCAAGAGCCTTTGCAAGAGATTCTGAAAGCGTGTTCCAATCATTTCTTATTGAGGTGACAAAATCTCTTATACAAGCAACAATCGATTCGGGAGCGATAATCTCGCTATCTTCCATGATGACCACGTTTTTCAGCACATCTGACCGGTGCTTCTTGATGTCTTTACTATTGACATGCCTTCCGTTAGCTTTGTCTTGCAAAAGATTGAGGTAAGCACGTGCCTTTAGAGCTACGAGCGCAGCAGAGTCTGCATGACGAAGCCCATTGGTCAGTTTGCTATGCTGGATGGTGAAGTGATAGAAATCATCGTCCATAATGATTGCACTTAGACTTGATGTTTCCTCGTCAACGGGGAGAGGCTCAACAAGCAGTCCTTTCGGCTCACCAAGAATGTCAGGATGCCGTGAGAGCAGTTCTATCATTTCGGGATATTCTGGTTTTCCGTTGATAAAACGATACAGTTCGTACTTTGGAGTTTCGCCTTCTTCCTGCTTGCGTTTCTCTGGGCGATAACCGCCTTCTCGTATAAATTGCCAGAAATGCTCTGCAAAATCGGCAGTCATCTTCTCCACAACTACAATCATATCAATATCGTGGGTGGCACGTGGACGTACCGTCGTTCCAGTCATGGTGATGTCACAAGCAGTTCCACCGATGATGACATAGTTATCTGAATAGGCTTCAAAAGCCTCACGAAATTTCTCTAATCCTTCCATTCTATTTCATTAAATAAACGTTCAACTTCGCCTTCCACTCGTGGGTCTTCATCCTCACGCAGAGAAAGGGCCAAAGATAATCTGTCCACCCATTCGGCTTGTGTACCAATAGCGGTGACAGGTGGGTATTTCCATGCTTCAATGATGATGTTGCCATCAAATTCGTTTGGGCGCACCAAGATTCCAGATGATTTGAATTCCCGTAGTTGTTTGACAGGTACCATGATCATTCTTTCTGGATCGGGATTCAGCCATGTGTAATGTGCAAGGGCATTGATGCCACATACGGGGAAAAGTTCGTCAGAAAGCAAGTCGTCACAGTAAATGCGTTCTTCAACAGGGTTGACGAGGAGCAACTGGGCTTGCTCCCACAATTCCTTTCCTTTCTTATCAAAGTGGATGACCTTCCGCTTAGAGCCTCCAGATACTTTCTCGCACAGTTCCAAATCTTCGAGGCAAGTGATACCAAGTGTAATGCTTGCATATGAATACGGAATTTTGTCCTCAATATCACGTGCTGCCAATCCTTCGATACTCGCTATCTGTAGATGATAGAGCAGCAGGTACTGTGCGACAGGCGTTAAAACCTTAGCTTTTTTGGTTTTACGAATGCGCTCATTAGCAAGAAGCATTGGCAAATGGACGTATTTGTCAGATACAACGAAATACACGTCTTTATCGATTAATCTCTGCCGTTCATAGGCTGGACAAGTTGACAACAAAAAGACGGTTGGAAGCTGGAATAACGAAGTAAGGTTGTTTGCAGTAATAGACAAGCTACGTGGGGTAGCTACTTTATCTTTAGGTTCTGCGAATAGCAACGGCATACCATGAAACTCTCCATCATAGAACTTGTACGACAACATTTCTCCGATGGTAACACCTTTCATCTGCGCCTTGCTTCGTTCTTGCAGCTGTATTGGTCTTCCTAATATGGCAATCTCTTTCATTTTAACCATTCTGCTTTATTTTAATACACCATTAAAATGATGCAATAGTATTAAAATAATCTGATATAACCAAAGATTTTCAGACAATTTATATAAGATATGCATAACCCACTGCGTACGTCCACTGAGCAATACTCAGGCCAAGCGGCGGTGTCTGTACATGGTTTTCCACCAGACTCCAAAAATCCAAAAGGGCTGACAAGGAAAAACCCTGTCAGCCCTTTTGCTATATTTATCAGCGGCGCGCCCGATGATCAGGACACAGCCGCCGAATCTGTCATTTAAAATTACTTACTCTGCTCGATAGCAGCCTGAGCCGCAGCGAGACGTGCGATCGGCACACGGAATGGTGAGCAAGAAACGTAATCGATACCTATCTTGTTGAAGAACTTGATAGAATCAGGATCACCGCCGTGCTCGCCGCAGACACCACACTTGAGGTCTGGTCTCTTAGAACGGCCACTCTGGATACCATACTCTACGAGCTTGCCGACACCCTTAGTATCGATGGTCTTGAACGGATCAGCGTCCAGAATCTTGTTGCCGAGATACTCACCCATGAATGTTCCAACGTCATCACGAGAGAAGCCGAAAGTCATCTGAGTAAGGTCATTGGTACCGAACGAGAAGAACTGTGCGGTACGGGCCATTCTGTCACCGGTGAGGGCGGCACGAGGAATCTCGATCATGGTACCGAACTGATAGTTGATCGTAGTGCTGTACATACCCTCAACCTCAGCCTTCACTCTGTTGCAGATAGCCTTCTGGAAACTGAGCTCACGAGCTGAAATAGTTACAGGAATCATGATCTCAGGGACAGGATGGAGACCCTCCTCCTGAAGTTCAGCAGCTGCAGTGAAAATAGCCCTGTACTCTACCTCAGCGATGAGAGGGAATGACACGTGAAGACGAACTCCACGATGACCCATCATAGGGTTCACCTCATGCAAAGACTCGCCACGCTTCTCGATTTCCTCAACAGTTACGCCGAGCTCTTTCGCAACCTCAGCCTTCTTCTCCTCAGTTCTAGGAACGAACTCGTGAAGAGGCGGGTCGAGCAGACGGAATACAACCGGCTTGCCATCCATAATTCTGAGAGTGCTCTTCACAGAAGCCATGATGAACGGCTCAAGCTCATCAAGAGCAGCCTTCCTCTCTTCGTCAGTATCACAAAGAATCATCTTACGGAGTTTTGCAAGAGGAGTCTCAGAATTTTTGCCATAGAACATGTGTTCGAGACGGAACAGTCCGATTCCCTCAGCGCCGAATGACACAGCCTTGAGAGCATCCTCCGGAGTATCAGCATTGGTACGGATACCGAGCTTGCGGAACTTGTCGGAGATATTCATGAACTTCACGAACAAAGGATTTTCAGAAGCATCCATTGTGGCGATCTGAGCATTGTAAACCAATCCCTTAGTTCCATTAAGGCTGAACCAGTCACCCTCATGGAACTGCTTGTCATGACCTGCGAATGTAACCACTTTATTCTCGAGATCGATATGCATGGCATCGCAACCTACGATACAGCACTTGCCCCATCCACGAGCCACGAGAGCAGCGTGTGAAGTCATACCTCCACGGGTAGTAAGGATACCGGCAGCAGCACGCATACCCTCGATATCCTCTGGAGAAGTTTCCTCACGGACAAGAATAACCTTCTTCCCGTCCTCAGCAGCCTTTACGGCATCTTCAGGAGTGAACACAAGTGTACCTACCGCTCCGCCTGGAGATGCAGGAAGTCCCTGAGCCATAACCTTGGCCTTCTTCTCTGATGCAGGGTCGAGAATAGGGTGAAGAATTTCATCAAGCTGTGCAGGAGAAACGCGCATAACAGCGGTCTTCTCGTCGATCATACCTTCCTCAAGCATATCTACAGCCATCTGGAGGGCAGCGAGACCGGTTCTCTTACCGATACGGCACTGAAGCATCCAAAGATGACCTTCCTGGATAGTGAACTCGATGTCCTGCATATCGTGGAAGTGCTCCTCCAGTCTGGTTCTGATTTCATCCAACTCCTTGTAAACTGCAGGCATAGCCTTCTCAAGAGACTGGAGATCTTTATTTTTCTCTGTCTTGGTAGCCTCGTTAAGAGGGTTAGGAGTACGGATACCTGCTACAACATCCTCTCCCTGAGCATTGATAAGCCACTCACCATAGAACTTGTTGTCACCGTTGGCAGGGTTACGTGAGAAAGCCACACCAGTCGCTGATGTATCTCCCATGTTACCGAATACCATAGACTGTACGTTTACTGCTGTACCCCAATCATCTGGAATTTTCTCGATCTTTCTGTAAGTGATGGCACGTTTTCCGTTCCAAGACTTGAACACGCCACCGATAGAACCCCAGAGCTGAGCCTTTGCGGTATCAGGGAATTCTACGCCGAGAACTTCCTTTACCTTGGCCTTGAACTGATCGCAAAGTTCTTTAAGTTCCTCTGCAGTAATGTCTGTATCAGAAGCATATCCTTTAGCCTCCTTAAGCTCATACATCATCTTGTCGAGCTGCTGGCGGATTCCCTTTCCGTCCTCAGGCTCGATACCTTCAGCCTTCTCCATAACGACATCAGAGTACATCATGATGAGACGACGATAAGCATCGTATACGAAACGAGGGTTACCTGTTTTCTTTATCATTCCGGGAATAGTCTCAGAACAAAGACCGATATTGAGGATAGTATCCATCATACCCGGCATAGAACTTCTGGCACCGGAACGGCAGCTGACGAGAAGCGGATCATTAGGATCTCCAAACTTCTTGCCCATGAGTTTCTCTGTAGCCTCAAGAGCCTCAGCAACTTCCTGCTTAAGAGAGTCAGAATATCCTCCACCGAGAGCATAATATTCTGCACAGCACTCTGTCGTAATAGTAAAACCTGCTGGCACAGGCATTCCGAGAAGGCTCATCTCGGCGAGGTTAGCTCCTTTACCTCCAAGAAGCTCACGCATAGTGCCGTTTCCTTCAGCTGTTTTGCCTCCGAAACGGTACACCCTTTTTTTATTTTCTAGCATATTAGTAATATAAGTTTTGAAGTATCAAAATCGTTAAAACGCAAAGGTAATCATTAAATATCAGTCTACGAAATTTTTTCAGCCACACGTTTTTCCTTCTGATAAAGTTCAAAGGAATTTATGCAATTCTGGAAAACGCTGTATAGTCCGCCGGCGACGGAAGTCACAGGCGTCAGATATGAATAACCGAGCCAGATGAGGAAGCCGGTATTCTTCTGTCCCAGAGCCTGTCCTGCGGTAATCTTATCAACCTCTGCCGACAGTTCTGTATCCGACCCGGAATTCCGAGATGAAGCGACAGCTCCAGAATCTCGAAGAGAGACCTCAGACCCAGAATCACGAGACAAAACTCCAGATCGCAGCGCATCGGCATTGACCTTAGACGCACAAATCCTGCCAGCAGCGCGCCCCACCCCGAACTGGGCCAGCGTGCAGACCAGCGAAATCACACCAATCAGCAGCACAACCCATACTGACAGTCCGCTTAGGACCAATGCCCTTGTGGCCAGATAAATAGCGAAGCACAAAGCAACTCCCCAACAATAGAATGCCCACTCAGTATAACGCATCAGCCATCTCTGAAGCCTGCGCATAGTGTAACGCACTATCCATGCGATGATCAGAGGCAAAACCAGCAAAGGGAAAATTTTCATACAAATAGCCAAAAAACTGGTCATAAACGGAACGTCCGAAGCAGTGTTCACAATCGGAATAGCCAGCGGAACCACTAATGCCACTGAAATATTAATCATCACCACATAGGAAACCGTATCTGACAGACTGCCACCCAGTTTACTCGTAACGACACCGGCAGCAGAGGCCGTAGGACAAATAAAACACAGCATCGCACTCTCGACAAGAATACGTCCGTTTCCTTCAGGAAGCATGACCGCAAGTAAAGTCAACAACGCAAAGATTCCTACCTGAAATCCCAGCAACACAAAGTGCCACTTCCTGAACCGCAAATCATGCGGCGACACCCTGTTGAACTGCAGAAACAGCATAATGGCTATCAAAATCGGTTGAATCTGCTTGGCAAATACTGAAAAACCCGGCTCGACATATTCCGCCAAAGGGCGCACGAACCATAACACTAAAAATAAGAATGCCCCGAGAGTAATCGCTATCGGGAGCATCCATTTCTTTAAGAATTTTAACATTGACCTACAATAATTTAGCCGCGATTTCAGAGAGTTCGCTGCGTTCACCTTTCTTCAGGAACACATGCTCGAACAGCTTCTGACCCGACATTTTCTCGCCCAAATGTGTGAGACCGTTCGACCACTGGTCCAAATACGGTTGGTCGATCTGGAAAATATCTCCGGTGAATACCATCTTGGTGCCGTCCCCCGCCCTGGTAATGATGGTCTTGATCTCATGCGGCGTCAAGTTCTGAGCCTCATCGATGATGAAAAACGCCTTCCCCAAACTGCGTCCGCGGATGTAAGCCAACGGCGTAATGAGGAGTTTTTCTTCTTTTATAAGCGCTTCGATATGCTGCCATTCGCGACTGCTCGGACGGAACTGTGCCTTGATGACGTTCAGGTTATCCATCAACGGCTGAAGGAATGGACTCATCTTATTTTTCTGGTCTCCAGGAAGAAAGCCAATATCCTGATTACCAAGTACTACCGTAGGACGCGACAAGATAATCTGGTCGAAATCGCGCTCCTGCTCCAATGCCGATGCCAATGCCAGGAGAGTCTTGCCGGTTCCAGCGCCGCCAGTGAGCGAAACCAGAGGAATCTTCCGGTTCAGGCACGCATCCAGCGCGAATTTCTGCTCGTCGTTGCGGGGTTTGATCCCGCAGGCTTCGCGTTTGCGGACAAGCAGGATTTTGTCAATGTCCGCGTCATATCTTGCGCAGGCGATTTCGTCTCCACGGGACGCACATTTAAATTTAAACAACTGATTGGCAGATGGTTGCGACTTACATACCGCATGCCAGTCAGCAGTATTGTTCTGCCCTGCGAGAAGTTCCTGCAAGAACTCTTCAGGAGGGTTTTCCACGAACTGCACCTCTCTCTGGGTAATCTCCACCTTAGTCTCCTCGACACGGTCAGTAAGATAGTCCTGAGCTACCATCCCCACAGCCTTGGCTTTCATTCTGAGGTTTATGTCCTTGGTGACCAATGCTGTAAATCTGTCCGGATTATTATCTCTTACCCAAATAGCTGTAGACAGTATTCTATGATCCTGAATATCATCATGGAACAAGTCTTTCAGACCATCAGGGAAAGGATGATTAGGCTCTATCTTTATATTACCCAATCCCTTCCCTATCGGAACACCTGCCTTACCGAACATTTTTCCCTCGGTAAGCCTGTCGATATCACGCATGAAACCACGGGCATTGTAGCTGAGAGCATCTGTACCCTTCTTGAATTTATCCAATTCCTCGAGTACGGCTATCGGTATAACAATGTCGTTGTCCTGAAATTTACGTATGGCCTTAAAATCATGAAGGACAATGTTCGTATCCAACACGAAGATTTTCGGTTTTTTACCATCCCCCTTAGAAGGGACATTTGCGTATTTGCTTACCATAGTATAGAAATATTATTCTTAATCTTCTCCTTCCGGCGTCATATCCTGCATACCTATAAGAGATTGCAGGATGCCGGAGATATTGTTCGAATCACCGGTAACAATATCGATGCCGGTTCCTCCGGGATGACCCAACGGGTAATATGCCACGTCCTGGAGGAGCATTTCTGCATCCACGTAGTCGAAATCAGAGTCTTTGATTTCCAGCACTGCTCCAGGGATTTCTCCGAAAAGGATTTTCACGATATCGGATTCGCCATAAGAGCGGATAATTCCGGAGAGGTCTGCCTGTATTCCAGAATTTTTACCTGCCAATTCAGACAATGCGTTCATGAGTCCTCCACGACAGGATGTCACTCCTGAAACGACGACGCCGTCTTCCACAAATTCTCTTACGACTTCATAACAGTCAATAAAGTAATCTGAGTCCATGAGTTCCGGAGCTCTTCCGCCTAAAATTCCCGTCACCTCTGAAAGCAAGGATCCTCCAAGACGGAATTTGGCAGTATCGAACGGTATGTAAATCAACCAGTTGTTCTTATCCTCCGAAATTGCAGAAGGACATTTGCGCTCCGTGCCAAGTTCCGGATTTTGTGTACGGAACGGCATGTCGGGGAAATCCGATGTGAAAGAAGAAGAGCCGGCAGCATTGACCTTAACCTTTATATGGATGCGGCAGCAGTTCCCGCGGCGGAAGCTATAGCCCGACAGGCGGACGCCTAAAAAATCGAGATACTCGCAGGCGGCGGAGACGGATTTGTAGAACGACGACATGTTGCCGACGGGTTCGAGTGCCCATTCCCAAGAGATTTCCACTGCGAGGTCATCGAGTCTGAAATGGCCTGATTTCCAGATGGTTTCCAGCAGAGCGGAGGCGATTTCCGTCTTGGTGACTTCTTCAGGACAGAACGCCGGGATATTTCTCGGAGCGGCGGATGAAGATGTCGTAACTCTGAGATAATCATGAATTTCAGCCGCACGGAAAGGTGAAGTTTCCAATGCCGGGTCCACGCTTTCGTCCACTATCGGTTCCACACCACAGGCTTCCGTACCGCAAGAATGGCAGCCGGCCGCCTCGTCCAAAATCTGGCGCGGTGTCATTTCCATTCTGGAGCCGTCGATAATATATTCAGAATCCAGTTCTTTCGAAAATTCTCTCATATTAATTCACAATGGGTTTCGTTCATGAAACTTCCAACTTCAAAAATAATAAATTCCGCATTCCTAAGCAAACATATTGCATTCGCGAATTTTTTATTATCTTAGACAAAATTTTTTAAACGACAGAAAAATGAAAAGATTTATCGTAACGTTGGCAGCCGTGGCTATGACTTGCGGCGCGATGTTCGCTCAGAGCAGGGGCGATATGTATGTAGGAGGAATTTTAGGTGTATCAGGCGGTTCCAGCAAGACTAATATAACTATGGGATCGACCACCGTAAAGGGTGACGCTACTCCTTCCGACACTGAGTTTAACCTTACAGGAGAGTTCGGATATTTCTTCGCAGACAATTGGAGAGTAAGCGGTTCACTCGGTTACGGACTTCAGTCTACTCCGACTGTTAAACAGGATGACAAATGGCTGAGAAACAACGTGAATCTTTTCGCTATCGGACCAAGCATCGCTTACTATCTCAATATTGCCGGAGATTTGTACTATACGCCGGAGTTCGGATTCTATGGTTATTTCGGACAGAACAAGGCTGACAAGTCACCATCTACAGTCCAGAAAAACGGCGTAGGCGGATTCGGCATGAACTTCGCCATCGGCCAGTTCGAGTTCAGACCTACAGCACATCTCGGTCTCAGCGTGAATCTCTTGGCATTCGATTACGCTTACTTGAAGATGAAGGGTGATGATTCAGACAATTATTCTACCACTTCAGCTGTACAGTTCAGCCTCGGTATCCACCCGTCAGTAGGATTCCGCTATTATTTCTAAGCCGATTTATCGACAATATACAGCCAGTCTCTCCGGAGGCTGGTTTTTTTATTTTTCCTTCTCATCATTAAACGATATAACACAGAAATAATGTTTCATTTGTTGACTATTTTCGGAAAAGTTCCTATATTTGCGAAAGAAGATAAAAAACTAAACATCATAAAATGAAAGCATTAAACTTACATGCAGTCGGAGACCTCAGATATGAGGAAGTTCCGGATCCGGTCAGGGAAAAAGGCGAAGTCCTCATGAAGGTTCGCGCCTGCGGAATCTGCGGAAGCGATATCCCTAGAATATTCAAGAAAGGCACATATCATTTCCCGACTATCCCGGGACATGAGTTCGCCGGCGAGATTGTCGACGCTGACAACAAGGAGCTTATCGGAAAACGCGCAGCCGTATTCCCGCTGATACCTTGCAGACAGTGTGCAGCATGTGAGACAGGTAATTACGCACAGTGCAGCCACTATGATTATTACGGTTCCCGCAGAGACGGCGGCTTCGCGGAATATATCGCAGTAAAAGAATGGAATCTCGTTTTCTTCGACGATTCACTTTCTTTCGAAGAGGCAGCCATGTGTGAACCTGCCGCTGTCGCACTCCACTCTGTAGGCCAGGGCAATGTCCAGATCGGTGATACTGTAGCCGTCTTCGGAGCAGGCCCTATCGGTATTATGCTCGCATTGTGGTCCAAGACTGCCGGCGCAGCGAAAGTCATACTCTGCGACATCGACCAGACTAAGGTAGACTTCGCCAAGTCATTGGGTCTCACAGCAGTAAATTCGCGAGAAAACGACCCTGTGGCTTTCATCAAGGAAGAGACCGGCGGAAGAGGTGCTGACGTATGTATCGAAGGAGCAGGCGTTTCACAGACATTCGAACAGGCATTGAAATCAGCCAAGGCAGACGGCCACGTAGTCTGCATGGGCAACCCTGCCGGCGACATGACATTGACCCAGAACGGCTACTGGGAGATTCTGCGCAAGCAGTTGACAGTCAGGGGCACATGGAACAGCAGCTACAACGGCGAGAAGAACGACTGGAAGACTGCGCTCCACGCTATCGCGACGCACCAGGTCGATGTCCGCCCGCTGATTTCGCACAGATTCCACCTGAGCGAGCAGGAAAAGGCCTTCGGAGTAATCCTCGGCCACAAGGAATTTTTCAACAAAGTGATGTTTGTCAATGATTAAGTAACTTCCGGTCATGAGCAAGAAAAGATATATCTCAGTTTCCGTCATGTGTTCAGATTTAATGAACCTTGGACAGGACATCAAGGCATTGAAAGACAACGGAGTAGATATGCTTCACGTAGACGTGATGGATGCCCATTTCGTTCCGAATCTTACATTCGGCCCGGACTTCATCAAGGCTATGCACAAGACTACTGACATGCCTCTGGACATTCACTTGATGGTAGAAGACCCGGCATTGATCATAAACAGATTCGACATCCGCAAAGGCGATATCATCAGTTCGCACGTGGAACTGAACCTCGATTTCAAGGCCCTGGCCCAGAGCATTCACGAGCAGGGAGGGCGGTTCGGTCTGGCGGTAAATCCTGAAACTGACATCGAGAAATTGGAGCCTTTCCTCGGAAGTCTCGACACAGTCACTCTCATGTTGGTTCATCCGGGTTACGCAGGCGCCAAGATGGTAGAGGGTATCATGAGCAAGGTGGAAAAGACCCGTAAGTTCCTCGACAGCAAGGGTTACAGCAATATTCTCATCAGCGTGGACGGAAGCGTGAGCAAGGAGCGTGCACATGCCATGGCTGAGATGGGCGCGGATATTTTCGTGGGAGGTACCGCGGGCATCTACAGAAAAGGCATGGAGCTGTCAGAGACTGTTCCTCAGATGCGAGAAGCGATAGACTTTTAGTCATCAATATTTTTACACAAGTTTCGCAAGTTGTCAAACTTGCTGAGCTCAAGCGCTTATTTGAGGGTTATCACTCGTTCGAAGGCTTTAAGCCCCACGCACTTTTTTCGTGCACGTTACCCTCACCCTAAATCCCTCCCCTCGGGGAAGGGACTTGCTTTCGCCCTCTCGGGCTCCACAAGCGGTGTTTCGCACTTGCGAAACTTGAGTATTTTTATGGGAAGCGGGTGAGACGTCTTGCACATCTCACCCGCTTCGTTTTATCTGACCCCTATGATAGCGAGTCTTAGTCTTCGTTTATAAATCCCGCATAGTCAGTGTGTAGCGAACTACACGTATAGACATTGACCTGACCACTTCCAGGGATGGTTTGGGTGGCGCGGACTTCCCAATTGCGGACTTTCGAAGGGTCTCCTCCCGGCGCCGGTACGTACCAATAGTGGTTGGCTGTCGTCGAGGCCCAGGTCTTTGTGTTCTTTTTCAGGCGGTTAAAGAAGAATGAGGATACGCAGATGTCGGTGATCGAAGAGGAGGCTCTCTGGAAATCGCCGGCTTTTTTTCCGTCGATGTAGAGTTCGACTTTCCAGTTCGTATCATCGTCGTTCCAGATGGCCGCAACGAAACAATTCTTCAGGGCCGGATCGCCATTGGCCTTAATCTTGGCTTTGCCGCCGACGCCGCCTTCCGTCCAAGTGAAGCGGTATTTTCCTTTAGGGCTTCCGTCTTCACCGCCGTAAATCTGGTTTCCATCGTAGACTCTCATTTGGAAACTTGCAGATTCGCCTGTACCTTTTGCCAACCAGTTGGCGATGTGGTTTCCTTCGATTTCATAGAGGCTGTAACCATTAGGCGCACCGCCAGGGTTCATGTTGCAACACCACCATGCACCGCAGGCCGCTCCATGAACATGTTCATAAATCGGAGCACCGCCCTTCGTCACATAGTTTTCATGTATCCAGTTCTGCGGATAATGCGTGTGACCGACCATTATGTGAGCCTCGTGAAAATCTGTAAGCAGCTGAAGGACTTCACTATAGTTCATATTCCTGTTAACCGAGGCACCGCCGTTCTCGACTCCCCCTCTAAACGGAATATGGACGCAGAAAAACACCATCTTGTCCTGCTTGTCTTTCACGAGATTCAGGTCTTCTTTCAGCCATTTGAGCTGAGTATCAGTGATTCCGCCGCTATAAGTCCAACTTTTGCCGTTAGTTTCGATAGGCATTACGTTATCCATCACGACGAAATGCACGTCTCCCCTGTCGAAAGAATAATCCGTCGGACCGAATTTTTCCACGTAACGGCTTACAGATGAATACGGATCAGGCATATCCGCGTCATGGTCATGATTACCTACCATATTGAAAACAGGGATATATTCCTTCCCGTCCGCAGTAAATCCGGAAAGCACATCCTTCATCGGGTCCCACTGTTCGATGGCATTGAAAACAAGATCTCCCATCGTCATGATATACACGTCGTTATACTTTCCCTCGCGCTGAGACTCCGCGATAAATTTCTTCATATCAGGCACAGTCTCGTCGCGGAATCGCGCCACATCATGATCGGTCTTACACTGCGGGTCGCCCACTGCCACGAAAGTGAAATTCTTCTCTTCGCTTGCCAGCGGCTCCAAAGTAAAATCGTTCCGATTCTTTTTGTTCAGGTCAATGCTGGCGGTCGAGTAGAAGAGCGGCAGTTTCGAGTCCTGGGCCAATGCCACTTTATATCCGGCAGGAATTGTATAGTAAACGGTACGGCAGAGGCTGTCTGCAACCATTTGATAGACACCGTTTTTATCAGTCACAGTGAATTTATATCCGTCGGTTACGGGTACACCTTCGATACCCTTTCCCGTCTTAGAATCAGTGATTACACCATAGAGGTTATTTTTCTTGTCAATGCGAGTGCCACCGACTCTCATGGCGCAAGCGAAAAGCTGTGTCAACATCATCGCCGACACAGATAATGTTATTAATATATTCTTCATCCTATTTGTTAGTTTTCGTAATTATATACAATTATGTTACGAAAGGCACCTAAAAAAAAGAATGGGGACGTGCCCCATTCTTTCTAGAATCCGGTATAGTCTGTCTGTAGGGAAGTACAAGAATAAACATTGACCTCACCACTTCCAGGAATAGTCTGTGTGGCGCGGACCTCCCAGTTTTTCTCCTTTGTAGGATCACCACTCGGAGCCTCGATATACCAGTAATGCTGAGCAGTGGTAGTCGTCCAAGTCGTCGTATTCTTATTCAAGTTATTGAAAAAGTATGAAACGACGCAGATATCAGGAATCTTGGAAGAAACCCTCTTCATATCTCCGACCTTTACTCCATTCTGGAAAAACTCAACTTTCCAGTTCAAGTCATCATCATTCCAGACAGCTGCAACAAAAGAACCTTTCAAACTTGAATTTCCCCTAGCTTCGATATTAGCAGAACCACCGACGCCACCGCCATACCACGTATAACGATATTTACCAGTAGGGTTGCCATCAGTTCCGCCATAGATTTGATTTCCGTCATAAACGCGCATCTGGTAATCATATGTATTCTTAGTGCCTTTAGCCACCCAGTTTTTCATGCTATTACCTTCAATTTCATAAAGACTATAGCCATTAGGTGCACCATTAGTATTCAAATTACAAGACCACCATGCACCACAAGCAGCTCCATGGACATGCTCATAAATCGGATTTCCTCCCTTTGTTTTATATGTAGAGTGTATCCAATTCTGCGGATAGTGAGTATGGCCAATCATGATATGAGCCTCATGAAAATCAGTCAAAAGTTTAAGCACTTCATCATAGTTCTTATCTTTATTGACAGATGCTCCGCCACTTTTAGCTCCAGCACGGAATGGGATATGCGCGCAAAAGAAGACCATCTTGTTCTGTTTATCTTTAACAAGGTCCAAATCCTCCTTAAGCCATTTCAACTGAGCTGGAGAAAGTCCGGCGTCGTATGACCATGTTTTTCCATTAGTCGTGGTCACCTGCACATTGTCCATAACGATTATATGAACATCGCCCCTATTGAACGAATAATCTACAGGACCGAACAGGTCTACATAATTCTGAGTGGATTCATACTGGGTATTTGTAGATGCATCATGATCATGATTACCGACCAAGTTAAAGAACGGAATGTAATCAGTTCCGTTGGCTGTAAACCTGGACATGACGTC
Source organism: uncultured Bacteroides sp. (assembly GCA_900546925.1). Taxonomy (GTDB): domain Bacteria; phylum Bacteroidota; class Bacteroidia; order Bacteroidales; family UBA932; genus Cryptobacteroides. The sequence continues at coordinate 93,301 of UREV01000004.1, forward strand.
ATGCATAGGTTTCCACTGAACAGTATTGTCGAATGTAATATCTCCCATGGACATAATATAAACATTCTCATACTTACCATTAGCCTGAGATGTAGAAATGAAATTTCTCATATCCGGCAATGTTTCAGTCCTGAAACGCTCCACATCAGAATTGGTCTTACACTGAGGATCTCCAATAGCAATGAAAGTGAAATTCTTCTCAGGTGCATCAAGAGGCTCCAAGACAAAGTCATTTCTGTTTTGCTTATTATACTTTATTTCTGAAGTTGAGTAGAATACCGGAAGCTTGGTTTTACTGTCCAGACTAACCTTATACTCAGAAGGCAAAGTATAATATACATTTCGGCAATAACGATTCGCCTTGAACTGATAAACGCCATTTTCATCAGTTGAAGTGAACGTATAACCATCTGTCACAGGCACACCAGCGATTCCTTTTCCGGTCTTCGAATCAGAAATAAGACCGACAAGAGTATTTGAAGACGCTATCTTAGTCCCATTAATGACAGTTTCTGTCCCCGGATTTGGAGTCGGAGGATTTACCGAATTGTCCGGATTTGGATTCTCGTTCTTATCGCAAGCAACAACCCCCGAAAGGAGGGTTGTTGCAGAAATAAGACCGAATAAATACTTTTTAAAACGTAATTTATTCATTTATAACTATTTTAATCTTCCCAACCATAATTCTGGCCAAGATTAGGATTCTTTGTCGAAGCTGTGGCAGGAATAGGACGAACATAGTTCCTGTCATTCCACTCAAGTTTATAGTTATAGATAAGGTAACCATGGTCTCCTTCAGAAAGAGTAATATTCTGATCTGCTGTAGAAGTACCTGTCTTATATGAGTTCGCAGAATTCTTTGCAGCTTTGAAAGTATAGGTTTCACCATTGAACTTGAAACCATTCTTATACTCATCTTTGGTAATATAGATACCCATCCAACCTGTATTGCCTGTACCTCTGTCGACAGTCAAATCAGAGCAGCACCAACGCTCCAAATCTGAAGGACGAAGACTTTCGCAAATCAACTCAGTCACGCGCTCTCTTCTGATTTCAAGCAACACATTAGAAAGAGACGGATTGCGATAATATGCTTTCAACCACGCATCCTCTACATAACCTGCAGACTCAGGATAAATATTCTTAACACCTGCACGCTTGCGAAGTGCACCTACAGTCTCATTCCAGATGGTTTCGTCCATCTGACCGAGTTCAGCCTTAGCTTCAGCATAATTCAACAAGACCTCAGGATAACGAATAATAGGAATATCGTTATCATTTCTACCTTTAGAATAATTCTCTTCTCTCTCCTGACTCCATTTTCTGAACATATAACCACTGAAAGTGTAAGTGAAGTTAAGTTTCTTAGGAAGAACCTCACCAGCATTAGTAGTATACATATGGCCAGGACCATGAACAGTATTATACAAACGCCAGTCTCTATTGTCAAACTCTTTTGTCAACGAAACATCACCTTTTGCAGGAGTACCATCCAGATTCAAGAACATTCTGACAAGATTCTTGGTAGGAGCTGCTTTCTGATCGTATGTACTAGAGTTCACTACCCATGTCAACTCATTGTAAACATTCAATTCTCCCGCCTCGTACTCAGCTGTCCAAATAGCCTCAGATGTTTTGCTGAAATCTTGACCTCTCCAAATCTGATCATAAACTGAAGATACCTCTTTACCGTCTGATACAGAAACCGGACTTCCTGAGACAAGAGCGAATTCCTTAGAATCCATGAGCTGTTTTGCAGCAGAAGCAGCTTCTTCGAAGAACTTGTCAGAAGATTCATACTGTCCATTCCAAGCAACATTGGTAGCAGGATTAACAGCATGATATTTACGGAAAGATCCTTCATAAAGACAGATACGAGACTTAAGCGCCAATGCCACATATTTGTTAATGACACGACCATACAGTTTCTTGTCAGCAGACAAGTTCTCGCATGCAAAATCCAAGTCTTCAAGAACATGGTGCATAACGAGTTCCCTATCATCTCTACCAGCAGTAAGAATAGGATCATCTACAGTTACCACATGATCAATCCATGGAACATCGCTGAAAGTTTTCACTTTAGCAAAGTAAAAATAAGCTCTCCAGAAACGAGCGACTCCCAAATAATGATTGATTATGGATTCATCCTTTAAACTTGAGCGGTTCGACTCGATTCCTTCAATAAACTTATTGGCACGACGGATACCTTTCCAGTCACCGGTATCCCAACCTCCCTGCTTAACAGAGTTCCAAATCCCCGGACGATAAAAATCCGTAGAAGTCTGTGTACAAATCAAATCGGTATAATTATCACCTTTGCCAACTGATTCGCCTGAAGGGCGGTAAGCATAAACCAATCCGTTGGCATAAAGTTCCAAGTCACTCTCGGTCCTAAAATAAGTTCCGGCAGAGACCTGATCAATCGGATCAGCCGTAAGAAAATCCTTGCATGAAGACAAGGCAAGGACTGAAGCCAATCCAAAGAACACTTTAACTGCTATACTTGATTTCATATTAAAATTCATTTGAGTTAAAAATTTCATACTAGAAAGTAATATTCAATCCAAACGTGTATGTCTTGAGCATAGGATATGTATAACCCTGACCAACACCGCTAAGACCTCCAACGTTATTACCGAAATCTGAATCTCCGAAGCCAAGAGTCTCCGGGTCAAACATCTTCGTATGCTTGTAAATTGGAGAGAATGTAAACAAGTTTTCACCTGAGAAATAAACTTTCAATTTCTCAATATGAATCTTCTTGGTAAGTTTGCTTGGGAAAGTATAATCTACAGTAAGATTCTTAAGTCTCACATACGCGGCATTCTGCATATAATAGTCATTCTCAAAAGTAAGAGGACCATCATTTCTATTTGCAGAATAAGCTACCGGACGAGTAAAGTAAGGCTTGCTGGAAGCATTGGTCACAACCCAGTTTGTAGTACTATAATCAACATCGACAACATCCTGAGTATGGACTTTAGGAAGATATCCGTAAGGACGGTTATACATTCCCCAGAAGAAGCCAGATTCGCAGCTCGGATACCAGTCACGCTTTCCGACACCCTGAAGGAACACGCTGACACCAATACCATTCCAGTTTGCACCAAGGTTAATGCCGAAGAAATAACGAGGACTCTGATTACCGATACGTTCAAGATCACCATGATCATCAAGGGTACCCTTACCATAGTCTATCTTGCCATCACCATTAATATCGATAAATTTAAGGTCTCCGGCATATTCCCTGAAGTTCGAACCATTCTTGTGGAATTTATCTACAGCCCAGTTATTGGCCTCTTCATTACTAAGGAAATAACCATCAGTTCTGAATCCCCAGATTTCACCAATTTCCTTGCCCTTATAGTATGTAAGAATGTTACCATTCATATTGTAGAACTGCTTCACTTTAGTACGAGAATCCCAAACACTGGCTTTCACACTATAGCTAAAATCTTTACCGGCAACTTTGAAAGCATCTCTCCAACCGATAGTCGCTTCCCATCCTTTAGTCTCAATAGAGCCATAGTTACCCTTCGGAGTAGAGTCACCAAGGACTTCCGGCAGTTCCGGCCCCTGAATGAACATATCATTCACATCTCTCACATAATAATCACCAGAGATAGAAAGACGGCTCTTAAGGAAATCCGCATCCAAACCTATATCATATGTGGTAACAGTCTCCCAAGTAAGGTTGTCCGGAATAATTGAAGCCGCAAGAGTATAAGGGTATTTACCATTATCAATAATCTTGTCAGACTTCTTCACTTCCATAAGTTCAAGGAATGAGTAAGGACTGATTGTGGCATTACCCAACGAACCTACGTTTGCACGAATCTTGAAATTGCTCATCCAAGATTTGGCCCATTTCATCCAAGGTTCTTCCGAAAGTCTCCATCCGATAGATGCAGAAGGGAAGAATCCCCACTGCGAATTTGCAGGGAACAATGACGAGCCATCATATCTGGCAGCCACCTCCAAGATATATCTGTTCAACAATGTGTAGTTGACACGACCGAAGAAACCTACCATGCTCTTGTCGTAACCGTCATCTTCTACTTTGTACTCGTCTGACGACATAAGCTCGAATGAAGGCATAGATGGGTAGAGAAGCTCGTTTCTGGAAAGATAGAGACGACGATAGTTAGTTTTCTCCAAGTTCCAACCCGCAACGATATTCAAATCATGATTATCACCAAGATTCGGAGTATATGTACCCACAATATTAGATGAAATGTAGTCGGTGTTATAACGCCAATCAGACTTGTAAGAAGAAGTATTATAATACTCAAGCGCACCAGGAGCACTATATCCGCCTTCCTGGCAAGAGACTCTTGCCTGAGTAGAACGAATAGCTTTATATGTAAAGTCTCCTGTAAATTTGAGCACATTCTTTATAGGCTCAAAATCAAGGGTCGTAGAAGATATCACGTCAAGTTTGTTGTTCTCCTGGAAAGTATTGCCATCTTTAAAGGCGCCATACATACAAGATGCACCATAGAATGTCAATGTACCATCCTCATTATATGGAGTATAAATAGGCTGTCCCCTGTGCTCGAACTGGCGAAGAAGTGGCTGAGATCCACCAGAAACCATCGGCTGATGATACTTGCGTTTGAAAACAGCAGTATTGTTGCTGAGTTTCAACCAATCAGTAATCTTTACAGAACCTTTAGCTCGTAAGTTGTACTGGTAGAAAGTCTCATCACCTACTTTATAGATACCGTCCTGACCATAATAACGTCCACTCAAGGAATATGATACTTTCTTAGAGGCTCCACTTACACTGAGATTATGATTCTGTGTCATGCTTAAATCCTTATAGAACATTTTTATCCAGTTGGTACTTCCATAATAAGCATAACTGTCACCAAGACCTACGTCCTTACCATCACCATAAATTTTTCCATAATTTTCATATGTAGGATCCGTTCTACGACGACGGAATTCTTCATGATATGCCTCTGAATATGTGTTGGATCTATTATTCACATTACCAGGGAGCGAGCCTGCTGAAGTCGGAGTGCGCTTGTCATTTTTAAAGAAATCAACAAATGTATCCAACCACTCCAAACCATCGGTAACGAGTTCGTTCTCCCAGAGAATGTTTCTTCTATTCAATGATACCGAGCCGTTGTAATTTACAGTAACCTTGTCCGTCTTAGGTGTTTTAGTAGTAACAAGGATAACACCAAAAGCTCCTCTAGCTCCATAGACAGCAGCGGAAGCAGCATCCTTAAGAACTGCAACCGTTTCAATATCTTCAGGGTTTACAGTTGTCAAATCACCCTCCACGCCATCGATAAGGACAAGAGCACTGCTACCCTGACCTATAGAATGTTTGGCACCTTTAGCACTTCCTCCAACTTTAGATCTTGACTGGTAAGACGTAGCACCTCCACGGATGGTAATAGCACCCTGATGAGTCGGCTTACCATCAGACTGAATAATATTCAAACCAGGAATCTGTCCCTGAAGGGATCTTGTAACATTGGAATTGGTTCTGCCCTCAAGTTCCTCACCTGACAAGTTTTCAACGGCACCAACCAACTGAGTTTTCTTAAGAGTACCATATCCCACGACTACAGTTGCATCCAAGGTCTGAGTATCCTCCTGCATAATGATATCCAAAGAGGTTCTCTTATCAACATTTACCTCGACAGTTTTGTAGCCAAAAAGCTGACATACAAGAACAGCATTGGCATCTGCCTTAATCGTAAACGAGCCGTTTGCATCTGCAGAAGTACCTACAGATGTACCCTTTACCATGATGGCTACACCTGGAATAGGCTCGTTAGTTACAGCATCTTTTACAAGACCAGATACGGTGAGTTTCTGCGCAAATGCCTCAGAAGGCACAAGAAACAAGAGAATCGCCATAATGGTCGTCATCAAACCTTTCGTAAGCAATAATAATTGTCTACTCTTCCCTTCCGGGGAAGAATTGGTTATTATGTGATTCATTTTAATCGTCATAAAGTTTCAATAAATAGTATTACCTAACCGGATTCCCCGATTCAAGATTCTGCAGCAAACAAAAAGACAATCGGCAATCACACTAATGATATAATAAGGTTAAGATAATTGTTTAGTAAACTTTTTTAGATGATTATTAAATGTTAAACTATATTATATTATATTATATTATTTATATTTTACAAAAGTTGCTTTCTCATCAAGGAACTTCTTCACTTCGACAGCTCTGTCGCAACAAAGATATTCAGCCCCGAGATAAACTCCCAACATAATGTCCTCAGGAGTTCTGGATGGCCAGAGTGATACTCCAAGTCCAGCCTCCTTGGCTTTCTTTACCATAGAACGCGTAGTACCGTTCATCTGGCAGCCTATTCTCTTGATTCCCATAGCCTCAGCCATCTGGATGGTCTCATCACATACAGGTTTGCTGAATATGATAAGCATGTCAGCATCCGGATGAAGGCTGCGCATCATGTTCAACGCATCACGGTTGCTGGATGTAAAAATATATGTAGAGTGCTCAGGTTTCTTGGCCATTACGGTCTTGTAAAGTTTATCGCAATACTCACGGAGTCTGTCTTCAGGATAGCTTGAAACCGGAGTGGTTTTCATTTCGAACTCCACATACATGTTATCTTTGTCTGCGAGGAAATCTACAAGTTCGTCCAAAAAGAGAACTTTATTTCCCTGGAAAGTGGTGAGCTGTCTGATTTCATCTGAAGTCATGGACTCCACGGTATTAGGACAAGCAGTGAGTCTGGCGAAAGTCTCATCATGATTTACAACGAGTTGCCCATCTTTTGCCATTCTGATATCGGTTTCGAATCCACGAATACCTTTATCGTAGCATGCCTTGAAGGCAGGCAAAGTGTTTTCATCGAATTCAAAACGGCTAGCTCTATGAGCAAAGAACTGAACAGTCTGACTCTGAGCCGACAAATCAAGTGCACATAACAATGCACAAACAATAGTTAAAAGTTTTAACGCTCTCTTCATATGCAGTAAATTGTTTTATATTTTCTCGTAAACATTCTATACAATTATTATAAGGATTGTACCTAATAAAATTTAAATAAAATTCATTTTCTTTCAGCCAATTGAGAAAAACGATTAAAAACCATGCAAAATTACAAAAACTTTCGCTTTTTTTATTGGTTTTTTCATTTTATTTAAATAATTTTGCATCAGCAAACAAAAAGAAAGACACCATCAGGGTGCGCAAAATATCTAATGATAGTTAAGGGCGCTTTAGAAGCGTTGCCTTAATTTCTTATTTAAGTTTTTTTTAACTAATAATCACTAAGGAATATATGAAATCCATTAAAGTCCTTGCGGCCGTTGCCTTAGCTTCTTCTATTATAATTGGTTGTAAAGAAGAAGACCACTTTGGCATTGACTCATCAAAACCGGCACCAAAGGAATTTACCTATGATGAAGATAATTCATCAGAGACATCTATCTCAGTTTACTGGGACGATGCAAGTATGATTGACGCGGGAGCAACAAGTGCCACCGTGCAGCTTACGACCGAACTCAACAATGGAGATGTCTATGACAACTCTGTAACACATACAATCGTATACAACGACGAAAAAGTCAAAGTAAAGAACGCTACAACATTTACAGGCCTCAAAAAGTTCAGCCAGTACTATATACGAGTAAGAGCCAACTATCCAAGATCAGTATTCTCGGATTGGGTATATATAACTCAGGACAATGAGCCTGTTCAGCTCGTTCTTGGATATGGTTTCGTAAAACCTGACTTTATCGGAATACCTAACTTCAGCGCTACAGCTACTGCTGATGCGATTAATCTCACTTGGGATCCATGCGTAAATGCTGTCAAATATATTATCGAATATAAGACTGCTTCAGGTTCAGAGTGGACAAGCGCTGAAACCGAGGAAACAACATTCAAAATTACCGGACTTTCAGACAAGACAGTTTACGAAGTCAGAGCGAAATCCATCAACAAAGATGGTAATGAATCCGAGTACTCAGAGGTTAAAAAGATAACCACCCTCGAAAAAGCTGCGTTCCCTAAGGACATTGCAACCGCTGATGAATTTGTAGCACTCTTCGCCGGCAAGGAACTGACCACCGCCGATGCCACAAGCTTAGTAAACATCACCGCTGATATTGACCTCTCGGGAAAAACAATAAAGACCTGTGCAACATTCCCTGGAATTCTTAATGGTAACAAGCATAGCATTAAGAACTGGAAGAGTTCAACTCCACTGTTCACAGAGGTAGGTTCCGTAAAAGATCTTACCATCGACGCTTCTTGTTCATTCACCCCGACAGAACTCGAATTCGGTATTATTGCCGTTAGAAATATTGGTGAGCTGACAAACGTCACCAACAAAGCCAACATCACTATGAGTGCCGAGAATTTCGACAAATCTGTGATTTATGGAGGAATTGTTGCTGAAGGACTTGCAAACATCACAGACTGCCACAATACTGGAAAAATCACAGTAACGTCAAAGGCTGGCTTCAAAGGAGTCGCTGTTGGCGGCGTAGCAGGTTACTTGAGTGCCGCAATGAAAGATTGTTCTAATGAAGGCGAGATTATTGTATCTGGAGGTTTCTTCAATGGAGGCACCGACATCGTAAACATTAAGAATTGCGCACCTTCAGTAGGTGGTCTCGTTGGAATTGGCGGTAACACAGAAACAAGCGAGTTCTCAATAAAGTCTTGCACAAATAAAGGAAAAGTATCGCTCATGAACACCTCTATCGAAGCCCTCACTATTGATGCAAGAAGACAGAACTTGGGCGGAATTGTAGGTGGATCAAACGGCAATGTAGAGAAATGTAAGAACCAAGGCGAAATCATCGCAAGGCATGCAACAAGTAATGGATCTACCGTTTCAAATAAAGAGTGCATAATAATGGTTGGAGGTATCTCCGGAAGTGATTATTATGCAGACAACAAACAGAACAAATCCAATATCATAGAATGCACCAACGAAGGAAACATCAACGTTTTCACTAATGCATCTAAATCCAACTCGGCAGCTGGTGGCATCGTAGGATGGCCAGGAATCGAAAAGACAACTCAGACAGTTGTAACAAAGGGTTGCGTCAACTCGGGTGCAGTTACTGTCTCTGGAACAGGTAAAGTTCGCACTGGAGGTATTCAGGGTGGTTCAGGAAACATTGAGAATTGCACCAACTCAGGAGATATCACCATCGAATCTGGAGCAGATAAAGTATGCGTAGCAGGCGGCATCGCAGGATTCCACTCTCAAAACCATTTCATCAGAAACAGTGAAAATACAGGTACCGTTTCTGCAAAATGCAGCGTTCTTGGAATCGGCGGTTTGATTGGAAATCATGGAAATGTAGAAAACACGGTTCTTGAAGGATGTTCTTTCAAAGGTTCTGTAAACGGTGGAACTGAAGAAAACTGCGGTATCGTTGTTGGTTTCTTGAACGGTAGCAGCAAAAAGGTGACATTTGGAACAAGTGATGCTCCTGTTAAAATCATATCAGGCACTATAAACGGAACAACATTGGATTCCGGCAATTATACAAATCACATGCATGGTTCCACGAATTACAAGGAAGGCACCCATATCTTCAATGTTGTATTTGGGAAATAAACTACATACTGTATACTAACAAACACATTAACTCCGCGGGCGGGCATCATCGATGTCCGCCCGCTTTCTTTTGTCACCTCACCAGAGCTCGGACTCTTAAAGAAAGTTTAAGTTTCGTGACCGGTCGTCGGCGGATGCACGGAGAGCGAATTGCGAAGCACCTGAGCGAACGGGCGCCGACCGACGACGGCAACCATGTTTACATCCATGTCAATGCTAATCACTAACGGTGCTTTAAAAAGGATTTGGTCACACCGATTGTTCAAATTTTTTGATTTTGTACCAAGTAAACGTTTTAAGCTGCACCAAATCAATCTTTTATGGTGTTTTGTTCCAA
>UREV01000005.1 GCA_900546925.1 uncultured Bacteroides sp.
AAATGGGAGGTGCCGGCGAAGCCGGAGGGATGAGCGAAGCGAAGGTCTCCGCCGGCACCTCTGACCGCCGGCGATTATTAATGATGTTTTCTTAGAAGTCTTACCTGTGGGCGCTAATGAGTGGTCTAGTCTGAGCGCCTCGTGCAACCATGGTTCCGCGAGTTTACCTTGCCAAGAGTGACCATACCTCTATTTCTTAATCTCGCGAAGCCAAATCTTCAAGGTCTCGAACATAACAGGACGATAAGCCTCGATCTTGTCTTTGCCGAACTCGGAAGTCGTAAATCCCCATCCATGACCTCCATACGGATAAATGGACATCTGCGCCTGAACCTTGTTATGCATCAATGCTTCATAATACATGATACTGTTCTCTGGCGGGACAGTCTTGTCATCAGTGCTGAGGAATAAAATCGTCGGAGGAGTCATAGGAGTAACGTCATTCTGAAGAGAATAATGCTCCATCAACTCATCATATTTCGATTTGCGGACTTTATAATGGTCCTCAGACTCATCATGGTTCAGCCACTTCTCCTCCTTGCCGATAAGCCTGTCATGAGTTCCCTTGTGAGTAAGAGACAAATCCATAGTTATGACAGGATAAATGAGGATAGAAAAATCCGGTCTCGTAGCCTCATCCACATAAAGAGTCGAAGCGGAAGCCGCCAGGTGGCCACCTGCAGAAAAACCGATGATACCTATCTGATTCACACCCCATTCAGCGGCATGAGCACGGCAATAACGGAAAGCATTCTGGACATCGACCAGAGGCAACTCCCAATGACCGTTCGGCATACGATACTTTACCACGCACACCGTGATATTCTGCTTGAGGAACCAGTCGGCAACATAAACACCTTCATTGAACGAAGAGACATAACCATATCCTCCGCCAGGCGTCACCACAACCATCTGCCCGTTAGGATTCTTAGGAAAATACAAATCTATTCTGGCACTGTCACTTACGTTTCTCAAATCTCCGTACGCATTCATCACCTCATGAGTCGTGATGCCATTGGATTTGTGGGGACCTAAGGTAATCGTCTTCCCGTTTTCCTCTATTCCTTTATTTACTTTCTGTCCTTCAGGATATAAGAGAATAGTCTTGTTCGGACGTAACTTGGTCTTGGGCTCGAAATGTTCGGCAGCATTGGCCTGAAACATGGTGCCGGCGACGGCCATGGCACAGAGAATCGAAATTTTTGTCTTCATATTTGAATGGTTATAAACTGTCTCGCAGTGTTTTGCGCAATAACTTGCAGATACCCTTTCCCGAGAACTCCGGGAGAGGATTGAAATGGATGTCGAATGTGAAATCCGGCAACATGACCGGCATCTGCAGCAACTCTCCGGAAGCAATCTCGCGTCTCACGGAAATCGCAGGAACTATGCCGACCAGGGAAACTGAATTCTTGACCATGGACTTGATAGCTTCTATCGAGCATGAAATCAGTGAAGTCCTGGCTATCAGATCCGGGGTGAAAAACTGGCTGTATCCGTCCCAGACGGCAAATCTGTTGGTGACAGGGATACCTGCAATCGTGGAGAACGGCTTGGAAGTCAGTTCGCTGTCGTCATCCGACACCGCAGCCTTCATTACTGACCTGTTTTCTTTAGATGCGACCACGATGGCATCCATTACGCCGATAAGTTTATATTCGCCCTCGAAATCCATTGTCTTCGGACTTGGCGCTACGGAAATCTCCACCTCGGCATCTTCCGGTGTCCCGAAATGACTGCCTGGGATGTCGTTTTCTTGAAAACTCTCTTCTGAAGTCCCGAAATGACTGCTCATAAGGTTATCGTTATGGCGCTTCTCTTCCTGCGGCAGAATGGCGGAAATGGAAAACGTGGTCTCAGGATGCGTCCCGGAAAGTATGGAAAGTGCGTCAGGTAACAGATAAGAAGCCACGACAGGATGAGCATTGATCCGGACAGGCTTGCCGGCAGTCATCTTGCCCTCCTCGCCGAACATATCCTTAGCCGCTGAGTACCAATACAATATATGCGATACATACTCCTTGAACGTGCGACCTTCCTCAGAGAGATACGCTTCGCCACGGGCTCTGCATATCAGAGTCGCGCCCAATTCTTTCTCCAATGCGCTAATATTCTGGCTGATAGCCGGTTGGCTGACCCCCAAGACTTTGGCCGCTTTCGTGAAACTGCCGGTCTCGGCGATGGCCATGAATACTTTCAGTTTGAAATCTTCTAACATTCCCAAATCGTTTTCGAAAACAAATTTAATGTTTTTTTGTCGGATAACTATATATTTTATAAATTGCGACGATTTTGTATAATCGATTTACAATATTTTATTGAATATGAGAAGATTTATTTTTGCGGTAGCCGCTTTCTTGTCAGCGTTCGCTTTCACGGCGAATGCCCAGATGGAGCAGCTTCCTAACGATCCGGCAGTCAGAAAAGGCAAGCTGGACAACGGCATGACTTATTATATCATGCACAACGAAAATCCTGCCGGCAGGGCAGAATTCTACCTCTCTACCAACGTAGGAGCCATCCAGGAAACCCCTGACCAGGACGGTCTTGCACACTTCCTCGAGCATATGTGCTTTAATGGAACCAAGAATTTCCCGGGCAAAGGAATCATAAATTACCTCCAGAGCATCGGCGCCTCCTTCGGTGGTAATGTCAATGCTGCCACAGGCGTGGAGCAGACAACTTATGAGCTCATGAATATTCCTCTTGTGCGTCAGACAGTTATCGATACTTGTCTCCTTATCCTCCACGATTACTCACATTTCGTGACCTGCGATCCGAAGGAAATCGACGCGGAGAGGGGAGTCATCATCGAGGAAAGACGCCAGAGAAGAGATGCGAACTGGAGAATGCACGAAAAGACATTGCCATACTACTATGGTGATACCAAATATGGCAGCTGCACCCTTATCGGTAGCCAGGAGAACCTCGAAACCTTCAAACCTGAGAGCCTTACGAACTTCTACCATACATGGTATCGTCCGGACCTTCAGGCTGTTATCGTAGTAGGAGACGTGGATCCTGATTATGTTGAGGCTAAGTTGAAAGAGATTTTCGCTGACATTCCTGCTGCTACAGATCCTAAGCCTAAGGATGTCATCAAGATCCCTGGAAATCAGGAGCCTATCGTGGGTATAATCACTGACCCTGAGGCAGTAAGCTCTTCAATGGAAATTATTTGGAAAGGTGATGCTCTTCCTGAAGAGTACAACAGCACCACTATCGGAGAAATGACAGATGTCCTCAAGTCCATCATTTCATTCGTCATGGACGAAAGACTCTCTGATATCACAGCCAAACCGGACGCACCATTCCTCACCGCCTCATTCGGTATCGGCAACCTCTGCGAGACCATGGAAGTAGTTATGGGCCGCGTTACCTCTCGCGAGGGGGATGCTGTCAATGCTTTCAAGGCTTATCTTACCGAGGTCGAGAAGATGAAAAAATTCGGTTTCTCGCCTGATGAAATCCAGAGAGCTAAGGACAATCTCCTTTCATACTATGAGAGTGCAGCAAAGAAGGCTAGTACCCGCAAAAATGCGGAGCTCGTCCAGCCGCTGATTAACAACTTCTTCGACAATTACGCTTATATGCAGCCTGAGGCTGAGTATGAATTGGTTAAGCAGATTTGTTCAATGCTGCCAGATCAGGCTGTGAATCAGACTGTTGCACAGATTGTTCCTGATTCCAATATGGTAGTTGTCTTCAAGGGTCCTGAAAAAGAGAACCTTGCGACACCTGCTGCTGACGAATTCAAACAGGCCATCAAAGATGTGCTTGCTTCCGACATCAAACCTAATGAAGTGGAGAAAATCGACTCACAGCTTCTCGATCCATCGAAACTTAAGGGAAGTGCGGTGAAATCTGTTTCAGAAGGCGCTTATGGTTCTACTGTCTGGATGTTGAAGAACGGATTGAAAGTCGTTCTGCGTCCTTCAGACTTGGAGAAGAACAGGGTGATTTTCTCTCTCACCAAAGAGGGTGGAAAATCATTGATCCCGACAGAAGACCTTAACAGCTTCGAAGATAATATCTGGGGTACATATCTTAACAATGCAGGTGTTTCCAAGTATTCAAGCACCATGTTGAGCAAGATGCTCGCAGGAAAGACCCTTTCTGTATCACCTTTCATTTCGGCACTCCGTCACGGTATCACAGGAAGTTCTACTACACAGGATCTCGAGACTGCTCTTCAGCTTGTTTACCTCCAGTTCACCGACCCTCGTTTCAATGCTGAGGACTTCGGCCAGGGTCTCAAGCAGTTGGAAGCTATCCTTCCTAACTATGTGCAGCAGCCTGACTATAAGTTCACTTGCGCATTTACCAACCTGTTGTTCGGCAAGAACCCTCGTATAGTCATTCTCGACGAGAATACCCCAACCAAGGCTAGCCTCGCGACCATCGAAAAAGATTATAGAATGTTGTTCAATGATGCTGCAGGTGCAGTGCTTACAGTCTGCGGTGACTTCGATATCGACACAGTCCGTCCTATGATCGAGAAATACCTCGGTTCTATCAAGAAAGGCAAAAAGGCATTGACCTGGACCGACCCTCACACAGATGTTCTTCCTGGTAAGGAAGTGTGTGATTTCAAGGTAGATATGCAGACCCCGAAGGTATCAGTCCTCGAGGTCTTCACAGCCGACATGGGCAAATATTCAGTCAAGGATGAGGTCGCTCTCTCTGCTGCTACTTATATTCTCAGGATGAGATATACCAAGTCTCTCCGTGAGGATGAGGGTGGTACCTACGGTGCCCAGGTTTCCGGTTCTATCGATATTTTCCCTCATGCCAATGCCATGCTACAGGTTTACTTCGACACTAAACCTGCTGCTACTGACAAGCTTATCAGCCTCAGCCTGGAAGGTCTCAACAGCCTCGCTGCAGAAGGCCCTACAGCAGAAGAGTTCGATATGGCTCAGAAGAATCTTCAGAAGAACATCCCTGAGGGACGTATTCTCAACAGCTACTGGATGACTTCTCTCCGTTTTGTGCAACTTTACGGAATCGACTACGACAAGGAGTATGAGGATGCCGTAAATTCACTTACTGCTGAAGATGTGAAGAACGTCCTCGCACGTATCCTCTCTGCAGGCAACGCCAGGACCGCGATCATGCGTCCTGGAGCAACTGCCGAGGCTGAGTAGTGAATAACCAATGAATAGCAAAATGTGACGTAGCGTCAGGAGGCGGAACTCAGGCCGCGAATTGCGAAGCACCTGAGCGGACGAGTCCGACCTCCTGACGCGACGATGTCGCCAAGACTTGCTTCAGCAAAGTCTCCTGGACAGACGCTGAAATAGAAATAGCAACTAAATGAAAACAAAGAAGGGCTCTGAAAAATCAGAGCCCTTCTTCTTTGTACTCCCAAGAGGATTCGAACCTCTACCGAAAGAACCGGAATCTTTAATCCTATCCATTAGACTATGGGAGCTTATGTTACGAGAGTGGCTGACGCACGCTCATCGTATATGCAAAGTTAATAATTTTTGTGATTATTATAGCCCATTTCTCGCTTTTCTCTAAGATTTTGATTAATTTTGCCAATGTATGGGGTGTATTGTATCGCATAGGTATGATACTTGCCCTGAATGAAAAGTCCGGGCCTTCAGAATGTCGTTTTTGTGTTACGAAAAGCGGTGTTTTGAAGCGGAATTAATTGAGTATTTTGTAAAAACCTAAATATAAAGAATGAAGAAAGCATACGTATTTCCTGGTCAGGGTGCCCAGTTCCCGGGTATGGCCAAAGAAGTATATGAGAAGAACCCGAAAGCCAAAGAAATGTTCGAAAAGGCTAACGAGATTCTCGGGTTCAGAATTACAGACATTATGTTCGACGGAACTGCTGAAGCACTGAAGGCAACTAAGGTGACACAGCCGGCGATATTCTTGCATTCTGTCATACTTACAGCATGCTACGATGAGTTCAAACCTGATATGGTAGCAGGACATTCACTCGGTGAATTCTCTGCACTTGCAGCCAGCCACGCGATTTCTTTCGAAGATGCGTTGAAACTTGTTGCCATCAGAGCCAAGGCCATGCAGAAATGCTGTGAGCAGGTTCCAGGTTCCATGGCTGCTATCATCGGTCTCAGCAACGAACAGGTTGAGGACCTTTGCAAGTCTTGCCACGGCATAGTAATTCCTGCAAACTATAACTGTGATGGTCAGGTCGTTATCTCCGGTGAGAAAGATTCAGTAGCGGAGGCTTGTGACAGGGCTAAGGCAGAGGGAGCGAAGAGAGCTCTTCCGTTGGCTGTGAGCGGAGCATTCCATTCACCACTTATGGAGCCTGCCCGTGTAGAACTCGGCGAGGCTATCGAAGCTACTGTGATCAAGGCACCGATTTGCCCTATCTATCAGAATGTTACAGCTCAGCCTACACAGGATCCTGAACTTATAAAGAAGAATCTGCTTGCACAGCTTACAGCTCCGGTAAAATGGACTCAGTCTGTCAAGAATATGCTTGCAGACGAAGCTGACTACTTCATGGAAATCGGTCCTGGTAAAGTACTCCAGGGACTCGTAAAGAGAATCGCCGGTTCCATCGTGACAGTAGAAGGTCTTGAAACATTGTAAATGAAATGACAGGATTCCGGACGTGCCCGTCTGGAATCCTTCTTGTCATAGACGACCTGAGGAAAGGGTTGTCGATTAATAAGGAAAATCAAGAATCACATAAAATTAACGATTATGGCAAAAGAAAAGAAATTCATCACCTGTGATGGTAACTACGCTGCCTCTCAGATCGCTTACCTTTTCAGTGAGCATGCAGCCATTTACCCTATCACACCTTCTTCGACAATGGCGGAGAACATTGACGAATGGGCTGCCCACGGAAAGAAAAACCTGTGGGGAGAGACTGTGAAAGTTACCGAGATGCAGAGTGAAGGAGGTGCTGCAGGAGCCGTTCACGGTTCACTTCAGGCCGGTGCACTTACTACTACATATACAGCATCCCAGGGACTTCTTCTTATGATCCCAAACATGTATAAGATTGCAGGTGAAATGCTTCCTGCTGTCTTCCATGTTTCAGCACGTGCACTTGCGTCACATGCGCTCTCTATCTTCGGAGACCATCAGGACGTTATGGCTTGCCGTCAGACAGGTTTCGCCATGTTGGCTTCAGGATCAGTTCAGGAAGCTCAGGACCTCGCTGCTGTAGCACATCTTGCAGCTATCAAGTCCAGCATTCCTTTCCTCCACTTCTTCGACGGATTCCGTACATCTCATGAGATCCAGAAGATTGAGGCCATCGACGAGGACGATCTCAGAAACATGATCAGTACCAAGTCATTGGAGAAATTCAGAGCGAGAGCACTTTCACCAGAGGCTCCTGTAACTAGAGGTACAGCGCAGAACGGTGACGTTTATTTCCAGGCTGTTGAGTCCAGAAATCAGTTCTATGATGCTGTTCCTGATGTAGTTGCACGCTACATGGGTGAACTCGGCGAAATTACAGGCCGCAACTATCGTCCGTTCGAATACTACGGAGCACCTGACGCAGAGGAAATCATCGTGGCTATGGGCTCTGTTACCGAGACCATCAAGGAGACCATCGATTACCTCGAGGCTCACGGAAGAAAATATGGTGTCATCACTGTTCACCTTTACAGACCATTCTCAGAGAAATACTTCTTCAAAGTGCTTCCTAAGAGCGTCAAGAAGATCGCTGTTCTCGACAGAACCAAGGAGCCTGGATCACTTGGAGAGCCTCTCTACCTCGATGTCAAGGCTATGTTCCAGGGTAAAGACCAGGAGCCTGTTATCGTAGGCGGACGTTATGGTCTTTCATCTAAGGATACCACTCCTGCACAGATTGTTGCAGTGTTCGACAATCTCGAGCAGAGCGAGCCTAAGAACGGCTTCACCATCGGTATCGTAGACGACGTTACATTCAAGTCTCTTCCTGTTAAGAAGGAAATCTCTATCGTTAAACCTGGTACTACAGAGTGCAAGTTCTACGGTCTCGGTTCAGACGGTACTGTAGGTGCCAACAAGAACACCATTAAGATTATCGGTAACCACACAAACAAATATTGCCAGGGTTACTTCGATTATGACTCTAAGAAATCAGGCGGTTACACCTGCTCTCACCTCAGATTCGGTGACGCACAGATCAAGGCTCCATACCTCGTATCTACCCCTGACTTCGTAGCTTGCCACGTTCCTTCATACCTTCGCAAGTATGACGTTCTTAAGGGCATCAAGGATGGCGGTACCTTCCTTCTGAACAGCCTCTGGAACGCTGAGGAGACAGTCAAGAGACTCCCTGAGTTCGTAAAAGCTACATTGGCCAAGAAACATATCAAGTTCTATATCATTGACGCAACCAAGATCGCATCTGAAATCGGTCTCGGCGGAAGAACCAACACTATTCTCCAGTCAGCATTCTTCAAGATTACCGGCATCATTCCTTACGAGGACGCTGTCAAGTATATGAAGGACGCCATCGTGAAGAGCTACGGCAAGAAGGGTGAGAAGGTCGTCAATATGAACTATGCAGCCGTTGACCGCGGAGGAGAGTATGAGCAGGTCAATGTTCCTGAGGAGTGGGCTAATATCTCAGCCAAGTTCGAGAATCCTAACAAGGACCGTCTCGCTTCTGAGTTCGTCAGAGAAATCGCTGACGTAGTTAACTCACAGGCAGGTGACACTCTTCCTGTAAGTTCATTCATGCCTTACGCTGACGGTACTATGCCAGCCGGCACAGCTGCTTACGAGAAACGTGGTGTAGCTGTATTTGTACCACAGTGGCAGCCGGACAACTGTATCCAGTGCAACACTTGTGCATTTGTCTGCCCTCACGCTGCTATCCGTCCGTTCCTTCTTACTGATGAGGAGGCTGCTGCAGCTCCTGCAGGTCTTAAACTTGCCCAGGGCAAGGCTGTTCTCAAGGACTACAAGTTCGCTATCTCAGTTTCAGTCGCTGACTGTACAGGTTGCGGCAACTGCGCGGATGTCTGCCCTGCAAAAGAGAAGGCTCTCGTTATGGTCGATGCACTCGGTGAGCAGGCTGAGCAGGAGAACTTCGATTACCTTAACTCTAAGATAGGCTACAAGGATACTGTTGTCAACAAGGCACAGAACCTCAAGAACGCACAGTTCGCACAGCCATTGTTCGAGTTCTCAGGAGCTTGTGCAGGTTGCGGTGAGACTCCATACATCAAGAACATCACCCAGCTCTTCGGAGACAGAATGATGATTTCCAATGCTACCGGATGTTCATCTATCTATGGTGCTTCATTCCCTGCATCTCCATATTGCACAAACGCTGAAGGTCACGGTCCAGCTTGGGCTAACTCCCTCTTCGAGGACTTCTGCGAGTTCGGTCTCGGTATGAAACTCGGTTCTGACCGCGTAAGAGAGACTATCGCTGAGATTATGACTCAGGGTCTCGATTGCGACAAGGCTTCAGATGAAATCAAGGCTCTCTTCAAGCAGTGGCTTGAGAATAAGAATAACCCTGCGATCACCCGTGAGGTAGCTGACAAGCTCAGCCCTCTGATGGAAGCTACTGATTGCCCTCATTGCAAGAAACTCTTGTCTTACAAGAAGTTCATTCCTGCACGCAGCCAGTGGATCATCGGTGGTGACGGTGCAAGCTACGATATCGGATACGGCGGACTCGACCATGTGCTCGCTTCAGGTGAGAACGTAAACATCCTCGTGCTCGATACTGAGGTTTACTCAAATACCGGTGGACAGTCATCTAAAGCAACTCCTGCAGGTGCTATTGCGAAATTCGCCGCAAGCGGTAAGAAGATTCGCAAGAAGGATCTCGGTATGATGGCGATGAGCTATGGCTATGTATACGTAGCTCAGGTAGCTATGGGTGCCAACCCTGCTCAGTATATGAACGCTATTAAGGAGGCTGAAGCATACGACGGACCATCACTCATCATCGCTTACTCTCCATGTATCAACCATGGTTTGAAGGCAGGTATGGGTCTTAGCCAGAAAGAGGAGAAACTTGCAGTTGAGTGCGGTTATTGGCATCTCTACAGATTTAACCCTGAACTCGAGGGAACTGACAAGAATCCGTTCTCACTCGACAGCAAGGAGCCTGATTGGACCAAGTTCCAGGACTTCTTGAAGGGTGAAGTTCGTTTCGCATCTCTCTACAAACTCTTCCCTGAGAGAGCTGAGGAACTTCTCCAGAAGACTGAGGAGTTCGCGAAGATTCGTCTCGAGTCTTACAAGAAACTCGCTGGTAAATAATATTGCTCATGGTTTCGCGTAGGCGAGGCCTGAACAGATACAGATAGTACATCCCGGAATCTTACAAGGATTTCGGGATGTGTTGTTTTTATGCCCCTGCGCAGCGCAAGTTGCTATGCCGACAAAAAAACCGGCAGGGGAGAGCCTGCCGGTTCAATTATTATTTGCACCACTTGTCGAGCCAGTCGAAGTATTCGCGATGCCAGAACAATGCGTTCTGAGGCTGAAGTATCCAGTGACACTCATCAGGGAAAATGACAAGCTTAGAAGGAACTCCCATCATCTGCGCGGTGTTGAATGCTGCCATACCCTGATCATAAGGAATGCGGAAGTCCATGCAACCATGGATACAGAGAATAGGGGTGTGCCATTTGGTTACATTGTTGGCAGGGCTGTTTGCGTAATGTCTTACTGCTCTTGGGTTTGTGCTCCAAGGTGAACCACCCTGTCTTATGCCTCCGAATGTCTCGCCGTCACCAGCAGGACCTGTCTGTCCTGGGGTGTATGAATACTCTTCCAGTCCGCCGTTATCCCAGTTTGCGAACCACATCTCTTCAGTTTCATAGTACATGTATTTCTCATCGAATATACCTGCGTGAGCTATGAAGCAATCGAAGGTGTTTCCGTGCATACCGGCAAGCATATAAACTGAATATCCGCCGTAACTTGCGCCGCAGGCTGCCAATTTGCCGATGTAAGGCTCAGATCTCAATTCGTTTGCAGCGGAGAGATAATCCTGCAGGTTGAGGCCTGAGTAGTCTCCTGAAATCTGTTCGCACCATTCCTGGCCGAATGCTGTGGTACCACGTCTGTTAGGCAATGCCACAACATATCCCTGAGCAGACATAAGTCTGTAGTTCCATCTGTAAGACCATGACTGACTGAGAGTTCCCTGAGGACCACCTAGGCAGATCACGATTCCAGGATATGTCTTGGTAGAGTCGAATTGTGGGGGATAAAGCACCCATGTAAGCATGTCTTTGCCGTCCACTGTCTTGACCATGCGGGCCTCTGTCTTATGTTCGGCGAGCTGTGAAAGTATATGCTCGTTTTCATGTGTAATCTGCTCTGATTTGCCGTCTGCTACAGCTACTTTTACAAGTTCGGTAGGGAAGTCCATGCTGCACCAGCTTGCGAGGAGCTGAGTTTCTTCACCATTCTGAACGATAGCGAAAGGAGAATCGTAGTCATACCATGCATTCTCTTTAGTTATGCGAGTAATGCTGCCATCAGCATTGACCCTGAAAATCCCCTGGAGACCCTCGGCGAGAGCGTTGAAATAGATGGATTTGGAGTCGGCGGTCCAGACCGGTCCGGCTGCGTTGTATTTGAAATCGGCGGTCAGGTCGCGGATGTTGGAGATTTTTCCCTCTGCGAAATCGGCGGTCATTAGGCGGGTTTTGTCGGCCTCGTAGCCGTCGCGTGCCATGCTGAGCCATGCGATTTTAGTTCCGTCCGGACTCCAAAGTGGTGCGGTGTCATATCCGCCGCCCATAGGGATGACTGTGCAGCTTCCGTCAGCTACGTTGTAGATGTAAATCTCTGTATTTGTGCTGAATGCGTACTGTTTGCCGGTCTTTTTCTTGCATGAGTATGCGATGAATTTTCCGTCAGGTGACCAGTCTAGTTCGCTCATTCCGCCGTATGGTTCGATAGGGAGTTCGTAGAGTTCTTTCTCAGCTGCGAGGATGTCGGTGCTGTTCTCAGGTCTGATGCCTTCCTTGAAGTCCGCTACGAAGGTGTGAGGAAGTTCTGTTACCCAGTGGTCCCAATGCCTGTACATCAGGTCTTCTGCCACGTAAGCGCGAGCCTTGTCCAGTTTCGGATCGGTGTCCTTAGGAGTCTTTACGTCGCTGTGTATGTAGCTGACATACATTATCTTAGTTTCGTCCGGAGAGATCTTGAATTCGCCGACGCCATTAGGGACGTCACTGAGTTTTGTCCTCTTCACGAGTTTCGGGTTGTCGCCGGAAAGACCATGTGTGGTAGCCTTCCAGATTTGTCCGCCCTGGATGTAGGCGATGGCCTTGCCTCCGTCTATCCATCTTGCGCAACTGATGCTCTTTCCGTCCTTTGTCAACTGTCTTGGTGACGTTCCGTCGGCATTGACAATAAACAAATTGCGGCAGCTGCGATTCTCCTCGATGGAGGTGTAGCTGACGCCGTAGAGGATGGTTTTGCCGTCAGGCGAGAGTTGCGGATCGGAAAGGCGACCGAGTGACAACAGTACCTCCGGGGTCATCTTGCCGTCCTGAATTTCGATTTGTGACGGGCCGATGTAGGCCGCGTCCACTTTTTCGGTAGTGCAATTCATTGTCGTTAATGCGCTTAAGGTCAAGGCGGTAAGACCGCTTGCTCTAATGTGTCGTTTCATTAATTGGTTTATTTTTATGTTATTAGCTGATTTTACTGTAATCTGGTTTCTGGTATTTGTCTTTTCTTAGTTCCATGAGAAGCTGCCTGTTTTTCGTGGATGAAAGTTCGGGGTCTTCTTCCAGGATATGCATGGCGTAATTTCTTGCGTCTGAGAGGATTTCGCCGTCTTTTGCGAGCGATGCGATGGAGAGTTCGATCGGAAGTCCGCTCTGTTGGGTGCCCTCCAAGTCTCCAGGCCCGCGCATTTTCATGTCTTCTTCCGCCAGCACGAATCCGTCTTCGGTCTGACAGAGAAGGTCAATGCGTTTTTTCGATTCTTCGCTCAGTTTGTCTCCACGGACCAAGATACAGAATGAGTCTCCGCCGCCTCGACCGACACGACCGCGCAACTGGTGTAACTGGCTGAGTCCAAAGCGTTCAGGGCTTTCGATTACCATTACTGTGGCATTCGGAACGTCGACGCCTACCTCGATTACAGTGGTGGCTACCAGGATATTGGCACGTCCTGCCACGAAAGCGTCCATATTGAATTTCTTGTCTTCGTCGCTCTGCTGTCCGTGCACGATGGCCACTTTATATGGTGGAAACGGGAAGTGCTCTACGATTTCTTCATAACCGCTTTCGAGGTTTTTGTAGTCTACCTTGTCATTTATGAAAATCATCGGATAAACCACGAATGCCTGACGGCCTTTCGCGATTTCGTTTTTCATAAAATAGTAGAGTTGGAGTTTTTTACGCTCCGTTATCTGTATGGTCTGGACCGGTTTTCTGCCCGGAGGCATCTCGTCGATTACTGATACGTCCAGGTCCCCGTAAAGGGTCATGGCGAGCGTACGAGGAATAGGTGTGGCTGTCATCACGAGGATGTGCGGCGCCAGTCCGTTGCAGGTTTTTCTCCAAAGTCTTGCCCTCTGGTCCACGCCGAAACGGTGCTGCTCGTCGATGATGGCAAGTCCGAGGTTATGGAACACTACCGGGTCTTCCAACAGTGCATGGGTTCCGACGATTATCCCTGTCTTGCCTTCCGCGAGGTCCGCTAAAATCTGTCGTCGTTCAGCAGTTTTAGTCGTACCGGTGAGTACGGAAACGTTCACCCCGGTCCCCGAAAGATATTTGCAGATATTTGTATAGTGCTGTCTTGCAAGGACTTCCGTAGGAGCCATCAGACATGACTGATATCCGTTGCCATAAGCAATCAAGGCAGAAAGGACTGCTACCATAGTCTTTCCGGAGCCGACATCTCCCTGCACCAGACGATTCATCTGCTTTCCGCTCATCAGGTCGGTGCGGATCTCCTTTATCACCCTTTTCTGTGCCCCTGTGAGGCTGTAAGGCAATGCGTTATAGCAGTCGTTGAATGCCTGGCCGACTTTCATCATCTGTATGCCATGCTCATTTCGGCTGCGTATATATTTCTGTTTCAGAAGCGATAACTGCAGGAGAAACAGTTCTTCGAACTTCAGCCTGTACTCCGCTTTTTTCAACGCATTTTCATCTTTCGGAAAATGAATATTCTGCAAAGCGTAGGGGAGCGGAACGAGACCTTTCTCCTTTAATATATAGTCGGGAAGCGTTTCACGTATAGTGTTCACGCTCATGTTCAGCGCCGTAGCCATGATTTTGTTCATGACACGTCCTGTGATACCTGCGTTTTTCAGCTTCTCCGTCGAAGGATACACGCCTGTCATGACACCGGATGGAGTAGGATCCTGCCCGTTCGGGTCGTCGATCTCAGGATGCACCATATTGAACCGTCCGTTGAAAAGAGAAGGTTTGCCGAAGAAAATGAACGTCTTACCCGGAACCAGTCGCCCGAGCATGTATTTTATGCCTTTGAAAAATACAAGTTCCATGGATGCCGACCCATCGCTGACGATGACGGACAACCGGCTGATCGCGCCAGGCTTGCCCGAATCCATGTCGACCTCTTTCCCCGCCTTGTCGAGCACTGTCGCCGAAATCACCTGCGCCATAATCTGCACATAAGCGTTGCCGGGCTGAATCTCGGCTATCGCCCTGATGGAGTTTCGGTCAATGTATTTGTACGGGTATAGATGAATGAGTTTGTCAATGCTGGTGACACCTAGTTCCGTTTCGAGAAGCCGGGCCCGTTTCGGCCCGACTCCTTTTATGAATTGTATTTCAGATTCGGGTGTCTTCTGCATTGCAAATCAATGTATTATGCTATCTGTGGACCTCTTGACGGCCTTTCAGGCCTATTGTCATCGAGAACTCTTTCCTGCATCTTTCCGGCTTGAAGCCTGTCGTAAGCCAGTCGGTTACGGAAAATGTCGATAGCTGCATAAATGGCTGACATCATGGACATCGGATCAGCTTCATCTCGTCCTGCCATGCTGTATGCCGTTCCGTGGTCAGGGGAAGTCCTGACTACAGGGAGACCTGCAGTATAGTTCACTCCGTCATCGAAATCGAGAGCCTTGAACGGTGCGAGACCCTGGTCATGATACATGGCGAGAGTAGCGTCGAACTTGCTGTAGTTCGCCAGACCGAAGAATCCGTCAGGGGAGTAAGGTCCGAAAGCCATGATACCTTCTTCATTTGCAGCCTTCACAGCAGGTGCGATGATGGTCTGCTCCTCGTCACCCAGGAGTCCGTCGTCTCCGCAGTGCGGATTAAGTCCGAGTACGGCGATCTTAGGCTTGGTTACGCCGAAATCGCGTTTCAGGGAGTCGTTCATAAGACGTAACTTAGTGAGAATCTTCTCTGTAGTGATGCTTGTAGGAACTTCTTTCAGAGGAATATGTCCTGTTACAACGCCAATCTTGAGCTGTGCGCTGATCATGAACATCGTCACATCCTTCACGCCGAAAACTTCTTTCAGGTACTCGGTATGTCCAGTGAACTGGAAGCCGGCATTCACCATTTCCCTCTTGTTTATAGGACCTGTTATGAGGACGTCTATTTCACCGTTTCTGAGGTCTTCCACCGCACGCTCAAGCGAGGTTATCGCACATTTTGCAGACTCTACGCTCGGCTGTCCAGGCTCTACGTAAACGTTGTCGGGAAGACAGTTCAAGATGTTGATTTTCTTAAGTTTGGCGTCTTTTGCCGAATTGATTACATAGGTATCCATCGGCTCCAGGTTATGGATGGTCTTCTTGTAGAATCCGAAGATTTTCGAAGAACCGTAAACGATAGGAGTGAACCCTTCCAAGATTCTGGCATCGGCGAGTGCCTTTATGATAACCTCATATCCGATTCCGTTTCCGTCACCTTGGGTTATACCTACCGTGATTTTATTGTTGATCATATCTCTATTCTGTTTTTTTACTATCTTACAAATATAAGAAATTTCTGTCAATGTCCTACAACGGCAGCATTGATTCCTGACTTTCATATCCTTCGTCAGCAGGGAGCTGCTCTCCTCGGGCGACGGCTCCCGCACCGGCATCGACCGCCATCTGGTCGCACCTTTCGTTCTCGGGGTGTCCGGCATGTCCTTTCAGCCAATGGAATTGGACGTTGTGCCTGCGCCAGACTTCGAGAAATCTCATCCAGAGGTCGGGATTCTTTACCTTGGCGAATCTTTTTCGCTGCCACGAGTAAATCCACCCCTTGTTTATGGCGTCTACAACGTAGGATGAATCGCTCCAGATTTCCACATTCGCGTTCTCCCATTTGATGGCTTCGAGCCCTTTTATGACGGCAAGAAGCTCCATGCGGTTGTTCGTTGTAAGTCTGAATCCTCCACTCAGTTCCTTGCGGAGATTGTTGCATATCAGGACTACTCCATAGCCCCCGGGACCTGGGTTTCCGCTGGATGCGCCGTCAGTGTAAAGATATATTGTGGGCCTCGTTGTTTCCATGTAATATGTTTTACAAAATTTTTTGTATGCAAATATAGGTGGATTTGTTTGCATTCTGTAGGCTGATTGAAAGAATTTTAATATCTTTGCAATTATTGTTTATTAAAGTATCAGTTTTTTAATGGCTTTTATGAGAAGTATCATTATCAAGTTGGCGGCAGCAGTGACAGCTATTTCACTCCTTGCCTCCTGCGGCACTAAAACCTACAAAAATATCAATTACCTCCAGGATGCACAGAAAGATACATCTATGGTCATGAGCACTGAGGGAGGTATTCTTGTTCAGCCTAAAGATATGATTTCCATTGTCGTATCCTGCCGTAACCCTGAATTGGCTGCGATGTTTAACCTTGTGAATGTCAGCTATCAGGCAGGTGGTGAGACTTCTATCTCAGGTTCTTACAACAGGCTTCTCGGATATTCAGTAGATGCTAATGGTGATATCGAATTCCCAGTAATTGGTAAGATCAATGTTGCAGGACTTACCAGATGGCAGGTGGCCGAGAAAGTAAAGAATGAACTTGAGTCCAGGAATCTTCTCAAGGAACCGGTAGTTACCGTGGAGTTCCTTAACTTCAAGATATCAGTATTGGGTGAGGTGAATCATCCGGGTACTTACACCGTATCAGGTGATAAGATTACTATCCTCGAGGCATTGAGCCTTGCAGGTGATTTGACTATCTTCGGAAGACGTGACAAGATTTCCGTTGTCCGTGAACAGAACGGAAAGCGCAGTATCTATGTGGTAGATATCAGAGAGACTGACCTTTTCAATTCTCCGGCATATTATCTTCAGCAGAATGACGTCATTATGGTAGAGCCTAACAAGGTCAGAGCCGGTCAGTCTACTATCAACGAGAATAGTTTGAAGTCTACATCTTTCTGGATTTCAGTAGGTTCATTCCTCGTGACTATAGCCAACCTCGTAATCGCAATTTCAAGATAATTGCTCAAATAGAGTCTTAACCTCATAATGAATATATATTCTTATGGCATTGGAAAATAATAATATTGACAATAGACCGGCGCTGAGAAACGCGAACGGTGAGGAGGATGGAGATATCCTCAGCCTGACTGAAATTTGGGCGATGATATGGAACAACAAGTGGTGGTATGTGTTGTCGCTTGTTGTCTGCATCTTTATGGCGGGATTCGTTATTTACAGAACCGCTCCGAAATATACCAGAACCGCCAAAGTCATCGTGGATGACAGTAACGAGAACTCAGCCATGAAGGAGCTTGCCTCTTTCACCAACGCAATGAGTTTGCGTAGAAACAGCGGTGCGAATGTCTACAACGAGATGGAATCATTTACATCTCCTGACATTATGAGCGTGGTTGTGGACCGTCTCGGGCTGGAGGCTTCTTATGTAGAGAAGCAGTTCCTCAGATCTCGTGAATTGTTCACATCTTCACCTATTGCCTTGGTGCAGACAGGTGATAACCATGCATCCGCATATTCTTTCGAACTTACCAAGACCGGAGACAGCACCTTCGTCATCAAGAATTTGAGGGTGGCCGGCGAAAAGATGAAGTTTAAGGGGAAGATTAAGGGCTCATTCAGAGAAGAACTTCAGACTCCTGTAGGAAAGATCAAGATCGTTCCTACTATGCATATAGATAAGTGGCATGATCCTATCGTAGTAAGCTGGGTGAATGCCAAGAGATTGGCGAAGGCTTATTGCAAGAAGCTCAATGTTTCTCTTTCAGGTAAGGAATCTACCGTTCTGGTACTTTCTCTCGAGGATACGTTCCCAAGAAGGGCTGAAGATATTTTGAATACCCTCATCGACGTATACAATGAGCAGTGGGTTGCCAACAAGAACAGATCAGCCCGCAACACGACTGCATTCATCAACGACCGTCTTGTTGTTATCGAGAATGAACTGGGTGGAGTCGAGGAAAGCCTCAAACAGTATAAGGAAACTCACAAGATTACCGATATCGCTTCTATATCAGAGGCTTATCTTAAAGAGTCTACCGATTATTCAGCTAAGTCTTTCGAGGTGAACAATCAGCTCGCCATAGCGAAGTTCATTAAGGAATATCTTAAGGATCCGCAGCATGACGGCGCTCTTATCCCTTCTAATCTCGGACTCGACAGCAAGACTGTAGATTCTCAGATTACTGAGTATAACCAGATGGTACTCACCAGAGACAGGTATATGAGTGACAGCAGCAGTGATAACCCTCTTGTCGGTGATTTGAACAATTCCATCAGCGCTTTGAAGGTGGCCATTTCCAGATCTATGGATAACCTCATTTCCACATTGCAGATGCAGGTGGACAAGATCGAGGCTCAGGAAAATGACATCATGTCGAGAATCGCCAATACTTCAGGTCAGGAACTTCAACTTCTTTCTATCGAGAGACAGCAGAAGATCAAGCAGGAACTCTATGTGTACTTGCTCCAGAAACGTGAGGAGAATGAAATCGCCAGTCTCGTGAATGTAGGCAACACCCGTATGGTCATGTCCCCTAATGGAGACGAGAAGCCGGGAGCTCCTAATAAACAGATGATTCTTCTTGTGGCTCTTGTGCTCGGAATGGGTATTCCTTTCGGTGTGTTCTTCTTGATAAACCAGTTGGATAACCGAGTTAAGAACCGTTCAGATGTCGCAGGTCTCCAGATACCGTTCCTCGCTGAGATTCCTCAGATCGGACAGGGTGCAGGTCTGCTCAACAAACTGAGAAAGAACATGCTCAACAGCGCCAATACCCGAATCGTTGTCGAGTCGGGTAACCGAAACGGTATAAACGAGGCGTTCCGTGTACTTAGGACGAACCTCGATTTCATGACCAATCAGGAACCTGGCAAGTGTCATAAGATTATGGTGACTTCGTTTAACCCTAATGCAGGTAAGACCTTCACTATCATGAATATGGCGGCTACTGTCGCATTGAAGGGCTCTAAGGTTCTTCTTCTGGACCTCGACCTTCGTAAGGGTACTCTCGGTAAGGCTATGGAGCATAACAAGGCAGGTATCTCTGCTTACCTCAACGGTAAATTATCTGATATCATGACTGAGGTTCAGCATATCAAGGATAACCTCGATATGATTTCAGTAGGTTCGCTTCCTCCGAACCCTGCCGAACTTCTGGATTCTGAGAGATTCAGAAAGATGCTGGAAGAACTTGAGAAACATTACGATTATATATTTATGGATTGCCCTCCGGTAGACCTTGTCGCCGATACAGCAATTATCGCCAAAGAAGCAGACTTCACTGTTCTTATCATCAGAGCAGGTCTTTTCGACAAACGTGCGCTTCCAGTGGTCGAAACTATGTATCAGAGCGGTGTCTACAAGCATATGGCACTTATCCTTAACGGTGTCGATACCACTACCAAGTCATATGGACATTACGGCTATGGCTACGGTTATGGTTACGGCTACGGATATGGATATGGCTACGGTTACGGCAGCCACGTAGACAAAGACGAATAAACAATGTTCGGTTTTTTTAACAGCAGGAAAAGTCTCGCGGAAAGCGGACTGTTGAAGGGTTCGACAGATAATCATTCACATATATTATATGGTGTGGATGACGGCGTGAAAACACTGGAAGAGTCGTTGCAGATTCTCTCCTTTATGGAAACGTCAGGGGTGAAGCATATTTGGCTTACACCGCACGTCATGGAGGATGTGCCGAACACTACAGAATTCCTGAGAACGAGATTCGAGGAGCTCAAGTCAGCCTATCATGGCGGACTTGAGTTGTCTCTTGCTTCGGAGAACATGATAGACAGCCTTTTTATGGAGAGGCTAAAGAACAAGGATTTTCTGCTCCATGAAGGAAATAGACTCTTGGTGGAGACGTCCACCTGGTCTGGCCCTATGGACTTGTGGGATATCCTGGACGATGTGATTTTGGCAGGATACACTCCTGTGCTTGCTCATCCGGAGCGTTATCGTTATATGACTCAAGCAGATTATGACAAACTGAGAGACATGGGTGTTCTTTTGCAGCTTAACTTGCCGTCCATTCTCGGAGTTTATGGCGAGGAAGTGGCTCATAAGGCAGAAATTCTTCTCGAGAAGGGAATGTATTGCATGACCGGTTCTGACTGCCATCGCGCAAGAGCTTTGGAAGGACAGACCACGTGCAAGATATTGTCCAAGAACACAATCGCCCGTTTGTCGCAGATCATGTGTAAATAACCCATATTATGCAGGCTATTATTCTGGCAGCAGGAATGGGCAGGCGCTTAGGTGAGCTTACCCGTAACAACACCAAGTGTATGTTGGAGGTCAATGGCGTAAGACTTATTGACCGCTATTTGCATATCCTGTCCAGTTGTCATCTGAGCAGGGTGATAATCGTTGTCGGATATGAAGCCCGGAATCTTATAGATTATATCGGGCATCGATATGATGATGTCCTAAAAATAGAGTATATACATAACGATATCTACGACAAGACCAACAACATATACTCATTGGCATTGGCCAAGACCCAAATGTGCGAGGACGATACGATCCTGCTGGAGTCAGACCTGATTTTCGAAGAGAGGATTCTCGACTTGCTGCTGGCTCATCCTGACCCGAATCTGGCATTGGTCGCGAAGTACGAGAGTTGGATGGACGGGACGATGGTGAGCATCGACGAGGATCGTAGAATCGTGAATTTCATACCGAAAGAGGCTTTCAGCTACGAGGATTCTGACAAGTACTACAAGACGGTGAACATCTACAAGTTCAGCAAAGAGTTTTGCAGGGACAAATATGTGCCGTTCTTGGAGGCGTACAGCAAGGTGATGGGGAACAATGAGTACTATGAGCAGGTTCTCAGGGTGCTTATCTATCTCCATGATTCTACGCTGAAGGCATTGCCTATTTCTGATGAGAAGTGGTATGAAATCGATGATGTGCAGGATTTGGACATCGCGTCCACGCTTTTTTCTGCTGACGAGGTGAAGTATCATGAATATCACAAGCGTTACGGCGGCTATTGGCGTTTCCCTAAGTTGTTGGATTACTGTTACTTGGTAAATCCGTTCTTCCCGAACAAGAGAATGAAGGACGAGTTGCGGGCAAATTTCGATGTGCTCCTTCAGGAGTATCCGTCAGGAATGGCCGTGAATTCTCTTCTTGCGGGTAAGTATTTCGGTATCCGTCAGGAGTTTGTCGTTGTGGGCAACGGTGCTGCGGAGCTGATTAAAGTCGTGATGGAAAGCCATGCGGGCGAGAAAGTCGGTGTGATTTTCCCGACATTCGATGAGTATCCCAACAGGTTGTCTGACAGTCAGATAGTTCCTTACGTCTGCGATAATGAGGACTTCAGTTATACGGCGGATGACCTGATGACGTTCTTCGCCGACAAGAATATTTCGCTGCTTCTGCTCATTAATCCTGACAACCCTTCCGGTCACTTCATGGCTAAAGCTGACGTCCTGAGACTGGCTAAGTGGTGTGAGAAGAGGGGAGTGAACCTGCTTTTGGATGAAAGCTTCGTGGATTTCGCCGATGTGACCGTGGACAACAGTTTGTTGCACAACGATATACTGGAGAGTTATCCTCATCTGATGGTCATGAAGAGCATATCCAAGTCTTATGGTGTGCCGGGCCTGCGTCTCGGAGTCTTCGCATCTTCCGACAAGGCTCTCATAGCGAGGATACGAAAGGAGGTAAGTATCTGGAACATAAACTCTTTTGCGGAGTTCTATCTTCAGATTTACGGCAAATATGAGAACGATTATAAACGCGCATGTGAGAAGTTCATCGCTGAGAGAGAGACGTTTTACGAGGAGTTGAAATCCATTCCGTATCTCCGTGTTTTCCCGTCCAAGGCGAACTATTTCATGTGTGAAGTCATTGACAAATACACTTCTGCGGAGCTGACTCAGCGCCTGATCGACAATGATGTGCTGATAAGCAATTGCGGCCTGAAGCGAAATATGTCCGGCCGTCAGCTGATCCGGCTTGCCGTGCGCAGCCGTGAGGACAATTCGCGTCTTGTAAATATCCTGAAGGCATTGGCATGAAAAAAATTTGCATCTGTGGAGGCGGCGCGCTCGGACACGTGGCTGCCGGGTACATTGCGGCCCGCTCGAAAGCGGAAGTCCGCGTCCTGACGAACCATCCGGAACGCTGGAGTCGCTCCATCTCCGTCCATACCCCAGAAGGAGAATCCCTAATAGGTTCTTTGTCAATGATTTCGTCTTCTGCAAAGGACGTGGTCACAGGCGCGGATGTGCTGTTGTTCTGCCTTCCGGGATTCTTGATCAAAGAGGAACTGGAGAAGGTAAAGCCGTATCTTGGCACTAATGCTTATGTCGGAACGGTATTCTCTTCTACAGGGTTTTTCTTCGAGGCGTTGAAAATCTTGTCTCCGGAGCAGCCTTTGTGGGGGTTCCAGAGAGTGCCGTTCATTTCACGAGTCGTGGAATATGGCCATTTCGCGAATCTGTTAGGCTACAAGTCAGGGTTCAATATCGCCGTTGAGCATGTTTCGGATGAGGAGAAGTCGCAATTTGCTGATTGGGTAGCAGATGCGTTCGGCAGACCGGTTCATTTGCTGCGTAATTATCTGGAGGCTAGTCTTACGAACAGTAATCCGATTCTACATACTTCGAGACTCTATACTTTGTTCTCCGATTGGTACGAGGGTGTGCGGTATCCTTCGCAATTCGCTTTCTATGATACATGGGATGTGGCTTCTGCCCAGAGGCTTATCAGGATGGACAAGGAGTTTTTCGATCTTCTGGATGTGCTGCCTGTAACCAAGGGGTATTTGCCGACGATTTTGGATTATTATGAAAGCCATGATGCTGAGTCATTGGCAGTCAAGTTGTCCTCTATCAATGCTTTCCATGGGTTGCTGGCTCCTATGAAAGCCGTGGACGGAGGATGGATTCCGGATTTTTCTAGCCGTTATTTCTCCGAAGATTTTCCTTATGGCCTGCGCTATATCCATGAATTGGGTGTAGAGCATGGCGTGGATATGCCGGAGATTTCTAAAGTCCTTTCATGGGGCTTGTCTAAAACGAGATAACTTTTTTTTACTTATTTATTATGGATATAAAATATATGCAGTTGGCCATCGAAGAGGCCAGAACAGGAATTCAAAATGATCATGGCGGACCTTTCGGTTCCGTAATCGTGAAAGATGGCGAAGTTATCTCTACCGGACATAATATGGTGCTTCTCAACAACGACCCTACAGCTCACGGAGAGATTTCCGCTATCCGTGCGGCAGGACGCAAATTAGGCACATTTGACTTGTCCGGATGTACTATCTATACTACAGGCGAACCGTGTCATATGTGCCTTTGCGCTTGTATGTGGGCCAACATTGACAAAATCTATTACGGATGTACGATTGAAGACAATGGGCTCATCGGTTTTCGTGATGATAAGTTCGACAAGATTTTCGGTGGTCGCGACAAGCTCGGCGACTATATGACCGAGCTTGGGCGACAGGCTTGTCTGGATCTCTTCAGCGAGTATCGTTCACTTAGACGCAGAACGTACTAACCCCAAGTTTCGCAAGTTGTCAAACTTGAGCTACTAAGATTACGGCTTCCACATGTAGACGCCATCCCAGTAGTCCTTGAATTCTATGGTCTTGACGGTCTTCTTCGAGGTGAATACATGTTTTCTTACAGGGGTAAACCATTCGGCTTTCACATATACTGTTTTGCCGGTATATCTGTCCACGATAGGGAGGAATTCCCACATGCCGCCGATGCGCGGACCTGTAACCCACACTCTTTCACCCGGAGCGTAAGTCTGGAATGTCGAATAGCCGTCGTCTGGTCCTGTGTATACGTTACCGCTAATGTTGCGTCCGATTCCTTCTCCCCATGCTCGTTCCTGATACCAGCCGAGCTGATGCGCATGTGTGCATTTTTCTGCCACGTCGATAGCTTGTTCGATAGAGCAGATTTCCTTAGGGCAGATGGTTGAGGATGTTTTGCCTTTAATCAGTCCCAGTGCTTCCATGAAACTCATGGCCTCTTCAGCACTTGGGCTGATTTCTTTTTTGTCGGTATATTTGTCCAGTCCATTATCGAATTCGGTGTAGGCGTAGACCCCCTGATTCTCGACGTAACGCAATGCCTTGTAGAGGATTACAGCCACATCCTGACGGGTGGCCTTGTCGCTGTCCGAAGCCGATGGCGAAGGGATTTCGTTGATTCCGAGTGCAGCGCATTTCGCCACGAACTTGTCGCCTGACTGTTTCTTGCCGAGCTTGATTTCGCGGTCGAGAAGTTCCTCCACCAGGCGTACCGCGAGGGATTTTATCTGGATCAATGTCGCTTGTACGGTGTAGTCTTTTCCGAGTACTTCGTCATCCAAAAGATCGTCGCACAAAGCGAAGTTTACCGAACTCTGGAAAGCAGTGCTCATCTTGGCGTCTGACTTGTATGGAAGGATGAACGTTCCCGGTTGCGTTGTAGTGGTAAGTCTTGCCTTAGTTTCGAAATCTTCTGCCTGTTCGGCCATGGCCTTCCTGAAGTCTTCATAGTTCATTTCAGTTCCGGTCGCTTTCCATGCAACTTTTGTAAAGTGCTTCTGTTCATATCCTTCTGACATGCCGCACCAGATGCAGCTGTACCACCATACGTGCTGTCCGGCCGAGTTTTTGCCTATATATGCCTGGTCATTGGCCAAAGGCTGTTCGAATATGTGCAGCGGATAATCGAAGTCGCTATATTTTATCTCGAAGGTATGAGCAGGGTTATGCTCGCATTTTCCGCAGTATTTGCATGAATAATAGTACGACGTGAAATTCTTACATGAATAATCCTTGTAAATGTTGTCCGGGGAAGCTACTTTTTTCGTGAAGACATGATGCGTGCAGAAAGGTTTTGCGGCATCGGCTCCGGCTTTCTGAGCAGAGAATACGTCACCCTGATATGTCTTTATCGTGAACAATATAGGGTATGACCAAGTTGTCCAGGAAACCATTTTCATTACATTGTCTGCTTCCGATTCCGGAATGAATATCGTTGCCCTTTTATTCTGGCACAGGTAGCTGTGATACGGATGGTAGATACTTGTTGAAAAATCCCTGTCACCCTGATAGATATTACAGATGGTCCTGATGAACTTCTGGACGTCCACTTTCTGGCTCAGCCATATTTCGCGGATGTTGTAAGTTCCTTGTATGGAGTTGTTTACATCACCTGCTACGCAATCTTGGATGAATTCACTGTCAGTATCTACTATTATCCTGGTCACGCGCATGGTATTCTGTCCCTTGAATTCTCCCGGGTCATTGGCATAGAATCGCGGATCGTACGAATCGTTGATGACAATCAGAGGCCAAGGATTTATATCAGGGCTGAGAGCATTGGCCTCATCGATGGAGTAGGCCTTGCGGGATCTGCGGTAAGAGTCTTTGTTCAGTTCATAATCTGATTTCATGTTCAGCGCGGCTTCTCTGTCAGATCCGGCTCCGCCTTCTCCTACGAAAACCCTCGTCTCTATATCTATGAAATATGGGGCGCTTGGCTTCACTTTCGCCTCTTTTCCATTTACGGTAATCTTAATCCTGCTGCCGTCGATACCATAGTCATTATTCTTGAAATAATAATCTGTCTGGTATTTTCCGCTCGGATTTATCATCACCTTGAATACGGCTTTATACTCGAATCCGCTCTTGAACAGCATCTCGCCGCTGTCTTTCTCCACGAAATCGCCGATATAATCCGCTTCCATAAGCTGGATATCTCCGGTAGGAGCAAGGTCGCCATATTCGGTGGTCGCCGAAGTCGGCTGCACCTCACGCGCGTCAAAAAGGTCCGTTCCCGGTTTCGGGACAGGAATGACCAGGTCAATGCTTTTGATTTTCGGTTTGTCTTGGGCCAATGCCGTCAGTGGCAGCGATAGAGCCGCCACTGTCAACATCATTTTAAGCCCATATTTTACTAAGCTTTTAGTTCTCATGGGTGGTTTTTATTTTGGATCTACGAATTCAAGTCCTGCAGGATAGACATACTGGTTGTTCACCCATTTGACTTCCATGTAAGGACAGGTCATCAGTTCAGGGTAAATTTCCATAAGGAAGTTATCCTTCAGTTTGGAATTTAATTTCAAGTTTTTGAGGCTCTTGCAATCGTCAAATGTGAAAACTCCGATTTCCGTTACGTGGGAGAGGTCGAGAGAAACCACACCACTGCCGGAAAATACGTGACTGCCGACTTTGGTTACACTGGCAGGAATGTTTATGGTAGTGAGCTTGATACAATTTTCGAACGTGCCGTCATAGAGTTCCTTAAGGTTTTCAGGAAGGGTCACGCTTGTGAGATTTGTACAGCCGCTGAACATGTCATAACTTGAAAGTCCCACATAACGAGGAAGTTTAATGCTCTGAAGGCTGGTGCAGTTCTGGAAACATCCATGCAGTTCATCTAACTTGTCGCTCTCGAAAACAACTTTCTTCAGGTTCTTGCAACCATAAAAGGCTGAGCCCTGAATGATTTTTACCGATGCCGGAATCACAATCTCGCTGATGTCGGTCTCCCTGAGTGCAGCGTTCGAAATTTCTGTCAATGTTGACGGCAGTTTGATGGATTTTATAGGTTTACCCCAGAAAATATCACCGCGCATTTCAGTGACAGGGAATCTCTTGCCTTTGTAATTGATATAGTCGGGCATGACGATGTCCTTACCTGCGACAGCGGTGTTCACGGCCTCGGAAGCGAATGCAAAACCCTTACTTGCGTGGACTATGTAGATGATGCCGCCGATGTCAACGGTTGCTCCGGAAGCGTTCTCGCTTACTATGGTACCGCTCTGGCCTGATCCTGAAGTGGAGATGCTTTGTTTTACAGGTTTCGGATCCCATTTGGTCATAGTCACCTTGGTAGCGTTCTCATATCCTCCATGTTTCTGGAAATACTCCTTCGTCTTGTCATTGATGAGTCCTTTGACAGTGAAGAATGGAGATATTGAACTCTTTATGAGAGTCTTATACTTTTCGCCCTCGAGAATGGACGCGATCTTGTCGTGCATTCCGTTTATGACCCATTGAGGAGACTCGCTGCCGTACTCGCTTCTGACTTCTGCCATCAATTCTACAAGATAGTTCAACTCGTTGGCGCGTGCATAGAGTTCGCCTTCGACATTTTCCAATCTGGCGTGTGCAGGAGTGAGAGTCTTGAAATAACCATTATCGAAGCAATCCTTGAGCAACAAGTACTCATCTACCAGACTCTTGTTGTTCAAGTTGGATATATTCGGCAGTTTATCAGTCCAGTTCACCTGAGCATCTGGGCTCTGGGGCGGCATGCCGGGTTTAACTGTAAGTGTTCCGTATGCTGCCTCTACGGGATATCCGAGCGGAGCGAAAAGCGCCGTGTGCTCGTCCGGCAGTTTTACGGTCGGTTTCTCATCTTCCATTTCTGGGGGATTCCCCATCATCGCATCGTACTGCTTCTGAAGGGCTTTGTCTCTGTCAGAGGTTTTGTTTGCACTCGGCTTGTTGGTGGTCGGCTTGGTCGTAGTCGTCTTTTTGGTGATTTGATTTTTCGTAGACTGGATTTGTTTTCCGATTTTGTCTCCGATGTTTTTCAGTCCGTCTTTAAGCGACTGGGCGTCTGAGCAAGGCGGCATGCTCAGGAGTAATGCCGTGCACAAGATTAGAACGTTTCTGGTCTTCATATTTTGTTAATAATTTGGTCCATGTAGCGTTTTGGGTGCATTTTCAAAGTTAAGAAATAAAAACGATAATTCTCATTTAAAAAGTGCTATATTTGTGAAACGAAATACAAACTTACGATTTATGAAACATTTTAATGTGTTATTGAAATTGGTCTGCATCGGAGCGGGCCTTCTCGCTGTGTCTGTCAATGGCTATTCTTGGGGTCAGAAGGGTCATGATGTGACCTGCGCACTGGCTGAAAAACACCTTACAAAGAAAGCCAAGAAGCAGATTACGGAACTTTTGGACGGAAGGTCCATCGTTTATTGGGCTAACTGGATGGATAACGCCAGCCACACTCCTGAGTACAAATATACAAGCACATGGCATTATAAGAATATCGATGCGGACAAGACTTATGAGAATGCTCCGCTGAATGAGAATGGTGACGTGGTACGTGCTATCAATGAGCAGATTACAGCGCTTAAGAGCGGTAAACTGAGCAGAGATGAGCAGGTGCTTTCGCTTAAGTTCCTCGTTCACTTGATGGGAGATTTGCATTGTCCTATGCACATGGGACACATGTCAGACCGCGGCGGAAACAAATGGCAGGTGCAGTTCTTCAGAAGCGGAACCAACCTTCATTCCATTTGGGATTCAAGCATCATCGAGAATGCTCACAAATGGACTTATTCAGAGTGGGTGGATCAGATCGATATCAACGGCAAGAGTGTAAATGAAAAGCTCGTCGATGGTAATCCTGAGTCTTGGGGCAAAGAAACTTACGAAATTTGCAAGACTGTCTACGACGCTACCCCGGTAGGTTCCAAACTTTCTTATGACTATGTGAGCGACTGGACTGAAACTATTGAAAATCAGCTTCTCCGTGCAGGACTTCGTCTCGCTTCTGTTCTTAACGACATCTTCAAATAGTCTTATATCATGAAAAGAAATCTGTTGGTTTTGTCCATGTTCGTGTCAGCGTTTGTGCTGAACGTCACACCGGCATTGGCCTGGGGTAAAAGAGAACACGCGGCGATAGCGCGCATTGCGGAGCAGAATCTTTCGGCGAAAGCCCGGAAGGGGATTGCTGAGATTCTCGGCGACCAGAAACCTTCATCTTATGCGTCTTGGCTGGATTATTACAAGACTCAGATGATGATGAAACTCACTGAGCCTCAGAACGGTAAGATGGAGAGGACTATTCCTCACACTTTTCAGGTGGATTCGGCGCTGAATGCTTACCGTAACCCTGAAAGAAGTTGTATCACCGTGATCGAGGAGAGTGTGGCCAAGCTTAAGAACAGGGCGTCGCTGGATGATTCCACCAGATTTCAGTGCTTGTTGAATATCATTCATCTTGTGGGAGATATGCATTGTCCGGGCCATGTGATTTATGCTGACAAACGTGACAGGCATATCGGCAAGTTCGATGTTTATTTCCGTGGTGAGAAGACTAATTTCCATAGGGTTTGGGATTCCATGGTAACCGGTGATACATTCGCAGGCGGTGTCGAGGACCTGGCTTATTTCGCCATGACTGCGGACAAGAAGCAGATCCGTGAGTGGCAGTCAGGTTCCCTTTATGACTGGGGAAGTGACGTGGCTCACACTTCGTCCTATATTTGGGATGTAAAGATAGGTGACGATCTCGGAACCCGTTATATGTATGATCATTCGCGCCTGGCACTCACTATGATTTGCCGCGCGGGTTATCGTTTGGCGAAGGTCTTGAACGAAACATTTAAATAGCTATGGAATATCTGTCCAAGGAACGCTACGACGAGATTGTCGCTGAGGTGGATTACCTTATAAATGAGGAATATCCGAGGATTAAAGAGGCATTGGCAGAAGCCAGGGCCCAGGGGGACTTGAGCGAGAATTTCGAGTATCGCGCCGCGAGGCGGGCTCAAGGAAAGGCGATCAGCAGGATCCGTTTTCTGCAGAGAGTGTTACAGTTCTCCAGAGTCATCGATACCAAGGCGTTGCCGAAGGACCAGATTTCGTTGTTAAGTAAGGTGGAGTTCACGAATCTCTCTACCAATGTCAAGATGACTTATACTATCGTAAGCCCTCATGAAATGAATCTTCAGGAGGGCAAAATTTCTTGCAAGTCGCCTATAGGTATGGCGTTGATGGGTAAGAAAGTTGGTGACGTGGTAGACGTGAATGCGCCTTCGGGAATTTTCCAGTTGAGGATCGAGAGTGTTTTGGTGGGACAGTAGCATCATCTCGGCAGGAGATTGAGTTTTACGAGGTGTTGTCGTGTTTGTTGTAGACTTGTGAATTTATTATCAGATGAAGATTGCAGTTTTTTGTTCAGCGAACGAGCATATAGACCCGGATTTTTTCGGAATGACTGAGGAGATGGGCAAGTGGATGGGGAAGAACCATCATGAATTGATCTTCGGCGGTACAAACCAGGGCCTGATGGAATGTGTGGCCAAGGCCGTAAAGGAAAACGGCGGCCATGTAATCGGCGTGGTCCCTACGCTTATTGAAGAGGGCGGAAAGGTATCTCATTATCTCGACGAGAACATCCCATCGCAAACCCTCAGTGACCGTAAGGATGTGATGGTCAATGAATGTGATATCGTCGTGGCTTTACCTGGCGGAGTGGGTACGTTGGATGAGATTTTTTCTACGGCAGCGTCCCACAGCATAGGCTATCATAAAAAACGTGTAGTCCTCTATAATATGAAGGGCTTCTGGAACTCACTTGTCGTGTTGATGGACGACCTCGCTCAGAAAGGTATGATCAGAGGTTCCTGGCGCGACATGATAGAGGTGGCGGACAATCTCGAAGAATTGATACAAAAAATAGGTGCATAACTATAGACGCATGATTATAAGCCTATTCCGAGTTCCGTCATCGCTGAAGGTGAGGATATCTGGGACGGTTGCGGTGACCGTGGTGATGCTGCCATGATCGCATACGGTGCGTCTCGATATGCATTGGCGAGAGGTGACAAGTCTGAGGCCAAGAAACCCTGGCCGCTTATCCAGTGGTGCCTGGAGTATTGCCGCCGACCCTAAGGCTCGCCTCCAGTCCGCGAGACGCGTTAACACGTAACCGTAGAGAATTCTAGCGGGGTTTGGTGACGTTGTCCCTGAAGTGGATGGTCTGGGTCTCGTAGTCCATGTCCTCGATTATCGCTATGGACTCGAGATGGTAGCCGGCTTCGCGGAGGATGTGTCCGCCTTTCTGCTGACCTTTTTCGATGGCGATTCCGAGCCCGACGACTTCAGCACCGGCTTGACGGACTATGTCAATGAGTGCGAGCATGGCTTGTCCGTCGGCGAGGAAGTCGTCCACGATCAGGACTTTTTCGCCTGCATTCAGGTAAGGCTTAGACACGAAGACATTGTTCATTCTCTTGTGTGTGAATGAGTAAGCCTGGGAAACGTATTTGTCGTCAGTGCTGTTGGCAGTCTCGCTTTTCTTGGCGAAAACTACAGGGACGTCATACAGATCAGCCAGAAGTGTGGCGATGGCTATGCCGCTTGCCTCGATGGTCAGGATCTTGGTCACGGTCTGCCCGCGGAAACGGCGTTTGAACTCATAGGCGATTTGCCTCATGATGTCGATGTCTATCTGGTGGTTAAGGAAGTTGTCGACTTTGAGGATATTCCCATCCTTTATGACCCCGTCAGTGAGGATCTTTTCTTCGAGAAAATTCATATGTAGTATAGATCGTTTTTGTCCATATCTTTGTTACGATTTTTAATCAGTCCAGCAGGATGAATGGGGCCCAGTAAAGTGGATGGTTGTAGTCTGGGCTGTTCATGAAATCCTTGCGGGCCAGTTCTAAGGACTCGTGCTTGGAATTTCCAGCGAAAAGATAAGTGTAAAATAACTTCATAAACTCCGCGGTTGCCTTGTCATTGACACTCCACAAAGTCATGAGAATGCTTCTGACGCCGGCCTCCTTGAACGCGGTCTGCAGGCCGAGAATTCCGTTTTGTGTGACGATTCCCGTCGCCGTATTACAGGCTGCCAGGGTGACCAGGTCACAATTCCTCATATCCATTCTCGCGATTTCGGCCCCGTAAAGCAATCCGTCATTTATCGGATGATGCAACGAATTCTGATCCGGAGTGTGCGCAATATATTTATGTCCACCATTTAATGTCCATCCTGCGCCTGAGAAAAGTAGTCCGTATTTCTTAAGTATTTTATCGTGGAACTCTTCGTAAGAATCTGTTTCTGAAAAAGTTATGTCTGAACAAAATGAGTGCGTGGAAATATGTACAATATAATCTGAATCCCACCTCGCCTCCATTTTGAACAGTTCCTCACAAGCCTTAGTTCCAGTGTAGACCGACGTGAAAAACTTGTTCAGACTTCGAATGTATTTTATCTCCTGACGGCTCTCGGCGAGACCATTTATCCCCGCCCAGTTTCCGTCAAGATATGTGCCTAGGCCAATGCTGCCGGACTCTTCACGGTAGTCGATGTCTTCTACCATGGCTTGCTTGTCCTGAGTGTGGTATTGCCAACAGTAATCGTTTATCTCATAAGGAGATGCGTTGAAATTCATGCTGCCGAAGAGAATGACGTGCTGATATTTGTGATTTTTCGAGTCTTTCGGGAAAGCTCTTATATCGCTTAGCCTAAAGAAATGATATTTGTCACAGAGTCTCTTTCCGTTATTATCTGCAAACGCTGCTAAATTACAGTTAAACAAGACACCTGCAGGGGTGAAATAGATATTGTCACCTTCTTTCAGATATTTTTCGACTGGCGCGAATATTAGACGATATACTTTGTTGGCATTGAACTCATTATATAAATATGCGTTGACCGGCATTCCTGACAGTGAGTCTCTATGACATAAGCGGACGGACCTCGCGGTAGACCATCCAGCCCTATTCACGACGGCGACATATTCGTCGCTACGGATCCGGAACTCTATGGAAGCTTCGCCTTTACGAAGTTGGGCATGACAGATCGACGGAATTATGATACATGCCGCTAAAAGTAATCGCCTGAAATGTATCATAACTTTTCCAAAAGAATCTTCGCGTCATCGGACCACGCGCCACCGGCATTGACCAGACCTTTCAGGATCCTGCGGGCTTTCAAGTATTGGCCTTTCCTTAATCGGCATGCGGCTTCGAGTATCGCAAGTTCTTGTCTGTCAGCGGTTAGCTGTGCGATGTAGTCAGGGTCTGAGATTCCGTTTTCCGCTGCTTTCGCATTGACCTCGACCAGGCTGGAACTGATTTTCGCAAGAGCCTCATCGAGCCTTTTTTCTTGGATCAATGCTGTTATTTCCGAATTTCCTCTTTGGGTGAAAGTCGGGGTGAAACTGTAGCCGACTCGCGTCGCGATGCTGTGGAGCCTGATGTTCACGCCGATGAGTACGATGAGACAAGCTGCGGCTGAGAAAATGATGGTTCTCAGATGATTACGCTTTTTCTTGCGGAGCCTTCTGTCTATTTCTTTCATATCCTCGAGCAGTCCTTTCTCTCGTATGACGCACTCGATTATTTCATCTATATTATTCTTCATAACCTGCTATCTTTAAACGTGTTGCGACGACCTCTTTCAGTTTCTTCATGCAACGCCAGCGTTGAGCTTTAACCGTGTCTTCGTTTGCGTAGTTCATGATCTGGGCGACCTCGTGGTGACTCTTTTTCTGATAAACGACCAGATTCAGCAATTTGGAACAGGGCTCGGGCATGTCTCTAACGGCAGTACGGACTACGAAAAGTTTGTCGTCATATTCCTTGTCGTATGGTTCGTCATCGACGTTGCTATTCTCCGTAAGTTGATCAGAATCAGAGTAAAGCGGGATCTGTCGCTTGCGCCGCTGATTGAAGAGCACGTATTTTCCTGTATTGTTTAGATATGTCTTTAACTGGTTGTTGTTCAGGGAATTCTCTTTTAGTCTACCTGTCTCTATGTTGTTGTATAGTATGATGCACGCCTTGTGATACAGGTCTTCAGCGTCTGGACGGGGAACGTTCTGATTCTTCTGGAGCAATGCTAAAAACTGGGGCTTGAATGCTGTGTACATCTCCTCGAAAGCTGCTTTGTCCCCGCGTATTATCCTGTTCATGTAGTTCTTGTCTTTCATCTTGCGAATAACTTCTTGTTGTGCATTTTCTCGGGAATGCAGTAGTGTAACGTCTGAGCGTAACCTACAGGTAGGGGGAGTGTTGCGTATTCTTTCCCGATGGCTTCGACGAGTTCGGCTACTGTCATTCCGGCTCTGAGGCAACGGGATATGGCGTATGAGAGACGTCCATATCGCTGTCCGGCAGCATTGACCTCAAAATTGGTCTGAAAATCTTTGCATGCGCTCAGCGAAATCCAGGTGACCGGCAGAATTTCCGGGGTACCTTTTTTGCCGGTGAGCGGCTGGTCGAAGGCGGCGAAAGTGCCCCTGTGCGGTGGAAGTTCGAATTCGTTGTTCTCGCGCTCGAGACCTCCGCTGTGGCACGCGTCGTGGACCACCAGAAGACATCCGGTCTTTCCGACTTTTGCGCTGATTCTATTCATATAACTATTTAATACATCGTCGATTAGATGATGCTCTCCCTTGTATCCGTTCCAGTTGTAGGTTA
This sequence comes from uncultured Bacteroides sp., assembly GCA_900546925.1. Lineage (GTDB taxonomy): Bacteria > Bacteroidota > Bacteroidia > Bacteroidales > UBA932 > Cryptobacteroides. The sequence goes on from UREV01000005.1 coordinate 34,587, forward strand.
TGCAAGCGTCGTAGGGGACTATCGCCTCGTCATATCGATCTTTCGGATTTATCAATGCCTCGTCGCCGTCTTGGTCGGTGATTTGTTGTCCGTGGCAGCTGAAGTGGATATAAATCTGGTCGCCGGTCTTCGCTCTGGTCACCAGTTCCTCCAGTGCACTCATGATTCCGCTGTATGTCGCGTCTGCGTTCTCCAAACAGATTATGTCTTTCTGCTCGAAGTTTAGGCTGTGCAACATATTGAGAATAAGGGTTTTGTCGTTCTGTGAAGCGAGTTTGCACCAGCCGGATTCTGTCGGATAGTCGCCTATGAATACAGTCAATGCCTGCCGTGTCCCTGCAAGTAGGATCCCGCTTATATAGGTCAATGCCAATGTGATGGTGATGATTTTTTTCATTGCCTGACGTGGTTATTTCGCTTCGTATATCGCATCCTCTACTGCGGCTTTGTCATAGTAGTGGAACTTCGCTATATATTCTCCGTTGAGTGTATTCTGCAGGACTGTCGATGTTATGTTTCCCACCGGCTCGTCCAATGCTTTACTATTCTTGGTCTCGTAAATTCCTGTGGTTACGCTGATTATGGGGAGGCAGACGTATCTCATGAATTTGTTATGCTTGTCTGGCATGTCTATTATCTGCGTCATTTTAGACAGGTCGAAATCAGTCTTTTGGGTGTAATCGTACTTGGCCCGTTCTTCTTTCATGTAATGTTCCGCCTCTTCGATGGCCTCTTCCTGGTCTATGAAGCCGTGCAGGTATACGTCCACGCTGAATACGATTTCTGTCTTGCAGGATGCAATGATGTGAATCATAGCAGGATTTCCGTAAAGATTTCCTTCGAGAAACAACTCTTTACATGTACCATAGCGATACAGTTCCCGTTGGACTATCGGTTTGTAGCCCTTTTCTTTCAGTTGTTTTTGGAAGTCCTTGTAATTGGCTCCGAGTGGAATGTACTCGAATGTGATATGCGGAGTCCATTGACTATGGTCTGGAAGTTGCTGCCTTATCCTTGTCGCTAACGCTTGCCGTATTTTGTCCAGGTTGTCACAGCCCTTGTCGATGTTAATGACTTTACCGGTGGAGATGGCAAGATACATATGAAGAAAACTCGGGTAACCTCCTAGAGATTTTAGAAATTCATCCTGATAGAAGTTCATGTCTTTCAGGTGAGTGGCAGAAACGTGCCACTGGTAATAGACTTCGTATACATCCCTCCAAAAAGCAGTTTTCGGTTCAGCCGGAATGATGGACTGCAGCTCTTTTTGTGCCATTTCCATGAACATGCGGGCCTTTTTTTCGTATGGTTTTATAGTCTCTTCCCAGTCTTTTTTGCCAATGTCTGTTTCTCCTTCATCATATTTACCTCTCATGTATGTGCACATGCTTTTATAAAAGTCCGAAGCTTTTTCGGCATAGACTTCAGCTCTGCCGAGTGCAACAAGGATATCTGCATCGTCCGGTCCGGACAATGCCAACAAACAAGTTATCAATAGCGTCAGTAGTCTCATAATAGTTATTTGTAGCGTCGCTTTTCCCAGTTTGCGCCACATAAACACGAATGTAAAGAATAAAATTTTGGTTCACAAATTTTCGTCGGCCGGTTTTTGCGTAAATTGTGGTTTACCTTCCTGACGAGTCTTACATATAGAAGAAGATTTTCGATAGAAACATCGGAAAGAATAAAACTATATAATGTTATTTACTATGAGGAGAAATGCTTTTCTATTTGTCGTCGGAATGCTGATTTCGATGATGTCGTTGCACGCCCAGGAGGTGGAAACTATTTATTATGACAGTGACTTTCAAGTTGTTAAATTGAGAGAATTTGCTGAGTACTATCGTGTTGTGGAAGCGGGCGATACTTACCCGAAGTCATTTGCTGATTATTATTCTACAGGGGAGAAATTCAGGACTGGCGGCAAGTTGGTATTGGTGGACGCGGATGGTACAGTAGGTATGGAAGGGGATGTGAAGCAGTTTTACAAGAATGGTAAGCTGCATAGTGCAGCCCGTTTTGTGGCCGGTAAAATCGAAGGTGTATTTACGGAATTTATGGAGGACGGGAGGCGCTATACGAGGATGTTTGAAAATGGAAATCCAACTGAGAAATGGGGCTATCTGTCTGATGTGAACGGCAATATGTCCCGCGTGGATGACAATGGAAATATTTATCATCCTGCTCTTGATGAGAAAGATAGAATCAATGTCCTTTCAGGAGGCCAACTCTGGCAGTCTTATGATGATGGCAGTGTTTGTGTTGCCGCTCAACTTCATCCGATTAGGGAATATGGCAAATACTATAGGCTGGATATATTCTTCAGTAACCATTCTCTGGAAACTGTTGAACTGGACCCGTTGAATACCAAGATGACTCAGAATGATAAAAAAGGGGAGCGTGTTTCCGTCAGAAGGGTTTCCGGCAATGAATTCAAGAATAAGATAGATAAGCGCAATAGGAAGAAGGGCTTCTGGTATGCTGTCGCTCAGGGAGTTGCAGCAAGTGCGGCAGGCGAAAGTTATTCGGCTACCGCAACCAATTTCGGGGAACTATCTTATAACTCTAGTTATAGCAAAGCCGGCACGTTGTATGGTGGACAGGTTGCGAAAGAGAATATTGACTCGTATTATAATACTATGTATGGGGAAATGTCTGTCTTGTCTGATGATTATCTGATGACAGTGGATGTCGATCCGGGTTCATTTGTTTCCGGTTTTGTGCTGTTTGAGAATAATTCTAAGGAAGAGGCGTTGGTTTCTGTATCTGTCAATGGCCAGGAGTATAAGTTTAGGTTCAATGATTTGGATGAGTTGGAGTTCGGTTCATGGGCTCCTGTAAACGAAGCAAACAATGTTACATTCTCATTGGCCTTATCCCCTATGGTTTCGAGATTTCTGGAAAATGGTGGATCGAAGGCGGAGATTACAGGTTATGAGTCTTCGATTATCGAAAATCTGAATGCGTCGCAGAGTAATTTGGTTTTCAAGAAGACGGGTTGCCGATATTCGGTGATTATGGAAGTGGTGTCAGCAGATGAGGATGACGCGGAGCTTAGTGGTTGGATGTATCTGTATGATAATAAGTCACTTGAAAAGATAGCGGCGGCCAAGATTAAGGCGGAAGGCGGAAAAGGCTCAAGTTTTAATCTGAGACTCGAGAAATCGCTGAAGAAAGCTGCCAAACATATGTTGTCGGTGCTGCAGAATAAATAGCCTGGTGCTGAAACTTGCATCGCACTTAATTAACCTGTCGGAGTGACAATTACGTTGATGGTCACTTCGGCAGGTTCAGTTGTTAGGTCGGCCTATCCAGCGATGTCGACATTGCTAAGGTATGACTATACTATATTCTGACTCGTCGACTGCGAGGCCTACGATGTCTTTTCCAGAGTTAAAATTTCATCCTTTGTCAGGCCGGTCAATTCAGCAATGGTATCCACATCTAACCCCTTCGCTATCATCTTTCGCGCAATCTCATATGCTTTTTCTTCACGTCCTTCTTCGCGCCCTTCCTTATGTCCTGTCTCATGCGCATAGGCAATCTGATTATAAGTGTCTCGTGCAGTATTCATAGCTTCAACATAATTTTTACGTTCCTCGTCATCAAGCCTGGCATATTCCGCTACATCGAACAATCTTCCGAACACCCTGTCTCTTAATGCTGCCGGCCTTTCTAATAATGTCGACATGTTCTTCAACAGATACAGCCACTTGTCTAAATCCGTCTCTAGCTCGTCCTCGCTCTTGTTGAACTTCGCCACTTCCACAAACACAAACTCCAGTTTGTCCGTCATTCGTTTCAATGTCTTCGTCTCAAGCAGCTGATACCGATGCTCCGTCATTTCATCCTGTTCATACTTAAAGTCTAAAATACCCAGGAAAAAGACTCCATCCAAACTGAAGTCCCACGGATCCGCACCTTCCTCTTCCTCTTTGGTAATCGCTTTCTTCCCTTGCTTCATTATCGGGAACGAGGTGTAGTACAATGCCCTTTCAAAAAAATGCTCTTGCGCTCCACGCTGCATCTCTACCAGAAACGTCTTGCCGTCCTCAGTCTTACACAACACATCGAAGATTGCCTTTCTGTCGTCCTCCATTATCCCGAGCTGCTCCGTAGGGATATACGTGATATCCGTAATCGCAAACTGTGGAAAAACCACCTTAAGGAATTCGATAAGAATGTCCTTGTTCACCTCTGTGCCAAAAACACGTTTGAAACTCCAATCGACCATCAAATCGATGTACTTAGCCTTGATGATATTCGTCATAAAAATAAGTAATTTATTTGATTTTACAAAAATGTCGATGCTGACGTCGCCTCATAACCCGATCACTCACGCATCAATCAAGGCTGCAATACTATACAATTTTTCCACGCAAAACCCAAAAATGTGGCGAAATTCCCCAAAAGGTGGTTCAGGACGTTGAAGATTTTTACGATTCTTAAATCTTAAACCTGAAATTTAAATTTTATGCATACACAAGCCACTATTTATATACGAATCTTAAATTTAAGAAACGTAAAAAACCACTATAAATATTACAAATTTTTCCCAACGCGATGCAAGATTCCGCCGAAGCGTGCATTTAAGTATCGGAAATAAGAAAAAACGTACGATATTATGAAAACAAGAAAATTATTTGCAACAAGCGCCATTGCATTGACTACAATGGCATTGACACTGACATCTTGCCTTAAAGACGATGGGACGGATCTCGACGCGCTCGTACCGAACGCGGTCGTAACTGTCAAACCTTCAGGCGACAGCTTCTTCCTGCAGCTCGACGACAACACCGTGCTCTACCCTTCGAACATCACCAAATCCCCATTCGGAGACAAAGAAGTCCGCGCATTCACGAACTATAAGGAGGAGGGTAAGAAAGACGACAAACAGATGATCCATGTAAACTGGATGAAAGAGCTGCTCACCAAACAGACCGACGCCACCAAAGGATCCGAGGAGGCCGACCGCAAAGAATTCGGCAACGACCCAGTGGAGCTTATCAATGCCTTCCCTACAGTTTGTGAGGACGGTTATCTGACACTCAGATTCAGAACAGTTTGGGGACGCTACACAAACATCAAACACAGAGTCAGCCTCATCACCGGGACAGACCCTAAAGACCCATATACATTGGTATTCAGACACGATGCATGTGGCGACATGCCTAACATCGAGACCGACGGATACGTAGCTTTTAGACTGAACTCTCTCCCTGACACCAAAGGCGAAACAGTAAAACTGAAAGTGAAATTCCTCAGCCCAAGAGGCGAAAAAGTAGCTGAGTTCGAGTACAAAACACGTCCGAGCGACTCCGAGAAGTAAGCCAAAAACAGCGACCTCGTATTAGGAGAAGGTTTTCGAGAATAGATATAGACCGAAAAGATTCCCTGGCACGTGGCAGGTTGCTTCTCGAGAGTTAGGCAAAAGATTTGCATCCTGGATATAGAACGTAATCGTCAAGATTACCCGAGCAGATGTTTCCGTAAAACCGGAAAAATAACGTAAAATCGGAAAGATAACGTGTTGAAACTGACGGACATAGGCAGAGTTTCCGACGAGAGGCTCGCAGAAGATATCCGGAACGGCAGTCAGAAAGCCATGAAAAAGGTGTACGACCGCTGGTCCGGATATCTCCTCGCCATATGCACACGTTACATCCCCGACAAAGACATCGCCGAAGATATCCTCCAGGACAGCTTCATAAAAATCTTCTCATCCATCGGATCCTTCAAATCGAAAGGAGAAGGCGCATTCAAGGCATGGATAAGCAGAATCACTGTCAATGAAGCACTTATGTATCTCCGCAAGCAGAAACGATGTAACTTCATCGAGTTCCAGGACCATCTACCGGACATCCCCGAGGACGCAGAACCCGACATCGGAAACATCCCTGCGGCGGAAATCCAGAAGATGATCCAAAGCCTTTCCGACGGATACAGAACCATCTTCAACCTCGTCGCATTGGAAGGCAAATCTCATAAGGAAGTCGCTGAACTGCTTGGTATTACGGAAAGCACATCGGCGTCGCAATTCCACCGCGCGAGGAAAATTCTGGCGAAAAAGATAACAGATTATAACAAACGAAATGATGCAGGAACGGCAAGAAAATAACGAAAAATGGCTATCACAGTTGAGTGAAAAACTGGAAGGTTACCAAGAGCAGCCTTCTGATAGCGTATGGGAAGGAGTCAGCCGCAAAGTGCTCGGCACCAGCCTATTGCGAAGGTGGCTGATCCCCGGAATGACCGCCGCTGCCGCCCTGCTCTTCGGCACGTTCCTGCTCACCCGCCCATCGTCCCCCAGCCCCGACACCATCACCGCCGATGCTAAGGTCAATGCTGATGTAACTCCAAGGTTCTTTGAGGATCCGGTGACGTCTACCACAAACGACTGGATATCAGGCGATAACCTCAGCGAAAAGAACCAAACTGACGACATCGGCAAAATACAGGGCGGAAACAGAAATAGTAAAAGCCAGAAAAACAACAGCATTGACAAAACCCTGAGCGACGAAATCATTGACAGAAACCCTCGCGAAACAGGCATTGACCAGAACCGAAAAGCTGGGGCGGCGGAATCTGCCGAGTATAGCGAAGAGACGGTCAGCGCAGAGGCCGCATCTGAGTCTGACGACACAAATGCAGCAGCGAGTACAAAAACCTCAGAGAAAGAGGAAAGCATTGATAACGAAGTTGTTAGACAAAAAGAGGAGGCGAAATGGGCAGCCATAATGGCAGAAGAACAGGCCGAACGAAAGCACTCCGCACGACGTTTCAGCGCAGGAATTTCAGTAACCGGAGCAGGTACGGCCAGCAGTTCCGAGAGGCAGCTTACGAACGCGATTATGGGAGCTAACCCGTTGGAATCCAACGTAAATTACGCGGACTGGGTCGACGGCGGATTCAGAAATGGAGAAAGTCTCGTGGTCTACAACCAGCCGGAAGTGGAGACGAAATACAGCCATAAACTCCCCGTAAAGTTCGGAGTATCATTCAGATACGGATTCAACGAAAGACTCGGAATCGAAAGCGGATTGACATACACCTTGCTGAACTCCACGTTCACGACAGCGGCCGGGACGGCTAATGGCAACACGACTGGGAAGCAAACCCTACATTATATAGGTATACCGCTGAATGTTACCTATAATATAATAGGCTCAAAACTTTTCAACGTCTATGCGTCTGCAGGCGGGGCGATGGAGAAGGCGGTCGGAGGATATTTCGAGACCACAGGACGTGTAGACGGAAAGCGCTCAGAAACAAACCGCAACTCGCTTAAGCCTAAGGAATTGCAATGGTCACTCAACGCTTCGGCAGGAGCTCAGGTCAATGTTCTGAACCAGCTCGGACTCTACGTCGAACCGGGAATCAGTTACAGAATACCAAGCGGCAGCCACGTCCGCTCGATTTATACAGACAAAAAGCTCGATTTCAGTATCGGGTTCGGTATTAGGTTTAATTTTTAGATAGAACTCCGTGGAACACAAACCAATGAGTTCCAAATTATGAAAAACTTCATGGAATGATCTATCGGTCATTCCGACGGTCCTCAGGAAACTTATCCCTGAGGACCTTTTTTGTATCGGTTTATATAAAATTTTTATGTCTTTTGGTCGAATAATTTTATATTTCTGTGGAGTAATAGTAATTTTGTCGACGTTTTGAATAATTAAATCGACGAAATGTATAAGAAACTAATCCTTACAGCAGCATTGACCGCTGCCACAGTCTCAGCATTCGCGGGAGGCTATGTGACTAATACGAACCAGAACGTGGCATTCCTCAGAAACCCTGCACAGAACGCTGTCATCGGCGTACAGGGCGCATATTTCAACCCTGCCGGCGCGGCATTCATGAACAACGGCTGGCACCTCGCATTAGACGTGCAGACCGTAGTACAGAGAAGATATACCACCTCCACCTACGAACCACTCAAATACGGCATTGACAATAACGGTAAAGGTTATAAGAAGTACACCGGCAAGACTTTCGTGCCTGCACTTCCCCACCTCGACCTCGTATATAAGCACAACAATTGGTTCGGCTCTTTCCATTTCGGAGTAGTTTCCGGAGGCGGAAAAGCCAAATATGACCAGGGACTCGGCTCATTCGAAGCACCGGTAGCGATGATCCCGGCATTGGTCAACACCCTCGCAGGATCCACAGTAGTAACAGGTTACGACGCGGACATCCATCTCGTGGGCGAGCAGTACAACTTCGCGGGACAGTTGAACTTCGGTTACAAAATCAGCAAGAACTGGAGCGTTGCAGCAGGCTTGAGACTCAACTATATATCCAATTACTACGACGGCAGTCTGAAAAACATCCAGCTCCAGTACGGCGGAAACATGCTTCCTGCAGCCCAGGTGCTCAGCGGCGTCATTTCCCAGCTGACAGGAGGAATGGTCGCTCCTGAGGTCATTGCCCCTATCGCAGGCGGACTCGTAAGCGACAAGAGACTCGACGCTCACCAGAAGGACATCGCTTACACCCCTATCATTTCAGTGGACTTCAAGACCGGAAAGTTCAATTTCTCAGCACGTTACGAGTTCAACACTAAGGTACGTCTGGAGAATGATACGAAGGACAACAGCACTGGAATTTCTCAGTTCGATGATGACAAGACCATCGCGGCAGACATCCCAGCTAACCTTAACATCGGTGCACAGTACTCCATCAAGCCTAACTTCCGTATCTCTCTCGGTGCGAACTACTACTTCGACAAGCAGTCCAAGCAGTATAACAACGAGACAGGCAAGAACGACAAGCAGAACTACCTGAAACACAACTCATTCGAAATCCTCGGAGGTCTCGAGTACGATGTCTGCAAATGGGCTACCCTCAGTATCGGTGCGAACAGCAGCACCTTCGGATTCGGCAACGACGCGAAGTACATTTCCGATATGAGTTACTCAACCAGCTCAGTATCAGGCGGTCTCGGTGCACAGTTCCACGTTACCGATAAGATCAATATCGATCTCGGTATTTACAAGACGTTCTTCATGCACTTCACCAAGGAGCAGGCTGATTACGGCGGAAACGGCGCACTCATCTACAACAAACTCGCTCCTGTACTTTCAAAACTTCCTATCGATCCGTCTATCGCACAGAAGTTGACTCCTGAGAATCTGGCGATTACAGGTAAGGACGAGTTCTTCAGAACCAGTATCGTCGCCGGCGTAGGTGTTTCATTTGCATTCTAGTTACGACAGAGTCATCGAACGCGGGCAGAGTAAGCAGGTTCAGCGCCCCGATGGAGGAGCCGACCAACGCAAGATAAGCGAGCGCATGAGGCGCAAGTCCAACGCCCGCAAAGAACCGACAAATAGACGAAAAGCCGTGAGCATCCACAAGATAGCTCACGGCTTTAACTATATATGAAATTCTTTATGCCTGCCTTGCAGCCGTCAAAAGAACCTCTGACAATGTCGGATGTGCATGGATAATAGTCCTCAGCTCCTCCACAGTGGCCTGCCTGTTCATCAGAGCAGCGATCTCCTGTACGATATCCGCTGAATGAGCACCGAACATGTGGCAACCGAGAATCTGTCCAGGTTTGAACTGTCCGCCCTCGCCTGCAACCACAATCTTGCAATATCCGTCAGGCTCGTCCATACTGAGCGCCTTACCGTTCGCGCGGAAGAAAGACTTCAGGCAGCGCGCAGGAATTCCCTCCGCCTTGCACTCGTCCTCCGTCTTGCCGACCACCGCAGCCTCAGGAGAAGTAAATACCGCAGCCGGAACGATGTTCAGGTCAATGCCGTCGTTTATCGGACACTCGACATTCTCGCCGGCCATTTCAGCCACGATAGTGTTCAATGCCCTTTCGCCCTCGAATGTAGCCACGTGGGCAAGCATCATACCGCCACGGATATCACCGATAGCGAAAATGTGAGGAATATTGGTCCTCATGTTCGCGTCAGTAACGATACCCTTAGGAGTGAACTCAAGTCCGATTTCTGAGAGGTTCAACGAAGCGATATTAGGTCTGCGGCCCACAGCCATAAGAACCTTGTCAGCAACGACTTCCACTTCCTTGTCTTTCTTTATATACTTGACTGTCAGTTCTTCACCATTACGAGAAATGCTCTGTACCTGGGCTGATGTCTCGATGGCGATACCACGTTTACCAAGTGACTGTTTAAGCCTCTTGGCCATATCGGTATCGAATCTCGGCAGAATATCTTTACAATACTCGAGCACACTCACTTCCGAGCCGAAACTGCGGAAAATGGAAGCGAACTCCAGTCCGATTACACCTGCACCGATAACGCAAAGACGCTTAGGAACTTCTTTCAGAGACAATATCTCTCTGGAAGTAAGGACACCTTCCGCATCGTTTCCAGGGATAGGCAAAGATGCTGACACTGATCCTGTTGCGATCATGATATAATCCGAAGAGACAGTCGTTTCCTCGCCCTCAGGAGATGTAACCTTCACGGTATGGGCATCCACGAAAGAAGCCTTGCCTATATAAAGGTGAATCAGCTTGTTCTTAAGGAGGAACTCGATTCCGCCACGGAGCTGTGCCAGAACTTCATCCTTACGCTCGACAGCCTTCGCCATATCGAACTTCACTTCAGGATTCTCCCCAGTCTGTCCTTCGAAAGATACGCCGAAAGCAGATGCCTTGCGCATATCCTCGATAACCTCTGCATTGCGGCAAAGTGACTTGGTAGGAATACATCCCTCGTTGAGACATGTTCCGCCTACAGGTCCGTCTGAAATGATATTTACTTCGATTCCTTTGGCCGCAGCGGCCGTAGCGGTTTCATAACCGCCCGGTCCTGCGCCTATAATAGTCAATGTCATATTATGCGTCTCCGTATTTGAGTATCGGTTGTCTTGCAGCACGAGTCTCATCAGGACGTGAAATCGGTGTGTTGTGCGGAGCACCCTTCAAGATAGCAGGATCCTCAGCAGCCTCAGCAGCGATCTTTCTCATAACGTCGATGAATGCGTCTATAGTCTCCTTCGATTCTGTCTCAGTAGGCTCGATCATGATAGCCTGATGGAACAGGAGCGGGAAGTAGATGGTAGGTGCATGGAAGCCGAAGTCGAGAAGTCTCTTGGCTACATCCAATGTAGTTGCGCCATGTCCGTCTTCTGTCTTGGAAGCTCCGTCATCGATAAGACCGTCGAATACGAACTCGTGTTTGCAGATGCTTGGAATAGGAAGTTTGTAGCAATCCTTCAGGCACTCCTTGATGTAGTTTGCGGACATTGTCGCGAAACGGCCTGCGAGAAGCAGATTCTGTTTGCCGAGCATAAGTATATATGCATAAGCACGCAAAATGACACCGAAGTTGCCCATAAATGCTGACACCTGGCCTGCTGACTCAGGATTCTCGGCAGCATTGACAATATGGAACTTGCCATTTTCCTTAACGACATGAGGAGTAGGCAGATACTTCACGAGGTGAGCTGCAACTCCTACAGGGCCTGAACCTGGACCGCCGCCGCCGTGAGGGGTAGAGAAGGTCTTGTGGAGGTTCAAGTGCATGATATCGAATCCCATGTCACCCGGACGGACGGCACCGAGAAGCGGGTTCATATTCGCTCCGTCATAATAGAGGAGACCGCCGCAAGCGTGTACACGTTCTGCAATCTCTGCGATTTCTTTCTCGAAGAGACCGAGGGTGTTAGGGTTGGTCATCATGATACCTGCGATATCGTCACCGAGAAGCGGAATAAGGTCAGCCACGTCTACAAGGCCGTTTTCCTTGGATTTGACGACTACGATATCAAGTCCGCAGACTGCAGCGCTGGCAGGGTTTGTACCGTGCGCACTGTCAGGAACGATAACCTTGGTACGTTTGGTATCGCCTCTGAGAAGGTGATACTGACGCATGATCATAAGGCCGGTAAGTTCTCCGTGAGCACCTGCACATGGGTTGAATGTAAATCCTGCCATACCTGTGATGGAAGCCAGAGATTTTTCCATGTTCCAGTATACTTCCAATGCTCCCTGCACGGTAGATTCCGGCTGGAGCGGATGGAGACCGAGGAAGCCAGGCATTGCTGCCACTTCTTCATTGACCTTAGGATTATACTTCATCGTACAGCTGCCGAGAGGATAAAATCCGGTATCGACACCGAAGTTCATCTGCGACAGATTCGTATAATGGCGTACTACATCCACTTCACTTACCTCAGGCAGAGCAAGTTCCGCCTTGCGTGCAAGAGTCTGGGGAACAGCAGGAGCCGCTCCGAAAACATTCTCAGGAAGCGAATAGCCTGAACGTCCCGGCTTGGAGAGTTCGAATATAAGTTTATCGTAATATTTCATAGCTATGCCTCCTTAACTGCTTCAATAAGTGAATCGATTTCCTCTTTCGTACGTTTCTCAGTCACGCAGAATGTCACATATCCTTCCTCAGTAGCGAGTGCTCCGAAGAATCCTGCATCCTGAAGTTTCTGCTGAAGTTTCTCCACTGGGATGAGCGGTTTCAGGACAAACTCTTTCAGGAACGGTGTCGTGAATACTTCCTCGAACTTGCCTGTTTCGATGAGTCTGTCATGCAGATAATGTGCGCCTGCTGATGAGAGTTCATTCACTTTACGGAGTCCTTCTGCACCCATAAGTGACATATATACAGTAACATAGAGTGCCATAAGGCTCTGGTTTGAGCAAATGTTGCTGGTAGCCTTCTCACGGCGGATATGCTGCTCGCGAGCCTGCAATGTCAGTACGAAGCAACGTCTTCCCTGAGCATCCTCAGTCTGACCTACGATACGTCCCGGCATCTTGCGGACATAATCCTTGCGGCAAGCCATGAAGCCCACGTAAGGACCGCCGTAGCAAAGAGGAATTCCGAGGCTCTGGCCGTCGCCCACCGCGATGTCGAAGTCCCACTCGCCCGGAGTCTTTACCACTGCCAATGCTGACGGGTCGCAATACTCGACTACGAGTGCTTTCGCCTCGTGAACTGCTTCCGCGAAGCCAGTGAAATCTTCGATGATACCGTATCGGTTCAATGCCGGTACTATGATTCCAGCCACATCACCTGTCTGGAGTTCCTGTTTCAGGGATTCCAAAGAGGTCTGACCGTTCTCAGCCTTGATAGAACCGAGTTCGATTCCGTGGAATTTCGCATATGTGGCAACAACCCTGCGCACGTTAGGAAGAAGGGTGTCTGAAAGGAGCACGCGATTTTTCTTCTTGGTGCTGGCCACTGCCATCTTCATAGCCTCAGCTGCTGCTGTAGGGCCGTCATACATAGATGCGTTGGAGATATCCATTCCTGTCAATGCGCATATCATGCTCTGATATTCAAAGATATAGCGCAATGTTCCCTGAGAAATCTCAGCCTGATATGGAGTATAGGCAGTAAAGAACTCTGAACGTGAACAGATATAAGGAATTACAGATGGTGTGTAGTGGTCATACGCGCCTGCGCCTGCGAACACTTTAAGTTTAATGTCCTTAGCGTCGAGGCCGGCGAAGAAGTCGCGGACCTGCTGCTCCGACATGGCATCAGGGAGATCGTACTCTCCCCTGTACATGAATTTCTCCGGAACATCAGCATAGAGGTCATCCAATTTGGAGACCCCTATGCGTTCCAGCATAGATTTTATATCATCCTCAGTATGAGGAAAATATGCAAATGTTGACATGTGGTTATCAGTTTTCAGTCTGAACTATTTCTCTGTCATTGCCTTGTAAGCGGCAGCGTCCATAAGAGCGTCGAGCTCAGAAGGATCGCTCATCTTAACCTTAATGATCCAGTTCTCATATGGATCCTGGTTGATAAGCTCAGGAGCATCCTCGAGGGCAGCATTGTTCTCTACAACAGTTCCGCTGACTGGGCAAACGAGGTCGCTGGAAGCCTTGACACTCTCAAGTGCGCCGAACTCCTCATCCTTGGAAACCTCATCGTCTACCTCCGGCATATCTACATAAGTGATGTCTCCCATCTCGCTCTGTGCGAAATCAGTAACGCCGACAGTAGCGATATCACCTTCAACTTTTACCCACTCGTGTGTCTCACTGTATTTGAGACCTTCAATTAATTTGCTCATAATTTTTGTGTATTAATTTGTTATTATTTTTTGTAATTAGTCTGATAGAAACGCTTCTTCACTACGATTCCAGGGAATACTTTCTTGCGGATGCGCACGTAAAGCGGTGTTCCGAGTTTGGAAACAGAAGTCTGTACCATAGCGAAGCAGATACTCTTGTCGAGAGAGATGGAATGATATCCGGTAGTAACGACGCCGACCTGTGTACCATCCTCAGATTCAACAGGATAAGAAGCACGTGGAATAGCCTTGTCTTCGATTTCGATACCTACGAGTTTCTTCGCAGTTCCTTCTTCTTTCTGCATGGCGAGAACATCTCTTCCGATAAATTCCTTGTCCAATTTGCAGAACATTCCGAGACCTGCCTCGATAGGAGTGATAGTCTCCGAAAGCTCGTCTCCGTAAAGTGGAAGACCAGCCTCGAAACGGAGGGTGTCACGGCAGCCGAGTCCGCAAGGTTTAACACCTGCCTCTATGAGTTTATTCCAAATCTCCACGATATTCTCGTGAGTTGTATAAAGCTCGAACCCGTCCTCTCCGGTATAACCTGTACGGCTGACTACCATACGTTTACCGTTCCATTCTGCCTCATAATATGTATAGAAGGTGAGGTCTGCTGCAGGGGTAAGTCCGAGAACATCCAATACAGTTTTCTCTGCATCAGGACCCTGAACGGCGAGCTGTCCCCAACTGTCAGACTCGTTGACTACTTTAACGTCGAATTTTCTTGCCTGCTCTTCGATCCATGCGAAGTCCTTGTCTATATTGGCTGCGTTCACAACGAGAAGGAAATGCTCAGGCTCGAACTCTCTGTAAACGAGGAGATCATCTACGACACCACCGTCAGGATGGCACATCATACCATAAAGAACCTTACCCGGCTCGAAACCACGGATCTCATTGGTAAATATAAAGTTAACGAATGTCTCAGCATCTGGTCCACTGACGAAAATCTCACCCATGTGAGAAACGTCGAACATACCCACATTGTGGCGGACAGCGTTGTGCTCATCCACAATGTTCGTATACTGGATAGGCATATCGAATCCTGCAAAAGGACTCATTTTGGCGCCAAGTGCCACATGACTGTCATGTAGACAGGTTACTTTAAGATTCTCTTCCATAGTTTTATTGTGTTATTTAATTTTTCCTGCTATAATTTCTGCCAATGCCTTTGTACTGAGGCCGACTACATATTCGGTAGCGTCGAAGCCTTCCAATGCCGCTTCTATCGCCTCCGAGTTATCTTCGACTTCAGCCAGCAAATGACCGAGTTTTTCATTCAATCCCTCTTTAAGCGGAAAGAAATCGCCTGAGATACAGCATTTTACAATCTTTCCACCATCCACGTCCAATTCAGCATTGATCTCACCCACCTCGGCAATTTTCCCCTTGCGGCTGACCGCGAACGCGTGATTCCTGCCGCTGAGGAAGTCCGGATCCAGATACCCGGCTTCGATCGACTCGATCTCAGCAATTTGTTCAGGGGTCAGGTCAATGCTTACGATACCGTCTCCTGCCGCGTTGCCGCAGAAACGTTCCGCGATATATCTCTTGAAGTTGTCGATATCTGCCAATGCCTTGAATTCTTCTGAAGCCTCATAATGTTCTTTCAAGTTCGTAACATGCTGACGTACAGAAGATACGCCCTTACTCTTTATCTTTTCGCCTGACGGTGTAATCGCACGTTCGAGTTCATCGAAATCGGAGTCGAAAAGCATGGTTCCGTGGACGATACTTGACTTGGGTTTCAGGAAAAAGGCATTGCCGGAAACTTTCTTGCCGTCCACGAGAATGTCGTTTCTTCCTGATTTGACGGCATTTACGCCCGTATCTCTCAGATAGCCGGCAAGCAATTCCAGATATCTGTCGAATGTAGATTTAACGTCGGTAGTATCAGTGATATAAGAGAGCATGATGTTTCCCGAATCGGAATAGACGCATCCTCCCCCACTCTTTCTTCTATATAGTTGTATACCTTTTTCGCGACAATACGGCATATTGACTTCGGCTTCCATAACTTGGTTGCGTCCGAAGATAACTGTCGGCTTCACCTGCCACATAAAGAACGCGTCCTTATGCGGAACATCACCAAGAAGTTTGTCGAGATTACCTGCGACATATTCTTCCATAGCCAGATAAAAGACTAATCTTCTATCTCTGTTGTCAGGCAAATTAATATAAGTCATCAGTTTAGGTAAATTATTAAGTTCAGTGATTTTCAAAAAAGTGGTGACGCGCGATGCAGCCGGCAACCAAACCGACTGCACCACGCGTCAAATATCACACGACGTAACGGCAAACATACACCATGGCAGCTGCCGCCATCAACGTATATACTTTCATTTACTCAAAAATCATTGTATTTCGTTTTCAAATTTACGAAAATTTACCAACAAAACAAATAATCTTTAAGAAAATGGGGATTAATCACTTAAATGCTGCGAAACCACCTCAGCGAAGTCTTTCACCTTTACAGATGTACCCTCTTCACAGGTATTTCCTGCAACTACATCCAAAGCAGGACCGGAGAAGGTCATAAGGCATAGAGGACAAGCAGTTACGATAGTCTGAGGCTTATTCACGACAAGGTTCATAAGCGAAGACTCCGTAATCTTGGCCCTGTCACGGGAATCAAGTGTCAAACTTCCGAGACTCCCTCCACAACAGATGCTTTCATCACCCTCTTTGGCAGCCTTTACAAGATTACCGACCTGTGAAAGGACATTGCGAGGTTCCTCGTAGACTCCGCATCCGCGTCCGAGTTCGCACGGGTCATGATAGACGATGCGTTCGTCACACGCTGACAGTTTCAGTCTCCCCTGCTCCACCAGGCGCTTGATATACTGCGTATAGTGCAGAATTTCAATGCCTTTCAAGTCATACTCGTCCTTGAAAATCTTATAACAGATAGGACAAGACAGAACCAATGTTTTACATCCTGAGTCCAGAATCATTTTTCGGTTCGCCGCTATGGTTTCACGTGCAGCAGATGTCTTGCCTGCCAGCATAAGAGGACGTCCGCAACAGATACCGCCGTCACGGTCAGCGAAAACATAATCCACAGATGCTGCTTTGAATACTTTCTCTACAGACTTGATGATTCTTGGAGTAAGATGTGACATGCAGCCTGCGAAATACATCACCTCAGGAGCTGGAGGGGCAGCATTGACCTCAACAGCATTGACCCCGACATTGACCTTAACCGCGGGCTCGCAACGCTGGAGGTACGAATAATTGTAGGCGAGCGAATCGTTGACGGTGGCTCGCTGAGCGCGGCGAAGAGCTGGGGCGTCGACTCCGACCGGGCAGAGGGCGTGGCACTTGTCGCACATCAGGCACTTGTCCGCTATCGCATTGATTTTCTTCTCGTTGTGACGACGCAGGAAGCGGATGAAATATACCGACGAGTACTTCAGATTCTTCTTCTGGACATTCATCGGGCACGCGTCCAGACAGAGTCCGCAACTCGAGCAGGCATAGATTTCAGCCTCGGCGACACCCTTGCGCGGATGGCTCGGCTGGATACCGGCATTGCGCAACAATATCCAGAGCACCTCAGTGAGAATGTGCATGTAACGGCTGAACGGCATCGCTGCGAAGAACAGACCCAGGCAGATGGAGTACATCCACCATACCGGCATGAAATACAGCTTGTTACCGAAAATCAGGTGCCAGAGATGGTTCACAGGGACTGTAAGGAAGCTACCGCCACTGAGGTCGGCCGTGAAGCTTTCCGCCAGAAGTCTGAGAGGGAAAATCATCCAGAGGCTGTACAGGGCCACGCGGTCAGCGAAAGACGGTTTCGTGGTGTGCCTCATGCCTAAGATGATGGATCTGAATCTCTTGAAGATGGCCAGGCCGACGCCGGAAAGGACGTAAAGCAGGAAGAAGTCCATCAGGAAAAAGAAGAACCATCCCCTCAACGTCTCGTGTCCCGGGTTAATCCAGACGAAGAATCGGTAGAAAATCGGATAGAAGAGACCGCCTTCCGTCCATGCAAGGTGCTTAGGGACGAACAGGGCGACTTCGAGGTGTCCCAGGACGATGAGCATGAACCATCCGAAGGCTATCGCCGAGTGCATGTAACCGAGCAACGGCTTGCGTTTCCAGATTTTTGTATGGAAAAGACAGTCGCAAAACAGGTCTTTGATATTTTTTAGCGCAATTTTCGGGATGAAGAATGACTTCCAGAGCTTATGTCTGTCCTTTGCAGGAATCTTGGCCAGAAGTCTTATCAGTCCGACGGTCAGCCAGATCAGCATGAAACTGATACCGACAACGAACGGAATCACGAAATTACTGTAGCCGGAAGGGATTCTGTCGATGACTTCCGGCGCTGTCTGAAGCGGCAATATATATAATGGTGTCATTTCGTTCCGTAGATTTTAGCGATGGACAGGATAAGATGACGAGTGTTTATGCCACGCGGACAGACCAATGTGCATTTTCCGCACAGCTGGCAGGACTGCAAAAGTTCCAGAGCCTTGTCCGGATGAGCATTATGAAGTTCCTCAATGGCTTCCCTGACGCTTGTGTGCACGAATTTTCCGGCCGTGCAGACAGCTGTGCAACTTCCGCAGGCCATACATTTACGGACGTCAGGCTCGATCGCAGCCAATTCTTCGAACTTCTTCTTATCGAACAAGTCCAGATTTATTCTGGAGCTTGGAACTAGACCAAAACCGAAATCTACCATCTTTCTCTAAGCAAAGTCTTGTAATTTTTAACATCAGGGAATATGCCGGACAAATATTTGTCTATATCAATGACAGCAGCCCTGGCCTCTGCAATGGTTTCGGGCAATGTCTTCGGGCCTGTAGAGGCTCCGGCGAGGAAAACTCCGGGGAGTCCGCTGCGCTGTCCTGACAAGATACTGTCACGGACTGCGAAGAATCCGTCTTCCTCCATCGGCATTTCCAACAGTTTCCCTACTCTCTTTCCTGCAGCTGAAGGTCTCATTCCGGCCATCAGTACAAGCAAGTCCAGAGTTACTTTCAATGGCTTTCCAGCCACGGTATCTTCGGCTTTTACCAGGAGGCTACCGTCCACAGTTTCAGATACTTCTGCTACTCGGCCACGGATAAAGCGAACGTTGTAATCTTTCTGCGCGCTGAGATATAAATCTTCATAATGACGGCCGAACATTCTCAAGTCCATGTAGAAGCAATATACCTGGGCGTCCGGGAATGCCTGTTTAATCTCGCATGCCTGTTTCACAGCCGTGGCGCAGCAGACTTTGGAGCATGAACGGCAGCCGGATTTCTCGTCACGTGAGCCGACACAATGCACGAATCCGATTCTTTTCGGCTTGTCGATTCTGTTGTCGGAATCCGGACCGGCATTGAACCAAGCCTCCAAATCGGCATTGGTAATGACACGGTCATAAATTCCATAGCCGTACTCTTCTTTCTTTTCGGCCTGGAAAAGGTCGAATCCGCTGGCTACCAGTACGGCATCTGCGAGTACTGTGATACCGTTGGAAAGTATGACGTTGTAAGATTTATCCAGGCGGTTTATGGAACGTACGTCGGTATCAGTGAAGCACTTGACTCCGTCCATCTGCGCAAGCAGGCCCTTGAGTTTCTCCTTGGCAGAGACGCCGTCAGGGAACAGTCTGTCCCAAGATGCCAGATGGCCGCCAAGTGTGGTCGATTTTTCTATCAATATGACATTATACCCCAACCTCTGAAGTCCCGATGCCGCTTCCAGGCCCGCAGGCCCTCCACCTATAATAAGTATATTATTTTTCATAACTCTATTCCGTAACTATTTCAAACACATGCAGGACTCAGGCTGTCCGATATCTTTGCCATTCTTTCCGAGGAATTTGCGTGCAGGGTCATATTCGATGCCCATTTTGTCCAGGAGCGGTTCCGGACCGACCTGGTGTGTCTGGAGGCCCAAATCCCATGGGTCATATCCGAGCACAAGTCCGGCTACTTCCTCGTATGTGAGGACTGGAATGCCATGGCCGTTCTCTCCGTAGGTCTTGCCGGTGGATTCAGCGATGACGTACTGCCATCTGTCGAGGAAGTAAGGGCATCCTGGACAGTTGGTTATAATGAGGTCAGGCTGATAAGGTTCCATGCTCTCGAATTTTTTGTGTGTATTGGACAATGAATATCCCCTGTTTCCTTTCACGAGGTACTGACGGAAGCCGAAGCCGCAGCAATGACGTCTTTCAGGATAGTCAATGATTTCGCCACCCCATGCTTCTATCATTCCCACGAGGACGTAAGGGTATTCAGCTCCGCCTACTCCTTTGGAAGGGAACATTTTGGAATAATGGCAGCCGATGTGTTCCACGACACGTAGAGGGCGGCCTGTATGGACATTGACAAGCTTATGCTTAGCCTGCGCAGCGATGAGGTTGCGGTATTTGTAGATCAGGTCGCTGGCATGGACGAGGACTTTCGGTTTGGCGAATTCGAGTTTGCAGGTTTTCCAGAGGTTCTCTCTTACCTTTGCCTCCAGCTCAGGGAATTCTCGCCAGGTTTCCATGGTCTCGCAGTAGAGGCCGAACGAGGTGATGCAAGAGCAGACGTAGTTCTCGTAGCCGTATTTCGCCATCAATGCGAACTGACGTGCAATGATCGTCATCGCGGTTTCCTGCGGAATGGTATCTGAGTGATAGGCAATGCCGCCGCACGTCGTGTGGTGTTCGGTTTCGAATATGTCTTTACCTAACTCTTCTCTTGTTATTTTCAGAAATGCGGCTTCGGAAGCCGGAAAAAAGCTCTGTCTGATGCAGCTTCGGACGTAGAAATAGTGGTCGTCCGGTATGTCTTTCTGGTAGTCCGACCAGATCTTTTGTTTTCCTTCGTAAATCATTAAGGACTATCGGTTTAAGTGTTTCGGATCGCTATCCGTATATATTTTTTGCATGAATTCTTCTTCGGTAAGCCCCATCTCGGCAGCTTTTTTAAGTCCGGCAGCACGTACTTTTTCTATTCTTTCTGTAGCGCCGGTCTCATCGAAGATTCGTTTGAGTTCGTCGAGGTCTTCCTGCGGTATGCGCCTCATGGCTCCCGGACCTTCTCCGTCCAGGTTTCCGCCGAGTCTTTCGAATACGTCATCCAAATGTTTTTCTTCCCATTCCCAGACTTTTCCTGCTTCAGGGTGTGCCGCATAATCGAAACGGCGCGGATATACGCAGTAGCCGTAATCCAAGATATTGGAGCAGAGGTCCTTAGTAAGTAGGCACTGCTGGCGTCCTTTTTCGGATTCCACGAAGTAGCCCAATTCGATGGACAGGTTTCGCAATGCCATGACTATCAGGCCCGGAGCGTTTTTACGCGGACATCTCGTCACACAACTCATGCATTCTCCGCAATACCATATGGTTTCGCTCTTGAGTAATTTTTCGATTTCGTCGTCGTCCTTGCTCTGGACGATATCCACTATTTTACGTGGATCATATCGATAGAACTCCGCCGCAGGACAGACGGCCGTGCAGGTACCGCAGTTGATACATGCGTTCAGGCCTTCCTTCAAGCGGTAGTCCTTCATCAGTTGATCATATAATTTTCCCATTCGATTGTTGTCTGAGATATTTTTAACCAGCCTCAGCTTATGAGGGCACTTTTCGCCACGCGCCGACTTTTAATCTGAGGACGTTACTTTATTTCAACTTTTTTGCCATTTTGTAGAAAGGCTCGCCGAAGAACATTACTTCGCTCTCTATCACGAAGCCGACGGAGCCGTACAGTTTATGGAGCCATGGTTTCACGATGTCGACCAGTAGCGTGACTCTCGTAAAGCCTTTGGACTTTATTTCTTCGAAGCCGTTTTCAATAAGGATTTTTCCGATGCTCCTTCCGCGGAATTCCGGCAATACATAGAGCGAATCCATGTAGTATTCTCCGGGTCCTGTCTCTGTTCCGGGATTTAATTTCTCTTTTCCCATGGCTTTCGCCACAAGAGAGAATGTCCTGTTGGCCATATCGTTATAGTCCGCCCCGTCATAAGAGATGAGCACTCCTGCCGGCCGCCCGTCGCAAAGCGCGATATCCGTATTATTATAACTATAAAGTGTATCTTCCATTCCGCAGATATCTGTCAATGCTTTCATGAGCAATGGGGAAACGTCTTTAATTCCCATGGCTTCGAACACCGCCTTGGCAATCACCTCAGCATCCCCCGGAAGCCCTTTCCGAATCTCAACTTTATTCATTTTTTCCTCCATAGTTCTAAAAATTTTATAGAAAATTAACGAAATTCTTTGCAATTTAAAAAAAAGTATCTACATTTGCAAGCGCAAACGGGGATATAGCTCAGTTGGCTAGAGCATCTGCTTTGCAAGCAGAGGGTCGTCGGTTCGACTCCGTCTATCTCCACTTAAGGTCTCTGAATTCATTTTCAGAGACTTTTTTTTTATTCTGTATGTTCTTTTCGGAACATTTTCTGTACCTTATTATCTATCTGCCGCCCAATCGCTAACCCAACTCGAAAAAAATGAGTATATTTGCGAGTTATTATTTATACTTAGTAATTAGTTAGTTGGATTATGTCGAAGGCAAAGGTGCCTGCACTTTATAGCGGATTTAAATCATACGTCAGATTTCTGACTGAAAAGATATATTATAGAAAAGTCTATTACCTAAACACTGAGAATGTTCCGGAAGACGGAACACCATTGCTCGTCGTTTCTGACCACCAGAACAGTCTTAATGACGCTTTGGGTATTCTCATGTCCATCAGGGATCGCGTCGTGCATGTAATTGTTCGTGCAGACGTATTCGCATTGAGCCCGATTGCTGACAAATTCCTCAGGTCTATCGGTCTTCTTCCTGCATTTAGGCTCAACTGGGAAGGTGAGGCGGCATTGAAAAATAATGGTGCTACATTCAGAGACTCTGAGAAATCTCTTCTCGACGGCAGTACGGTCGCGATTTATCCGGAAGCAGGCCATCAGGACAGACATTGGCTCGGAACCTTCTCCTATGGTTACACGAAGATGGCATTCGAAGCAGCAGAAATGGGTAATTTCGAGAAAGAAATCTTCATCTTGCCGAGCTGTAACCATTATTCTGAATATGCCGGTCTAAGAAATGAAATGCTCATCAAATATGGCACTCCTATTTCGTTGAAGCCATATTATGAACTCTATAAAACAAAGCCGAGAACAGCACAGCGTGAAGTGAACACGTTGGTACGTGAACAGATCAACTCGCTGATGCTCAATATCCAAGATACTGAGAATTACGATGCTATAGATGCTATCCGTCAGGGTGAATATGGCATTATTTACGCCAAGAACCAAAATATGGATCCGACACAGTTACCGCAGAAGCTTGTTGCTGACAAGAAACTCGTGGCTGCTCTGGATGCTGCAAAGGAAAGCAATCCTTCGATGGTGCAGTCTGTTTATGAAAGTGCCCGTGCGGTATATGGAGAGTTGAAGAAAAAAGGAATCGACGAATCGGCATTGACCCAAACCCCTGGGGTGGGAAACTTGCTGGTGCAGATAGCGGTGGTGGCCTTCCTTTTCCCGCTGGCGGTCTTCTCATTGTGGCCGGCCCTCCCGGCGTGGTTCATTCCTAAGTACTTCTCTGACAAGGCTGAAGACAAGATGTTTCATGGCACATTCCTCATCGCGTTGAATGCGCTCCTCATCTTCCCGGTATTCGGTCTGTTGACATTTTTCGTGACTTGGGTGAAGACAAGTTTGTTGGCGGGACTCATTTATGTAGCCCTGTTCCCTGCGCTCTGCTTGTTCGAATGGGCTTATGTGGGATGGATTAAGGATATCATCCACGGTTTCAACGCGATACGTGCAGAGAAATCCGGCGTTCTCGGACGCTTGAGAGACAGTAGAAAACAACTGTTCAGAGACATTGACAATATTGTAAAATAGAAAATACACATTTGAAATGGAACAACATAGAGTAGTGATTACCGGAATGGGCATATATTCATGCCTCGGAAACACATTGGATGAAGTCCGCGACTCCCTTTACAATGGCAAGTCCGGCATTATTTTCGACCCTGAGCGCAAGGCGATGGGATTCCGTTCTGCATTGACAGCCAAGCTGGTAGAACCGGATCTGAAGAAGGAACTCCCGAGAGCACAGCGCGTTTTCATGCCTGAGCAGGCCAAATATGCATATTGCGCTACCAGAGATGCTCTCAGGCAGGCAGGTATCGACCAGGATTATCTGAATACCCACGAGGTCGGCCTCCTTTACGGAAATGACAGTTCTACCGTTCCTGTTGTGAATGCTGTGGATATCATGCGAGAGAAGAAGGACACCACATTGTGCGGTTCAGGAGCCATTTTCCAGTCCATGAACAGTACGGTCACCATGAACCTCGGCTGCATATTTAAGCTTAAAGGTATAAACCTTACAGTATCAGGAGCTTGCGCCAGCGGTTCACATGCTATAGGTCTCGGTGCGCTCCTTATCCAGAACGGCCTTCAGGACATGGTAGTCTGCGGTGGAGCTCAGGAAGTAAATCCTTGGTCAGTAGGTTCTTTCGACGGAATCTCAGCTTTCTCCACACGTGAGAACGAGCCTGAGAAAGCTAGCCGTCCATTCGACCGCGACCGTGACGGCCTCGTTCCGGGCGGCGGTGCAGCTACGGTAATCATCGAGAGTTATGAGTCAGCTGTCCGCAGGGGCGCTCCGATCATCGCTGAAGTCCTCGGCTACGGCTTCTCCAGCAACGGCGACCACATTTCCTCACCTAACGTCGAGGGCCCGAGCCGCTCGCTCGAAATGGCTATCCGCCGCGCAGGAATCAGGAAGGAAGAGATCGGTTATATCAATGCCCATGCGACATCGACCCATGTCGGTGACACTAACGAGGCCAAGGCTATTTTCAATGTCTTCGGTGACCAGAAAGTGGAAGTGACCAGTACCAAGTCACAGACCGGACATGAGATGTGGATGGCAGGTGCCAGCGAGGTGATTTACTCTATCCTTATGATGAAGAATGACTTCATCGCTGCGAACTTGAACTTCGAAAACCCTGATGAGGATTCAGCTAAACTTATTATTCCTTCAGTGAGGTTGCAGAAGCATTTCGATACATTCCTCTCGAACTCATTCGGATTCGGTGGAACTAATTCGACATTGATTATCAGAGATATACGATAAATAAATTTAATAATATTATGGAAAAACAGGAACTAATCGAAAAAATCAACTCAGCTCTTGCCGATGAGTTCGAGGTGGAGGAGTCAGTTATCACTCCTGAGGCACCTATCAAGGAGACACTTGAACTTGACAGTCTTAGCCTTGTGGACCTCGTAGCCCTTATCGAGTCTAATTTCGGAATCAAGATTGCCGGTTCAGAAGTGTCTAATATCAAGACATTCGCATCTCTATACGATTTCGTTTTCGATAGAATGAAGTAAAAAACTTATGCTGTTGTCCCGGGAATTTGCTCCGGGACAGCAGCTTTTTTCTATATGTCCATGGAAGATAAAGTACTTGCCCGGGGAGAAGAAATATTCAGTCTGATCCCGCAGAGGCCGCCTATGACGATGGTGGATACTCTTTACTCTGCTGATGAAACCGGTGGAGAGACAGGCCTTACTGTATTGAAAGACAATGTGTTCTGTCTTGGAGGCCAAATCATTGAACCTGGACTTATAGAACATTCCGCGCAGAGCGCCGCGGCATTTGCCGGTTATCGGTATTATCTTGTCGGGGAAAAGCCGCATATCGGTCTTATCGGCGAGATCAAGTCGTTCAGAATAGACCGTCTTCCCAAGGAAGGGGAGAGCCTTCGTACAAGAGTCGAGGTCGAAGGAGAAGCGATGGGCATGTCGCTCGTCCGTACTGAAACATCGGTAGGAGGAGAACGTATCGCCGGCGGTCTTATAAAGATTTTTATAGTGGATTAATGTCCATTCGGTAGATATGTCTGATTTGAAAGTTACCATAAAGGTCCCTGTCCGTTTTTCTGAAATGGATCCTATCCGTGTCATCTGGCACGGCAATTATCTCAAGTATCTGGAAGATGCCCGGGAGGCGTTCGGAAGAGAGTATGGACTCAGTTATAAACTTATGGTAGACAGCGGATATTACTGTCCGATTCTCGACTATCATGTCCGTTTCACCCATTCGGCTACTTATGAAGATACCCTTTTGGTGACGGCCATTTACAAGAAAGTTAGAGGAGCAAAAATCTGCTTCGATTATGAAATTCGCAGGGAGAGGGATAACGCATTGGTGCTCACCGCTTCCACGATTCAGTTATTTACGGGGACCGATGGAGTTTTGGAACCGTCCGAACCTGAATTTTACCGGAAATGGAAGGCCCAATTTCCGGAGTTAGCATAAAGTCATGAGAAAGTTTTTCTTAGCTATATATAATTATTTCCTGAAACGTAAAGCCGCCATGTGGACGCTGATGCTCGCACTTGTGGCTTTCTTCGCTTTTTTCGGTGCCAAGGTAAGTTATGAGGAAGATATTACCAAACTTCTGCCTTCAGCTGCCACTTCCGACAGCGGACTGGCTTTCGGGAATCTTAAGGTAAAGGATAAGATTTTCATCCAGTTGACGTCCAGAGATTCACTTCTGGATACTTATACCCTGGCGTCTTACGCGGATGAGTTTGTGGACTCTCTGATGATAAGAGATTCCTCATCGCATTGCATAGACAATGTCTTGTACCGCATAGATGATGACCTGCCTGTGATGGCGCTTGATTTTGCACTGTCACATGTCCCTTCTTTCGTCGATACCTCATGTTATGCTGCCTTTTCAGACTTGCTTTCCTCTGAATCGGTGGACAAGATGATGGCACAGAACTATGAAAGCGTTATGAGCGACGAGACAGGATCATTGACCCAAATGGTGGCGAACGATCCGCTCGGGATGAGGAATGTGTTGGCGGCATCGCTGGGTCTCAGTGCGGTGGCGGACGGATCTTCGGAGAATGCAAGTGCTTCATCAGTAGGTTTTTCCATTATCGACTCGCACCTTTTCTGTCCTGACAGCACAGTCGCTCTTGCGTTCGTCTCACCGGCATTGACAGCATTCGACACTAAGGCCAGCACGGTGCTTGTGGAGGAAATCGAGGCGGAGGTGAAGGAGTTCGAGAGCCTGCATCCTGATGTGGAAATCCTGTATCATGGGGCACCGGTCCGCAGTTACGGCAATTCGCACATTATCAAGCGCGATTTGTTCTGCACTGTGGGTATCTCCCTTATTATCATTCTGATACTTATCTGCCTGTCTTTCAGGAGTTATTCATTCATTCCGCTGAATGTCATCCCTGTGGCATTCGGTGCACTTGCAGCCCTGGCGTTCATGTATTTCCTGAAGGGAACGATGTCGCTTATGGCACTTGGAATCGGCTCCATCATTCTCGGCGTGGCGATCAGTTATATCTTGCATGTACTGACTCATTTCAAATACGTCGGAGATTCGCGGAAAGTGCTTGAAGATGAATCGGTTCCGGTATGTCTCGGCTGTATCACCACAGTGGGAGCGTTCTTCGGTCTTCTTTTCACTGAAAGCGATTTGTTGCGCGACTTCGGTATCTTCGCCTCAGTGGCATTGATCGCCAGCACATTGTTCGGCCTGATTTTCCTGCCGCACTTCCTCAAGGGAGGCGATACCCGCAAGAATGAAAAGGTCTTCGCCCTTGTGGGTAAGGTCAATGATTATCCTTATGATAGGAGTAAAGTTCTTCTGTTTCTGGTAGTTGCGATGATAGTTGTGGGCGTGGCCTTCTCCGGGAAAGTAACTTTCGACACGAATCTGAAGAATATCGGTTACGTTTCGGATGAGACTCTCCGTTCCGAGGCGCTGTATGCGGAAAAGAATATGGGCACTGACGTGCAGGTCTATTTCGCTGCCGCTGGCGAGACTCTCGATGCCGCCCTCGAATGCAACAAGGCTCTTGTCAATGTCTGTGATTCGATGCGTCGTGAGGGGATGATAACGTCCTTCTCTTCATTGGCTTCCATGCTTTTCATCCCTGAGTCCGAGCAGACGTTGCGTATCGGCGCCTGGGAAGAATGGTGGAACGGCATTGACCCTGAAACAGGGAAAACCCGCATTGACCTGGCCCGGAAAGAGATAACTTCAGCCGCCGGCAGGCATGGGTTGGATCCCGACATATTCGAGCCTTTCTATGGTATGGTGGAAACATCGTATGAGGCTGAGTCTCTGTATGATGCAGGGATTTTGCCTTCAGGGTTGGAGACTACGATGGTAGAGAAAACTGATGACGGGCGCTATCTTGTATTCACGCCGGTGAAGCTGCCGGAGGAGATGCGCTCTAAAGTCAGTGACAGGCTTGCGGCGCTGCCTCATATCATCGTGGCGGACCCGTTCTACTATACGGGAAACATGATTTCGATCATTCATGACGATTTTACAGTCATTCTGATGATTTCATCCCTGTTTGTGCTTGCAGTGCTCCTGCTTTCGTTCAGAAATCTGTGGGTGGCGCTCATCGCGTTCATGCCGATGTTCTTCAGCTGGTACGTCGTGGAGGGTTTCATGGCGTTGCTCGGGCTGCAGTTCAATTTGATAAACATTATTATCTCCACCTTTATCTTCGGAATCGGTGTGGATTACAGTATATTTGTGATGGAGGGCCTGTTGGTAGAGGCGCGTTCAGGACGCAAGGACCTTCTGGACTGGCACAAGACGGCGATTTTCTTCTCCGCTTTCGTGCTCGTAACAGTGGTGTTGTCCATGTTCCTGGCAGTGCATCCGGCCATCAGATCTATCGGCGTAAGCACATTGATAGGAATAAGCGCCACCATTCTCATAACTTATACATTGGAACCGTTCCTGTTCCGCAGATTGCTCAGATGGGACAGGTTCAGAAAAAGCGTAACTAAGTGATATGGCGGAAAATAGCGTAATCATAATAGGAAGTGGAATCGGGGGACTGGAATGTGCCTTCATTCTCGCGAAACATGGCTATAAAGTGACTGTGCTCGAAAAGGAGAGAATCCTCGGAGGAAGTTTGCAGACTTTCGTCAGGAAGGGTTCTGACGGGCGGTCGCACACCTTCGATACCGGTTTCCACTATGTCGGGGGACTGGAGCCTAAGCAGCCGTTATATCCTCTGTTTCAGTATTTTAACCTGCTGGAAGGCCTGCCGTGGAAGAAGCTCGATGAGGACTGTATCGACGAGGTGGCTTTTGTCAATGCCGATGGCGACGGGGTTTCTGTTTATCCTCATGCTTCAGGTCATAGGCGTTTTGCTGAGCGTCTTGCTGAATATTTCCCTTTAAACAAGAATGAGCTGGATGCGTATTCCGCTGTGTTGAAGAAGATTGGTGACAAGATGTTCGATGCTTTCCACCCTGATTCGGAGATGTTCGATCTCTTCGGGAAGCCGGCATACGATTTCGTGAGGGACACCATTTCGGACCAGCGTCTTCGTGATGTTGTCTGCGGCGCTACCATGAAAATGGAGCTCAACGCTGATACGATGCCTATGTATGTTTATGCGCAGGCGACCAACTCTTTCATCGACAGTTCCTGGCGACTCGGATATGACAATGATTCAAAACTCGGCGGTGGTATGTTGTTAATAGACAGGCTTGTACGACAGGTGCGCGCTATGGGCGGAACCATATTGTCAGGTAAGAAGGTCGTGTCTGTGCATGTGTCTGAAGACGGGAATGTCTCAGGCGTGGAAACAGCTGACGGAGAAGTCTTTACGGCTGATTGGGTCATCTCTGACGTCCATCCTGCTGTCACCATGGATCTTGTGGACAACTGCCGTCAGGTTAAGAAAGTGTTCAGGAACAGAATTTCCGGACTGAAGAATACTCATGGCATTTTCACGGCGAACATTATCCTGAAGCCGGAGTCGCTGCAGTATATGAACAAGAACCTTTTCGTGCATCATGATGGCGTGGATCTTTGGCGTCCGGACTCGCGAAAAACAGAAAGCATCATGGTTCATTTCTATCCGCCGGAGAAAGGAAAATATGCCGAGTCCATGGACGTGCTCAGCATGATGGACTGGGATATGCTCAGTGAATGGGATGGTATGCATTCCGGTACGAGAGGTGCTGATTATGAGGAGATTAAAAATAGGAAACTGAATGAGTGTCTCGACTTGCTCGAGTTTAGGCTACCAGGTATAAGGCAATGCATCGACAAGGTGTACACGAGTTCGCCTGTGACGTGGCATGGTTATACTGCTACACCTGACGGTTCTGCCTATGGCGTGGCTAAAGACTATCACAATCCTCTCCTTACGTTCCTTTCTCCGCGTACCCCTCTGAAGAATCTTCTGCTGACGGGACAGAGCCTGAACTTGCATGGCATTCTCGGCGTATCTAAAACAGCAGTAATTACTTGCGGATTTTTGCCGGGCATGGAAAATTTGGAAAAAGACATTGTCGGATATTAGAATATAAACATTGATAAATATGAAAACAGCATTGGTCACAGGCGGAAGCCGCGGAATCGGAAAGGCGATTTGCGTACGACTGGCCGCCGAAGGTTATCACATCATAATTAATTACGTGTCGAATGACGAGGCAGCTCAGAAGACTCTCGAAGAGGTGATTGCAGCCGGCGGAACTGGCGAGCTCATGAAGTTCGATGTCAGTGATCACGAGGCTACCGTATCTGCGGTTAAAGCTTGGCAATCCGCTCATCCTGAGGAGTTTATAGAGGTTCTTGTGAATAATGCAGGTATCCGTCGCGATAATCTTTTGCTCTGGATGGAGCAGGAGGACTGGTTCAAGGTCATGAAGACGAATCTGGACAGTTTCTACAATGTCACACGTCCGGTGCTCCAGCCGATGGTGGTCCACAAGCGCGGCCGCATCATAAACATGGCGTCACTCTCGGGCAAGAAAGGCCTGCCGGGCCAGACCAATTACTCTGCCGCCAAGGGCGGAATCATCGCCGCGACCAAGGCTCTCTCCCAGGAGGTCGCTGCCAGAAAGGTTACTGTCAATGCCGTTGCGCCTGGATTTATCCGTACTGATATGGTGGAGGGGCTCGACGAGGCTGAACTTAAGAAGACTATTCCGGCGAAGAGATTCGGTGAGCCTGAGGAGGTTGCGGAACTCGTGGCTTTCCTCGTTTCGGATAAGGCGGCTTATATTACAGGACAGACGATTTCTATAAACGGAGGTCTTTATGAATAGGTTTTTTGCTTTGTTGTCGGCTTTGGTTATTTGTGCCGGAGGTGCGTCATCTGCTATAGCTGGGGTTAATTCCTTTGCGGACCGCAGCGATGTTGTCGCTTCTTTCGCGACTGTTGGAGCCGGGATTTCTCTGGAGTCTTGTCTTGTGGGAGAAGCTGCTCCCGCTCCTGCTGCAGGTCTTGTTAAGAAGATTACTGCTGCCAATGCTTCTGTAAAGAATATTGAGAGTGGTTTTGTGCAGACCAAGACGCTTAAGGCTTCGGGCAAGAAGATCGTTTCTGAAGGTACTTTGTATTTCGCCAATGACGGTCGTCTTTCGATGAAGTACAGTAAGCCGGCTGGTGAACTTCTCGTGGTCAATGGCAATAAGTTCCACATGAACAAGGGTGGCAAGTCGTCGACTTTCGACACGTCCAAGAACCAGATGATGGGAAGCCTCGCAAAGACATTGACAGGATGTATAAAGGGTTGTCCTCAGCAGGTGGCGACAGATAATGGGGCTGAGATTTCGGAGGCGGAAACAGCTGAAGGATATGTAGTTACGCTTACGGCCGGCGCAGGTGCGAAACGTGGTTACAGTAAGATTGTCCTCGTGTACAGGAAGTCGGATTGCGTGCTCACAAAGATGACGATGGAGGAGGTTTCCGGCATCGCGACCGTATACGAAATGAAAGGCATCAAGAAGAACACTTCTTTTCCTGAAGATGTGTTCCGTGTGCCTGGGAAGTAATTGTTTCGCGCTTGCGGGACCGATTTATTCCGTAGCCTTTTCTCCGTACAGCTGATACTGTCTTGGGGAGCATCCGGCTGCGGATTTGAAGTATTTGCAGAAGAAGGAAGAGTTCGGGAAGTTGAGTTTGTCACTGACTTGCTGCACTGTGTAGTCTTTCGATATCAGCATTACTTTGGCTTCGAGAATAACATTTTCCTTTATGACGTCGCCAGGTTTTTTGCCGAGCATTTCGGTCATGATTCTGGCGAAGTATTTCGGTGAGAGGAAGCAGCGGTCGGCGTAGAAGGCTACGCTTCTTTCTTTATTGCAGTAGGTGTGAACGTCGTTCAGGAATTTGAGGACGAGGTCTTTTTTTCTGGACAGTGTTACGCCTTCGTCTGACATTCCTAATCTCATTATGGTGGAGTTTATCATCGGGAGTGTCATGTGGATGAATCCGATGAGTGTGTCCAGTACGTATTTCTTGTCTACGGATGCGGAGCATTGGCGGAATGACTTGTACAATCTTACAAATTCGTCACATTCTTCGTCTGTAAGTGTCAGTTTAGCAGGGCCTTCCTGTTTCATCAGCCATTTTCGCAGGTCTTCGCTGGATTTCATGGGGGATTTCCCCAGGAAGTCCATGGCGACTGCGCAGACGATGATTTTCGAGTCTACGTCCATCTCCATTTTTTCTGCGATGAATCCCGGCATGGCTAACAGGAAGTCGTTTTTTTGCAGGTGGTAGTCTTTCTGGTTGAGTCTCAAGTCGACTGAGCCGTCTACACACACTATGGTGATTCCCATCATGATTTTGATTGGGAATTTGTTTTCTACTGGGGCGCCGATGCGTTTGTCGTCTTCCCAGGTGTCCAACAGATTATCGTCGATAATGACGATTTTGTCTACGCTAAGTGCGTGTGAGGAGGTCGGAAGCATTCCTAAGCGGATCTGCGGTAGCGTATGTGTATTGTTGTCCATAACCATTTCAAGTTCGATGCAAACCTCAAATATAGTCATTATTTTGGTATATATGCGATATTAGGGCTGCGTTTTTCACAGTGGTGACACATGTCTCTGGCTTGAATATTGTCTTATACTGCCGGAATGTGGCTTTCCAGCTCTTTACCCACACGTGATTCCTGGTTCAGTCGTGAACATTGTCTTATACTGCCGGCGAGAGGAGGTCCTACCGGAGACCTTCGCTTCGCTCATCCCTCCGGCGTTGCCGGCGCCTCCCATTTACGAGGTCATGGGTGACCACGGGTCCCCGGCAGAACCTCCTCTCGCCTCTGCGGCGACATGGTAGCCGCCGGCGGTCAGTGCCCGCTCGCTCAGGTGCTTCGCAATTCGCTCTTCGGGCACCGCCGCCGTTCGGCTACGTGACGTGAGCGTTAACGTAGATTCTGAGTTTCGGACCAGCCTTTTATTGGCTGCTTGATTTGTCCATGATAAAACGTTTTCTGCCGGATAAACTGCTCAAAATAAACGTTTTGTCCGGTAATAGGCCGATCGCCCGGACAAATATGCTTAATCGCCTCTGACATTGTAGCCGTAGCCGTGGTAGCCGCCGGCGGTCAGTGCCCGTTCGCTCAGGTGCTTCGCAATTCGCTCTCTGGGCACCGCCGCCGTTCGGCTACGTGACGATATCTGAAGAGCATAACGTTGCGACAGCGGCAGGAGGCGGAACTCAGGATGCGAATTGCGCAGCACCTGAGCGGATGAGTCCGACCTACTGCCGCCACAATGTTTATCACACAGACTCTAAAATTTTGTACCGCCTAAAACGTTTTCTCTGTACAAAACGCAAAATTTGAAGCCCTTCGTGCAGCTTAAAACGTTTTCTTGGTACCATTTGCACCGAAGGCCTTCACTCATCTCATCTCCTGCGGCGACATGGTAGCCGCCGGCGGTCAGTGCCCGTTCGCTCAGGTGCTTCGCAATTCGCTCTTCGGGCACCGCCGCCGTTCGGCTACGTGACGTGAGCGTTAACGTAGATTCTGAGTTTCGGACCAGCCTTTTATTTGCCCCTTGCATTAATGCGTTTCTCTTTTTATCTTTGCTTTCATGAGTGATAGAGACTACATAAATTCATTCTCCGATTACCTGTTCTGGGATGTGGAAAAAGATTCCGTTGACTTGGAATCTAATGCTGCATTTATCGTGCGTCGCGTTCTGGAATTAGGTCAGTATAAGGACTGGAAATTACTGGTTAGTAGGTATGGGATCCCAATGATAGCTCATATTGCCCAGAACTTACGGACCTTAGATCCTAAGGCTCTTTCATTTATTTCTGCAGTATCATCTACTCCAAAAGAATCATTCAGATGTTACACTATGAAACAATCCATCCAGACACACTGGAACTACTAATAAAGATTCAATCCTTGGAGATGTTTAGGGACTTGAGACTTGTAGGAGGGACAGCTCTTGCTCTTCAATTGGGCCATAGGGTTTCAATTGACCTCAATCTTTTTGGAAATATAGAGGCTTCGTTGGATGAAATCTCAACTGAATTCTCTTCATTTGCTTCGGTCTCTCCTTTGTCGTCATCCAAAATGATGAGATTCTTGACTGAGTAGAAAACAACACGGATATGAATTTGGAGTTTTTTAGACGGATGCTGGAAATGGAGTCTACGAGCGGAACTGAGAGGGAGTTTGCTGAGTTTTTGTGGGAGAATGTTCGGGCCGATTTCCGTGAAAGATATGAAGTTGGTGACGGTACGCTGAACCTGCTTTTCAAGTGGGGCGAAGGCGAGCCGCAGATATATCTCTGTTCTCATATGGATACTGTACCTCCTTATATATCACCGACTTTCAGAGATATAAAAGCTGGTGATGCGCTACCTGACGGGAAAATTGCTGAGCAAGATGATATCCTCATAACGGGCCGCGGCTCATGTGACGCGAAAGGGCAGATTTTCGCCATGCTCGAAGCATGTTTATCAGTGGATGCGGAACGCGCAAATGCTACCTCGGGACTTGCTACATGCAATCCGCATCTAGACGGAAAATCGTCCGACCGCATATCTTTGCGCGATCTGCCTCCTCAAGAGATTGACTCTCAGAATGAAAGACCCGAACTCGAAAACTTGACCATGTCAGATGACCGAAAGCCCGCCTTCGCCCTGCTGCTGCTTTCAGGCGAAGAAACAGGTTCTTACGGCGCTAAAGCATACACCCGCGACTGCTCGGGCGGAAAATGGCTGGTCGTGGGGGAACCTACTGACAATAAGATGGTTACGGCTTCCAAAGGCACCAAATCCTTCGGCCTGACCATAAAAGGCAAACCATGCCACTCCGGCTATCCCGAACTCGGCACCAGCGCTGTCGACAAATTTGTGGGTTTTGTCAATGCCCTCAGACAGGTGGATTTTCCGGTGGACCCGACACTCGGTCCGACCACATGGAACATCGGCAAACTTATATCCGATAATCCGCAGAATATCCTAAGCCCCGAGTTGAAATTCCGTATCTACTTCAGAACCACCTTCTTGACCGATGATATGGTCACGGAATGGATGCGTGACACAGCAAAGGAACATGGATATATATTGGAAGAATACGGCGGCGACACACCTATGCGCTATGACACATTGGACAATTTCGAGACCATGCCGGTAGCGTTTGGCAGCGACACTCCGCGAATGACGAAATTTATTCACCGCTCCCTCTGCGGCCCTGGCTCCATCTTTGTGGCACATACCCCTGACGAGTACATCCTCAAAAGTGATCTCGACAAGGCCATCGCCCAATATCGCCTTATGATTTACTCAAGTTTCGCAAGTGCGAAACACCTCTTTTAGAGCCCGAGTGACAAAAACATCGCCTGGCGCGAAGCGGATATTGGCCGAAAAAGTTTATCTTTGTGTAACATAGTTGGACTATAGTATGAAAATTTTTATAAGCGGATACGGAAGAATGGGCAGGATGGTAGAAAAAGTCCTGACTGATAAAGGAATAGAATGCGCCGGAAAGAGCGAAGACGTACAATCTGCAGACACGGCCGTCACGAAAGACAGCATCTGCATTGACTTTACCGTCCCGGACGCATTCCGCGCAAACTACAAATTCATCGCTGAAAACTTCAAGGCAGCCGTCGTCGGCACCACCGGTTGGTACGATATCGCCGACGAAGTCTTCGCGTACTTCGAAAAATGCCGCACCCCACTCATCTGGGCCTCCAATTTTTCTGTTGGGGTCAATGTCTTTACGGCAGCAGTGGATCTCGCTTCCAGCCTCCTGGCCAAGGCAGGCGGATATGCCCCATACATAGTCGAAAAACACCATTGCCATAAACTCGATGCCCCAAGCGGCACCGCCAAAACATTGGCAGCAGTAGTAGACAAAAATATGGGCATTAAACCTGACGTGGCCTCAGTCCGTGTCGGAGAAATCGCCGGAATCCATACTGTCGGATTCGAGGGTGGATGCGACAGAATAACCATGGAACACGAAGCCTTCTCCAGACAGGGCTTTGCAGAAGGTGCAGTGATGGCGGCAGGCATGGCTGATGCACAGGCTGAAGAAACCCTTGCCGGACAAGATGGTGTCAATCCTCAAGGAACACCGAAACCGATGGTCCACGAGTTTAAAGAATTATTCATCGGAACGCTTAAGTAACTCACGTTTCGCGAGCGCGAAACACCGCTTTTATAGCCGGAGAGGGCGAAAGCAACTCTTTTCCCCGAGACCCAGGATTTAGGATGAGGGTAACGTGCACGTAAAACAGTGCGTGGGGCTTAAAGCCTTCGAACGAGTGATAACCCTCAAACAAGCGCTTGCGCTCAGCAAGTTATTTTTTAATGATTACTTAAATAGAATAACAATGATAACAATAAAAGGCCTTGGAACAGCATTAGTTACACCATTCCGTGGTGGTGCTGTGGATTATGAAGCATACCGGATGCTCGTAAGACGCCAGGTAGAAGGTGGCGTAGATTTTCTTGTCCCTCTCGGCTCGACGGCAGAAACTCCTTGCCTCTCTGACGAGGAAAAACGGGAACTCATAAAAATAACTGTAGAAGAATCCGATGGAAAACCGGTAGTGGCAGGAGTCGGCTCCAATTCGCTCCCCGCTACCATAGCCAATATGCGCAACTTGGAAAAATTCGGAGTAGACGCATACCTGGTAGTTACCCCATTCTATAATAAACCTACGCAAAACGGTCTCTATGAATACTTTAGAGCTGTGGCAGATTCCACAGACCGTCAGATAATCATGTACAACGTGCCGTCCAGAACAGGCGTGAACATGACAGCGGAAACCTCCCTGAAGCTCTCCGCCGTACGAAACATCACGTCGATAAAAGAAGCCTCCGGAAACGTCGCCCAAATCATTGACATAAAACGGGATGCGCCCGAAGGGTTCACAGTCTTGAGCGGCGACGACGACCAGACCCTTCCTCTCATGGCATCGGGTGCGGACGGCGTCATCAGCGTGGCATCGAACATCGCGCCGGCGAAGCTTAAAGCGATGATTTCGGCGATCGGAAGATGCGACCTGCGAGAGGCGATAGAGCTTAATAATCAGCTATATCCGCTCTTCCATGCGTGCTTCGTGGAATGTAACCCGATTCCGGTGAAAGCGGCATTGTCCATATTGGGACTGTGCGAAGCCGAGATGAGACTGCCGTTGACAGAAGCTACGGAATCCACCCGCGCACTTATGAAAGAGGTTCTTAAACACATTGACCTGTAGATGATTATGGATAAAAGACAATTCGCTGATTTCTGCGCCGACTTGGAATCCGGCCGCATACGCGTGGCTGAAAAAGTAGACGGAAACTGGAAAGTGAACGCCTGGATAAAAGAAGCCATTCTCGAAGGCTTTAAGCTTGGTACACTGACAGATATGACCGAGGGGCAGTTCCCTTTTATAGATAAAGACACCATTCCGGTCAGGAAATTCACAGTCGAGGATAAAGTCCGTATTGTTCCGGGTGGAAGTTCAGTCCGCCGCGGTGCATATCTGGCTCCGTCGGTCATCATGATGCCGCCTGCCTATGTGAATATCGGTGCGTACGTAGATGAGGGGTCAATGATTGATTCTCACGCACTTGTGGGCTCTTGCGCGCAAATCGGCAAGAACGTCCATATCGCTGCTGCCGCGCAAATCGGTGGCGTGCTGGAACCGGTAGGGGCCATGCCGGTAATCATCGAGGACGGTGTTTTCATCGGCGGGAACTGCGGTATCTATGAAGGCGTTCTCGTCCGTGAGGGGGCAGTGCTCGGTTCAGGCGTTATAATCAACAAATCCACAGCTGTTTATGACGCTGTCCACGGCGATTATATCCGTCCGGATGAAACTGGCCGTATCGTTATCCCTGCCGGCGCAGTAGTCGTGGCCGGAAGCCGTCCGATCAGAAAAGGACCTGGAGCCGAGGCCGGAATACATGTCTATACCCCAGTCATCGTGAAATATCGTGACGGAAAAACCGATGCCTCTGTGGAACTGGAAGATTTGCTGAGATGAAATTCTATAAATATCATGGTGCAGGGAATGATTTCCTGATAGCCGACGGGCGTGGTAAAGCATTGAATATCAGTCCTGAATATATCTCCGCCGTGTGCGACAGACATACCGGATTCGGTGCGGACGGAGTGATGGTGCTGGAAGACAGCCGGGACCACGATTTCCGCATGCGCTACTATAATTCCGACGGCTCCGGCGGCATGATGTGCGGCAACGGGGGACGTTGTATAGTGGCCTTCGCCGCGGACCTCGGTTATAAACATTTCGACTTCGAAGCACCTGACGGACTGCATGTTGCGACTGTGGAAAGCGCTGAATCCTTCGCCCCGACCGCGAGAACAGTGAGCCTGAAAATGAAAGACGTCGCCGGCGCTGTCCGCCATGAAGACGGCTGGTTCCTCGACACCGGCACCCGCCATTTCGTGAAATTCGTCAGTGAACTCGCGTCTTGCGATGTGTTCCACGAAGGCCGCCGACTCCGCCAGGACCCACGCTTCGCGCCTGCCGGGACGAATGTGAATTTCGTTCAGGTCAATGCTGCTGGCGACATCTCTGTCCGCACTTATGAAAAAGGCGTTGAGGATGAGACACTTGCTTGTGGAACTGGTATAGTCGCATCTGCCATGGCATCATGGTTGGCGGAAAAAGAAAAAACCGGAGAAACTCCGGTTAATTATAAAGTCCATGCCAAGATAGCTGACCTCGCGGTATCGTTCATTCCGTTAGACAAAGGCATTGACCCTGACAACTTCAGGGCATCGGAGGTCTGGTTGACCGGTCCGGCTGCATTTGTGGGAACCGTCGAAACCAGCTTCTAGTAAGCGTAAGAATCGACTAATCAGGACATTCGTTGCGAAGCATTATCGGCTTGCGGTTTTCGAAGTGCACGAGATAGCGGAAGCCGCATGATTTCACATAGCCTGCGAAATATTCGAAGTTATGTCCTACCATTTCGGCATCGTGCGAGTCTGAACCGAGACTGATCATCTCGCCTCCAAGTTCACGGAAACGTATAAGGATATTTTTGTCCAGAACCGGTGTCCTTCCGTTGTAATCCTGGTAAGTCTTTGTGTTGATTTCCAAGGCTTTGCCATTCTCTGCGAGGAAACGTAGCATCTGGTCCAGAAGGTCCGGATAGTCCTTGTAATAAATGCTGCATTCAGGATAAGGAGCATATCTGGTGACATAATCGAAATGTCCCATGATGTCGAAGCGGTTTCTCAGCCACATGAGTTCCTCGAACAAGGTCTCAAGATAGTGCCAATAAGCGTAATGCCATCCTTTACCTTCATAATATCCACCCCAGAACGGGTCAGTGTCGTCGAGGTAATGCACGGAAGCGATAATTTCATCGAAAGTATTCTCCTCCAGTACTTTAGCTATCTTTTCACGCTGGCTTTCCTGTACTCCGAGTTCGATACCTTTGAAAATACGGAAGTCTGCGGGAATCTCCGACAACTCCCTGGAATGGATAAGGGCATTGACCCTATCGATTTCAGCATTTCTGGCTGCGATATCGAAAACTTCCGGGACGCAGTGCTCGTGCTCGGCCTTCATCGGCGGTACGAAAAAATCGCAATGGTCTGTAAAACAGATTCCTCCGAGCTTTTTGGCCGCGGCCTGACGTGAGGTTTTCAGGACGGAAGTGCGGCCTCCGTCGAATGAAAACTCACTATGGTTATGATTGTCGAAAAGCTTGTCCATCAACACTTTAACTTAATCCTTCAATGTGACCGTCCACGACATCGATTCTCAGTGCCTGAGGAGATTTCGGGAGTCCCGGCATCCTGATGATGTCACCGGCGATCGCTACTATCATCTCTGCACCGGCATTGATTACAATATCTTTTATATCGAACTCGAAACCCTCTGGGGCGCCGTAAAGTTTAGGGTCCTGCGAGAACGAGTACTGGGTTTTGGCGATGCAAACAGGGAACTTCGCATACTCAGTGCCGTCTATTTTGCTGAGCATTTTGCGGGCTTCAGGGCTGAACTCCACTGAGCCGGCGCGATAAATTTCTTTGGCTACGCTGACGATTTTCTTCTCTGTGCTTTCATCATCGTTGTACATGAAACGTACTGATTCAGAAGGTTTTTCGTCGATAGTTCTGACTACGAGCTCAGCAAGTTCCACAGCGCCGTCTCCGCCCTTGGAGAAAGCATCGTTCAACGCGAATGGTACGCCCAGTTCTTCGCAGTGGTCTCTTACCATCTGAATCTCGTCGTCGCGGTCATCACCGAATTTGTTGAAACATACTAGGACGGTCTGGCCGAACTTGCGCATGTTCTCGATATGTCTGTCCATGTTTGCGAATCCTTTGCGGATGCCTTCGGCGGAAGCTTCGCTGATTTTGTCCACCGGAACGTCGCCGTGCATTTTCAGTCCGCGCAGGGTCGCTACGAGTATGGTCAATGACGGGTTGAGTCCGCTTTTACGGCATTTGATGTCGAAGAATTTCTCAGCGCCGAGGTCAGCACCGAAACCGGCCTCGGTCACTACATAGTCTCCGAAAGACATGGCCATACGTGTGGCGAGGATGGAGTTGCAGCCGTGTGCGATATTGGCGAACGGGCCTCCGTGGATAAATGCAGGAGTGCCTTCCGTTGTCTGCACGAGGTTAGGTTTCATGGCATCGAGCAGCAGGGCTACGATAGAACCGGCTACTCCCATATCCTTGACTGTGAACGGTTTGTTGTCCAATGTGTATCCGAGGAGGATGTTTTCTATTCTTCTTCTGAGGTCATCCACATCTTTGGAGAGACAGAGGATAGCCATGATTTCCGAAGCTGGTGTAATGTCGAATCCGGACTCCTGGACCAGACCGTTGGAATGAGGTCCGAGGCCAGTGACGATGTGTCTGAGTGAACGGTCGTTTACATCCATTACGCGTTTCCATAAAATCTGTTTGAGACCGAAACCTTCTGACTGGTGCTGATACAGGTAGTTGTCCAGAAGCGCTGATATCATGTTGTTTGCGGAGGTGATGGCGTGGAAGTCTCCGGTAAAATGGAGGTTGATTTTATCCATCGGGAGAATCTGTGCATATCCGCCGCCTGCGGCTCCGCCTTTCATTCCGAAGCATGGTCCGAGAGAAGGCTCGCGAAGTGCGGCCACTGCTTTCTTTCCGATTTTGTTCAGTCCGAGAGCAAGTCCTACTGAGACGGTCGTCTTGCCGATGCCGGCTTTTGTCGGTGTGATGGCTGTGACGAGGATAAGTTTACTTTTCTTTACCTTTTCGTCGTCGATAAGGTCGAGAGGCACCTTGGCCATGTTCTTTCCGTAAGGTTCCAGAGCCTCTGCAGGAATTCCGAGGCTGTCCGCAATTTCCGCTATCGGCTTGAGGCTGATGCTTCTTGCGATCTCAATGTCAGATTTCATATTGCTTTATTCGTTTAGTAGAAAGACCTAAGTTACTAAGAAATTCCTTTACTTTCTTAAAAAAGTTGTACTAAAACGTCTGTTAGTGTTGTAACTTCGCGATGGATAAGTAAAAAACAGCTTGATTATGGCTCAGGAAATTGAAAGAAAATTTTTGGTAAGCGGAGAGTTTAAATCATTGGCCACAAAGGCATTGACAATAAAACAAGGATATCTGTGCGCGAATGCCGGTAGGACGGTGCGCGTGCGGGTGCGCGACAATCAGGGCTTTCTGACCATCAAGGGCAGGAGCGATGCGGCGGGGCTAAGCCGGTTCGAGTGGGAGAAGGAGATTTCGGCTCAGGACGCGGAGTCGCTGCTCCTTCTGTGCGAGCCTGGGATTGTCGACAAGACTCGTTATCTTGTGGATTTCGCCGGGCATACTTTCGAAGTAGATGAGTTTCATGGTGAGAATCAGGGACTTGTGATGGCTGAGTTGGAACTGGTTTCTGAGGATGAACCATATCAGAGGCCGGAATGGCTCGGGGAAGAAGTCACTGGGGACAGGCGTTATTATAATGCTTATCTTTCCAAACATCCGTTCACGACGTGGTGATTTGTACGGCGGATTTTGTATATTTGCAATATTACTGAAAAATTAGAGGTATAAATTCGACGAATATGATAACATTTGGATATAATAACAAGTTCAGCAGCATTTTACGTGCGCTGTCAGCTATCGGTATAGGTGGCGTGATGCTTTTCAGCAACGAGGCCACTATAACAGTAGTTAAAATCATCGCTGCATTTCTTTTCGCGGCCGGTATAGTTTCTTTCATCTACGGCTATGTGAACAGAAGAAACGGTGCGATGAGTTTGATGTCATTGAACGCTATCGTGGATATCATTATAGGTCTTTTGCTGTTCTTCTTCCCGGAATGGGTTGCAGGGGCGATCGTCACTATAGTGGGTATCGTGATTCTCATCTTCGGTGCGATTCAGCTGATAGCTCTCGCGGGCACGATGTCGCTGCTTGGACGCGGCGGGTTCCCGCTGTTGTTCTCCATATTGGCGCTTATCGGAGGTATAATGCTGGTTTTCAATCCGTTCTCCGAGGCGGTCATGAGTGTCCTGGCAGGCAGCTGTCTTGTGGTTTACGGTATTTCGGAACTTATTTCAGCATACCGCGTGAAGAAAGCTCAGGAAGAGTTTGAAATCCATTTCAACAGAAAGGATGACGATTCTGATATGGATTCACAGATTCCTGCAGGACTGGAAGATGTAAAGGATGCTGAATATCATAAGGTGGACGAACAGTAATATCGGATGATTCCACAGGATACCGTAAATAAGATTCTGGATTCGGCTCAGATTGTTGAAGTAATCAGTGACTTCGTCTCCCTGAAGAGGCGGGGTGCCAACTTCATAGCCTGCTGTCCGTTCCATAACGAGAAGACGCCGTCGTTCTACGTCTCCCCGTCCAAAGGCATA
This sequence comes from uncultured Bacteroides sp., assembly GCA_900546925.1. GTDB lineage: Bacteria > Bacteroidota > Bacteroidia > Bacteroidales > UBA932 > Cryptobacteroides. Next base: position 77,749 of record UREV01000005.1, read on the forward strand.
TACAAATGCTTCGGATGCGGAAAGTCGGGTACGGCAGTCGGTTTCGTCATGGAGCACGAAAGCATGACCTATGTGGAGGCATTGAAATACCTCGCGAAAAAATACGGTATCGAAGTAAAGGAAAAAGAAGACAGTCCGGAAGAGATTGCGGCCAGGCAGCGGAGCGAAAGCCTTTATCTGGTTATGGATTTCGCCGAGAAGTTCTTTCAGGAGAGTCTGAAAACACCTGAAGGCCGTTCCATCGGCTATGCTTATTTCCGCAGCAGGGGCCTGGAAGACAGCACAATAGAGAAATACGGACTCGGATGGTCGCCTAAAGGAGGCTCTGTGTTTTCACGTGAAGCGTTGGCGAAAGGTTATAAGGAGGAATTCCTCACAGCTACAGGCGTCAGCATAAAGAGAAACGACGGTTCGCTGATAGACAAGTTCTATGACAGGGTGATGTTTCCGATTCATTCCGTCAGCGGTAGAGTTATCGCATTCGGCGGAAGAACCCTCCGTTCCGACTATAAGACGGCCAATATCGGAAAGTATGTAAATTCTCCTGAGACAGAGATTTACGACAAGAGCCGTTCACTTTACGGAATCTATTTCGCGAAGAGTGAGATCTCTCGGCAGGACAAATGTTTCCTAGTGGAAGGCTACCTGGATGTCCTGTCGATGCACCAGTTGGGCATAACCAACGTGGTCGCTTCGAGCGGAACATCATTGACAGTGCCGCAGATCCGGCTGATAAAGAAATTCACCTCGAACGTAACGATAATGTATGACGGCGATGCGGCCGGAATTCACGCGGCGTTGAGGGGTATCGGACTGATACTGAAGGAGGGGATGAATGTGCGCGTAGTTCTCATTCCGGACGGCGACGACCCGGACTCATATTCGAGGAAACATACGCTGGAGGAAATGCGTAAGTTCTTGGAGGATAATGAACAAGACTTTATTACGTATAAGACGGACCTGCTGCTCGGACAGGCTGGAAACGACCCGTTGAAGAGGGCGGAACTGATCAACGACATCGCGGACACTATCGCTCTCATACCCGACCAGATCAAGCGCGCGGTTTATGTCCAGAACGCCGCGGACAAGTTCGGAATCGCCGAGGATATGATCTATGCGCGAATCCACAGTTCCCGCCAGAAAATGATAGAGGAAGAACGCAAAGAGGCTGAGCGCGAGCGCATCAGAGAGGAAAGGGCCGATGCCAATGCCGTTGTCCCTGAGGTTTCTGTCAATGCTGATGTCGCGCCGTCGCAGGTCGTTCCTGAGCAGCCGGTTCCGGTAACGTCTGCAGCTGCAGGGTTTGAAAGCCCTGTGTTGCAACCGTCTGAAAAAGACTTGCTTGGATTTATATTGCGTAACGGAATGTCGCCTTTGGAGTTCGAGAGTGATTCTCCATATTATGAAGAGGAGGGTGCTGTTCCGGTTGCGGATTTCATACGTGACGCACTCGACGGACATGAGTTTGCAAATACCTCATATAGACGGGTTTATGACGAGTATTTCAGACTTTACGACGGAGATCCGGCATTGACCCAAACCGATATCGTGCGCAAGCTGATGGACAGCCCGGACAGGGCGATGGCCGACATGGTCGCGGATTTTGTAGAAGAGCGCTATCAGCTGACAGTCAAGAACTTCAAGGATTCTATGACGGCGGAGTCTTCGCACTTGGTGCTGAACGTGCCTAAGGCGATTCTGGTGTATAACTCGTTGAGGGTGAAGGCTCAGGAGATGGAAATTACCGAGCGGCTGAAGGAGTTGAAACATGAGGAGCAGACGGACGATGTCATGAAGGAGCAGTTCGATTTGCTGATTAAGTTGCAGAAGACGGCGGAGCTCCGTAAGAGTATCGTGGAAAAGCTCGGGCGCGTATTGTAGAATATTTATAAATTATTGATTATATGGACAAAAAATTCAAAAGAACACTTGTTACCTGTGCGTTGCCGTATGCGAACGGCCCGGTGCACATAGGTCATCTTGCCGGTGTTTATGTGCCGGCTGATATCTATGTCAGGTATCTCAGAATGCGTGGTGAGGATGTCCTTTATGTTTGCGGAAGTGATGAGCATGGTGTGCCTATTACTATCGCTGCGAAACGTCAGGGTTGTTCTCCTCAGGATATTGTGGACAAGTATCATAAGGTTATCAAGGATTCGTTCACCGGACTTGGTATCAATTTCGATATTTATTCCAGGACGACTTCCAAGGTGCACGAAAAGAATGCTTCGGAGTTTTTCCGCAAGCTTTATGACGATGGAAAGTTCATTACGAAGGAGACTGAGCAGTTTTTCGATCCGGAGGCTAAGACTTTCCTCGCAGACCGTTATATAACAGGTACTTGCCCTAAGTGCGGCAATCCGAATGCTTATGGCGACCAGTGCGAGAAGTGCGGAAGTACGCTCAGCCCGGAGGAACTTATCGATCCGAAATCTGCATTGAGCGGAAGCAAGCCGGAGAAGGTGAAGACCAAGCACTGGTACCTGCCTCTCGACCAGTATGAGCCGTGGCTCCGCGAGTGGATTCTCGAGCAGCACAAGGAGTGGAAGACCAATGTTTATGGTCAATGCAAATCTTGGTTGGATGCTCATCTTCAGCCTCGCGCAGTGAGCCGTGACCTGGATTGGGGTGTTCCGGTTCCTGTGGAAGGAGCTGAGGGCAAGGTGCTTTATGTATGGTTCGATGCACCTATCGGTTACATTTCCAACACTCAGGAACTTCTTCCGAAGAGTTGGGAGACATGGTGGAAGTCTCAGGATACCAAGCTGGTACACTTTATCGGTAAGGATAATATCGTGTTCCACTGTATCGTATTCCCTTCTATGTTGAAGGCTTATGGCGGATATATCCTTCCTGACAATGTGCCTGCAAATGAGTTCCTTAATCTCGAGGGAGACAAGATTTCCACATCTAAGAACTGGGCTGTTTGGGCTCATGAGTATTTGAAGGAATTCCCTGGAAAGCAGGATGTCATGAGGTATGTGCTTACTGCCAATGCTCCTGAAACTAAGGACAATGATTTCAGTTGGAAGGATTTCCAGCAGCGTAACAACAGTGAGTTGGTGGCTATTTTCGGAAACTTCGTGAACAGGGCTATTGTCCTTACTCATAAGTATTTCGAGGGTAAGGTGCCTGCTGTGGGCGAGTTGTTGGATATCGATAAAGAGACATTGGCTCAGGTTCCCGTACTGAAGGAGTCACTTGCCAAGAATATCGAGACTTATCATTTCCGCGAGGCGTTGAAGGATGCTATGTCTATCGCCCGTCTCGGTAATAAGTATATTTCTGATACTGAGCCTTGGAAGGTGGCCAAGACTGATATGGCACGTACTGCCACTATCTTGAATGTAAGCCTTCAGATTTGCGCTGACTTGGCTATCGCATTCGAGCCGTTTACTCCGTTCGCTGCAGAGAAACTCCGCAATATGTTGAATGTCAGCTTCTGCGCAGGTGTAGACCATCGTAAGGGTGAGCAGGAGACTGTCAACACTTATAAGGAAGGGGAGTGCGCTGCTTTGCACACCGTTTCTGCTCCTGCAGGTGCTGATGTGAAGTCGGTTGTGTCTTCTTGCTCTTGTAAGGGCGTTTGCCTGAACTGGGATGTTCTCGGCTCTGAGAATCTTCTTCCTGAGGGTCATCAGCTCGGTGCTGCTGAGCTTCTTTTCGCGAAGATCGAGGATGAGGCTATCGATGCACAGCTTGCTCGTCTGGATACTATCCGTGCAGCGCGTGAGACTGCAGCTAAAGAAGCTGCTGCCAAGCAGGTTACACCTCAGAAGGATGAGGTGGAGTTCGATGATTTCGAGAAGATGGATATCCGTACTGCCACTGTTTTGGAGGCGGTCAAGGTTCCTAAGTCTGACAAGTTGTTGAAGCTCACTATCGACACCGGTATCGACAAGAGGGTCATTGTCTCAGGTATCGCGAAGTTCTATTCTCCTGAGGAGATGGTTGGCAAGCAGATTTGTATTCTCGCCAACCTGAAGCCTCGTACTATTTTCGGTATCGAATCTAAGGGTATGATTCTCATGGCACGTCAGGGCGACGGCAAGATGCGTTTCATCACCCCTGCCGAGGCGCTCAACAACGGTGCTGAGATCGGATAGTTATAGACTATACATATTACAATGACGAGCCCGGCGCAGAAATGCGCCGGGCTCGTTGATTTTGTTGCAAATGCAAGGTCATTATGTTTGTAATTCTTGAAGAATACGCCGAGGGGGTAATTATCTGTTAACCAATTGTTCTAAAAGGTGTTTTTTCCTATTTATAGGCCGCAAAATGTTCCGATTATGCGACAAAAATGGATTATTTCCAAAATTTGTTCTAAATTTGCGCCTTTCGCTTATTTAAGAAAATGCCCGTAGATGGGTCTTGATTGTAACAAATTAACGAACATGAAGTATAACAGTTTATTGTCCGTCTGCCTGATGACAGCACTTCTGTTTTCCTGTAAGACCTCTGAGGTGGAGGGAATCGAAGGAACTACTGAAGTCACATTCTCATTGGCAACCGACGGAACCCACCACAAGGTGAAATCAGAACTTGCCGCGGATTACATTCCGGAGGTCGATGATTTTACCGTTGAGGTGTTCAAGCAAGAAGGTTCTAAGGATAAACGTCTGTATCGGGACTCATATCCGAATTCCAAGGACAAAGCTATCAAATTAAATGAGGGCTCTTACTATATGCTTGCTTATCACGGCAATGCACTTGGTGTGGGCTTCGGAAAAGAGTATGCTTACTTCCAGGCCAAGGAGCCTTTCCAGATCAGCGCGGACCAGCGCAAAGTCTCCGTTTCCGCTACCGCGAAGCTTTACAATGTAAAGGTGGCCATGAACTATGGCGCGGATCTTCTGAAGGATTATCCTGATTTTCTCATCACACTTGCTACCGACAAGGAAGGTGCGAAAGGCACACTCTCCTACACTAAGAACGATGCTGCCAAAGAAGGATTTATCCCTGCCGGCACTCTCACATTCACACTCTTCCAGGACAAGAGCCAGGTGAATGCTACCCCTGACGAGAACGGCAACATTAAGGTGACTGCTTTCCGGAAGACTATCACCGTCGAGCCTAACGATTTCATCACATTGACCGTGAACACTAAACCTGCCGAAGGCAAGTTGACCGTCGGCATCGAAATCGACAAGGAGACTGAAACAGTTACTGACAATGTGGAAATCAACAGCACTTATGTTTCTACCGAAGCCCCGGTAGTCACACTCGGCGACAAACTCGTCTCTGCTCTGAAATTCCATGAGGATGAGGACCTTACTGGCGCTCTCGTAAGCTTGAAGTCAGCTGCTGGATACTCACACGTATACCTCGATTTCACTTCTCCATATCTTGAGTCCAAAGGTCTCATATCAGGCCTCGACCTTATGAACATGGATGAGGCCACCAAGGCTGAAATGGACAAGCTCGGAATCACCACGACTGAGATGGGTCCGGATGTCAAGTTCGCCGCTGTGGACTTCTCCGGATTGTCGCAAAAGGTTAAGTACGAGGCTGTTCCGTTCGATGCAACCTTCAAGGTCCGTGTCGTGGACAACAATGACAACACCGTCACCTCCGCCCCATTCACCATAAAAATCCAGAAGCTAACGGCTCAGGTCAATGTCGCTGAGGCCAATGCCTTTGCGCGTAGTTTCCGTGGCGTTACGATGACTGTAAACGAAGGAATCGCATCCAAATTCGCTTTGCAGTACAGAACTGGAGATGGCGATTGGACTACAGTAAAGCCTGAATCCATTGAAGGTAACACATTGAACTTCGCGAAGATAGGCGGAAGCCTTCTTCCTGAAACCGCATATCAGTTCCGCTCTATTTACGACAATAACGCGGCTGAAGTATCTGATAATGTGGTTGTTACGACCGAGGCTGCGGCTCAGGTTCCTAATGCTGGTTTTGAAGATTGGTGTAGTGAGGTGGTTCAGGAGGCGGTAAAAGTGAATATTGTTGAATGGTATCCTAAAAAATTGATTTCTGATAAAGGTTTTTGGGCTACTAGGAATGATTTGACTACATCGCCGAGATACGATGCTACTAATTTTTATTGCGCGTATTCAGGTACAATTAAGTCTGATAAGGGGCATAATAATTCTAGTTGCGCGGAAATTAGTACTGTCGGATGGGGAAGAGGAAACACTTTCACTTTATTGGGAGGCCAATGTTCAAATAAAACACCAGGTATGCTCTTCATTGGAGACTATAATAATACTGAACTATTTGGCAAAGAATTCCATTCTCGCCCTGATGCATTCGAGTTCTATTATAAATTTGCGCCAGTTAAGAATGAGTCTTTTAAAGCATATATCGTTGTTGAGAATAGGGAAGGAGACAGTAAAACTGAGCTTGGTAGGGGTGAGATACTTAGTAATGTTGAGGTGAAGGAATTTTCAAAACAGACTGTGAAAGTTACATATTCAAATATTACTAAGATACCTACACATATGTACATCGTTTTCATGTCTAGTTCAGCAGATTCTCCTTCAGTGAATAGTGTAACGGGAAGCATGGGGGCTTTCTCCGGATATGCTGATTCACGTTATGTAGGTAGCGTACTGACAGTGGATGATGTAAACCTGATTTACGAATAATAATTTACCAAGATATAACACATAATATGAAACGTACATTTATCACTATAATGGCTGCAGCTGCTGTACTTGCGAGCTGCGACAATGCTGAGGTAGCTGGGCTCAAGGGTAAGGGAACCTTCATGCTCCAGTCTGTAACAGCAAATACAGACCTTAATGATGTCCAGGTTAAGCCTCATGGACTTCCTTCCGAACTTAATCAGGACAAACTCCTTGCTGCACTCGAACTTACCATCAAGAACAGCGAGGATGCCAACCTCAAGCAGACATATAAATATCTTGATATCGTAAATAAACCAGTTGAACTTTCTACTGGAAAGTACACAGTATCAGCAGTTTCTACTGATGCGAAGGATGCAGCTTGGGACCAGCCGCTGTTCGCGGGAAGTACCGATTTCGCTGTTGTTGCCAATGCGGTTTCTCCAGTGAATCTCACATGTTCTATGACCAATGCAGTGGTTTCCATCAAGTGTTCCGATACTTTCAAGACTGAAGTCAATGATTATAATATCAAGGTTTCCGACGCTAAGGGAAACTTCCTTACATGGACCAAAGACAATATCGCTGAAGATGGTTACTTCACAGCTAAGGAACTCACTGTTACCATCGAAGGAAAACGTTCTTTGGATAATTCTACGGCTACGGTAACCGGAACCATCCAGAACATTCAGGCTAAAGACCACATCACCCTCAATATTGACGCCAGAGTTACCGGTCAAGTTCAGCAGATCGTTGTGACAGTAGAGACAAAGGTGAATGACAAACCAGTGGATATCTTCGTAGACGGTTTCGAGGAAATCGAGATTCCAGATCCAAGCCAGCCGGATCCGACTCCTGGCCAGCCGGAAACGCCTGCGGCTCCTACCCTCGAATGGCCTGATAACAAGACTTTTGCGACAACTGAATTGGCTGATACAATGAAGATTGATTTGATTGTAAAAGCTCCTGGTAAAATCAAAACTTTCCTCGTTGTAATAGATTCTCCTTCACTCGAAACACTTTTGCCTGGAATGACAGGTATTGAGGGTAAAGATGGCTGTACTTTGGATTTGATTAACAATAAAACGCTTATTGCAAACTTCAAAGAACTGGAAATTAATCTTCCTACAGGAGATGACCTTAAGGGTCAAACCGAAGTTAATTTCCCATTGTCCTCTTTAGTTCCAATGGTTTATGGTATAGAGGCTAAGAAACCCCAGCAGGCTGATTCAGACCATAAATTTACTCTCAAACTCACCGATGAGGCGGGACAGGAACTTTCGCAGACATTAGTATTCCATTATACAGCCAAGGCTGATTCAGAGTAGTCCATATAAAGGAGAATAAGAATGAGATATAAAAATTATATAGGCATAGGCATCTTTGGGTTGGCATCACTTATTGCATGTCAACGCGAGACTGTTATGCCTGAAGGATATGGATATTTGACTGCTGCGGTTACGCGTGACAATACCACGATTGACGTGACAACTAAAGCAGGTGAAAATACAGATTCGGAGATTACCTTTAAGTTGGATGTGTGCAATGGGACTGAACTGGTTCAGACAATTGCTGACCACAAGACCCTAAGCAGTAATCCACTTCAGCTCAAGACAGCTAATTATACTGTCAGGGCATCTAACCGTGATGAAGTAGCGGCTATCTTCGACTCTCCACGCTATGCAGGCGAGACTACTATCGAAATCAAGCCGAATACGACAGTGAATGCAAGCATCAAGTGTTCGCTTTCAGACGTATTGGTGGCACCGACTTTTACAGAGGATTTTACCACCAAACTGAGATCATATAAATTGACTGTTTCCAATGGTCTGGAAGGAGGTTCTCTTGTCTGGACTTCTGCAGATGCGGGTAAAGTAGGTTACTTTAAAGTATCTGACAAACTCGACTGGGTGCTAACTATTACCAATAATGCGAACAAGTCCTTTGATATCAAGGGCTCTTACACAAGTGTGAAAGCCAAGCAGAAGTATGCTATGAGTTTCAAACTTGCTGAGGATGTGAAAGGTGATACCGGCGCCGGTAATTTCAAGGTGGTACTCGATGATTCTGTGAACGACAAAACATTCGATTATAGTCTGGATTTTACTTCTGCCGAAGCAGAATTAAAGACTGCCGATGTTTGGGCAATGTTTGCAGATCTTTCAGGAGAATATAAGCAAGACGAAGCTCCCGCAGGACTTAATTTCGAATATCGCAAGACTGGTTCTAATACTTGGATACCTTTCGCTGGCAAAGTGACTGTAGATGAGGCCAAGAAGAAGTTTTCTGCTAGAATTACAGGTCTTGAACCATTAACAAAGTATTCATTCAGAGCTGTTTGTGCAAAAGAAGCGGGAAAGCGTCTATTTAATGTAGAGACTGAATCTGCAGAAGAATTGCATAATATGAGTTTCGATAATTGGTATATGGCAGGCAGTGCACCGATGCCGAATATTTCTTCTGAATATTCTGTTTGGGATTCCGGAAATCCTGGTTCTGCAAAGTATGGTATTATACCTACCAAATCAGAAACTGAACACGTGGCTGTCCCTGGCGATGGTAAGAAAGCGGCTCGTCTTGAAAGCCTTGAGGCTCCGTTGGTCGGTTTTGCTGCAGGTAACATCTTTATAGGTCATTATATTAAAACCACAATTTCGCCTGCCGGAGCTAAACTTGATTGGGGAACACCATTTACCTCACGTCCATTGGCTTTGAAAGGTTATTTCGATTATACTCCGAAAACGATAGATACATATAAATCTCAGTTCAGTAATCTTAAGGGAAAGTCCGACATGTGTCATATTCAGGTTTTCCTGACCGACAGAACCGAGATGTATCATATTGATTCCGGAAATAATCAGTTCGTCGATTTGAATGGCGATGATATAATCGCGTATGGCTCTGTAGAGTCAGATGTTGCTACAAGTACCAAATCAGGTCTTGTTAACGGATATGAACCATTTACAATCAAGCTTGAGTACAGGGATTTGACCCGCAAGCCTAATATGTTAGTAATCGTCGCTTCTGCAAGTAAGTACGGTGATTACTTTACTGGTGCGATAGGTTCAGTACTTTATATTGACGAGTTCTCATTCGTCTACGATCCTTCCGAATTGGAAGCCGAGTAGTCGCATGATGTTTAATAAGCAGGTTCCGAAGCCAGATGGTTATGACTTCAGAACCTGCATTTGCTTAAAAAACCGGAGCCTATTATGTTTAAGATAATCAAATACCTTTCCGTCATATCGGCATTGACCCTGACCGCAGCTTGCGATATGGGGAAGAGCTCTTATGAGCTGGAGGTGAAGGCGGACATTACGGAATTCGAGGTTTACGGGCAGAAGTCGAGCCATATCGACATCGATGAGCGGACGGTGAACGTAGTTCTGAGTGAAGATGTAAAACTGTATGATCTGAATATTCACAGGGTGAGGTTTTCGCATTTTGCGCGGTGTGCGGATGTGAATTTAGCGGATGGTAAACCTATCGACCTGTCTTCGCCGGTTTCATTTACATTGACCTCGGGCCGAAAGGACTACGTCTGGACGATTATGGCGGAGCAGCCGGTGTCGTATTATGTGCGTTGTGAGGGACAGGTCGGGGATGCTGCGATCAATGCGGAGGCTCATACGATTTGTGTGACGATTCAGACGACTGGCAGTTCGTATCAGGATAGCCGCATGAAGCTTAAGATATTGGATATGAAGCTGGGACGTGAGGGATCTCGTGTGGTATCGACTACCGGTTACAAGGAGAGTCCGCAGGAGATTTCCGGTTTTCCGGTGGTATTGGATTGTTTTTTCGAACGCACATTTACGGTGGAAGATCATGGTGAGACGGTGGTCTGGACTATGATTACCCTTCCGGCTTAGTACTTTCGCATCTTGCACTATGCTTTAAGTAAAGTATTGCCAGGCTTAATAATTACGCCATCCTAAAGTGACCTTCGCGGCGACTTTAGGATGGCGCATTCAAATATGAGTTTCTTAATTGGTTTCCCGTTTTAAGGATTACTTAGTCGAGCTTGTGGATTGCGAGACCGGAACGGAGCTTAGGCTCGAACCATGTCGTCTTAGGAGGCATGATGTTCCCGCTGTCTGCGATGTCTGTAAGCTGTTTCATGGAAACCGGATACAGTGCGAAAGCTACTTTCATCTCGCCGCTGTCCACACGTCTTGACAACTCCTCGAGTCCGCGGATACCACCGACGAAATCGATTCTCTTGTCTGTACGGAGATCCTTGATTCCGAGAATCTTGTCCAATACGAGGTTTGACAGGATAGTCACGTCGAGGACACCGATAGGGTCTTTGTCGTCGTATCTGCCGGCCTTAGCCTCGAATGAATACCATTTACCTTCGAGATACATGGAGAAGTTGTGCAAATGGTCCGGGTGATAAGGTCCGTCACCTTCGAACACTTTCACGTCGAAATCGTTCTCAAGAGCCTTGATGAATTCTTCCGGTGTAAGTCCGTTGAGATCTTTTACTACACGGTTGTAGTCAATGATCTTGAGCTGGCTCTCAGGGAAACATACTGACATGAAGTAGTTGTACTCCTCGTTGCCGGTATGATTAGGATTCTCTGCTCTCTTTTCTGCGCCGACACGTGCAGCAGCTGCTGTACGGTGGTGTCCGTCTGCTACATAGAATGCGTCGATCTTGGTCGTGAAGATCTCAGTGATTCTTGCGATGGTAGCATCGTCATCGATTACCCAGAAAGTGTGACCGAAGCCGTGCTCATCTGTGAACGAATACTCAGGTGTTCCTGCAGCGTAGCGGGCTACGATTTCGTTCAACTCCTCGTTATCTTTGTATGCGAAGAATACAGGCTCGATGTTGGCGTTCTGAATCTTCACATGAATCATACGGTCGTCTTCCTTGTCTTTACGTGTAAGCTCATGCTTCTTTATCTTTCCTTCAGAATAGTCATCAGTGTGAGCGCAAAGAACAAGTCCGTACTGTGTGCGGCCGTCCATGGTCTGTGCATATACATAGTAGCAAGGTTTGCTGTCCTGTACCAACCAGCCTTTAGCCTGCCACTCCTTGAAGTTCTTCACAGCCTCATCGTAAACCTTAGGGTCGTGATCTGGAAGGATAGGATCGAAGTCGATTTCCGGTTTGGTGATATGCAGAAGGGATTTCTCCCCAGCCATTTCCTTAGCCTCTTCTGAGTTCAGCACGTCGTATGGTGGTGCTGCAACTTCAGTTACCAAATTCTTCGGCGGACGAACAGCCGCAAATGGTTTAACTCTTACCATGTCTCTGTCCTATTATTTGTTAACCTGGAATTTGGTGCAGCCGTCTGCGAAGTATGCTACGATCTGACGGGCAGCAGCGAGACCTGCGTTGATGTTGGCCTCAGCTGTCTGGGCACCCATCTTCTTAGGAGTAGCGAATACTCTTGTGCCGAATTTCTCGCGGAGAACGTCGATGTTGTCCGGTGCCACGTCAGCAGCATATTTGAGGTCAGGTCTGTCTTCCAAAGCCTTCTCAAGTCCGGCCTCGTCGATAACTTCTTTTCTCGCTGTGTTGAGAAGAGTAGCACCCTTAGGCATAGATGTGATGAGGTCATATCCGATAGAACCGATGGTCTCAGGTGTTGCAGGAATGTGGATAGAAATGAAGTCGCTGGCAGCGTAAAGCTCCTTTACTGAAGCGATAGGCTCAGCACCTGCTTCTGCAATCTTCTCTGCAGGGATGAACGGGTCGGTAGCGAGAACTTTCATTCCGAGAGCCTCAGCCTTCTTGCCGACGAGTCTGCCGACATTACCGAATGCCTGGATACCGAGCTTCTTGCCCTGTACCTCGATTCCTGATACTGGAGTGAACTGGTTTCTGCTCATGAAAATCATGAGAGCGATAGCGAGCTCAGCTACAGCGTTTGCGTTCTGACCAGGAGTGTTCTCTACGACTACGCCATGAGCGGTAGCGGCAGCGAGGTCCACGTTGTCGAATCCTGCACCTGCACGAACAACAATTTTAAGTTTCTTGGCTGCATCCAAAACCTCTGGAGTAACTTTATCGGAGCGGATGATCATCGCCTCTACGTCAGAGACAGCGTCGATAAGATCCTTTGCCTCAGCATATTTCTCGAGGAGGACAACTTCGTGTCCTGCACCTTCGAGAATCTCGCGGATTCCTTTTACCGCAGCAGCTGCAAATGGTTTCTGTGTTGCTATAAGTACTTTCATTTCAATGCTATTTTATGTGATTATTTTTTCATGGACTCGAATTCCTGCATGCAAGCAACGAGTGCTCTTACGTCTTCCTCCGGGCAAGCGTTGTAGATGGAAGCACGGAATCCGCCCACTGAACGGTGTCCCTTGATGCCGACCATACCCTGGCCCTTTGCGAAGCTCATGAACTCATCCTGGAGGTTCTCATAGCCTGGAGCCATGACGAAGCAGACGTTCATAAGTGATCTGTCTTCCTTGGCAGCTGTACCGGTGAAGAGAGTGTTGCGGTCGATTTCGTTGTAGAGAATCTCAGCTTTCTTCTTGTCCATCTGGTGAATAGCCTCTACGCCACCAATGCTCTTAACCCACTTCAGGGTCTCGTTCATGACGAAGATAGGGAATACTGGAGGTGTGTTGTACATAGACTCCTTGTCGATGTGTGTACGGTAGTCGAGCATTACAGGAATCTTTCTGGTAACCTTTCCGAGAGAATCCTTGCGGACGATAGCGAAGATAACACCTGCAGGGCCTACGTTCTTCTGTGCACCACCATAGATGAGATCATATTTGCTTATGTCGACAGGACGGCTCATGATATCTGATGACATGTCGGCGACAAGTGGAACCGGGCAGTCGATATCCTCATGAATCTCAGTACCATAGATGGTATTGTTCGTGGTGATGTGGAAGTAGTCGAGATCAGTAGGAATCTCGTATCCCTTAGGAATATATGAATAATTCTTATCTGCTGAAGATGCGAGAGCGTAAGCTTCACCCAATCCCTGAGCCTGCTGGAGAGCCTTGTGAGCCCAAACGCCAGTGTCGAGGTAAGCAGCTTTCTTCTCCAAGTAGTTCATGGCTACGTAAAGGAACTGCAAGCTGGCACCGCCTCCGAGGAAGATAACCTCGTGTGTGTCAGGAATGTTAAGAAGTTCTTTCCAGTTAGCGCGGACCTCGTCCATCACTTCTCCCCACTCTTTAGATCTGTGTGATACGCAGAGAACGGGAATGCCTGTTCCTTTGAAATCCTTAAGCGCTTCAATGGAGTTGTCGATGGCCTGCTGTGGTAAAATGCATGGTCCGGCGTTAAATACGTGAACTTTGCTCATGGTGTCAGTTATAAATTTTAAATTAACAAATAATTACGATTTTTGTTTATAAAACGTTGTAAAGATAAAGAACTTTTATGAGATTGCCAAATAAATCTCATAAAAGTTCTAAAAAAATTTTTCTGGCGACTTTGTAAGTGTCTATCTATAACCAAGAAGATACGAAATGACAGCCATTCTGACGAACATGCCGTTCCGAGCCTGTTGGAAATAGTAAGCATAAGGAGTGTCGTCCACATCTGTGTTGATTTCGTTCACGCGGGGAAGCGGATGAAGAATCTTCATGTTTTCCTTAACGTTCTTCAACATTGACGCAGACAAAATATAGGTGTCCTTCACGCGGTCGTAATCCTCCTTGCTCGGGAACCTTTCCTGCTGGACGCGGGTCATGTAGAGAATGTCGCAGTCGTTGATATGCGCTTCGAGCGAGTCTGTCTCCTGGAAAGGAATGTTCTTCTCTTTGAGCATGTCAATGTATTTGTGCGGCATCTTGAGCTCTTCCGGGGCGGTGAAGATGTAGCTCGGATTGAAGTCTGACATGGCTTCTGAAAGCGAATGCACTGTACGGCCATATTTCAGGTCTCCTACCATATTGATAGTCAGGTTGTCCAAGTGTCCTTGCGTCTGCATGATGGAATACATGTCCAGGAGCGTCTGCGTAGGATGCTGATTCGACCCGTCACCGGCATTCACTACAGGTACAGGGGATACGCTTGCGGCTATGGCAGCGGCACCTTCATTCGGATGTCTCATTACGATCATGTCCACGTAATTCGAAACGATCTTGATGGTGTCTTCCAATGTCTCACCCTTGCTGACACTGGTATTCTTTGTGTCTGAGAAACCTATGACCTTGGCACCCAATCTGTTGATGGCGGCTTCGAACGAAAGTCTCGTCCTGGTGGAAGGCTCGAAGAACAGGCATGCGATCACTTTTCCGGCGAGGAAGTTCTGCTCTCTGTTCTTTTCGAACTCCTTGGCCACGTCCAGGATATGAAGAATCTCATCTTTGGAGAAATCCCGGATTGAAATCAGACTTTTAGGCATAATTTTTAAATATTTCTATTGGTTCATTTCTTCTGTTTCTGTCAATGTCGGTGTGTCGCAGACAAAGCAGCCCGGAACTTTCCCGGCCCTGTCCAGAAAATCGTCTACGGCTGAAAGCCTCACGGATACATTCAAAGAACAGGCCGTACCGAATTCCTGATCGCTCTGTTCCAGTCCCAGATCCTTTATGATTTTCATGACGCTGTTCATTTCCAAGTAGCCGAACTCCATTCTGAAATGCCGTTTTGCTACCTTTGTTATAATGGTGGCGTTCGCTATAGCGTCTGCAGATGAAGTTTTATAAGCGCGTATCAGTCCCGGTATACCGAGCTTTATTCCGCCGAAGTAACGGATGACGACTATGAGAATGTCGCTCAGTTCGTTGGAATCGATCTGTCCCAGGATAGGTCTGCCGGCTGACGATGAAGGCTCCCCGTCATCATTGGCACGATACACATCGCCTTTATAACCAAGGCGATACGCATAACAATGATGTCTGGCATCGTGATATTCTTTTTTCAGGGAACTGACAATCTGCCTTACCTCGTCTTCCGTTTCGACAGGGTAGGCTTTGGCGATGAATCTGCTGCCATTGTCTTTAAAGAGCCCTTCGGAAACGCCCGAAATGCTCTTGAAGGAATCTGGAATAATGTTTCCGCTGTTTTCCATGTCCTCAAAATTAGTTAAAAAGCAGTGATTATGCAATCGAAACGGAATTTTTTGTAATTTTGCGGATAAATAAGCAACGAATAATATTTTTACTAGAATACTAAACAGTTTAAACTATATGGCTTTAAGATACAGGGTTTCGTTACCGGGAATCAAAGGCTTTGCCCGTGTTTATGAGCTGACGCCAGGCACTACACTCTATGATTTTCACAAAAGGATGAGAGATGACATGGATTTCTCTCACGACCAGCTTATCCAGTTCAAAGGTCTGGATAAGGACGGCAATCTTGTTGCCCGTTATGGCTTGTTTGACCTCGGTGCAGGAGCAGTGGATGAGGTTACTCTTGCCGATACCGTGAAAAAGGGTATAACCCAGTTTACCTATTTCTATAATGTCACTGACAGAAAGAGCGTTATCGTGACATTTGAGGGTGAGGTAGAAGATGATCCCGGAAAGACTTATCCTGTATTGGTCGAGACCAAGGGCCCTAATCCTATCGAATTCGAGAACGGTTATGTCGCTTACGAGGATCTTCCGGACGAGCAGAAACACCTGCCGGGCGAGTCTACATGGGGCAAGTCCGATGACCCTGCCGATGCTGACGATCTCGCTGATACTGAATCAGATGATGATCTCGATCTGGACGATGATGACGATGATGACGAGAAGGATGATCTCAAGTCTTCCTATGATGAGGACAGTGACATCATTTTCGACGGCTCGGAAGATTTGAGTCTTTAGTTGTTCGGGTCAATGCTGAAGCGGCTTATTGTGATAACAGGGCCGACTGCTGTCGGTAAAACGGATATCAGTATCCAGGTGGCTCAGAAATATGGCTCACCGGTTATTTCATGTGATTCGCGTCAGATTTTCAAGGAAATGAATATAGGGACTGCTGTCCCGGATGCTTCGCAGCTTGCCGCTGTGAAGCATTATTTTATCCAGTCAGTTCCTGTGACAGAGTCTTATTCTGCAGGGCAGTATGAAATCGATGCTCTGGAACTGATCGACAGGTTGTTCGCCGAAGGCTATGATACATTGGTAATGTCCGGAGGCTCAGGTTTTTATGTGGATGCTGTGTGCAATGGCCTGGATAATCTCCCTGTCGCTCCGCCGGAACTTAGGGAAGAGCTTACACGCAGGGTCAGGGAAGAAGGTGTGGCAGCATTGGCAGAAGAACTGAAAAAACTGGATCCTCTGAGTTGGGCGGCAATCGACCGGTCGAACGGGCAGCGGGTGGTCCGAGCGCTTGAGACGATTTTGGTGTCGGGCAGGCCGTTCGTGGAGTTTAAACTCGATGCTCCGAAGAAACGCGACTTCAGCATTGACAAAATCTGCCTTACCCGTCCGCGGGAGGAGATTTATTCCCGCATCGACAGGCGTGTGCTTGCGATGGTCGACGCCGGTCTTGTGGATGAGGTGCGGTCGCTGCGGCCGTACAGGAATTGTCCGGCGTTGCAAACCGTTGGTTATAAGGAGATTTTCGAATATCTCGATGGGAAGATTCCACTCGAAGAGGCCATCAGGCTCATCCAACGCAATACCCGTCACTACGCTAAAAAACAGCTGACGTGGTGGAAACGTGACCCGTCGGTCAGGTGGCTGGATATCTCTACGAAAAATATTGTAATATAAAAAAGGTGTTTCTCAAGTCCACGGTCGTGGAACAAGGAAACACCTTTATTGTTGTTAGTCGGCTAAGCGACTGTCAGTTGTCTGCGATTAAAACGGAAGGTCGTCGCCCGGCATGTCGTCGATACTTGGGGCAGGAGCGCTCTGCTGAGACGGAGCGAAACCTGCAGGCATATCGTAATTCGACTGCTGGTAACCGCCGCCCTGCGGAGCGAAACCGTTACCCTGTGGATAACCTCCCGGAACCTGTCCGCCCTGCGGAGCAAATCCTCCAGGCTGCTGGCCGCCGAAACTGCCCTGTGCGCCATAACCTGGCTGCTGGGCACCGGCTGCTGAAATCCTCCAGGCACGAAGGTCAGTATACCACTTGCCGTTATATTCGCGGCTTGACACGTTGAAAGACACCTTTATCTGGTCATTGATCTGGAAATGCTCCAAATCCTTTACCTTGTCGGCACCCCAAACGCTGAAACAAGCCTTGGTCGGGAAATTGCCGTCCTGATACTCGATGACGAACTCCTGTTTGGCCCAATCACCGCGAGCGGATTTGCCGGACTGAATCCCGAGTTTCTGTATGAGTCTTCCTTCGATTTCCATCTTCAGGAAAATTATTTGCTCTCCTCTTCAGTAGTAGCAGCTACCTTGTTGACCTTCACGAGTTCAACATCGAAGATAAGAGTGCTGTTAGGCTCGATGCCACGGTTTCCGTTCTCGCCGTAACCGAGCGCAGAAGGAACGAAGAGTCTGATCTTACCACCCTCGCCGATGAGCTGGAGACCCTCTGTCCATCCTGCGATCACATGGTTGAGAAGCATTCTGATGCCCTCGTCATTTGCAGGAGACTCATCGAAAGTAGTACCATCGAGAAGAGTTCCCTTATAATGTACGAATACTGTATCCTCAGCGCTAGGCTTGACATCGTTGCCGGCTGCGCGGATAATATACTGAAGACCGCTTGCTGAAACCTGTACGCTGTCTTTCTTCTGGTTCTCAGCGAGGAACTTGGTCTCTTTCTCTTTGTTCAAAGCCATGGTGTAGTCACGTCTCTTTGCAAGATAGCTGTTGAATACCTCATTCATGGACTCAGGGCTGATCTTGAACTGCTTTGCATAATCAGGATCGCTGTAGTTGCCTTCAGCATTCAAGAAATCGATGATACCTTTCTGGATAAGCTTGTAGTTAAGATCCTTTCCGTCTTTGCTGAAGTTGTAACCCTTGATGAATGAACCGAAGTTGATACCCATGAGGTAACTTGCGGAGTCGATCTGAGCTCTGCTTGGTTTGAGAGAATTAGGATTCACTGTCTTTACTGCAGTAGAATCAGCTCCGTTAACGGCAGCATTTGAACCACCATTTGAAGAGCAAGAAGCTGCGAGCACTACTGCGAGTGCCGCTGCCATAATTTTGCTTGATTTCATAGCTATAAAAATATTAATATCTTTTCTTCGGTAACAACGAATGGCCGCAAATATCGCAAATTTATATGAAAAGTGAAAATAAACGAGTATATTTGTAGCTGCTTTTGCAGATACGAAACAACTCTATATGAAAGTAGGAATAATCATGGGTTCCACCAGCGACTATGAAGTCATGTCCGGAGCCGAAGAAATGCTCAAGTCCCTCGAAATTCCTTTCGAGAAAAAGGTCGTAAGCGCACACAGGACACCTGACCTGATGTACGAATATGCGAAGACTGCAAAAGAACGCGGTATCAGCGTCATCATCGCCGGTGCAGGCGGAGCCGCCCATCTTCCGGGCATGGTCGCAGCTATGACCACACTCCCTGTAATCGGAGTCCCTGTAAAATCACGCGCACTGAACGGACTTGATTCTCTACTTTCCATAGTCCAGATGCCTGGCGGAGTCCCTGTCGCCACGGTCGCTATAAACGGAGCCAAGAACGCTGCCCTCATCGCAGCATCCATACTTGCGCTTCAGAGCGAGGACATCGCACGCAGACTGGAAAAGTTCCGACAAGACCAAACGGATTCTGTTTTAAAAGCTGAAATTTAGGAATCCCCAAATAATCTTAACAAATGGCTAAAAGAATTGGCATAATCGGAGGTGGGCAGCTCGGTCTTATGATCGCGGAGGAGGCTCACCGCCAAGGTGCTCTCGTTTATGCTCTCGACCCCGCTCAGGATGCCCCTGCTTTCGCGGAATGCGACGGCCACATCGTGGCTGAATACGATGACCTCCAGGCGCTCGAACAACTCGGCGACATGACGGATGTCCTCACTTACGAATTCGAAAATGTTCCGGGAGATATTCTTCGCCATCTTGAAGGCAAATACTCTATCCCTCAAGGAATTGCGCCGCTGTTCGACTCCCAGGACCGCCTTCGCGAGAAGAACAACGCCAAGCGCCACGGCCTCCCGGTCCCGGACTATATCCCGCTCCCGGCCTGCTCCTCTGACGAGGATTGTGCCGAGGTTCCTGCTGTTTCGGGTCAATGCGGATGTGACGATGTTTGTACGCGTCCGATGACAGACGCCGAGCGTTACGCAGAGCTGAAAGATGCCGTTAAAATAATAGGTGTGCCATGTGTCCTGAAGACCAGAAGATTCGGATATGACGGACATGGACAGGCAGTCATAAGAAATGAAGCCGATATCGAAAAAGCTGCGGAGATGCTGAAAGTTCCTTGCATCCTCGAAGCTTTCGTACCGTTCGACTACGAATGTAGCGTAATAATGGTACGCGACGGCAAACAGACCATACATTTCCCTGTAGGACGTAATGTCCACAAAGGAGGAATCCTCGATTTGTGCATAGTCCCTGCCGAAACACTTTACGTGGAAAATGGAAAAGTCCCTACAGAACTCTGTCAGCGCATAATCAGCGCCTGTGAACACTTCATGGAGGGATGTGATTATAAAGGAATACTTGCCATAGAACTCTTTATTAAAGGTAATGAGTTTGTATTCAATGAAATGGCACCGAGGCCGCACAACAGCGGACATTATACTATAGAAGGATGTAACGCATCGCAGTACTCGGAACTCTGCCACTTCCTCCTCGGGGAGACATTGACCCGACCTGAACTGAAAGCACCGGCATTGATGAAAAACATTCTCGGTCAGGACCTGGAGGCGACCTGGCGGATCGTCGATCATGCGCTCGAAGAGCACAGGCGGAATCCGGAGGCGGCGCCGGTATCGGATATCGCGAAGATCGAAAATGCGTATTCCGGTCAGGCGGGCGAGGGTGTTTTCGTCCATATTTACGGCAAAACCGAGTCCCGTCCCAAGAGGAAAATGGCTCACATAACGTTCGTGCCGATGTCGGAGCAGGAATATAACCATTTCTGGGCCAATCACTTCGTGTACGGAAAGACAAGTAAATGATAGCAACACAAACAAATATAAAGATGGCACACAACTACCGTATCTTTGTTGAAAAATATCCTGAATTTCAGGTGGAGGCATCCAGCCTCAGGTCAGAACTGAATGAAAACCTTCAGCTCGATCTTCAGTCTCTCAGACTTCTTAATGTCTATGACCTCTTCGGTTTCACGCCGGAACTTCTCGAAAAGAGCCGTTACAGTGTCTTCGGAGAAATCGTAACAGACAAGGTGTCAGACGAATGTGACCTGACGGGAACCAAATACATCGCCGTGGAGTACCTTCCGGGGCAGTTCGACCAGCGCGCAGCTTCTGCTGTGGACTGCGTTCACCTGATCGATCCTAAGGCTGATGTCCGTATCAAGAGTTCGAAGCTTATCATCTTGCCTGCGGATGTCGAGGATGAGACTATCGCCAAGATCAAGCATTATTTTATCAATGCTGTGGAGTCACGTGAAAAGGACTTGAGCAAATTGACTGATTCTGAGGCAGCTGCTGTTAAGCCTGTACCTGTACTCGACGGATTTACGAAGATGACCGAAGCGGATTTGGAGCCATTCTGCCGCAAGATGGGTCTGGCTATGAATGCTGATGACCTTCGTGAGGTCGTGAAATATTTCACAGAGGAAGGACGTGACCCTAACGAAACTGAACTCCGTATTCTCGATACATACTGGAGCGACCACTGCCGTCATACCACTTTCACTACAGAGTTGGAGGAAATCGGAGTGGAGGAGTCCTTCATGAAAGAAGATATTGACGGTACACTGAACCTGTATCTCAAGATGAGAAAGGAACTTGGCCGTGAGCATAAGGGGTTGAACCTCATGGATATGGCTACCATCGGAGGACGTTATCTCCGCAAGGCCGGCCTTCTCGACGACATGGAGGTCAGCGAGGAGAACAACGCCTGCAGCATATATATAGATGTGGACGTGGACGGCAAACTCGAAAGATGGCTGCTCATGTTCAAGAATGAGACACATAACCATCCTACTGAAATCGAGCCGTTCGGAGGTGCTGCCACTTGTCTCGGAGGTGCTATCCGTGACCCTCTTTCAGGCCGTTCTTATGTATATCAGGCTATGCGTGTTACCGGTGCCGGCGATATCTGGAAACCAGTGGCCGAGACACTTCCGGGAAAACTTCCGCAGCGTGTCATCACCAAGAAAGCTGCGCAGGGATATTCCAGCTACGGAAACCAGATCGGTCTTGCAACTACTCATGTTAGAGAGATTTACGATGAAGGCTATACTGCCAAGCGTCTTGAGGTAGGTGCAGTGGTAGGTGCAGTGAAAGCTGACCATGTGCGCCGTGAATCTCCAAAACCTGGAGATGTAGTCCTTCTTCTCGGAGGCCGTACCGGACGTGACGGTATCGGTGGTGCGACCGGTTCATCCAAGGAACATACAGAGGAGTCTCTCGAAACTTGCGGAAGTGAGGTTCAGAAGGGCAATGCTCCTGAGGAGAGAAAGCTCCAGAGACTTTTCCGCCGTCCTGAAGTGACTGAACTTATCAAAAAATCCAACGACTTCGGAGCAGGTGGAGTCAGCGTGGCTATCGGAGAGCTTACAGACGGACTCGACATCTATCTCGACAGAGTCCCTGTAAAATATAACGGATTGAATGCTACTGAGTTGGCTATCAGTGAGTCTCAGGAAAGAATGTCTGTAGTCGTAGAGGCTAAGGACGAGGCCAAGTTCATGGAATACTGCCACAGCGAGAACGTGGAAGTTACTCATGTGGCTGATGTTACCGATACAGAACGCATGAGGATGTTCTACGGAGATAAAGTCGTGGCAGATCTTCAGCGCAAATTCATTGACAGTGCCGGAGCCAAACATTATGCGAAGGCTCAGATCGCTGCTGTGGAGGAGAAGAATCCGTTCACAAGAGAGGTGAAAGGAGAGACATTGAAAGAAAAACTCCTGAATAACCTCAGCGACGCCAACGTGGTTAGCCAGAAGGGCCTGATCGAGATGTTCGACTCTACCATCGGCCGCTCTACAGTGCTCATGCCTTATGGTGGTGAACTTCAGCTTACAGAAACACAGGTGTCTGTACAGAAACTTCCTACAGATGGTTACACAGATACTGCCAGCATGATGGCATTCGGATTCAACCCTGTGATTTCCAAGTGGAGCCCTTATCACGGAGCTGCATATTCTATGATCGAGGCTTGTGCTAAGGTAGTCGCTGCCGGCGGACGTTATGAGAAAATGAGATTCTCATGCCAGGAATACTTCGAGAGAATGACACATGATCCGAAGGTCTGGGGCAAGCCGATGAGCGCCCTTCTCGGTTCGTTGAAGATGCAGATGGCCCTCGGTCTTCCGTCTATCGGCGGAAAGGATTCCATGAGCGGTACTTTCGAGCATATCAATGTCCCTCCGACATTGATCTCATTCGGTATCACTACTGTCAATGCGAATAATGTCATCTCTCCTGAACTCAAGTGGGAAGGTAACAGGCTCTGGCTCGTAAAACATACTCCTCTTAAGAACTATATGCCTGATGTTGAGCAGCTTAAGAAGAACTGGGCGTTCGTTGAGGAGCAGATTGCAAGCGGCAACGCCGTTTCTGCATGGGCTGTCGGTTTCGGTGGCGTGGCAGAAGGACTTTGCAAGATGTCATTCGGCAACTCTTTCGGTGTGGATGTAAATGTCCCTGAAAACGAATTGTTCGACTATAACTACGGTTCCATCATTCTCGAGACAGAGGCTGACCTCAGTTTCGAAAATGCGCAGTTCCTCGGAACAGTGACCTCTGGTGTGGACGGCAACATCAGGGTAAACGGCAAGAATGTTTCTATGGATGCATTGGTTTCCAGCGCGTTCGACCGTTATGAAAAGGTTTATCCTGCGACCAGCACTCCTGACATGAAGCGTCTGGATCCTAAGGGAACTGAAGGTGTGAAGCCGTTCAAAGCCAAGAAAGCAGACCTCAAATACAAGGGTGAAAAGATAGCTGAACCGTTGGCATTCCTTCCGGTATTCCCTGGAACGAACTGCGATTACGATTCTGCCAAGGCATTCCGCAAAGCCGGAGCCAAGGTGAAGTTCGGTGTATTCCGCAACCTCACGGAGCAGGATGTGAACGACTCCATCGAAGAGATGAAACGTAACATCGACGAGTGTCAGATACTGATGCTTTGCGGTGGATTCTCTGCCGGTGACGAACCGGACGGAAGCGGTAAGTTCATCGCCAATGTGCTTAACAATGAGAAGATTGCAGCAGCCATCGAGGCATTGATCGCACGCGGCGGACTTATCCTCGGAATCTGCAACGGATTCCAGGCCCTCGTGAAATCCGGTCTCCTTCCATACGGACATCTCGGATGCGTGACCAAGGATTCACCGACATTGTTCCGAAACGATATCAACAGACATATCTCTCAGATAGCGTTTACCCGTGTGGCCAGTGTGAACTCTCCTTGGCTAGCAGGCATGACCATCGGTGACACTTATGGTATCCCAGTCAGCCACGGCGAGGGTAAGTTCGTTGTAAATGAAGAACTTGCGAAAGAGCTCTTCGATAACGGACAGGTGGCGTTCAGATATGCCGAGCCTATCGATGAGTGTGTGACCATGCACTCTCCATATAATCCTAACGGTTCATATTACGCTATCGAGGGTATCATCAGCAAGAACGGACAGATACTCGGAAAGATGGGTCACTCAGAGCGTTACGAGAACAACCTGTTCAAGAACATTGCCGCAAACCTGGAGCAGCCGCTCTTCGATAACGCGGTAAAATATTTCAGGGGAGAATAATGTCCATGAAAAAAATAGAAATCATACATGATGGTGTATCCAAGAAGGTGTATGCCACAGATGAGCCTGACAAGGTTATCATCCAATATACCGATGCCATCACCGCTTACTATAAAATCAAAAGAGCGCTCATAAAGGACAAGGGCTTGTTTTGCAACGCTGTATCCAGTATGGTGTTCACTGTCTTGAAAAATGCCGGTGTTCCGATGCATTTCATTGAAAGACTATCAGATACGGAGCAGCTCTGCCGTAGAGTGGATTCCATTCAGATGGAAGTCATCGTACGCAACGTCGTAGCCGGCTCCATGGCCAAGCGCCTGGGTATGGATGAGGGGATAGTGCTGAAAGAGTCTATCGTCGACCTCTGCTACAAGACTGAGGACCTCGGCGACCCGCTGATAAACGATTATCACGCCATCGCGCTCGGGCTCGTCACCAAGGAGGAACTCGCTGTAATCTATAGTCTTGCGGAGAAGGTCAATGCCGTCTTGACCCCGCTTTTCCGCGGAATCGGGATAACATTGGTCGACTTCAAGATAGAATTCGGCAGATTGCCGGACGGACAGATTATCCTTTCAGATGACATTACCCCGGACAGTGCCCGTTTCTGGGATATCGAGACCGGAATGAAACTGGACAAGGACCGTTTCCGTCATG
>UREV01000006.1 GCA_900546925.1 uncultured Bacteroides sp.
TTAAGGACATCAACAACGAAAGTAATTCCAATCAAAATTGCGAGTTGGATTGCGAATTGGATTGCGAGTTAAAACTAACTGATAAACAAAAAGTTATCCTATATATTTTAATGTCTGATGGAGAAAAAACTGCGAGTTGGATTGCGAGTCAATTAGAAGTCGGGTTAAGGAGTGACCATTGACTCATTTTCTTGCCTTGAAATTTGCGTGTACAAAGGAATAAGGCTAACTTTGTGGTCGTTAATAATGTGTATTTACACAAAATAAACGAATAGAAATATGGAAATCCGTAGAGATAAATATCTGGATCTACTTATCCACAGTTGTGGGAATGGGTTGATAAAAGTGATAACAGGAATGCGCAGATGCGGCAAGTCATACCTGTTGTTCACCCTTTTCAAGAACTACCTCATAAAACAAGGAGTGAAAGAAGACCATATCATAGGGGTAAATTTGGAGAACCGACTGAATAAAAGTTTGAGAGACCCCGACGCATTACTTCAATACATAGATAGCCGTCTTGCATCAGACGGTCAATATTATGTTATGCTGGATGAAGTACAGATGGTCAGCGAGTTTGAGGATGTATTGAACTCATTCCTAAGCATAAGCAATGTGGATGTGTTTGTTACTGGCTCTAATGCAAAGTTCCTGTCTAAGGATGTAATCACTGAGTTTCGTGGACGAGGAGATGAAATACACGTGCGCCCATTGACCTTCAGAGAAGTAGCAGATTTCCGTGATGACTATTCGCAAGATATGATTCGTGAATATATGCTCTATGGAGGATTGCCACAGGTCGTTTTAGAAAACGATGTCAACAAGAAGGTGAGTTATCTGGAACAGCAGATGGAGCATACTTATTTGCGTGACATAAAAGAGCGATATGAAGTTCGTCAAGATAGCGATTTGTCAGAACTAGTGGACATCATGGCATCATGTGTGGGTGGTCTGACCAATCCTCCAAAGATTGCAGACACTTTTAAAAGTGTAAAGCATAGTAGCATTTCGGTGGATACCATACGTCTCTACTTGGAATATATGGAGGATGCGTTCGTGTTGGAACGTGTTACTCGTTATGACATTAAAGGAAGAAAATACATAGATTCGCCGTTTAAGTATTACTTTGAGGATTTGGGACTGAGAAATGCCCGATTGGGATTTCGGCAAGTAGAACCAACGCATATGATGGAGAATATGCTCTACAACGAGCTTCGTGCTATTGGAATGAAGGTGGATGTAGGACAGGTGTTTACCGAAGTGAAAATCGAGGATGGATCCCGTCAGCGCAAGACGCTGGAAATCGATTTCGTCTGCAACCGTGGCTATGAGCGAGTGTACATCCAATCGGCCTATTCGATGGAAACAGAAGAAAAACGAGATCAAGAACTGACCTCACTACGTAAACTTCGCGACGGATTTCGCAGAATCGTAATTGTAAACGGGCTACAACCTACCTACATGAATGAAGAAGGCGTGTATATTATAAATCTTATGGATTTTTTGCGCGACCCGGAGAAATACATGGAGGAGAGAGTATAAAATCACAATATTCTTAAACTAGTAATATTTTGTTAGGTCTGAGTTTATCAAAGCCATCGGCATATTTTATAAGAATGAATTAAATGCCATCAAGAAGAGTGGAGTCCAACTTCAACCCGTGTACGAGGCGTTCTCCAATGCATGGGAGTCTATAGAAGAGAGATTCCATGGCGAACTTATGCGTCATGGTAGAATTCGTATGGAATTTCACTATACCACATAGGTACAACTGCCAAAGGCCACACCATCTTTTTCCAATTTGACATCCACGGACGCTGCCGCGGCGGGAAAATCATCCCCTACAACCCGGATACCGGCCACCGCATCAAGAACGACCATTTCCCGCCGGTAATGTGGGTGCACACCAATCTCAAAGCTGCGCACCTGCTTCCGCCGGAATGGAAACTCACCCAATGCCTGTTCGGCGAGCACCTGCTCCAGGATAAGGTTAATGCCAATGTGGCGCTGGTGGAGTCGGAGAAGACCGCAGTCATCTGCTCCCTCCTTCTCCCCGAATACACCTGGCTGGCCACAGGAGGCAAAAGTCAGTTCAATGACAGACTGATGGTCCTGAAAGGCCGTAAAGTGACAGCCTTCCCGGACATTGATGGCTACGACGAATGGAGGAAGAAGGCGAAGAACTACCCGATGCTTGGCATCACCATATCCGACATCCTTGAACGCAATGCCACACCAGAGCAACGAGAGCGCCACGTGGACATCGCAGACTTGCTTCTGGAGGAAATGCTGAAGGAAAAGTGATGTGATAGTTAATGCGTCACAAATAATTTCAAATATTCAAAATTTGCAGCATATGTCAAAATGATGTATTTTTGTGACTCCTTGACCACTGTTTATTTTGATGGCGATGCAAAATATTTCGTATGCTAATTATGATGTAGCCAAAATGACTCCGTTTCAGATTGTTACTCTGGCGAAGGATGAATTACTTAGACGAGACCACACAGATTACTCAATACTTGTATTTGTATTGAAAGGGACAGTCCGAGTCTCTACCAGCGTCTATGTGAAGGACAATGTGGAGAACGGAAACATGTTTGTGGTCCATGAACATGATTACATTTGTGTACGGGGGGGGGGTGGAATCCGTATTACTTTTTTGCTACTTCGACTCATCTATGGCGCTCTGCAACGGCCTGTCACTCAGGCCGGCAACTGAAAAAAGATCGTCTGCCATAATCTCGGGAACTCTGACCGAAAACCATATCCCAGTATTGCCTATTCGAAATATTTTGATGATGGAACTGGCTGTTACCCAGAACGAAATGGACGGCAGTTTGTTTGGAGGCCGTTTTTTTGAATACAAACGTTACGTAATACTTTTGGTAATCCGCGCTGTCTACAGTAATGAGGACCTGCTCTATTTGTTCAGGATAGAACCGGGAGATATCTTCGAGTTTAGGGAACTGTTTTTCAAGTATTATAACTTCGATATGAATGTCAAGGAACTTGCTGTTATGATGAACATTCCGAGGGCAACGTTCAACCGCAAGTTCAAAAGAGCCTTTGGACTGCCTGCTGGCGAGTGGTTGAATTTGAAGAGGAAGTCAAATGTTCTTATGGATTTGAAAACTACGGACATGACAGTAAAAGAAATCGCCGACAAATATAAACTGTCACCTAATTATCTGACAAGCTTCTGCAAAAAGTATCTTGGTGATACGCCTTTGAATATTAGAGAGACCAACGACTGATCAAGTAATGGCGTACAAATAATGGTTGGGTCTTTCCGGACAAACATTGTCCGGAAAGATTTTTTTGTGAGCAGAAATTATAGGCGTTTGAGCCAATACAGTAGATGTGAAATAGTAAGTCTGTTCTTTCCATACAGTAATTTTGCAGCCGAATTTAAAACAGGCCCCTCACTCGAGACGAGAAAGGAGTATTGATATAAGTTAAGCGAAAGGTACAGATGAAGCTTAAGATTGTTTTTTTGATAGCTGCTTTCACTATCGGTGTGTTACAGCAGGTTTCTGCTCAGAATGTAGGGCTGAAGACCAATGGCCTATATTGGTTGGCCACCACGCCGAACATTGGCGTAGAAACGGCATTGTCCCAGAAGGTGACTTTGGAACTGGCCGGCGCATATAACCCTTGGACATTCAAAGATAATAAGAAACTGCGTTTCTGGCTTGCGCAACCAGAATTGAAATACTGGTTTTGCGAGAAATTTGAAGGTCATTTCATCGGTGTGCATGCTCATGGTGCACAATTCTATAGTACATTGGCTCGGAAACGTCGCGACGGATATCTTGCCGGCGGCGGTGTCAGCTATGGATATGATTGGATTTTGTCGCCGCATTTTAATCTGGAAGCAGAGTTTGGTTTTGGATATGCGCGTCTGTGGTATAAGGAAAGCGATTGCATACCATGCATAAAATCGTACGAATGGAAAAATAAGGACTATGTGGGTCCTACCAGGGCGTCTTTGTCTGTAGTGTACTTTTTCTAAACATCGTTTTTTATGAAATCTACTATCAGCTATATCACATTGTTATTGGCTTCTGCCGGATTGATTTGCATGACGGGATGTGCCACGTATAAGGCAGAAAAGGCTATAACTGTTTCTCCGGCTCCTTATGTTGTCGTACCGGATACTGACAATAACGCGCAACTGGATGTTACATTTCGTGTTCCTGGTCGCTATTTGCCGAAGCGGAGCCGCCTTGTCGTGTCCCCACAACTGCTTTCAGGAGATTCATTATTGTATGGATGTTGTCCGATTGCAATATATTCCCCTATCTATAATAAGAAGGTAGAGCGTCTTCGGGTACTTAAAAACTATGAAGATCCGTATGCGGGCAGAATAATCAAAGTTGAAAATACAGCCAGGGATACGGAATTCCCTTATTCGGAGTTTGTTCAGCTTCCTATGGATATTGACAATGCGCGCATGGTGGCAGTAGTCTCTACCAACGGCTGTGGTAAATGTTCTGGTATAGACACTGTCAATGTTGCGACATTTGGTACCCCGGCTACACTTGTAAACCCTAAAAAGGATCTGAAACTTACATGGATTGAACCTGAGTTCAAGATACGTCCTAAAGTAGCAGAAGGGAAAGGTGTGGCGAATCTTCAGTTTGTCATAAATAAGTATGACATCAATCTGGAGATGGGCAACAACCGCAATGAACTGGATGATATGGTTGCAAAACTGGCTCCGGTCCTGAATGATACTCTTGCCACACTGACCTCACTGGAAATTTTCGGTATGGCTTCAGCAGACGGACCGCTGGCATTCAACACTCCGCTCTCGAAAAACCGTGCAAACTCTGCCAAGAACTGGTTGGTGGACCGCCTGCAGATTAGCCCTGAAATTCAGAAAGTTATACGAGTAGGCTCGCGCCCTGAAGGATGGCAACCGGTCTTGGATGCAATGCTGTCGGATCATCATCCCGATGCAGATAAGGTGAACGAAATCATGCAGCGATATGCGGATCAAAATGATGATGTTGCAGAGCGTTACATCCGACAGTTAAGCTGCTGGAAGGACATACGTGCCAAGTATTTACAGAAAGACCGTAAGGTGGAATATGTATATACATATACTATTCGCAGTTTTACTACCGACGAAGAGCTGTTGAGCATGTACAAGAAGCGACCGGATGCTTTCAATGAAGATGAAATGTTGCGGGTGGCCACATTGGCGGTCAACGATCAAGCCCGTAAAGAGGTGTATCTTACATTGATGAAATATTTTCCGCAGTCTGCCGTGGGCGCAAACAATCTGGCTGTACTCTACCTTCGTGAAGGAAATGTCGAAGAAGCAAGGGCCGTGCTTGACAGACAAAAAGAGAGTTCACCAGAGCAACTGAACACGCTTGCTGCAAGCTATATATATTTGGGTGATTATGAGCGGGCTGTAGAATTGTTGCAAGAGATCGAACTGCCTGAAGCGCGTTATAATCTTGGACTGCTCAAGGCCAAACAAAGGGATCTCACGGAAGCTTACGAACTATTGCGTCCATATTCAGATGTAAACAGCGCAATACTGGCTCTCAGTCTGAATAAGAATGAGGAGGCGAAAGATATCATGCAAGGTGTGACTGCCTCGACTGCAGTTTCCGAGTATGTAAGGTCGATGATTTCGGCACGTTTCCATGAAGATGAGGTGTTCTTCGATCATTTGGCCAAGGCCTGTGAAGACGGGAAGTTACGTCGCAGGGCTGCGGATGAACCTGATTTCTATTATTATAAAACTGATGGACGATTTGTGTCTATAGTAAAAAGATAATGGGCGAGACATATGAAAGGTAATTTTATGAAAGGCACTCTGGTGCTGTGGCTTGCTGTATCTACATTCGTTTCGTGTATCAGGGACAAAGTGGAGAATTGTCCTCCGTTGAAAGTCACCATAGCGGTGAAAGACAAGAACTACTTCAATATCGATCAGGTGGACTTCGAGGAGGAACGGAAAGCATCCGATCTCGCATTCCGGGAATATATACCGACATTGACCTGTATACTGCGCGACGCCCATACTGGCGAGATTAAGGATGAGCGGGGGTTGTTCAATGTCACTGGCGACGAAGAAACTGTGCAGGTGCAATTCTGCCCGTGTCTGCCGCATGGCAAATACATTCTCACCGTGTGGGGCGGGTTGAGCGATCTGTCTCCGCTAGGCAATGACTATGATACGATGGAGCTGCATCCCGGGCATATGGAAGGCGAAGATATATACATGGTGAACGACACATTGGTGTATGATGCTTATAACTATGACTATATCGTGGAAATGGAGCGCACCAAAGGTAAGCTCATCGTCTTGGCGGAGAATCTGCCTCAGAATGTGGAATATTCATCGGAGAGTGTCGATAATCTTTTCGCCGGCGTGAACTGCAATTTTCAGTATTCGGGCAATACCCATGTGGATGCCCAGTCGGTGTGGATAGGGAATCATGCGGTGATGAAAACTGTGTTGGCTCCGTCTGTCAAGGAACGCAGTTCATTACTTGGCTTGCAGTTTTATGATAGCGAACAACGGGATGGTGTGAACTGGTCTCCAGAAGATGTGCGTATTACCATGAGACGTAATGAACTTACGATGTTGCGCTATGTTTGGGATGACGTGAAGCGTGATTTTATGGTGTATATGCGTGTGAATGACAACTGGGATCTCATACATGGGATGGAAATAGATTAATCATTCAAAATCAATATAATACAAAGTTTAATTTTAAATCAAATCATTATGAAGATAAGTTTACTTTTCAGCTTTATGGTTGCAGGGCTTGTAATGATGAGCTCATGCACTAAAGAAAAAGTCATCGTAATGGGTGGTGATGACTCGAATGCGGCTCAGCAGATTGTTCTGCAGGTAGCTAATACCGGTGACGGTTTGCAGACTCGTGCCGGCCGTCCGCTTTATAGCTCTGAGGCTAAACAGACTATTGAGAATGTGAAGGTTATCATCTGTAAAGGCAATGCGGTTAAGTATGTTAAAACTGTAGAGAATTGGAATACATCATCTTCCGAATATACTACTGGCGGACATGGTCGCATGACAACTATCGAAATCCCTAAAGATGAGAGACTCAATGAGGATGGCGTATACACTGTTTATGCTTTCGGTTATCATACCGGCACAGCGTATGAAAACTTGAATACTGCGATTGCAGAGATTGCTACTGGGAGTACATTTGATGCGAATACAGTTTTGAAGATTGCTGCAGGTGTAAGAGGTGAAGAAATCTTTGCAGGTTCAATTACTTTCGAATTGAAAAAGGAAATCGGTTTCAAGAGACCTGTAGTTCTTAACCGTCAGGTTGCAGGTACATTCGGTTATTTCGAGGCTATTCCTTACATAGAGGGAGCAACCAAGCTTCAGCTTGTAGCTTCAACTCGCAATCAGGACCTCGTTCTCGGACAGTTCCACAACCTCGACCTTACAGAGAACGGTACAGGCTATAGCCCCTACTTCGTTGTAAACGGTGCTAACGCTGCTACTGACAAGGTAATCTACGAAATCGACCTGACTAAATGGTTCAACAAGATTGAGGATAAGAACAAGGACGGTCTGATTGACACTGACTCTTGGCAGAATGCGTATGAGGGTAATGGAGCTAAGTTTAAGAATGGTTCTGTATTCGGTGGCACATTCCTTGTTCCGTTCGCAAAGATTGCTGAGACCAACACTTTCGTTCTGAAGTTGGTTAAAGCTGATGGAGAGGCTGCTCAGACATGGGCAATTAAGTTGCCTAAAGGTGACAAGCAGCTCTCAGAGCACAATCTTTTCAGCTGGACAGGCACATCATTCCCTACTGCAGCAGTAAAGAACACCGATAACAATACAGTTTACAACGTAGTTCGTAACCACCTCTATGGTATCGGTGAGAGAAGTCTTGACGAGCCTACTGCTCCTGGAGAACCAGATCCGGATAATCCTGATACTCCGGAGCCTCTCAAGAAGAAGCAGGAGCTTACACTCCGTGTTAACGACAACTGGGATGTCCTCCATAAGTTGGAGATTGAGGAGGACTAATCAACAAAATAATTATCATCGAGAGGGAATGTCATGATTAACCATCTTGATGATAAAATATCCGAGAACACTCCCGGAAGTCTTTCCGGGACTTTCGGGAGTTTCTTAAGTACAAAAACTATATGAACAAGAGAAGTAGCATTCTGACAGGCGTATTGGCCATATTTGCGGCAACACTCGTTTCTTGTGTGGATGAGGAGTGGGACAATGTGCTGCACCCCAGTGATATACAGACCCGTGCTCCGCAGGAAGTGACTACTCCGGGAGGACTGGAACAACAGGCGGATGGTACCTGGTTAAGCAAGAATTGCCGAGTGCCGATCGTTGGTCCAGGACGTATCGTGAGCGAGATTAACAGCTCTACTGTAAATGTCGTCGGTGTCGGCAATGGTAATTTAAGCAATATCGTGGACACGGACATTGATAATGGCTGTGCCATCCCGGCTGTGATAAAGGCGGAAATTGAATGTCCAGTTGTCTCGGTAAAAGATATAAACCATATCTATGCGGCAGGGCAGAAAGTGGGGTTTGTGTACAGGGATACGGAAGATGGTGGAGCAAAATTGTTATCTCTCGATCTTCTCAAAAGTGCTACTCTTACAACATATCTTAACGGAAAAAAACAGGAGTCGATAAGAGCAGAAGGAGAAAATAGTGTTGTGAAACTAGATTTGCTGACTCTTAATTCCGGTAAAAAATCCGATCGCGTGATTGCCTTGGAAGTCACCAAACCTTTTGATGAGGTATGCATGGGATTTTCCGGCGTTTCGGCAGAAGCCGTGGCTAAGACCAGTCTTTTCATAAAGTATGCTTTCGTTGGCGAGAATCCTGAAATCCGGGCCACGTCAGAACATGACTTTTCTTATTATTGGACAGGTGGAAACCCGGGGATAACGAAGTCAGGCAAATTCCTAGGCGTGTCAGAAAAGTTTACAGACATATCTGATAAGGAGGCATTAAAGATTGTAGATGACAATGCGGGGAACTATGCTGTTATCAGTGCTGGTGTGTTAGGACTCATTGCTGAATCCGATCGTGCAACTGTCAACTTCAAACGTACAATTCCTGCCGGGACAGAAATCGGTTACACATATTCTGCTGGTGAACTTTTGAACTTGAGTCTCTTCAGTAAGCAATATCCTAGTTTAACCACATTCAATGAGACTAATAGAGAGGTAGAAGAACTTAAATCTGCCAATTCATTACTTAGTGTCGGCCTGGGAAATAACGCGAAACACGCATATATCAGTATGGTGACAGAAAAGGAATGTTCTCAACTGAGAATTATTCGTCCTAAAAAAGGAGTGCTACTTCCTGGTTTGTTGGATATCTCCACCATGAACGTCTATTACGCCTATGCACGAGAAGCCGTAAAGACCGACCCTGCAAATTATTTCACATTCGGTAGTGATACCACTTATAACTATACCTACCGGTTGCCTAAACCGGAAACGGGTAACGTACAATATTATGTCCTGTCAAGTCCTTACGGTACCAGCCCATCTGTAGAGGACGGGAAACTGACCGGAATGCAGAAAGACGGCGCCTATCGCATACAAGCATTCTATACGTCTACGGATGGACGCCAAGTCAGCCATGTTGCAACTATCTATCATAAATCCAATGACGCACAAACTGGTTGCAACAAATATATCACAGCCAAGTCACACGGGGCTTATGCCTCAGAAGCACTTAATTCGAATGGCATTTGTCTGCTATGTCTTTTCAATGGCAGCAACAACTTGAACAATGTAGTGGATGCAGTCGATGGCAATTATGCCACTGTGAATCAATTTACCTCCGTGCTCGATTGGGCGCCGCTGGCATCATTTACGATGAATAAACCTGTAGAGGCCGCAGGTCAAATTCGTACAGGCTTCATAGTACAGGCCAACAGCAAGCTGCTTGATCTTAGTGCCTTGAGCCACTATAAAATACGTTTGTATAACAATGGCACTTTAGTGGGAGACAATACTTCTGACAACAAGTCGAACGTCAAGTTGGGTCTCTTGGGCTTCGACCGCAGCAAGGTTCGTTTGAGTGTGGAAACTGATCAATCGTTCGACCGCATCGAATTGTGGCGCAAAGGTGTAGCCGATGTGCTGACATCAATGCGCATATACAGCATTTTCTATGAACCTACGACGTGCAATGCTGCGGCTCATGGCGGCGGCTGCATGGAAATGCTGACAAATATGAAAGATAACCTTCAGATGGACTACGAAAAGACCAAGATAGATGCTGGATTGTTAAGTGTTGGATCGTCGTTCACTGATATTGAAAACATCCTGGACGGAAGCGAGGAAACCGGCGCATTGCTCGGTAGCGTATTGTCTGCTGATGGCTCGAAAATAGCGCTGAAGTTCAATATGCAAAAAGGAAATCAGGCTGTCGGCATTGTTTTGGGCGGACTGAGAAACCTTATTGATGTTAGTTTATCCGATGTAGGTGTGTTCAAAGTGTTTAACGACGATAATGAAGTGGCCAGTACAACCAAGGTAGATGTATTGGGTGCCAATGTCTTGTCTAGTGGCGGACGCACTTACATCGAGGTGACACCTGAATCAGACTTCAATAGAATAGAATATACGACCGGCGGTGTGGAGCTGTTGAAGACCTCCAAGATTTGCGGTGTCTATATCCGTCCTGATTCCGACGGGGACGGTATTCCGGACTGTGCGGACGATGACCGTGACGGTGATAAGTTGGGAATAGATGGTGATGATTTTCATACATGCTATGGCAGTCCACTAAATATTCCATTGAAGATAGGCATGGGTACGACTGAGGTGAGCATTTATGCTTATGACGAAGATAAAAAGGAGAATGTCAGATGCCGAGGCGGGGTTGCGGGAAAATTGCTGACGATTCCCGCAAACGCCTTGCCTGTAGGTCGTTATTTGCTTTATATCTATACTGCTGATGGTGAATACCTGTTGG
Source organism: uncultured Bacteroides sp. (assembly GCA_900546925.1). Taxonomy (GTDB): domain Bacteria; phylum Bacteroidota; class Bacteroidia; order Bacteroidales; family UBA932; genus Cryptobacteroides. The sequence goes on from UREV01000006.1 coordinate 10,985, forward strand.
CACATGATGTGAAAGCTACAATTCATCCCCAGATTTCCACATGGAAGACTAATCCGGTATCTGCCGAATGGAACAACTGGGAAAACTGGAAAGAGGGAAGCCCGTGGAAATGTACCAATGTGATTCTGCCGGCCAATGCTGCTTATTATCCGGAACTGAAAGCTGGGGAAGGCGACTATTGTAAAAACATACACTTTGAAAAAAGTGCGGAACTGCTTGGTGTTCAGTATCTCACGATGGGTGAGATGGCGTTTGTTGACATGGCATTGCAGGGAGGGCGTTATTATCTGATATCCGCTCCATTGCAGGAAATGTACACGGGTGATATGTTTATCTCTCCAGGTACAACATGGCGCAAAGACAAATATTTTACTCCGCTTGGCGCCGACAATTATGTAGAGAGACGAAATCTTCCGGTAGTTTACCAACATTTCTGGAGCGGAACGGCACTGGAGAAACGCGAAGATGGTACAGATATAGATGTAAGTACTGCGAAATGGTCTGCTGATTTCAATGCCGTGAAGACAAAATATGCTTTGGGCCAAGGCTTTCTGATGCGGGCCGGAGATTCTTCCGACAGAAACAGCTATACGTTCCGTTTTCCAAAGACGCACGACTCATACCGATTCTTCAGATCCAATGGCTCTGCGACCGACAAAGTAGAAAAGCTGAACCGCAATTCGGCGAATATCGGCAAGTTCGCAATGAGCACGCCTGGAAGTGTCACTCTTGAAAACAAAGAAGCGGGAACAACATTCCTGATGGGCAATCCTTTCATGACGCATATTGATGTGTCCAAATTCTTGGCTGCCAATTCGGAAATTGCCGAAGTCAGAGTATTCAACGGCAATTCATACGATCCGACGAAAGATATTGAAAGCCAGACGGTTTCCAGTACAAGCGATAAAAATCTGTTGGTGGCACCGATGGAGGCTTTCTTCATAATCATAAAGGACAAGAAAATATCACTGACAGTATCATTGAATGGCGAAATGCTTACACAAAAGCATAAGCCCACCAATAAGGAATAATATATGTGGAATTTTAGACAAAGAAAATATCTGGTATTCGGGCTGTTGTCGATGTGGGTCTGCGGGTGTTCGGCGAATGGGGATTATGATTCTTCCGACTCAGTTGCCGATCCATATTCCATTGCCATCGTTGTGAAAGGTAATACACTAGTAGCATCACGCACGGCAGTTGTAGATCCTGACGACAATTTTCGTGGCAAGCAGCACGTTACTCGTGTGCAACTTTATATCTACGAACAAGATAAGGATGCCGCCGATTTTACATGTGTTGCTACTGAAGATGTCAAATGGCGTCACTTGGATGGCTCCGCGAATGGTCTGGAAACTCGAGAACAGAAGTATGTGACTGAATATCAAGCGTATGAGGATGGTGTAAACTATTTGTTCCTGGCAATGGGATTCGATGATACATTTACAGGTACGGTCAAAAAGCCGGTTTATGACAATGCGAATTCCGTGGCAGCTTATGGACAGCCAAATTCGATAGCGAATATCGGCAAGAAACTTTCAGAGGAGTATTTCAAATTGCAGGAAGGTGCAGGCGTGGACTTGATTGCCGGTTCTGAACTCTTTGCGGGATATCGTACATTTACAAAGTCAGACCTTAAAAACGGAATATCGGTCACACAACCTATTGACCTGTATCGCCGAGTGGCAGGGATTGTGGGATATTTCAAGAATTTGCCTAAACAGATAGATTCTAAAGATGTGGCCAGTGTGCAGCTGAGATTATATGAAAGTCAGAACACTAAGGCATATTTCCTGCCGAATCTTCCTCATGGCTATTCGGCTCCGAATGATGTGCCTGATGATGAATATGTAGATTTCATCACCTCTCCTTATAATAATCCGTATGATATCACTGGGCGTGTAATAGCCTCTTATGACGTGGCCGAAGGAAAAACGGAGTTCTCGCTTTCTGCTTATCTGTTGCCTGTCGCTGCATCTGTAGACAAAGGTGTAAGTACATTGAAATTGGTCATGCTTTCTGCAGACGGGACAGAACTTGCCGCGCGTAGAATCTTATATACGGAAGAATCGGATATCAGTACACGTAGCGGAACCGGCATCATTGACAAACCCGGTGAAGAAGGCGACAGCCGTGCTATGCATTATCCCATTCGTGCGAATCATTTTTACCGCATGGGGGAAAGGAAAAAGCCGATTGACCTAAGTGGACAGACCAGTGATATTTACATTGAAATAGATCCGGTGTGGGATGAGTATTATGGCGGTTCGATGGATAATGAAATGATTCCTCCCGGCATCGGCATTGACAAAGATTGGGGCGAGCATCTAGGCGGAAAGCTTGATGGTGAATCGCAGAATAAGTAATACGCATTAGTATAAACAGGATATGACAAAAGAACTATTATGGACAAGTGTGACGGCGTTAATTGCAGGATGCCTGTCTTCATCATGCTCATCCGTTAATGATGTTGTACCTCAGGAAGAGAACGCGTCGGCTACATTTACAATCGGGCTTGATGTGCGGACTCGTGCCGCTCAAAGTCTCAACCTTGCAAATTATGATGCCAAGATGTATCTCTACGAGGGATATGAAGAAAAAGACGGAACGGTAGGTTATTCACTTAAAAAAGAGGTGAATATAACGGATAATCGTCTGACTATAAATGACTTGGTATCTAAAACAAAATACAAGGCGGTGTTCCTTGCTGTTCCTAAGGGACAAGAGCCCGCATTGCCGGAATATGGAACTATGGAGATAGCACCTTCTTATATTACGTCTACAGCGAAGTATATTAATGGAAACGAGACTGAGACTGACAAGAATATCTTCCGCAGTATTCTCAGTTTTATAGCTTCGCCTAGTGCGGGTTCGCAATCTACAGTGCTGACGCGCCAGAATGGTGCCCTGGAGGTCAGAATCAAGAATGTGCCTAACATGGCTTCTGTAAAACTCCATATGAAAGGATATACCACGATGTATCTTAATGACGGAACCGGAGGTCAGGTAATAACCGAAGGACAGCCTGTGGTTTTATCGAAGACGGTTACCGAAGGGCTTACAGCATCCGAGGTGCGTGTGAAAATCAATCTTTTGCCGCAGGAGGATATTGCCGATGCCTCAGGCAATGACAATTATCTCGAAATCCTAACCAATGACGGCAAGTCACAGAAATATCCTATAAAGTCTGACCACGAGATGATTCCGATTTATCCGAATCAGGTGACTTGGCTTACATTGGGCAGCGGATCGGGTAATTTCGACGTAAGCTTCAGCGGCAAGATACATCTCGAAGATGACAATTGGGACGGATGGAACGATGATTTCGCGGAATCATTGCCAGATGCTTCAGGCATTGCTACGAAAGGACAGTTCAGAGCCAGATTCTTTCTGCAGCAGGCAAATGTAGATAACGTGCAGACTCGCTCTGCCGTGAACGGTAATTCTACTCAGATACAGTCGCTTGTTTGTCTCATTTACCAAAAGCAACTGGACGGAACGTATAAATATTATACCGAAAAGCCAGTGTTGACATATGAGGGAACTACAGGAGCGATTGACGCTCAGACATACGAATGGCCATTGAAGCAGGAAGTTAATTTCGATTTGCCTAACGGGGATTACAAGGCGATATTCGTCGGCAATGTAGATAAAAGGTTGTTTGCCGACCAGAAAGACAACGAGATTCTTACCTCATATAAGGGAGACATGGCTTCTGCACGTATCAATATGCCGGAATTGGGTCCGTTGGGTTTCAACAAGTATAACATGTTCTATCTCTGCACTGTAGATTTCAGTGCAGCCAATCCTTCGCCTACGGTACTGATGCAACGTGTGATGTCGAACAATGTGTATGGTCGCGACATGATAGATGACAATACTGCAGTACAGATGTTGGTGAACAACTTGGTAAAACAGATACGAGAGAATAATTTGACCACAGAGGTCGTGCAGGCATTGTTGCATTCGACTTTGTTGGACGCGTTGAGTAAAGCTACAGGGCTTGATGCTATCGCTGGAGGCTTGACGACAGTCGTGGATCGTTTGGTGAATATGCTTTTGGGAGATGTTCTGGAAATGCTTAATGAACAGCTGCTTAAAGAAGTGACCACGCGTCTTCAGGCTGCTTTGAAGGGAGAAGGAGGCCCAAGTAAAAGTCTGCTGGGATTGAACTATATTCTTAATCCATGGACTACTGCCGAGGCTGTGGATATTACCTATTCGTCATTGCCGAAAAGCATTGACTTCAATCGTAATTGCCGCTCCTTCTATCCTGTTACTGCATGGGAGAATATTCCGGTATCCCATACGAATAATTTGGGTAGGTGCTCGGTCGTAAGTCTGTGCGGTGAAGGAAAATTGAAAGAAATAAACATAAACAAGAACAGCGAGGGATATACTAAGTTGCTGGCGCCGATTCTAAATAAGTTGGATGACAAAGTCCTTGATGGGCTGCTTGTCAATATTCATGCGCCTCTATGCTATGAGCAGCAGTCCAATCTGCAATATAGCACTACGTATGAATTGCTGAACCTCACCTTGAGCGATTTTAAGGAAGACTCTACCGGGGAACCGTTGGAACTGAATATTCAATTGAAAGACATAGTCAACATTGAGCAATTGGTAAAGAGTCTCTTGGGGGATAATGTATTGACGCAAATCGTAGGTGGCTTGACGGACAAACTCCTTCAGCCTTTGATCGATGCGCTGAATACAGTGGTCATAAAACCTCTCAATATCCGTTTGCCGGGTTTGAATCTTAACAACATAGTGCTGGAGGGCTCTTGGGATGCAACTCATGTGTCGGATGGGACTATTGCGCCATTGTTAATGTAATTTAATGGGTTTTCTAAAGTTATTGCGTGACAAAAGTTCTTTAAGAAACACTCTCGGTGCATTAGTCACTGGAATTTATAACGGAAACCACAGCCTCTGCTGATGAGGAAATGTGGTTTCCGTTTCTTATTTGCAGCGTATGGTCAGAAAACGGTGATTCCTGGCCTTTCCAGTACTACAACTAAACGAGAGATTGCATTCCGCACAAATCTACTCATAACCGCACAAGTCCGCTTGCGACCGAAATTCAAGAAATGGGATATTTTTTGGGATATTAAATAGAAAAAGTGGCTCACAGATACCTGTAAGCCACTTTTCAGCGGAGAGAGAGGGATTCGAACCCCCGGACCCGTTAAGATCAACGGTTTTCAAGACCGCCGCATTCGACCACTCTGCCATCTCTCCAATGTTTTACCAAATTCTGGAATTCGGTTTCCAAATCATGGTTTCCCGTGAAATGGAATGCAAAGTTAGGCATTTTTTTGTAATCTGCAATAGTTTTACGAAATTTTCGCACAGTATTTCTATAAAATAGGCCTAACACTTTGATGGAACGAAAAAAAATTATAAATTTGGTTAAACGATTTCAGACGCCTATGGATATAGATTCCAACGTTGTTCATTCCAAACTTAAGGAATTCTTCGGGTTCAGTAACTTTAAAGGAGACCAGGAGAAAATCATCATGCACCTCATTTCCGGGCATGACACATTCGTCATAATGCCCACAGGAGGCGGCAAATCACTATGTTACCAGTTGCCGGCACTTGTCATGCCGGGCACAGCGATAGTCGTATCACCACTCATCGCATTGATGAAAAACCAGGTCGATGCCATCCGCGGATTCGTGGCGGAAAACGAGGGAATCGCACACTTCCTGAACTCATCATTGAACAAAGCCCAAATCGCGGAGGTTCGGGCAGACCTGATTTCAGGAGTCACGAAACTCCTTTATGTGGCACCGGAAAGCCTTACGAAGGAAGAGAACATCGCTATACTGAAAGAAATAAAAATCTCATTCTACGCAGTCGACGAAGCACACTGTATATCAGACTGGGGACACGACTTCAGACCGGAATACCGTAGAATCAGACCGATAATCGACGAGATAGGGAAAGCACCAGTAATAGCATTGACAGCGACCGCTACACCGAAGGTGCAGAACGACATATTGAAGAACCTCGGGATCTCCGAGGCGGGCGTCTTCAAATCATCCTTCAACCGGCCGAACCTCTTCTACGAGGTGCGCGACAAGATCGAACCCGAAAAGGACATCATAAAATATATAAAGCAGAACCCTGGCAAGTCCGGCATCATCTACTGCCTAAGCCGCAAAAAGGTCGAAGAACTCGCTCAGATATTGACTATCAACGGAATAAAAGCTATCCCGTACCATGCGGGAATGGACGCTAAAGTCAGAGCCGAAAACCAGGACAAATTTCTGTCCGAAGAGATCGACGTCATCGTGGCCACCATCGCATTCGGAATGGGTATCGACAAGCCGGACGTGCGATTTGTCATCCACTATGACATTCCACGCAGCCTCGAAGGCTACTACCAGGAAACAGGACGCGCAGGACGGGACGGAAAAGAAGGCGTCTGCATCGCATACTATAGCTACAACGACATCCGCAAGCTGGATAAATTCCTGCAGAGCAAGCCGGTATCAGAACAAGAAATCGGCCGCCAGCTCCTCATGGAAACCGTCGCCTACGCCGAATCAGGAGAATGTAGACGAAAACTGCTGCTCTCATACTTCGGGGAAGACTATCCGGAATGCAATTGCGGTGCGTGCGACAACTGCGTAAATCCGAAGCCGAAATTCGATGCTTCGAAAGACATGTGCCTGGCTATCAAGCTAGTAGAATCGTTACCGGAGCACTTTAAACTCGAACACCTCGCGAACATCCTCGCAGGTATGCCGACCGCCATGGTGAAGTCTTACAAACACGACAAACTAAAGTTCTACGGAGCCGGTTCCGAACATAACGTGAGATTCTGGGAGATGATAATCCACCAGGGAATAATACGGCACTTCTTCACCAGAAGCATTGAAAACTACGGAGTTCTATCCGTTTCCGACGAAGGACTCCAGTTCGCCGAACACCCGGAAGTGCTGATGCTCGCGGGAGACCGCTCGTTCTCGGAGACCGCAAATGACGACGACGATGACGATGCCGCAGCAGTTCCCGCCAAGGGCGGTTCAGGAGGAGATCCAGTGCTTTTGTCAATGCTGAAGGATCTCAGAAAGGATGAGGCGAAGAAGAGACACCTCCAGCCGTGGATCATTTTCAATGACGTTTCGCTCGAGGATATGGCGATAATGTATCCCGAGACCCTGGACGAGCTGAAAACATGTCAGGGAGTCGGCGAAGGCAAAGCCAGAAAATATGGAAAGCCGTTCATGGACCTCATCACCAAGTACGTGGAAGAGAACGAGATAGAGCGCCCTAACGACTTGGTGGTCAAATCCATGCCTAACAAATCATCAGACAAGATCGCCCTTATCCAGAGCATCGACAGAAGGATGGATCTCGAAGATATCGCAGAGAGCAGAAATATGGATATGGGAGAACTCATGCAGGCGATAGAAGACATCGTGGAATTCGGCACAAAACTGAACTTAGACTACTACATCGAGCAGAACGTAGACCCAGATGTAGTGGACGAAATATACACCTACTTTAAAGAAGAAGCCGAATCCGACTCACTCGAAGAGTCATTGACCAAACTCGGTCAAGACTACGAAGAGATGGAAATCAGGCTCGTGCGCATCAAATTCCTCTCGGAGGTGGCGAATTAGCACTGGACCTTGCGACACCGGCAGCCTCGGATGGGATGGGGCAATTCCGCGCTCCCTGTGGTGGAGGATCAGCACTGAAACTCGCGAGCACACAGCCTCGATCAAGAGAATAGACCTAAAAGAAAGAGCCCGGTACGATACCGAGCTCTTCTCTAATTTCTGACGTACCCGTCCAGCTTTTGCGGGTCACAGACAGGTTTTTCCACAACTATTTCACGCCCAACTGGTCATACGGTATCGTACAAGCCTTATAGACAAATACATCCAACCCATCCTCAGTCGTCATCGTAAGCGTGGACTTATCCACAGAAACCTCATAAGACGAAGCCCAACTCGTCCCATCGGCATAAGTACCGGAAAGAGTAGAACCCGCAAGTTTCCACGAGCCGGAGAGCGCCACGAAACGGCCGTCGCCAACCATCTGATACATGGCGAAAGTCCCGTCCTCAGAAAACTTGACATACACAGTCACAGTCTCCGCTCCCACGAGAGCACTCTTCGTAGCCATCTTCACCTCTGTAAGTTCCCACTCCCCCTTCACATCCAACGTCTTCCCATCATCCTTCTTGCAAGACGAAAACGAAACCAAAGCGGACAGCAATGCCGCCACAAAAATCAATACTCTACTTTTCATCATAACCATCCTCCGTTTTCACTCACATGAGACCTCACAATAATAGAAATAGTGCGGCTGATCTCCATACCCCCGATCGAAGACTCTCCACCGAGAGAATCCCCGCCCGCAATGGCATTGACCTTAATCTTGGCAGACCCGCACTTGGTCGGGTGCACCCACAACTTGCCGTACTTGATATAAGGGGTTTCCGCCAGCCCAAGCGCGCTCTCAGCCTCCTTCGAGACCTCTATTTCGGTGAAGGTCAATGATTTCGAGGCGGTGCCGAAGTACGCATCGAGGGACAGCCACTGGTTCTTTCCGCTCTCGGCGATGAGACACGGGATACCCTCGATATTCATCATGAATTTCCATGCATCGATAGAACCGGTACCCATCTTATGACGATAAGAACTCATAGGTATCGACTGCACATTGGCCAAAGAATGATAATCCTTCTTTCCAGAAGCGATTCTCGGGTCCATATCATTGGCAGCAGCCAGGAGAAGATTCTTGAATTCCCTGAGAGTGAACGTCTTGCCTAATTTTTTAGCATAAGACAGGCCGAGGGCTGCAATTCCGCTGACATGTGGACAAGCCATGGAAGTACCCTGCATATAGCCATAATCAGATCCATCGTTCAGCTCAGACGGAAGGGTGGACAGGACCATACTCTTAGGAGTCCAAGGATTAAGATATGCCTCACCGCCAGGAGCAGCGATGTTACATCCAGGGCCATAATTAGTGTAATAGGCCGGAAGATAATCAGGTCCGAATGAAGACACGCTTATGATATCGCTCAATGCACCCGGATAAGCGGAATAATTGGTAGCGTCATTTCCGGCCGCAAAAATCGCAACACCACCATCCAAAACAGGATTGTTTTTAGTCGCTTCGAAATATTTGAGGGCATCATATTCCGCCAGATAATCACGTTTATATCTCCCGTCAGACTTGATCACCCCGGCCTTATAACCGAAAGAGCAAGAAATCACGGAAGCACCATTGTCAGCAGCATATTTGTATGCACGAGCAGTCTGAATGCTAGAACCACCTGAATTTCTACTGAAAATCTGGCAAGACATAATCTTCACGCCATCTGAATTTCCGGTTCCGCCGGCCACGCCCGAGACTCCGACACCATTATTATTCACAGCGGCAATCGTTCCCGCGCAGTGAGTTCCATGGCCTGAGTCAATGAATTTTCCCGCGCCTTCTGCCCATGTGATAGGACCATTGTCCACGAAGTTATATCCGTGAATATCATCCTCATAGCCATTTCCGTCGTCATCTTTTCCATTCTCAGTTTCCTTCGGATTAGTCCACATATTCGCAACCAAATCAGGATGAGTATACTTCACACCCTCATCTATCACAGCCACAATTATGGAATTGTCACCGGCTGTCAATGTACTCCAGACATTCTGGACATCGATATCAGCGCCCTTATATGCAGACGCAGCCACTGACTGGTCGCCGGTGTTTGCATAATGCCACTGGTCCTTGAGCATCGGATCGTTGAAAACCGAAGGCGCAGCCTTCACCGCCGGCTCCTCCGACGGAAAATAAGGATAAGTGATACAGTCAGACGCACGCTTATACTGCAGCCCATACTGAACCGCGCGAACCGCCGCCAAGGCTGATAAGTTTCGGGCCAATGCCGTCTCATCGGCACCTTCTGACAGTCCGAGGACATACCATCTGTCCAGTTCGAAACGACGTTCCATCTCCTCCTTTCCAGGCACAGAGACAAACAGAGGCTGGACATCCTCGACTCCCTCCAGAGCCATCATCTCCGACACGGACTTGTCCGAGACATCATTCAGCTTTACGAGGAGCTGTCCGGACACAGTTTCAGCAGTTTTCGTGTTAATAATCTTAGACAGATGAGGCTCAGCGCCTTGCGGAGAACTATCCTCACGTACAGCACACGAAACAACGCATAATCCTGCCACTGCCGGAACTAATAATTGCTTCACCATAAATAATACTTGTTAAATTCTTTAGATAACACAAAAGACCTGCCTCCACTATAACAGGAGGCAGATCTTATTAAAAATCAGTATCTTATGTGATACATTTTTATCTGATTACAGAAACCGGAGCATCCTGCCAACTTTTAGCCGGAACCTCACTCTTTGCAACTGGTGTTGCAGAGAATTCTACAGACTTGCTCTCTCTTTCGACAGCAAAACCTGCGAGGCACATCGGAACTGAAAGCGACTTGCTCTTGGTAAACTGTCCTGACAACTCTTTCACAGACTTAGGCATCTGAACAGAGAAGAAGTTGGCTGCCTTACCTGGGGTTGCAGGCAATACGACATCTTTGCTCAATACCAGAGTTTCTTCACCAAATCCGTAGGAACCGGTCAAACCAGGCTCCACAACCACATAAGCCACGAAGAATGTGAACGTCTTAGTGGCCGCATCATACTTACTGTCGCCGAGTTGATCATATTGATCATACTTCGGAGAATAAAAGTTCTTAGCCTCTATAATCTGAACCTCGTGTCCTCCACTAACCAACGCTGTAGACTGAAGAGGAACAACGACCTTTCCTGTGGTCTGATCATAGGTAAACGTAAAGTCTACACCATTACACCAGTCTTCCACAACATAAGTATTCTTATAATTAGGATTTACACAGAAGTCAAGATCCTTATCAGACTCTCCTGGCAACACAACAGAGTAATTATATGTTGCAGTACCGAGTTTCTCAAAAGGAAGTCCCTCAGTAGCAAGAGATTTTGCAACAAACTTCTCCTGATATCCGTTGGTAGCCCATACTACCAAAACGTATTCGGTAAGAGGACTAAGCTTAGTGAATACATCTGAGTAGCCTCCATTGTTAATCTTCTCCAAAACTTCATCCTTTAAAGAAGCACTGGCGAGGACATCCCCATAAACAGCATCCATACCGTACTTATCCACAGTAGCTTTATCATAAAGACCCATCTTCACGTCTGTGAGCTTACTTCCGTAAACATAGAATGAAATCGAGTTTACCTTGGTAGCACCTGCGCCTTCGAATCTGTTTGTAAGTTCAAGTCCGGCATTTACCACTACTGCGTACTCCTCAGAATCTTCTTTTGCCACATAGTTAAAAGAACTTGCAACTGAAGCCTGAGCCTCACCCTTGCTGTCGAAACCAACTGCGACCAAAGTATAAACGTCAGTCTTAGCCAAAGTCACGCTCTCGACACCAGTTTCACCGACAACCTTAGCATTAGGTTCATTATTACCGGCGATGGCAGTGACATTAGTCTTGATGTCAGCATCAGCAAGTTTACCCTGATAGATGGCATATTTCACAGAAGCGATATCCGCACCCATTTTGAATGCTATAGGAAGAGCTCCCTCAGAAGAATAACCGAAAGTTGCAGAAAGAGCGTAATCTACAGGAACTGCACCCGGAAGGCAAATACGGAACAGTCCATCATTATTAGCCGCATAGAGTCCACCTTCTTTATAGTTAGCCATACTGAAAGCAAGTTTACCCTTAGGGAACGTAATGATACCATTCACCAAAGTTCCGGTATTACCTGCACTCTTCTGGGAATCCAAAGAAGCACCCTGAGCAATCTTCAGACCGGCAAGACTTCCTACCGTCATCATACCATAACCCCAGTCTACACCGATAGGCTGCGGAACAAAGTATACTCCATTAGGGTCTTCAGCATGGATATCAATATTATAAGTGTTGGCCTTATCATAATCGCCGTCCTCATTATTCGGATATGTCTTATATGGATATACCAAACGATAGAAGCCCTTCTGAGAGTCATTTTCGAGAATCTCCACCTCCCATTCAGGATTACCTGCATTAAAGAATGTGGTAAAGCAGTCATCTCTGATTTTACCTTTGCCCAAACTGTTCCATTTCTCGATGATGACAGAAGCAGAAACACTTGCATCAAAGCTCGAATATTTGGATACATACTGAGGATCAGTAATCTGAAGGGAAAGACTTAACTGCTCACCAAGAGGAGCCTTGGAGAACTTCACAGTAATGGAAGTCTCAGCTTCTCCGTCAGCGAAATCGATGGTCGAAGGCAGTTCGAAATAACCTTTCTCATTTCCGATGATCTCCAGCGGAACTGATATGGCACCCTTTTCTACCTTTCGTGCAGCCGTCACAGTGAATTCCAATGTTTCTGTAGGCTCGTAATTGGTCTTGATTTCCTGTGAAGGGAAATACACGCCATAACATCCATCAACATCAGGCTCACCCGGCTTGTACTCCTCTTCGTTGTCGCAAGAAGCGAAAGCGAAGAAAGGAACAGCCATAAGGCCATATAATATTTTATTCAACAGTTTCATAATAAAGCTTGTTTAATGGTTATTACTCTGTCCAAAGAGGTGCGAACTTAGATGGATCCGGATTATTCAAATCTTCAGGGATACCATTGTTTGTCTGAGTTTCGCTTCTGGTGATGACGATATTCCACTGAGGTGAACGTCCTTCACTGTTAAAGCAGAAGTCTGCAGGCCAGTTGGTTCCGCTGTAACCTCTTGTTATACCCATATCGAGACGCTTGTAGTCGAAGATAAGGATACCCTCACCCCAGAACTCAACTCTCTTCTGGAACAACATTTCCTTCAGGAACTCCTCCTTGGAAGCAGAAGCAGAAGTATAGGTTCCTTCGGTATAACGAAGCTTCATGAAGTCGTTAAGAAGAGCTTTGGCACCTGCAAGGTCACCGGACTGCGCGAGAGCTTCCATCTTAATGAAGTACATCTCCTCAATACGCATCATCGGCTGGTCTACCTTATTACCGACATTGTACTCGGTACAGTCACCGCCGCCTGGACGGAACTTGATGTTCTCATAATCAGCTGCAGCAGGGACATTGGCATTTCCATAAAGGAAGCCTTTAGCGTCCTCTGAAGTACCTGCGAATTTATAATCATAATATTCCAGACGCTTAGGATCGAGCCAAGAGTGCTTACGGAAGTCCTCATCAGGAATAGCCTCGTAGAAAGACTTGCTTGCACCATACTGAGCGAGAGGTGCATATCCCCACTGGCCTTCAGAGCAAATAAACGCAGCATAGGTGCAAATATTGTTGAAGTTCTCCGGAGAAATGGTAACACCCCAAATCCAAGATTTCTGGGAGTTCCTGTCGTTGAATCCGGTCTTAGGATCTTCCCACTGAGCCTGCGTAAGCGGCTGATAACCGGCATCGATTACCTTCTGTGCATATTCAGCAGCCTTAGCATAAGCACCTGCAGTACCATTGGCACCCATTTCCAGATATGCTCTTGCATAAAGACCATTTATAAAGTCTATTGAAGGCTCTGCAACAGTTGGAGTTTCCTCTGCAAGATATCCTGCAGCCTTCTGCAAATCACTGAGAATGAATTCATACATCTTCTCAGATGTTACACGAGGATTGTTGAGAGCTGTTTCCTCTTTTGTATTCTCATCGACGATAGGAACAGTGAGACCCTCTACCTTAGGTTTGGAAGTATATTTATTCTTCTTGAACTCATAAAGTCTGGCAAGGTCCAGATAGAAGTTAGCCCTGTATGCATAAGCTTTTCCGAGGATTACAGCTGTCGAGGCTGTAGGCTCACCTCCCGAAAGAATCGAAGAAATGATGTCATTACATGTCTTGATCCAAGGATAATAACAATCCCAGAAATAAGCGCATGGCCAACTGTCAGAACCCTGACCATTACACATAGCGTAAAAATAGTTTCTGTTATAATATGGGTTCTCTCCCAGGGTCACGAAATCTTCGAGCATGTTCTCGGTAGCGAAATGGATGTTGCCGATACCGAAATCACCATGATGGTCATATTTGCTCATATATCCTGCAGTACCGGTAGCAACCATAGCTGACGGGATACTCTTCAACATGGCTTCCAAAGCAGATGAAGACTCGGCAACCTGCCCAGAAGTCACAACGGAACTCTGAGGAAGAGTCTCTTTAATACATCCTGTTGCGACAGCTGCAGCCGCAACGAAAAGAAGTGATTTGATTATCTTGTTCATAGTCTCTATCTAATTTAGAATGTAATAGTCACACCGCCTGAAACTGTACGTACAGGTGAACAAACAGCATCACTTGTAGCTCCTGTAAAGCTGTAACGAGGATCGAAGCCCTTTCGTACAGACCAGTAGCAGATATTGTCAGCGGTAACATAGAATCTTACGCTGTTAATCTTAACCTTGGAAAGAAGACTCTTAGGAAGGTTGTAACCGAACTGAGCTCTCTGGAAGTTAAGATAACTTGCGTTGGTAAGGAATCTGTCAGACATAGATACCACATTCTGGTCATTTGCCTGGAATCGAGGAATATCAGTGTTGGTATTCTCAGGAGTCCATCCCTTGAGTACATCCTTGTGGATATTATAACCTACCGAGCTACCAGGGACGTTCATGAGTGAAGCATATCCGCTGTCGTAAGCTTTACCTCCGATGGAATAAGTGAAGTCCACAGAAAGGTCGAAGTTCCAGAAAGAAATGCTGGTACCGAAACCACCGTAAAGGATAGGTGTAGGAACTGAACAGAGGTAGTCAGTAGCCTCACTGTACTTGGTAGTAGTCTCGCGGGTAACTTTACCTGTCGCCTCATCAGTAACATCTTTATACCACATGGAAAGACCGGTAGTAGGCTCTACGCCTGCATACTTCGGCATGAGGAAGGTGTTGAGAGAAAGGCCTTCTCCGACAAACTTGTTACCTGTAGCATAACCTGAGTGTCCTTCAACAGTCTTCTTCTTGTTAGCCTCAGGGAGACGGATAATCTTGTTTGAATAATTGGTTGCATTCAAATAGATATCCCAGTTCACATTATGAGACCTGATGGCAGTAGCATTGATAGCGAACTCGACTCCGGAGTTTCTCATATCTCCTACGTTACCATAGTATCCGCTGTAACCCTGTGAAGAAGGAACGGTCACCCAATAAAGCATATCAGATGTCTTTCTGTAGAAATACTCCACGCTACCTGAAAGTCTGTTGTTGAAGAACTCGAAGTCCGCACCTGCGTTAAAGTTGGTGTTGGTCTCCCAAGTTACCTTCTTGTTACCCTTAGTGTTGAATACTACAGAAACCTCACCATCAGCGTTCTGGATGTAATATGTATCGGTGTAACGGTAACTACCGATGTTATCATTACCCTGAGAACCGATGGAAGCTTTAATCTTGAGCATGTCTACCCAAGGAGCGTTGAACCATGGCTCTTTGTTGATAAGATAACCTACACCGGCTGACCAGAAGTCACCCCAGCGGTAGTCAGGATGGAATCTTGAAGAAGCATCTCTACGATAAGATGCACTGAGGAAGATCTTGGAATCGAAGTCATACATCGCACGTGCGAAGTAACCCTCGTTGTTATAAGAAGATCTGCTTGAACTTGCATTCTGTCCGTCTACAACAGCACCGTCAAGTTCTGTAACATTGCTGGCGAACAATTTCTTCTTGTAAGCAGAAAGTCCATATACATCTCTTGTATAGTTCTCATGTCCGAGGAGAACATTCAAATGATGGTTGCCTGCGATAGTCTTGTCATAAGAAAGGAGTTCCTGAAGGTTATAATAGAACTGTCTTTCATGTGCCTTGGCGATAGTACCGCCATCAGTAGCGAACTGACCATACCACATATTGGAGATATCAGTAGTACGTGACTCGTCCAAACCGACACCGACATTGAAAGTAAAGGTGAAATCCTTAAGGAATTTAACCTCAGCGAAACCTGTACCGGCAAAAGCGTTGCCCTCTGTCTGAATCTTGTCGAGTGTCACAGCCTGGAGTCCGTTGGAGTTGGACTGTACCGGACGGGACAGACCTGCATTCGCCGCATTACCATAGTCATATCTCTTGAGACCATGCTCGTCTTTCATGATATTACCATTCTCATCACGGATGTAAAGAGGATAGATAGGAGCAATAGAGTTGGCAAATGCGAAGATGTTACCTGTATCTGATGAGCCTTCACTACCGTTGGCGTTGTTCCAAGTGAAGTTTGTATAGCTCATGTTGGCACCGACCTTCAACCAGTCTTTTGCCTGATAGTCAGCCTTCAAGCGAGCGGTATAACGCTTCATGTTCTCACCTTCGATGATACCGTTGTTGTCGAGATATCCGAAAGATGCGAGGAATGTAGATTTGTCATTACCCGCAGCGACACTGACGTTATATTCCTGACGAAGTGAACTCTTATAAGCTTCCTTCATCCAGTCATCCGGATAGAGGTAGTATTTCTGGCCATTATAATCCACGATACGTCCGAGGGTAGCGTTAGGATTAAGTTTACCGTTCATACCGATAAGGTTTTCGCCCTCAGGAAGAGTGTAGACATTATAACCGAGACCACCATTTTTCGCGCTGGAGCCGATTGTCGAAGCAGCTTTCTGGTATGCTGCAGCAGAAGACAAGCCCTGAGCGTTTACGAAATAGTTATATCTTGAGAGATAGTAAGCCTCATAGTACTGGCCAGGTTCTCTGATATAATCATAGTCCCTTGCAGCTTTCGAGTTCACACCGACTTTAGCGTCCAATGTAACGACTGCCTGACCCTTCTTTGCTTTCTTGGTGGTAATCATGATGACACCATTCGCACCACGGGCACCGTAAAGAGCGTTGGAAGCAGCATCTTTAAGGACTGTCATGGACTCGATATCAGAGTTGTTGATATTGTTCAAGTCTCCGTCATAAGGGACACCATCGACAATATAAAGAGGTGAAGAACCAGCACTGATGGAACTGATACCACGGATGATGATAGATGGCTTTGCTGACAATGAACCCGAACTTGTGGTAAGCTGCACTCCGGCAACCTTTCCTTCAAGCGCCCTGGTAACACTTGTTGCCTGCATCTTCTCGATAGATTCGGATTTGATGACAGAAGCGGATCCGGTAAATGATTCCTTGGTAGCAGTACCGAATGCCACAACGATGGTTTCATCAAGTTGCTGCTGATCTACTTCAAGTTTGACATTAATAACCGCCTTATTTCCGACAGCTACTTCCTGAGAGATGTAGCCCATAAAAGAGAAAACAAGGATACCGTCCTTAGGGACAGTAATAGAATAATGTCCTTCAGCATTTGTACTCGTACCAGTCATGGATCCCTTAACCATAACAGATGCGAACGGTACAGCTTCTCCAGAAGATGCATCAGTAACCACTCCGGACACTTTCACGTTCTGGGCAAAAGCCACAGAAGACCATGCAAGCATCACAAAGGCTGTGATAAGAAGACAAATCTTTCTCATAAGCTTTATATATTAGTTTAACATAAATTTTGAAATACCTTTCGTGAGCGCCATGCGCCAGTCACAAAGATAGAAAAAATAAATTTATAAAAACAACTCCCGACTCATAAATATTCATTCGGAAAACAATTGAATTGTAACGATTTAAGGTTTAAAAACTATAAGTAAAATCCTATTAATAGTTTCAAATTTTGTATGCAAGCAAACGTTAACTTCGCAAATATGAACCATTTGGCTTAACTTAAAATTTTTAAGCAATGACACGTAATTTACTTTGAAAACGTTTCAACAAAGATATCAATATTTACAAATAAAAAGCGGAGACCACAATTGCAGTCTCCGCCATTTTGCGATATCTTATTATTATACAACTGTCAATTATCCTTCACCTTCGGCTCCGAAGCGAAGAACTTATACTGGAAAAGGATAAGATAGAAAGCCCCTACAGTAACACAACTGTCCGCGAAATTGAACACCGGTTCGAAGAACCTGAATGGGTGTCCTCCCACAAATGGAACCCATGAGGGCCACTCGGTGTCTATCAGCGGAAAGTAGAACATGTCCACTACTTTGCCGAACATTACAGGTGCATAACTGCCACCGAACTGTGCGACATCATAGGCAGATGAGGCTGAAAATATCTGTCCGTATAACAGGCAGTCTATAATATTACCCAAGGCACCGGCTGTTATCAGCGTCAGACCGACAAGAACACCGGTCGGTACCGGCTTCCCGTCACGTCCTTTGCGTACCATACTGGAAATCCACCAGCACAGGGCGCCGAAAAGTACCAACCGGAATGATGTCAGCAGAAACTTGCCGAACATTCCGCCGAATTTCATGCCGAACGCCATGCCCTCGTTCTCGATGAACAATATCTGGAACCAGTCTCCCATGACACTGAAATGTTCTCCCAATGTCATATTGGTCTTGATCAGGACCTTGATGATCTGATCGATGATTACCAGCATTGTCCCGAGCAAAAGCAGGCCCTTGCCTCTGGATATCTTCATAAATCTACCTCTTTCCTCCATTCATCTTCTCCTTGGCCTCGACCGTAAGTGTGGCGTGAGGGACAAGACGAAGTCTTTCCTTAGGGATCAATTTGCCGGTAGCACGGCAGATACCATAGGTCTTATTCTCGATACGTACGAGTGCAGCCTCCAGATTCTGAATGAACTTGTACTGCCTCTGGGCCAGCTGGCTTGCCTCTTCACGGGAAAGCTGTGTGGCACCATCGTCCTCAACGGTCTTGAATGAAGGAATGGTATCTTCTATATCATTTGTTCCGTTATGCATGACGACCCTGCGCAGAGTGTTGTACTCTGCCTTGGCCTTCTCAAGCATATCCACGATGATTCTTCTGAATTCCTCCAGTTCCTCATCACTGTAACGAGTCTTCTCAGTGGTCTGCCCGTCCATCTTGTTCTCTTCCATAATAGAATAGTTTTAATGTTATATGCGTTTCACCGCAATCCTTATTGATGTGTCGTTCCATTCGACTTCCATCGCCTCGGCACTCGCCTCCGCAGCCGATTTGAGTTCGACTGTATGGGCCAATGTCTGTGAAGCGACGTAGTCGTGATAAGCTGCCAGGGATTTTTCGATTTCCGCGTGCTGCTCACCATCTGCAAAGACAGTCACATCCACTTTATCGGTAACATCGAATCCGCTGTCCTTTCTGATATTCTGGATTCTGTTGACCAACTCACGCGCAACGCCTTCATTCTTAAGCTCTTCGCTAATTTCGATGTCCAGTGCTAATGTCAACTGTCCTTCTGAAGCCACGAGCCATCCCGGCATATCCTCTGAAGAAATCATGTAGTCTCCAGGATTCAGGATGACCTCACCTCCTTCGAGTGCGAGGGTGTAAGGCTTTCCTTCTGCTTCAGCTGCCTGGATAGCATTGATCTCTGCCTGAGGGATTTCAGTGAAGGCTCCGGCGATCTCTTTCATTCTTTTGCCGTATACCTTGCCGAGAGTCTTGAAGTTAGGGCGGATCTTCTTGGTGATGATGCCTGTGGTATCGGCGATGAATTCTGCCTCTTTCACATTGACCTCACCCAGAATCAGTCCTTTCACTTTTTCGAGCTGCTCGCGGACTTTATCCGAGATGACAGGGATGACGAGCTTCGAGAGCGGCTGGCGCACCTTGATGTTCACCTTGCGTCTGAGGGCGAGCACCATGGATGAAGCTCTCTGCGCGAGCTCCATTCTCTCTTCGAGGTCTTTGTCAATGACGGATTCGTCGTATTTCGGCATCAGGACGTAGTGTACTGACTCTTCGCCGCCAGGTACGAGGTCCTTGTAGAGCTGGTCCATATAGAATGGTGCGATAGGCGCAGCCAATATGGCGATGTTCTTAAGTACCTCATACAGAGTCTGGTACGCAGCGAGTTTATCTTCGTTGTCAGCGCTGCCCCAGAAACGTTTCCTGTTCAGACGGACGTACCAGTTGCTGAGGTGGTCGCAGACGAAGTCCTGAATCAGACGTCCTGCATTGCATACGTCGTAGTCTTCATAGGAAGCCTCCACGTCTTTTATCAATGTGTTCATCAGTGAGATGATCCATCTGTCGATTTCCGGACGACGCTCGTATGGAACTGCCGGTGCTTCAGGATCGAAGTTGTCGACGTTCGCATAAAGCGCGAAGAATGAGTATGTATTATATAAGGTTCCGAAGAACTTCCTTCTTACTTCATCCACGCCTTCCTGGTCATAACGGAGGTTATCCCAAGGCTGGGCATTGGTAAGCATGTACCATCTGAGCGCGTCTGCACCGAATTTGTCGAGCTGGTCGAACGGATCGACTGCGTTGCCGAGGCGTTTACTCATCTTGTTGCCGTCCTTATCGAGTACCAATCCATTGGAAATCACGCGTTTGAATGCGCATGTTCCACTTACCATGGTATGGATGGCATGCAAAGTATAGAACCATCCACGTGTCTGGTCCACGCCTTCTGCGATGAAGTCAGCGGTGCATCCGAATTTAGGTGAGTCGATTCCGCGCAGACCTTCCTGTGCATACGGCATTGACCCGGAATCGAACCAAACGTCGATCAGGTCGCTCTCGCGGGTCATCTTCTTGCCTGAATCGGAAACGAGGTAGATCTCGTCGACATACGGCCTGTGGAGGTCGATCTTGTCGTAGTTCTCCTTGCTCATATCCTCAGGATCGAAACCTTTCTCTTTCAGAGGGTTAGATGTCATGACACCAGCAGCGACAGCCTTTTCGATTTCCGCATAGAATTCTTTCAGGCTACCGATACACTTCTCTTCCTTGCCGTCTTCTGTACGCCAGATAGGAAGAGGTGTTCCCCAGAAACGGCTTCTGGAGAGGTTCCAGTCCTGAATATTCTCAAGCCACTGACCGAAACGGCCCGTTCCGGTAGATTCAGGCTTCCATGTAATGGTCTTGTTCAGCGCAACCATCTGATCCTTGACTGCTGTAGTCTTTATGAACCAAGCGTCGAGAGGATAGTAGAGCACCGGCTTGTCGGTTCTCCAGCTGTGAGGATAGCTATGGACATGTTTCTGAATCTTGAACGCGCGTCCGTCCATCTTCATCATCATGCAGAGATCCACATCGAGTGTCGGAGCATCCTTAGGGAGAGAATCGTCGAAAGCATTTTTCACGAATCTTCCCGCATACTCCTTGTACTCAGGAGAAACATGGGTCTTCACGTATTCCGGATCGAGGTCCTCCAATGGATAGAAACGACCGTCGTGATCTATCTGAGGCTGCATATTGCCGTTCTTGTCCAGCACCATCATAGGCGGGATGCCGGCAGCTGTAGCCACTTTCTTATCGTCAGCTCCGAAAGTAGGAGCGATATGTACGATACCTGTAGTTCCCTCATCTATAGAGACATAGTCTCCAGGAATCACTCTGAAGGCGTCGCCTTCGAGAGGTTTGAACCAAGGAATCAGCTGATGATATCTGATGCCCACCAGTTCAGATCCCTTGAATGTTCCGTCGAGAACCTTGAAAGGAATAAGTTTGTCGCCAGGTTTGTAATCCTCGAGTGAAAGCTCGGCAGCCTTAGGGCTGAACCAGGTCGATACCAATGCCTTTGCTACGATGTAAATAGCTTCTGCACCGGTGTATGGGTTAAATGACTTCACCCTTACATATTCGATGTTAGGGCCAACGCAAAGCGCTGTGTTTGAAGGCAATGTCCATGGAGTTGTGGTCCATGCGAGGAAGTATACCGGCAAGGTCTCCAGGCCGAAGAGCGGCTGTGACTTGGCATCTTTTATGACTTCGAACTGTACAGTGGCTGTAGTATCGGTAACATCTTTATAACATCCCGGCTGGTTAAGTTCGTGTGAACTCAAGCCTGTACCGTCGGATGGAGAATATGGCTGGATAGAGAATCCCTTGTAGAGGAGCCCCTTGTCATAAATCTTTCTGAGAAGATACCAGAGAGTTTCGATGTAACGGTTATCATAAGTGATGTAAGGATCGTCCATGTCCACCCAATAGCCGATACGCTCAGTCATGTTCACCCACTCGCGGGTGTATTTCATGACTTCATGACGGCAAGTGTCATTGTACTCTGCCACGGAAATCTTTTTTCCGATGTCATCCTTATGTATTCCAAGTTTCTTCTCGACACCTATTTCAACAGGCAGACCGTGGGTATCCCATCCTGCACGGCGGTTTACCTTATAACCTGTCTGAGTCTTATAGCGGCAAATGGAGTCCTTAATGGAACGAGCCATTACGTGATGAATGCCAGGCATTCCGTTAGCTGACGGCGGTCCTTCGAAAAAGATGAATTCAGGAGCGCCTTCTCTAAGTTCGAGTGATTTCTCGAACGCATGATGCGATTTCCATCTGTCAAGCACCTCTTTGCCGACAGATACCAGATCCAAGCCCTTGTACTCTTTGAATGTCATAGTTTTTTATATATTTTTGCAGTTTGCAAATATAGTGAATTATCATTTTTAAACAAAACTAGATGTGCGTACTTGATATCATATTGTCACTCTGCTTGATAATAGCACTTGTACAAGGCCTTTTGAAGGGGTTCACGGAACAAATTATAGCATTGGTATCCATAATTGCAGGGACATGGATTGCATTCAAATTCTCCAAACTCGTATGCAATCTGATACAGCCTTACCTGAACGCTTCCGAAAAATTTTTATACGTACTCGTGTTCATTCTCATGGTAGCCCTGGTCATCTGCCTCTTCCACCTGCTCGGAAAGATAATCAAGGCCAGCATCAAGTTCGTCATGCTTGGATGGCTGGACAGGCTGCTCGGCGCCATCTTCTCCACTATAAAGGCAGCATTGATCATAGGAATAGTCATCATATTGTTCAGCACGATCAACTCCACATTCCATGTGGTAGAGCAGAAATATCTGGACGAATCCGTACTCTACACCCCGCTGAAGAATATCGCATACGACATATTCCCTTATTTAAAGCAATTATTATTCAAATAGATACGACATGGAACGCATACTTTTCATAGAGACTTCTACAGAACTCTGCTCCACTGCCCTCTCGGAGGACGGAAAAATAATATCTGTCAGGGAAAATGCTGAAAGGAAACACGCATCGCTCACAGCCCCGTTCATAAAGGAAATGCTGGATGAGCATAATTTGAGTGTCAAGGACTGCAGCGCTGTATGTGTAAGCATGGGCCCGGGTTCATACACCGGCCTAAGAGTAGGCGTATCCACCGCTAAAGGTCTCTGTTTCGGCGCAGGACTTCCGCTTATGGCCATAGGTTCTTTGGACACGCTAGTCTGGCAGGCCATCGGGGAAAACCTGGTTCCTGAAGGATGCAAATATATCGTCCCGATGATCGACGCGCGCAGAATGGAGGTCTACACCGCCGTCTTCACGCCTGACGGAAAGCAAGTTACAGAGACAGAACCCAAAATCATTGACCCGGACAGTTATTCCGACCTTCTGGCGCAGGGGCCGGTGCTTTTCATCGGCGACGGTGCCGGCAAGTGCGCGGATCTCATAAAATCGCCTGCCGCGACCTTCGTGCAGACCTGCCCGAGGGCTAAGTCAATGCTGTTGCCTGCGGAGAAGCTTTACGCCGAAAAACATTTCGAGGATACGGCGTATTTCGAGCCGTTCTACCTCAAGGAATTCGTTCCGACCATCTCCAAGAAAAGCGTTTTTTAGTTCATTTTCAAAAGAGGAGTGTACCGGACGTACCTGACTGATGAGAAAAAAGACGAACAAAGCCGGGCTCTCGAGTGAGGGTCCGGCCTTCGTTATATGATGGGAAATTCTACTTCAGCACTGAAGCGAGGTACGCTTTCAGCGAAGCCTCGTCCTTTACTTTAGGGGTTTGGGTCAATGCCCCGTCTACGATGAAATAAACTGTAGGAAGCGACGCTACGTTATACAGCGAAATCGCAGGAGATGCCGCGCCGAAACCGTCACAGACATTTATCCATGGCAGTTTCTGACCTTTTACAACAGATGCCCAAGCGGCCTTGTCAGTATCGGCTGAAACAGCGTAAATCTCCAGGCCCTTCGCATGGAAGTCATTGTAGATATGCTTCATAACCTCGAGGTTAAACATATTCTGGGCTGCATCGGCAGAATTCCAGAAATAAAGCATAACCACCTTGGAATCCACGCTGCTGAGTTTTACTTTCTGACCATTCACGTCGGCAAGTTCCAGTTCAGGGAACCCGGCCTGCTCAGCGTTACTTATCCTCGAGCCGAGAGTCAACATCTGCTGACGTCTTTCCGCCTCCAAATCCAGAGCTTTCACATACTTGGACTCCGGATATACAGTCTTCAGCGAATCACAGATATTCCTGAAATGTAGAGCGTCAGTATTCTGGCCGAATACAGGTATACCGTTGCCCACAACCTGATAAAGCACAGGTATGGAGGTCAATGAATGTGAGTTCGTGAGGATATACTTCACTCGGCTTCTGTAATACTTTACATACTGGGATGAAAGTTCCTTCTTGAGAGCCTTGGCATCATCAGAATCAGGAGTGAGATCCGCAAGACGGCCTGCAGTAGCGAGAAACTTGTCGTTGAACTCAGCCTCATCTTTCTCCACGTCCATGAGTTTCAAAGTCTCGTCAGATCCTGTCACTGAGAAAGATCCCAATGTATCTGAGCTGACATTCACCTTGTCGCCTTTCTGGAGAAGAAGCGAAGCGATTTTCGTATCCTTGTAGAAAAGGTAAACGAATTCCGGCTGACCGGCCTTCACCTCCAATTTGTATTTATAGTTTCCGGACTGATTAGTCTTCAAAGTATCCAAGACTTTGTATTTGTTAACGTCCAGAAGTTTCACAATCACCTCTGAATCAGGAGCATCGTGAAGAGTTCCCTCGATCTTTGCAGTCTGGCTGCATGAGGAACAGCCTGCCACGGCTACGACCGAGGCGAGGAGAAAAGTCTTACAATTTTTCATATTCTGCAAGGATTGAATCTGCAATCTCTTTAAATTCTTCAGGAGAAAGTTTAAGTTTCTCTTTTCTGAAATCCACATCACTTTCCTGCTGAAGAGGAATGAGATGGATATGGGTATGAGGCACTTCCAACCCGAGCACACATACGCCGACTCTCTTGCAAGGCACTGCTGCCTTAATGGCTATGGCGACTTTCTTCGCAAAAGCACATAGTCCGAGGTATGTCTTGTCATCCAGATGGAAAATATAGTCGTCCTCCACGTTCTTAGGGATAACCAGAGTGTGTCCTTTTACGAGCGGATTAATATCCAAGAACGCGTAAAAGTCCTCGTTTTCAGCGACTTTGTACGAAGGAATCTCTCCCTTGGCGATTTTTGTGAATATTGTAGCCATATTACTAAAGTGTTATATCCAGAATCTTGAATTTCATGACTCCTGACGGAACTTTCGCCTCTACGATCTCTCCCTTGGAATGTCCGAGAAGAGCTTTTGCAATAGGTGTGGTAGAAGCGAGCTTTCCATGTGCGAAGTCAGCTTCAGTCTCACCTACTATAGTAAACTCCATGACTTTTTTCATGGACATGTTTTCCACTTTCACCTTGTTGAGCATCTGAACTCTGTCAGTTCCGATTGCAGACTCGTCAAGCACCTTGGCATTGGCCACAAGATTCTTAAGGTTAGCAATCTTGACTTCGAGAAGGGCCTGAGCGTCACGAGCCGCATCATATTCAGCGTTTTCCGACAAATCACCTTTTTCTCTCGCTTCTGCGATAGCTGCGGAAATCACAGGTCTCTGCGCCAGTGCGTCAGCCAAGTCTTTCTTAAGCTTATCCAGACCATCCTGGGTCATATAATGAACTTCTGCCATAATTATAAAATTTAATAATTTTCGTGTTATAGTCCTTGCGGACAGATAATTAAAAACGAGTCCTGCCATAAGACAGAACCCTTACATCTCTTGCAAATATAGTCATTTTTCTGACAAAGTGTTCTACTCTTTGAATTTAGGTTCCATTATGGACGAATAAATGACCAGATTACGCAAATTTATCTTTTCTTTCTGTTGTTTGTCGTCTTCCTGCAAAACCGGTGCCTTGGATTTCACCGGACGCACTGTCGATGCTGCACGCAAATCGGATGCAGGACGTATTTCCGGAGTCGGACGCATTTCCGATACCGGACGATATACCGGGACAGGCTGCGGTTCCGCGACATGATGTTCTTCCTGTGCAGTGGGCAGACTGCCGACCGGATGCAAATCCGTGACAGGGCGAACCACCGGAACCGGACCAGGCTCGGCAGCATTGACCTGAACCTGAGCGGGTTTCACCTCCTCAAGCTCGCCCTCATCCTCCTCGTCTTCATCAGCATCCTGGGCGTTCATTTCCTGGATGATACTCTTGAAGATTTCCTTCAGGTCGCTCTCGGCTGGAACTTCGGAATTCTGAGGCACGGACTTGCCCTTACCGGCGTTCTTCTTTTTCGCGGAAGCGATGCCGGATATCACGGGAAGCCCGATACATATCAAAAGCCAAAGAATATCGAAAAAATCCATAGCGATGTCATTAATTCATGTCAGCTGGTAAAGTTAACGATTTTAATCGGAAAAACAAGTCCCGACACTATCGGACAGACGAAAGTGCCTGACATTCATCCCTGTCTTTCGCCAGCTGACCGGCCAAATGAGTAACGTCACGGAACTTCACCTCATCACGGATTTTCTGCCTGAAAGTCAATCGGATATCTAGTCCGTAGATATCCTCGTCGAAGTCGAAAATATTAGTCTCGATAGTCACCGCATTCCCGTTTCCTACCGTCGGACGGATGCCGATATTACACATTCCGTGATACTTGTTCCCAAGCGTTTCGACATCCACGAGATAGACCCCGCGCCCAGGCACAAGCTTCAGTGGTTCATACAGTTGCATATTCGCCGTAGGAAAACCGATAGTGCGTCCCAGCCTATTTCCGGAAACGACCACGCCATAGAGCTGATAGCCGTAGCCCAGCATATCGTTGGCCGCGATTATATCACCTTCTGTCAGCGAGTTACGAATTTTCGTCGAGCTGATGACGACGCCGGACTCCGACGCGAGACTCTTCTCTCTGATGACCTCCAGCCCGAGTCCGCCGGCTATCTCCGATGTCTTTTCGGGAGCGCACAGGTCTGAGCCAATGCGGTTGTCATATCCGAGGAGTATCGCTTTGCCCCCGAATCGTCCCATAACATAGTCACGAAGGTATTCCTCAGTCGTAAGTGCAGCGAACGACTTGGTAAACGGGAGAACTTCCACATGGTCCACCCCAGCAGCCCTCAGCAGTGACTTTTTCTCGTCCATGGACGTCAGCAGCCTGAGGTTGCGCGCATCATCCTGCAATACGTTACGAGGGTGAGGCCAAAACGTGATGACCATGCTTTCTTCACCACGTTTACGGGCTTCATCCGTCAACTGATCCAACAGAAAACGGTGCCCACGATGGACACCGTCGAAAAATCCAGTGGCTATAACCATCTTACTAGTCCAAAATCCTGTCTATGAGGCAGCAACGGATTCTTAGGATAAATCCTTGTCGCTACCTGATACATACCTGTCCGTTCAGGAAGAATGGATGCCTGATATTTGACCACACCGTCATGAGCCTCAACCACCTGGAAGTCAGTCTTATTCTGGATATGGAGCTTGCCCTTGTTGTCTGAGGTAGCAAAGAGCATCTCCACGCCGATATCCTCCGGATTAAGACTCCCGATATTGAGAACGACTTCAGCTTTAAGTTCCTTGGAAGGAGAAAGCTCATATGCTGAATCTGGCTGAGTATATGAAACGACAGCGATGTCATTCCACTCCTTGCGGACATGTTTCTTCCATGCAGCTATCTCTCTGGCTACCTTATAGTTATCTGCTACAAGACTGCCCACTCTTACAGACTGCGGAGCGTAATACTGGTTCACATAGTCCGTGAGCATACGGTTGGTAGTGAAGTTGCAAGCCACCTGAGCGACCGTATTTCTGACGCACTCGATCCAGCCTTCGGCACGACCAGTGGTTTTGTCAATGTCGTAGTAAAGTGGAGCGATTTCGTTTTCGATAGTCGTATAAATCGTAGCGGCATCCAGTTCATTCTGATATCCCTGGTCATCGTAGGTCCTTTCGAGAGGAAGAGCCCAGCCTGCGCCCGGCTTATAACCCTCAACCCACCATCCGTCGAGAACAGAGAAGTGCATGACACCGTTCATGGCAGCCTTTTCTCCTGAAGTACCAGAAGCCTCCTGAGGTCTGGTAGGGTTGTTCAACCACACATCCACACCCTGTACGAGTCTCTTGGCCAACGAGATGTCATATCCCGGAATAAATACAATCTTTCCGATGAATCTGTCCTGCTTGGAGATTTCCACAATCTGTCTGATAAGATCCTGTCCGGCCTTGTCTGCAGGATGTGCCTTACCGGCGAAGAAGAACTGTACCGGCATCTCAGGATTATTCACGATAGCGTCGAGCCTGTCGAGATCAGAGAAAAGAAGTGTCGCACGTTTATATGTGGCGAAACGTCTTGCAAATCCGATAGTCAAAACGTCATCACGCAATGTTTCCTTAATCGTAACCACCTGACTTGGTGAGTAATGATTAGAGATTGCAGGATCAGAGAGTTTCTCCTTCACAGCATCGATGAGAGTTTTCTTGAGAGTCTTTCTGGTATTCCAGATGTCAGCATCAGATACCTTGTAGATACCCTCAAAGCATTTCTTGTCATAATGATGTGTCTGGAACTCAGGTCCGAATACCTTCGCATGGATAGCCTTCCACTCCTTGGCAGTCCAAGTTGGATAGTGAACACCGTTAGTCACATAGCTGATATGCAGTTCCTCAGGCAAATATCCAGGATACATGTTGGAGAAAATATCCTGGCTCACCTTTCCGTGAAGCATGGACACGCCATTCACATTCTGTGAAATGTTGGCAGCGAGAATACTCATAGAGAACTTCTCGTTCACATCGGCGCCGTTAATCTTGCCGAGGCCCATCATAGTTTCCCAGTCGATCTTCAGGCGCTGAGGATAATGTCCGATATATTTTCTGAGCAGACCCTCATCGAACGCATCATGTCCTGCAGGAACAGGAGTATGAGTCGTGAAGAGCGATGAAGCACGTACAACTTCCAGTGCCTCAGGGAAATCCAAATTATCGTTCTGTATATATTCACGAAGTCTCTCCAGTCCGATGAAAGCGGCATGACCCTCGTTGCAGTGATAAACCTGAGGATTCAGTCCGAGAGCACGAAGCGCACGTACACCTCCTACACCGAGAAGAAGCTCCTGCTTGAGTCTGTTCTCCCAGTCACCGCCATAAAGATGATATGTCACCTGACGATCCTCGTCGATATTGGCCTCATAATCAGTATCCATCAGATAAAGATCTGTCCTTCCTACAGCCACTTTCCAGAGACGTGCAGTAATCGTACGGCCAGGGAATGCAACACTGGTAGTAACCCAGTTTCCGTCCTTATCCATAACAGGCTCTGCAGGAATCTTGAAGAAGTTCTGCGCATCATATTTGGCTACCTGATCTCCCTGTGCAGAAAGAACCTGTGTGAAATAGCCGTAACGGTAAAGAAGACCGACAGCCACCAAGTTCACATTCATGTCACTGGTTTCCTTAAGATAGTCACCTGCAAGAATTCCGAGACCACCTGAGTAGATGCAGAGAGACGGGTCGAGGCCATACTCCATGCAGAAATATCCTATAGAAGGATCCTTTCTCTCTTTCTTGAGAGCCATATAAGCATCGAACTCAGCCATAACGCTCTGATACTGACCTACAAAAGCAGCATCCCTGGCAAGTTCCTTAAATCTCTTTATGCTGACGGTATCCAATACCACCAGAGGATTATGACCGGATTTGTGCCAAACGGTCGGGTCAATGCTCTTGAACAGTGCTTTTGCACTTTCGTTCCAACACCACCAAAGGTTCTTGGAAAGGACTTCGAGTCCCTGAAGGGCTTCAGGCAGACGCCTTGTCACCATAACGCTCTTCCACGAAGGAGAGCTTACTTGTATCTTTTCGTACTTCATAATCGGTTTTTCTGCTATTTGTGAATAATTGTCCATCGCGGCTTTCATCTTTTCGATAGCTTGTGAATAAGCCTGCTGATAGTACTGTATCTGATTCTCCCACAATGCGATAGTGGACACCTCTTTCGCATTGTCCATATATTCCTGTCTCTGCTCGTCTGTGACCAATGCTATTTCACGGATTCTGTTGGCCGCAGCTTCCACAACATCCTGATAATTAGAATCATTCCTCTCTACGACGGTGATTCCAGGATGTTCCTTATTATAATGAGTCTGTACCCACATGCCGAATCCCGCCAGGCTTGTGGTCAATGTCGGTACACGGAATGCAAGGCTTTCGAGCGGTGTATATCCCCAAGGCTCATAGTATGAAGGGAACAGAGTAAGATCCAGACCGATGAGAAGGTCGTAGTATTTCATATTGAACACGCCGTCGTTTCCGTTCAGATATGACGGAATGAAATACACCTTTATATTAGAATCGGCAGCATTGGCAATACCCAGTTCACGGAATCTTCCGGTTATCCGGTCGTACTCGGGATTCATCAGATAATGAGAGACTTGCGTGGTATAGTCCGCACTTCCCTTTCCTTCCAGTTTGGCGACAAGGTCACGGTCCGCGCCGTTGTGGCCGGACGGTATCATGATGAACGCGTGAATCTCCTTTCCTCTGAAATCGGAGGTACGGACCTTATTCACCGCATCGATGAACACATCGATACCCTTGTTCCTATATTCGTAACGTCCGCCGATTCCGACAAGGATAGCATCCTCTGAAACCGGTTTGCCGGACATGGCAGATGCGACTTCACGCAACTTGAGTCTGGCAGCAGCACGTTTCTCTTTATATTCTTCCTCGGTCGCAGGTGTGAAACTGTTTTCGAAACCGTTCGGGGTCACGACATCCACCTGGCGCGGGAGGAAATGGTTACACTCACGCGCGGTAATCTCGCTGACGGTAGTGAATATGTCAGAGTTCTCGGCAGATTTGGACTCCAGAGAGTGAAGTGCCGTGACATTGAACTGACGCGCTTTCTCGTTTCCGTCATAAGACTCCATGCCGTCGTACAACGGCAGATTGTTTCCGGCAAGGCAACGTCCCACCACTGTAGCATGTGTAGTGAACACGGTAGCTACAGGCAGTCCGCACTGTTTCAAGTACAAGATTCCGGATCCGGTCTGCCACTCATGGAACTGAGCCACAACTTTTTCGGCTCCGGTAAGATAGAAGCGGTAATAGCTTTCGATAACCTTACCGGCCACATATCCGAAAAGTACAGATTCCTTATAATCCCAGTTACCGGTAATGGAGTCTACCCCGAATTTTTCCCAGTACTTGGCCAGAATTCTGTCAGTATCTGTAAGGAACTGCTTGAAGTCCACGAGGATAGCCACGGGACTTCCAGGCACGTTCCATCTTCCGATACGCATTCTGATGCCACTTTTGGCAGCCTCTGCTTTCCAGTCCTGCCAGAGTTGTGGATCTTCCTGAAAGTCCGGATTCGCATCGGTATCCATCCAAACATCCGGACCTATCAAAATATGATGTCTCTTCAACTGCGACTTGAGATACAATGATTTAGTCGCAATTACAGTATAGATTCCCCCTACTTTATTACACACTTCCCAGCTTACTTCGAACAAGTAATCCGGTTTGTTCAAATCATTAGCCATTTGTTATGTTCTATTTCTTCTTTGTTCCGGTGGCACGTTTTTTCACCGTCTCAGGTTTTACATCCCCTGATTTCGCTGTTTTCCTGGCCGTTTTCTTCTCAGTATTAGCAGGTTTTTCAGGTTTTCCGGCTGCAAAGTTAACAACACTTGCGGAATATTCCTCATCTACGCGGATAATAAAATCACTCAAAACGTTCATATAGTTAATGAACGCTTCGTAAGGAGTGTCGTATGGGTTAAAATATTTATGTACTTCACCATCAGAGAAGAACTTCGTGCACATGTAGTAGAAATGATCGCTCTCCTGGAGGTGGCCATAATCATTGAAAATAGCCGGATCATTAATGAGAGCAACCTTCTCGTATAGGCCGTACAATTTATTGAAGGCCTCCTGCTGGAGTTCATTTCCAAGCCATGCCGTAACGTCGCGCTCCTCGTCTGCCCATGAAATAGGCTCCGGAATATCGATAGAGGAAACAGGCTTATGCTGTTTCACGACCTCTGAAGGAGTTCTGAACTTGAATGTTCCGTCAGCGAGAACAGCCTCAGGGAGATATCTCATAAAATCGAAGATACCGCTGCTTGCTGCCTGGTGCTCTCCGAAAGTCTCATAATCCATGAAGAGATTTATGACATCACCTCCGTTGGCAATATCATTTTTAAGCCAAGAAAGATATTTGTCGGCAGTGAGAGGCCAGTCTTTCCACTTCTTGTCGGAGAATCTGAAAGCGATATCATCACTCAACACATAGTTACGTAAAAGCAACTTAAGTCTCGACTGTTTCTCATCGGTATACACGAAATCAGGATTTCTCCAGGCAAGAATATGTCTTGCACCCTCGGTCAGCATGGTACGGAATCCCATATCATATACCTGTTCACCGATAGAATCAGAGTAAATAAGTTCAGTATTTCTGAAAGCCACAGGAGTCACACCGAAATGCTCTTCGACAGCTGCCTTATGTTTCAAAACCTGATGCTTGAATTCTGCAGGGCTCGCGAGGGAAGCCAATGAGTGATAATAAGTTTCGCACAAGAATTCAGCGCAACCGGTCTCTGCAAGTTTTTTGAAACTGTCAATGACTTCAGGCGCATATCTGTCGAATTGTTCGAGGGCGGAGCCGGAGATGGAGAAAGCCACCTTGAAAGCTCCTTTATATTTCTCTATAAGTTCCAACAAAAGATTGTTCATCGGAAGGTAGCACAAGTCAGCGACTCTTCTGAGAATAGTCCTATTGGTAAAATCATCATAGTAGTGTGAATCTTTTCCTATATCGAAGAACCTGTAAAGTCTTAGTCTTGTAGGCTGATGAATCTGAAAATATAGGCATAAACTCTTAGTATCCATAATTTTAAATATTTACTTAATCACTGACTCGTATACATTCTTAATCTTCGCAGCAGCGTTGTTCCACTTCAGGGTGTTAACCTCGTCATAACCATATTTCGAAGCGAACTCAGAAAGCGCAGGATATTTCAAAAGCGCATAAATCTGATCCGCCATGGCGTCCACATCCCAGAAGTCCACCTTAAACGCATATTTGAGGACCTCAGCGGCTCCGGACTGTCTGGAAATCACTGAAGGCACTCCCGTACGCATAGCCTCAAGCGGTGAAATACCGAATGGCTCTGAAACTGAAGGCATCACGTAAACGTCTGACAATGCGAACATTTTCTGGACTTCGCTTCCACGCAGGAAGCCTGTGAAATGAAATCTGTCTGAAATTCCGAGACGTGCGACCTGACGGATAGATCTGTTCATCATATCACCGCTGCCGGCCATCACGAAACGGACATTGTCACATCTTTTCAGAACTTTGGCAGCAGCCTCGATGAAGTACTCCGGTCCTTTCTGGAAGGTGATTCGTCCGAGGAAGGTAACGACTTTATCTTTCACTCCGCGCTCTACCTTTATATCATTCCTTCCGCTGAAATCCACGGCATTATGTACCGTCACCACTTTAGCAGGATCTATTCCGTATTTGGTAATGACGATATTCCTAGTCAAGTCGCTGACAGTGATTACTTTATCAGCAGCTTCCATTCCGCGTTTCTCGATTTCATAGACGCGTGTATCTATGTTCTGGTCACTGCTTCGGTCGAACGATGTAGCATGCACATGAACGACAAGCGGCTTTCCGGAAAGTCTTTTAGCCGCGATTCCGGCCATGTATGTAAGCCAGTCATGGGCATGAATCACATCGAATTTCCCTTTTCTGGTCATGGCGATGGTTCCGCCTACCATGGCATAACGGGCCACTTCCTCCATAAGGTTGGAGCCGTATTTCCCTGAGAACTTGTAAGTATGTCCGTATTGCACGGAGAAATCCTTTACCTGTCTCTTTCTTTCAGCTTCCACGAGGTCATGAAATTCCTGAGGGTCCAGGTAAGGCACCATATTGGTTCCGATATGCACGAACTGGACTTTATCTAAGAACTCGTCCACGTTCATGGTATCCGTCATCTCGACCGGGACCTCGCTGGCATTGACAATATCAGCTACTTTTTCCTCATCTCCGCTGGCCGAAGGCATGACGAAAATCGTCTCAACTCCGTTGTAAGCCAGTCCTTTCACGATTCCATAACAGGCTGTTCCCAAACCTCCGGCAATATGAGGAGGGAACTCCCATCCAAACATCAGCACTTTCATCATTTGTCCTCCTTATATTTGTTTATCAGGTTCTCGACATATAGTAAAGCTGCAGTGCTCATAGCCGATGATATGGCACCATGCGGCTCGTGAGGAGGGTCTCCGTCGTAGAGTTCAGAGAATGCCCCGACACCATGCTTGTTAAGATCGGCATAGAAGCCTTCTATCAGTTCCTCAGCCCTTTGACAGAACGCAGCGCCGTGCATCCTGAACTTCATCAGGCAGTATGGAAGCAACAATGCCGGCCATGCACATCCCTGATGGTAAGCCAGGTCTCTTTCTCTCTGAGTTCCTTCATAGACACCTTTATATTTGACATCCCTCGGTGACAGGGTACGGATTCCTCTGGAGGTCACCAGTTCCCTGTCCACGACATGCATCAGTCTTCCGACCACAAGGTCATCTACAGGCAGATGGAATACTACCATAGCGAACAACTGATTCGGGCGGACATCGGCATTCTGACCATTATTATCCACATAATCAGCAAGATATCCCTTATCAGGCATCCAGAAAGTCTTCTGGAAATTCTCCCTTACAAGATCTCTTACAGGACTCCATTTAGCGACAAACTCTTTATCCGTGCCGTATCTCTCCTCCATTTCGATGGCGAAGCAGAGGATATCATACCAGAATGCGTTCGTCTCGACCTGATATCCTGCACGCTCTGTCACCGGATTCCCGTCTATGTATGCGTTCATCCAGGTCAATGCCGTCCTGTCTTTCTGCGCCCACAGAAGCCCGTTAGGCTGGAGAGAAATCTCCTGCCTGTGGCCTGGAGCATAACTCTCGATGACACGTTTCACGACATCACCATATTTCTTCCAGACTTTCTCCCCTGATGCACCGGCCGCGATATATTCCTGAAGAGCAATCCCTATCAGAAGCGGAGCCTCCACCTGAGTGGTCTTAGAGAAGAAACGAGTCTCGTTATCTTTTATAAGGTTATCCAGGATTTCTTCGAAGTCCGAGAACCTTCCAGTAGCCAGCGTCAGACCTGGAAGCGAGTAAAGAGTCTCACGCAAGAGACCGGTATAAAGCCATGAGAATCCGGCAGTTATACGTTTAGCTCCGTTTCTGTCACGGATAAGAAGATCAGCACAATGTACAAGCTGGTCATGGAAACTGCCGATTTCCTTCATTCCCTTGAGGACGGAGTTGAACTTCCTGGTAATCATCTTGGAGTTCACATCTTCGACTGAGGCTGAAAGAATTACAGAATCACCCTCTTTCATGTCCACGACGAATGTTCCCGGCATAAACAGGTCTTCTTTACACTCGAAACCTCGTCTCGCTTCGTCGGAATATGTAATCCCGTTATACCAGCAAGGAGATGGCTTATAGTCAAATCTGGACTTGCTGAGCTGAAGGTTCAGGTCAGGGAATCCTTCATACATATTAAAAGCCACACCGTCCTGAATCTCGGAATAATCTGTCCTGGCCTCCTGATTCTGCCTCGTAAGGCTATGAATGCTCCTGAAAGCAAGGAATGGTTTCAGCAAGAGCGACAGCTTAGCCGGAGATTTTTTCAGTTCATAACGAATCATGACCTGGTCCTTGTCCGGGACAAGCATGATACTTTTCGTAAAATCCACTTCTCCTACCTTGTAATCGATGACAGGGATAGGATCTGCCTGGAAATCAACAATATACTTATGGCCGCGAGGCTCATAGATGTCACCGTAGCAATGAATGCCCAAGTTGAACTGCTTTCCGTTCACGACCAGACTTTCATCCACTGAAGACAAGAGCATATACTTGTCGCCTCCGAAGTTGTCCACAGGGACGCCAAGCAGCCCATGGTAACGCCTCGTGTTGCAAGTCACGATAGAGGTGTTACAATAAGCGCCTGTCTTATTCGCACAAATGATTTCTCGTTTGAGCGAATAGGACAAGTTTACGAGCTCAGCCTTGTTGAATTTCAAAAATGCCATATCGAACTCCATTAATTATTAGTTTTCGCATTAGTTTTACGGAAGACCAGCGCACAACGGCTCGTCAAGTATGCAGTCAACTTGCCGTCTGATTTATGCAATTCACCTTCCTTAAGTCTTTCGAATCCGTCATAACGCTTCTCATCGGAATCCAACTCTAATTTCCACTCCCCTGCAGGGGCATCGAAAGCATATCCGAAGAACGATTCTGACGGATTGAAATCGAATGCAAATATAAAATTTTTACGCCTGAATATCAAGACTTTTTTCTCTTCATCAGCCACTATCAGTTCAGGTTTGGAATCCAGCAGATTTTCCTCTCTGAACAGGTGAATCATGTCAGAATCGAAGTTCATCAGATACTTGTAGCGCAGATAATCCGGTTTGCAGAGCGACCACTGGCGTCTTGCATATTTATACGACCAGCCGTTTCCTTCACGCGGAAAATCTATCCATTCAGGATGCCCGAATTCATTTCCCATGAAAGTCAGATAGCCGTCGCCTGCCGTGGCCAATGTCACCAGGCGAATCATTTTATGAAGGGCGATTCCCCTGTCGACTACGAGATTTTTCGAATCCATGTTCATGGATGTGTACATCTCTTTGTCTATCAATCTGAAGATAAGGGTCTTGTCTCCTACCAACGCCTGATCGTGACATTCGGCATAACTGATGGTTTTCTCGTCAGACCTTTTGTTGGTCAGTTCCCACCATATTTCTCCCATGCTCCACTGTTCATCGGTCTTTTCTTTAATCCACTTGATCCAGTGGTCAGCGATTCCCATGGCCATACGGAAGTCAAATCCAAGTCCACCGGCCTCGAACGGTGCCGCGAGTCCTGCCATACCGCTCATATCTTCAGCTATCGTAATCGCGTCAGGATTAATCTCTTTCACGAGCATGGCAGCGAGCGCAAGATAAGTCACGGCATTCTCGTCCACCCCGGCATTGAAATAATTATCATATCCGACGAAGTCCTTGCCGAGCCCGTGGTCCCAATACAGCATGCTGGTCACTCCATCGAAGCGGAAGCCGTCGAGGTGATACTCCTGCATCCAGAATTTGCAGTTAGACAGCAGGAAATATTTGGTCTCGTTCTTTCCGTAATCGAAGCATCTGGACCCCCATGCAGGATGGTGTCCCTGAGGTCCGCTGTAGAAATACAGGTCATCGCGACCATCGAAAAGACCAAGTCCTTCTGCCTC
This sequence comes from uncultured Bacteroides sp., assembly GCA_900546925.1. Lineage (GTDB taxonomy): Bacteria > Bacteroidota > Bacteroidia > Bacteroidales > UBA932 > Cryptobacteroides. The sequence continues at coordinate 48,403 of UREV01000006.1, forward strand.
ATTATCAACGCTATGCGAATGGACAATATCCATCACTACCGCGATTCCCATTCCATGTGCATCATCCACGAGATGCTTGAACTCTTCCGGAGTTCCGAAGCGCGATGACAGGGCATAGAAGTTCGATACCTGGTATCCGAAAGAGCCGTAATAGGGATGTTCCTGGAGAGCCATCACCTGGATAGTATCATAACCCAGAGCATGGACATGCGGAAGAACATTGACCCTAAACTCTTCGAAAGTGGCGACTTTTTCCTCTTCGGAGCTCATGCCGATATGACACTCATAGATGAGCGGGTGCGGGCGCGGTCCCGGGCCTTCATTTTTCCAGACATATGGCACAGCCGGATCCCAAACTTGCGCGCTAAACACCTTGGTAACAGGATCTTGCACGACTCTCCTCACGTAGGACGGGAGCCTTTCGCCACCGCCGCCTGGCCATTCTATGAACAGTTTGTAGAGCTCCCCGTGGTGGAGGAACATTTCCGGAAGTTTGATTTCCCAGTTTCCCGAACCGGTCGGCGAGAGCGCATAGGCGGACGTCCTTTTCCAGTTGTTGAATTCACCGATGAGGTAGATTCTGTTCGCATGCGGCGCCCATTCACGAAATACCCAACCGCCGTCATCAGTCCTGTGCAATCCATAATAGAGGTGATTGTTAAGGCCCTCAGACAGAGACCCGTCGACCGAAAACTGGTCACGGGCATCCATTATCCTTTTATGTCGGGCTTCTATCGCCTCTTCAAATGGCTCCAGATACGGATCCATTTCGTATATCTTCTTCATAATTCTCAAATATTGTCTATCCCGTCTGCTTTGTCCCTGACAGACCTGAGGTATGTCCTACATGATGATATAAGTTCCTTCGCACGTTTCACGTACTTGTCTATATCATCGATACTTGTGGCAGGGTCTTCCACCTCCGCAGCTATCTTTTCCAACTCAGCCACGGCTTTCCCGTAATCAACTTTTTCCATGTTACTTTCTGTTTTTTACTTCACAACCGAGCGTTCCGTCGGAAAACATGACCGAAATATCATCTCCGGCACACACTCCCGCCGATTTTTTCATCACGACACCTTTTTTATCCAAGACGAGGGCGTAACCACGCGCAAGGACTGTCCGCGGATCTGCCGATGAAATCCTGGCCTCCAGCACATCCAGTTTCGAGTTCATCGAATATATCTTGTTCAGGAATGCGGTCTTAAGTCGTGTCCCGAACGATGCAATCCTCTGGTCTTCATCCATATAGATATCCAGGAACACGTCCGCAAGCGCCGTCGGGGTCTTCACGTACCGCCATGCCACCATGTCGCAGACGTGGAAATCCCTGTCGTGCCCCACCGCTGTCAACACCGGAACCGGACATTTGGCTATCGCCGCCGCCACTTCGTATTCGTCGAAGCACGCAAGATCCAGTTTCGCACCTCCGCCCCTGAGAACCAGGACCGCATCATACGGCACCTCCGAAGCCTCCGCCGCCAGAATCGCATCCGCGATAGAGGAAGGCGCGCCCGCTCCCTGCATGATGGCCGGAATCAGATCCGTGTGAAAGACGAACCCGTAATCGTTCTCGTGCAGATGCCGCATAAAATCGCCGTATCCCGCCGCGTCCGGAGCCGAAACCACCGCCAACCTGTATGGCAAGTCGGTTAAGGTCAATGTCTTCTGACGTTCGAGGAGGCCTTCTGCAGCCAGTCTCGCTATAGTTTCTTGTTTTGCACGTTCCTTATCCCCTAATGTATAACCGGGATCGATATCATCGATAATCAGCGACAGTCCATATAGCTGACTGAAATTCACTTGTACCTGGACCAGGACATTGATCCCCTCCTGAAGAGGTATGCCGGCAACTGATTCGAAATAAGGTGCGAGAAAGCGGAACTTGGAACTCCATATAATGGCAGAAGCTTTCGCCAAAAGTCCGGATGGTCCTGACTGGGAAAGCTCCATATAACAATGTCCACCGGCACGCGCCTTTATCGCGCTTACTTCAGCATTGACCCAAACCTTTCCGGGAAACGTCCCCTCCACGGCATTTTTCAGCCTCGTCTGCAAGGTGTATAAATCTGTGGCAGATTTCTCCATAATATCCTCCTCCATTAAATCTTTCCGTTATTAGTCGTTGGCCTATTCGCAAATATAAAATTTTTACTATCTTTGCGCAAGTTTTTTAAAAGAAACGTAACTTTTTTCTTAAAAGATGAAAATCTCTCAGGCAATATTTGCTGGTAGTAGCACTAGGACGGCGCAGAAACCGTCCCGGAAGCTGCCCGAGTTCGCTTTTATCGGCAGGTCCAACGTAGGAAAGTCTTCACTTATAAACATGCTTTGCGGAAACCGTAAGCTGGCCATGACTTCAGGAACGCCCGGTAAAACTAAGTTAGTCAATCATTTCAAGATAAATGACAGTTGGTATCTCGTGGATCTCCCGGGATATGGATTTGCCAAGCTTCCGGATAAGGAACGCGCTAAAATCACTGAGGTCATCAGTGACTACTTGAACCATTCAGAAGAAATGAAGCTTCTTTTCGTACTGATAGACATCAGGCACGATATCGGGAAGCTCGATATGGATTTCCTCAACGAGATGGGCGAGAACAACATACCTTTCGCAATCATTTTCACAAAAGGAGACAAACTGAGTGCAGCTGCAAGAACAAGACAGATAGAGAAAGACAAGGAGCAGCTTTCCGAATTTTGGGAAGAACTGCCGTTGAGTTTCATAAGTTCAGCGGAGACGGGACTCGGAAGGGATGAAATTCTTGACTACATCGAAACCGTATTGGACGACGCCACGGAAAAGAAAAAGGATTAAACCCATATAAAATCATCATGAACACAGAACATAAAATGGAATTGTTTGCCTGCAGGGCCTCGAAGGACTTTGCGGTGAAAGTTGTCGATGCCCTCAACGCCATCCGCAAGCCTGGTGAAGAGGAAGTTCACCTCGGAAACTCTGAAGTCACTTCTTTCAGTGACGGAGAGTTCCAGCCTGCATTCGTAGAGAGTGTCAGGGGCGCTACCGTATTTATTCTCCAGTCCACATTTCCTCCTGCAGAGAACCTGATGGAACTTTTGCTCACCATCGATGCAGCCAAGAGAGCTTCTGCATACAAAGTAATCGCAGTTATGCCTTACTTCGGATGGGCAAGACAGGACAGAAAGGACAAACCGAGAGTTTCTATCGGAGCTAAACTCGTGGCAAACCTCCTTTGTGCAGCAGGTGTAGACAGAATCATGACCTGTGACCTTCATGCTGACCAGATTCAGGGATTCTTCGATGTTCCTGTAGACCATGTATATGCAAGCAAGGTATTCATCCCTTACCTGAAATCATTGAATATCGAAAATCTCGCAATCGCTGCTCCTGATATGGGTGGTGCCAAGAGGGCAAATGCTTATGCAAAGGAACTTGCATGCCCTGTCATCATCTGCCACAAGTCCAGAGAGAGAGCTAACGTGGTAGCATCTATTACAGCTATCGGTGACGTGGAAGGAAAGAATGTCGTTATCGTGGACGATATGATCGACACAGCAGGAACTCTTACCAAGGCTGCTGACGTTCTTAAGGAGAAAGGTGCTCTCAGCGTACGTGCATGCGCTACCCACGCTATTCTCTCAGGTCCAGCATACGACAGGATCAACAACTCAAGTCTTTCAGAGGTTTATGTAAGTGACACTATTCCACTTACATCAGATCCTAACGTGGACAAGAGCAAGATAAAGGTCGTTTCCATGACCGAGACTTTCGCAAGAATTATCCAGAAGGTATGCAACAACGAGCCTATCAGCACTGAGTTCATCTTCTAATTTGTAATATAATTACTGGCCGGACCGGATTTTGGCATATCGCCATATATCGTGGGTTCGGCCAGTATTGTTTTTTTGTTGTATATTTGCAGGATGTAAAAAATCACGGACATGAAAGTTTTTCTTGCAGCATTGGTACTCATAGGCTTCGGAGTAGCGGGGATGTGTTTCAACATCATTTTCCGCAAGAACGGCCAGTTCCCCCAGACGGACGTCGGTTCCAACGACAACATGAAGAAGTTGGGCATCAGATGTATGAGGGAAGAAGATGATGAGCGATTCTCCAAGATGTACAAAGGTGACGGCTCCGGGGCGACTTGTTCCGGAACTTACAGTGCATCCTGCGCAAGCTGTGGTTTGTACCCGCAGGAATTGAAAAGAAAAGCATCGGAGAAGAACCAAAACGAGGCGAAATCCGAATAACATAGAAGCCCGGGATACGGGAAAAACAATCTTCTCGTGAGAGCAGATACTAATTAAATTTTAAAAATGAGTTTAGTAGCAATCGTAGGAAGGCCGAATGTCGGCAAATCCACCCTTTTTAACCGTCTCGTAGGTATGAGACAGGCTATCGTAGATGAAACTGCCGGAGTTACCCGCGACAGACACTACGGAAAATGCGAATGGTGCGGCAAGGAGTTTTCAGTGGTAGATACCGGTGGTTACACATCAGGTTCTGACGACGTTTTCGAAGAAGAGATTCGTAAACAGGTAGTTATCGCCATCGAAGAAGCCGACCTTATTCTTTTCATGGTGGAAGCATCTACCGGCATCACGGATTATGATGCTGAAATCGCAGACCTTCTCAGACGTAGCGGAAAACCGGTAGTCGTAGCCGTGAACAAGGTGGACTCCGGAGAAAAAATGTATGACACCTACCAGTTCTACGCCCTCGGACTTGGCGAAATCTGGAGTATTTCTTCAGCCAATGGCGGCGGCACCGGAGATCTCCTCGACGAGATTCTCAAGAAACTTCCTGAGGATACCGAGGCAGAAGACGAGCATCCGGGAGTGCCGAGAATCACTATCGTGGGCAAGCCTAATGTCGGGAAGTCGTCTCTTACCAATGCCCTTCTCGGTGAGGAAAGAAACATCGTCACCAACGTAGCAGGAACTACAAGAGATTCCATATCATCATATTACAACAAATTCGGACACGAGTTCGTATTCGTGGATACAGCCGGAATCAGAAAGAAAAACAGAGTAAACGAAGACCTCGAATTCTATTCTGTCATGCGTTCCATCAGAGCCATCGAGCACAGTGACATCTGTATCATGATGATCGACGCGAACAGCGGTATGGAGGCTCAGGACATGAACATCTTCAACCTCATAAAGAAAAACCGCAAGGGTTGTGTCCTCGTCATAAACAAATGGGACCTCTACGAGAAGGAGAGCAACACCATGGCCGAGTACGTAAAAACCATGAAGGCACGTATCGCTCCGTTTACGGATGTGCCTATCATCTTCACTTCCGTACTCAAGAAGCAGAGAATCATGGATGTCCTGAACGAGATCGAGCATGTATGGCAGAACTACTCACGCAGAGTGAGCACATCCAAGCTCATGGAAGCCATGTTGCCTGAAATCGAGAATTATCCGCCACCTATGTGGAAAGGCAAGCTCGTGAAAATCAAGTACATGACACAGCTCCCTACGAAGTTCCCGGCATTTGCATTCTTCTGCAACCTGCCACAGTACATCAAGGATCCGTACAAACGTTTCCTCGAGAACAAGCTGAGAGAGCATTTCGATCTTACGGGCTGCCCTGTTCAGATGTTCATGCGTGCGAAATAGTTTCCATTCCCAAGTTCGGCAAGTTGTCAAACTTGCTGAACTCCAGCGGAATTTGAGGGTCACTACTCGTTCGAAGGATATAAACCCAACGCACATTTTCTCGCGCACGTTACCCTCTCCCTAAGTCCCTCCCCTCGGGGAAGGGACTTACTTTCGCCCTCTCGGGCTCTATAAGCGGTGTTTCGCTATTGCGAAATTATTTGCTTAGATTTAGGGAAACGGACTGTAAAGCAAGCTCCCTTCAACGCGAAGGATTGGCTATACTGGATTTCACCGCCGCATCGCTCGAGAATATTCTTGCAGATGGACAGGCCTAATCCAGTACCGCTGCTCTTCGTGGTGAAGTTAGGTGTAAACAGACGACTTCTGTTCTCGTCCCGGATTCCAGGTCCGTTATCCTCGAATACAATATCATAGAATGACTCTTTAGTGCTGTTTCTCAGAGACAGCACTATTTGTCCATGTACAGGCTCACGTCCGGCTTCATAATCTTCAGTCTGCTGGTTTTCAATCGCTTGCACAGCATTGGTCAGCAAGTTCACAAACACGCGCACAAGCTGAGGCTTAGGCCCCATTACCCACGCATCCTTAAGTCCATAATACTGGAAGGTGATGTTATCCTTATCATCGAACATGGAAATCTGGTCGGAGGCCATCTCATCCAGGTTAATCGGCACGAGTTCCTCGGTATACAACTTCGCGAACGTCGAAAATTCATTGGCAGTATCCGTAAGGACATCGATACTGTCCAGGATGAGGCGAGAGATATCATCGAACTTGGTCTCCCACGACGGGTCATTCTTGGCCTTGAGTCGTATCAGCCTCTGAATCTGGAGTTTAATCGGAGTCAACGGGTTCTTGATCTCATGGGCCACCTGTCTGGCCATTTCACTCCATGCACGCTCGCGCTCAGCCTGAGCCACCTGCTTGCTGGATTCATTAAGGTCGTGGACCATAAGGTTATACGCACGGACAAGACCTGAGATTTCATCCTCATTGTCATAAATGATATACTCCAGTCCTCCGGTCCTGGCATAGACCATCTTGCGTCCCATCTCGACGATCGGGCGGAACATCTTGTCCACCACTTTCGTAGTCATGAAACGAGTGATAATCAGCAAGATGAAGAATACCGTTATGACGAATATCGAGTGGAAGATGGCATCTGTCTTGAACGAGAGTCCGGAATCCGTGTACGGCGCACTCAAGATGGCCAGCATATCGCCGTTATCGTTGAAAATCGGAGCATACATCGTATAGAAACGGATGCCGCCGACATTCTCCCTATGTATATAGTAACGCTTGTTGCTGTACATGATATTGCGGTACGCATCAGGGTTCGTCCTGGAACCGAGAACCATCTTCTCGAACACCTCCGGAGCCGTAGTGTTGAACACCTTTCCTCCTGGAGTATAAAGCGTTATGTCAGAGCGGGTATAATTACCGATATCATCGATAATAGCCGTCATATTGGCAGTGGCCAATGCCTTATAAGACGTTAATCCCCTAGTCCGGTCTTCCATCAGCGACTGAATAGTGGATATCTTGTTGGTCATCAGTCGCATGATATTCGCGTCATTCCTCTTGTACACGAATACGACCATGATTATACTCATCGTCACGAGCGTCATCAACATGGACATGAACAGCACCGTATTCACTCGCGACTTGTAATAATTCTTCTCGAAAACTCCACTTTGTTTCCTGCGGCTCAGCCCCATCAGACTAATCCAGAAATAAGCCAGCAAAAGCACAAGACAAGCCGATACAACATATTGGAGCACAGGGATTTTAAGCCTCGATATAACAATACACTCATCCTGGGAGACATGGCAGAAGAAATGCACATAATTGCCGATTATCGTTCTGGAAGAAGTCATATCATTACTCTTTTCCTTGAACCTTCCCGTCAATATGGTCGGATACGGATAATCGCCTTTATAACTTACCAGTTTCCCGTCAATGTATTTGGAATATGAGTACTGTGGCGGTATGATGACAGCTCCCAGAGCTCCGGAATTCAGAATAAACGAATATCCCCTCTCATCCCTGTCAGACTTGGAATTCACACCAAGCAATAGTTTGGTCACGCCCGAATCCGGAGAATAATAGACGAACATTCCGGTATACTGTGCACGGCCATTCGAATTACGGCTATATACAAACCTCGACCCCGACGCTATCGGAACTGCCCCCAAAACCCTATCATTGAACATCTTAAGCATCTGCGGATCCTGCAGATTATCCTTAAAGACGAACAGACTCACATCATAATCCTTCGAGATGCGGTTCATATAACTCTCAGTGATTCTGTTCAGAAGCACCCTATAATCTGTCGTCGTACGGACCACGCTCGCAAGCGAATTGTCCGACGCTATCGCATTCTCCACGCCCCTGAGCTGAAGTTCGAGCCCAAGATCCCGGTCTATCGCCAGCCGGTTCATCCAAATCTCGACCCTATTATTCTCTTTGTCCGCACCCAAAATAGAGAATAATGCGAGTAGGGTCAATGCTGCCAGACTAGAAAAGAGGCACCGCCCAAATCTCGAGAACACATCATACTTCCATCCGGTCAGTTTGTAGATCGGATAACGTATCATCTGGATAGCAAGCGGAATCGTGGACAGCAGAGCCAGATACGACACATATATATATAATGTAAAACGGCTGAGCGATGAAATCTTATACAGTTCCAGAGACACATTGGAGTTCAGGATAATGCTCCTGAAGGTCCAAACCACATAAACCACAGTCAACGCGATGGCTAACGTCACGATTCCTACCATCACCTTATGACGTTTCATGGATTTATCCGCAATCACATACTCGAGAACAGTCCTTCTGCCTATGTACATAGCATAGAAAAGAAGTGTTATCCAAGCATTTATGATAAGCAACGCGCCCAAGGAATACATAATCGGACCGTCGGCATAAACCGTCGGCGAGAACAACGAAGCGGACCCCTGCATCCCATGCCCGGCTATGCAGAAGCACAGCATTATGACCGTAATCGCCATTAATGACAGGACCAATGCTCTTACACTCTTGTGAAAGTACAGAATCAGCATGATTCCGACGACAAGCAGGGCTATCGAAATCCAAAGCATAGTGGAGTCCGGAAGAATCGGAACCACCTTGGTCGTTTCCTGAACTATTTTCATAAGTGGCTGATTATCCACACTTAAAGCAGAGCCTCCGCTATAACTGATAGGTTGCAGCGAGAAACGGTCTGACAGACGGAACTTCGGATTTACACCATTCATGGAACGTGTATCCAAAGTGTTCTTCACTTCCAGACCGCCGATTACACGCCATCCGTCCTCGTCCGTTATCGATTTCACGAGATACCATTTAGGTCCGATACTGAGATATTTAACATCTTCATCAGCCTCTGCCAGAGGCGATACAAGGTTATATCTAAGGCTCGCAAAGCGCTGAACTACAAGCTTATGGCTAATATCATCATTATCCACAGAGAACTGGTTACACCACGATTGGAGCGAGTCGTTGCAGTAACGGTAGATGACCATATCTTCCGGCACGGATTTCAGGTCCAGCCATCTGGTCTTGTCCTGTTCCAACGCCTCTTCCATATAGGATTCCAGAATGGAGAAGCGTTTGTTCACGACCATGTCCATGTGGTTGGCCACGAGTTCTGAAAAATCCGACCTCCTGTTCAGAAAAACATTTATGCCCAGCAGCAAAAACGCCACAGCGAAGAGCAGCAGCCAGCTGTTCTTCCCTGCAAGCGAACGCCTGAATGATCTGATATTCTTAAACATTGACAAAAACCTCCTATTCATGATGGTACGGCTCTCCCTTCATTATCGTGAAGGCCCGGTACAGCTGCTCGACAAATATGGTCCGGACCATCTGGTGCGAGAAAGTCATTTCCGAAAGGGACATCTTGGAATTCGCGCGCGCGTAGACTTCCTTCGAAAAGCCGTAGGCCCCGCCGATGACGAATACAATATTCCTGCCGCTGCAAGCCATCTTTTCCTGCAGGAAGGACGCGAATTCGACTGACCGGAACTGGCGCCCGTGCTCGTCCAAGAGAATGACGTCATCCGATGGTTTGATCCCGGCCAGGATCAATGCTCCTTCGCGTTCTTTTATCTGTTCTTTGCTTAACGCGGAAACGTTCTTCAGTTCAGGTATTTCGTTGACCGAGAATTGTATGTAGTGGACGAGTCTGGAGACATATAAGTCCAGACCTTCTTTTACCCATTTGACATCAGTCTTTCCGACAGTCAGCAACGTTATGCGCATAGCTTATTCGTTTATATTTCTCCAAAGGTAATGTTTTTTTGGAATATCTGTGGCTCGGATTTTGCTATATTGCAAACCGTTTATGTTATAGTTATGGATATCAGAAGAGTCATAGTTCCGATAATTGCTGTCGCAGGGTTACTCTGCTGCAGCAAGTTGGCGAGTGCACAGTACGACGGCTTTAGTGTACAGACTGACGGGTATGACGTATTCGTTCCTATCGCGAAATATATCCGCATGGGTGATGCCGAGAAGCTTTCCGCATGGTTCGATGACAATCTGGAGATTTCCATAATATCCAACACAAGTGATTCGAGCAAGAATCAGGCGAAGCAGATTCTCAAGTCATTTTTCGAGTCCTATTCACCACGTGAATTCAATATAAGCCACACTGCAGGTCGGGCGAACATGAAATATGCTCTCGGACGATTGAACGCAGGCGGAGAAAATTTCGAGGTAACCATTTTCGTCAGCTTTAAGAAAGAATTGTATCGTATTCAGCAGCTAAAGATTCAAAGGGAGAAATAATTTTTATACCTTTGTAATCCAAACCTTTGGAAAATGGATAAAACCCCAGACATTATAATAGCAATAGACGGTTATTCTTCCACCGGTAAAAGTTCTTTCGCGAAGCTTATCGCGAAGGAGTTTTCATATTTGTACCTGGACTCAGGAGCGTTATATCGTGCTGTCACGTTGTATGCCATGGAGAACGGTATGATTTCAGCGAACGGGGATATCGATGTTCCTGCGCTTGTTTCCAAACTGCCTGAGTTGGATATTCATTTCGAATATACACCGGAGGGTAGTCATACTTACATAGGAGACAGATGTGTAGATTCATTGATCCGAACCATAGAGGTATCGTCTCACGTCAGCCCGATTTCGGTGTTGCCGGAGGTCAGGAATTTCGTGGACCGCAAACTGGTGGAGTACGGGAAGAACAAGCGTATCGTCATGGATGGCAGGGACATAGGCACATCCGTTTTTCCGAATGCTGACCTCAAGATTTTTATGACGGCGGATGACAATGTACGTGCTGAGAGGCGTCTGAAGGAGATGCAGGCGAGCGGAAAGGCTCCTGATTTCGAGGCGGTTCTGAAGAATCTTAAGGAGAGGGATTATATCGATTCGCACCGGGAGACTTCTCCTCTGAGGAAGGCTGATGATGCGATAGTTTTGGACAATTCGAATATGACCATGGATGATCAGATGGTTTGGATCCGTGGGCTCATATCTGACAAATTCAAATGATTTCACATGCCGGCAAGTGTAGAAATAGATCAGAACTCAGGTTTCTGCGGCGGTGTCATCAGGGCCATAAGTCGCGCGGAAGAGTACCTGGACCAGAAGGATACGGACAAGTTATATTCGCTCGGATCCATCGTGCATAACGAGGTGGAGTTGTCGCGGTTGGAGGCCAAGGGACTGGTAACCATCAGCTTAGATGATATTTCGCAATTACCTGAGGGGTCTAATGTCTTTATCCGCGCACATGGTGAGCCGCCTTCTACTTATAGGGCAGCGGAGAGTGCCGGGGTCCATATTATAGATTGCACTTGTCCTGTAGTTTTAAAGCTCCAGAAAGATATACGTGAGGCGTATGAGCGTCTCAAGCCGGCCGGTGGTCAGTTACTGATTTTCGGCAAGGTGGGTCACGCCGAGGTTCTCGGTCTCCTGGGCCAGGTGGACGGGGATGCGCTGGTCATAGAAAATATGTCCATGCTCAGGCAGGCATTGACAGAAAAGAAGATTAATCTCGACGGACCGGTGGAGATTTTCTCGCAGACAACGAAGAGTCCGGCGGAGTACGCGGAGATTTGCACGTGCCTGAAGATGGAGATGGCGCGTGAACACGAGCTGGATATCGTGCATTTCGAGGGAACAGGGCTTCTTACTATTCACAATACGATTTGCCAGCAGGTGGCGGGAAGGCATGAGAGGCTTTCCGAGTTCGCGCTGAGGCATGACATTATCGTTTTCGTTTCCGGAAAGGACAGTTCTAATGGCAAGGTTCTATGTGAGCTTTGCAAGTCTTTGAATATCAGAACGTATCAAGTAACCAAGCCAGCGGATGTGCGTCCGGAGTGGTTCCGCCGTGATGACCGCGCAGGTGTCTGCGGGGCAACGTCTACGCCGAAGTGGCTGCTGGAGGATGTGGCTTCGCGGATTCGGGAGTTCTGATAGCGAGCGGGTTATTGCGGGATATTGTGGTCGACAGGCTTTGCTGACGAGCGAGTTCTTTCGGGGGATTTTTCGGGTGACAAACTTTTTTCGGGTGACAGATTTCTTGCGGAGGAGGCAGCGATTTGTCCGAGTTAAAACGTTTTCCACCGGATGAACAGGGTCGAAATGCATTTTTGTCCGGAAATAGGCCGGTTTTCCCGGACGTTTTTCTTGTTTAGCGTTAAAGTGGCGGGGAGGCCGGCGGAGGTCTAAGCTCTTGCGCTCAGGTGCTGCGCAATTCGCGCCTGAGCGCAGGAGTCACGACCGACGCCGGCGACCAGGGCAATGACCATGCGAAACATCGCCACCACGAGAAGCCCGTCGCCCGAACCGGGGAAGGTCAATGCTGCCCCGCAAAACATTTATTTTGCAGTATGCTCATATTTTTATAAATTTGCAGGATAAATGTCTGATTATGTAATAATTTAGCACATCTCAGGCAAAAAACTGATTTATAATTTTTTATAATATATGGCAACAACAGCTGATTTCAAAAACGGAATGTACCTTAACTTCAACGGCAAACCTTGCATGCTCGTTTACTTCCAGCATGTAAAACCGGGAAAAGGTCCAGCTTTCGTAAAGACAAAACTCCGTAACCTCGAGAACGGTCGTATTCTCGAAAACACCTTCACCGCTGGTGCAAGGGTAGATACCATCAACGTAGAAAGACGCCCATACCAGTTCCTCTATGAGGACGAGGACGGATTCAACTTCATGCACGAAGAGACATTCGAGCAGATCCACCTTCCTAAGGACGTTGTAGAAAACGCTGACCTCATGAAAGAAGGACAGCACGTAGAAATGATGTTCGTGGTAGACGACGAGAGATGCCTCACCTGCGAGCTCCCTACATACGTTACCCTCAAGGTTACTTACACAGAGCCTGCTGTAAAAGGCAACACCGCTTCTACCAGCGCATTGAAAGAGTGCACATTGGAGACCGGCGCCAAGATCATGGTTCCTCTCTTCATTAACCAGGACGACGTCATCACAGTTAACACTACAGACCGTTCATACGGCCAGAGAGTCTAACTTAGAGAGAGGGTAACGTGCACAAAAAAGTGCGTGGGTCTACAACCTCCGGACGAGTGATAACCATCAAATAAGCGATTGCGCTCAGCAAGTTTGACAACTTGCGAAACTTGAGTAATAAAAATGCCGACGATTCATATACGAATCATCGGCATTTTTATTACCTACCCGATATTCACATAATCCCGCACATCCTGAGCCGAAACCGGATTGGAACCGAGAATCAGCAGACGCTCCACCACATTACGGAGCTCACGGATATTGCCAGTCCAACTCTTCTCCTGGAGAAGCTTCATCGCCTCCGGAGACACCGCTTTCTTCGGCATGCCGGACTCAGTGCAGACCTGATCTATGAAATAATCCACAAGAATAGGAATATCATCCTTACGCTCATCCAAAGAAGGAACATGAAGCACGATAACACTCAACCTATGATATAAGTCCTCACGGAAATTACCCTTCTCGATCTCAGCCTTCAAATCCTTGTTCGTCGCAGCTATCACCCTGACATCCACCTCGATATCCTTGTCACTGCCCACACGAGAAAGCTTCTTCTCCTGCAAAACCCTCAACACCTTGGCCTGAGCAGCAAGACTCATGTCACCGATCTCATCCAAGAACAAAGTACCACCGTCAGCCTGCTCGAACTTACCCTTATGCTGCTTCACCGCAGAAGTGAACGCACCCTTCTCATGTCCGAAAAGTTCACTTTCGATAAGCTCGGAAGGGATAGCCGCACAGTTCACATCCACATAAGGCATATTGCTGCGCAGACTCTGCTGATGAAGACTCCTGGCCACCAACTCCTTACCGGAACCATTAGGACCAGTGATGAGAACCCTGGTATTAGTCGGAGCCACCTTCTCTATCATATCCCGAAGATGCTGCATAGGAGCCGAATCCCCTATCATCTGCTGACCATAGACACGCTTCTTAAGATTCGTATTCTCAGTAATAATCTGAGTACGCTCAGTCGCATTCTTGATAGTGATAAGTATCCTATTCAAATCCAGAGGCTTCTGAATAAAATCGAAAGCACCCTTCTTAATACACTCTACAGCCGTATCGATATCACCATGACCTGAAATCATGACGATAGCAGCATCCACCCCATCAGCCCTCAACTTCTCCAGAACCTCAGTTCCCTCCATATTAGGCATCTTGATATCACAGAAAATGACATCATATCTTTCCTTCTCCGCCATACCGACGGCAGTCGCGCCATCCTCAGCGATATCCACATCGTAACCCTCGTCACCGAGAATCTCCTTCAGCGAATTCCTGATAGCACGCTCATCATCTACAACTAATATCTTCATATTTCGAACCCAGTCCATCCAGGCATCTAACAACAATCAATTCAAATCCATGCACTACCCCTGCTGCTTGGCAGCCATAAGCTCCGCATGTTCACGACGCGCCTTCTCCACCGCCGGAGACCTCTTCAACACAAATCCGGAGCTCAAATACTTCGTCCTGACATCCTCATCCTCAGCGAGTTTCGCCGGAGCTCCCGCCTGAAGAATCGTACCCTCATAAAGAAGATAGGCTCTGTCAATGATGGCCATCGTCTCGCCCACGTTATGGTCAGTAATGATCACCCCGATATTCTTATACTTAAGTTTAGCGATAATATACTGGATATCCTCGACCGCGATAGGGTCCACACCCGCGAAAGGCTCATCCAGCAAAATAAACTTAGGGTCGATAGAAAGCGCACGCGCAATCTCACAACGGCGCCTCTCACCTCCCGACAACTGGATACCCAGACTCTTCCTCACCTTGGAAAGATTAAACTCATCGATAAGCGACTCCAGCCTTTCATTCCGCTCAGCCTTCGACATGTCAGACATCTCCATGACAGACATGATATTATCCTCGACAGACATCTTACGGAACACAGAAGCCTCCTGCGGAAGATACCCCACTCCCCTCAACGCCCTCTTATACATCGGAAGATCCGTTATATCCTCATCATCCAAAAATATACGACCGCCATTAGGCACAATCTGTCCGGTAATCATATAAAAACTCGTAGTCTTTCCGGCACCGTTAGGCCCGAGAAAACCGACGATCTCACCCTGTTCCACCTCCATGGACACGCCCTTCACGACAGTCCTCACACCATACTTCTTAACAAGATTCTCGCAACGAAGTTTCATCTTCAACTTATTAGAATTCAATTATTTCACATCCAAATCGAAATCCTTCACCAATTTCTGGACTTCCTCATTCTCAGCCATCACCACCTTAGCCTTATCCTCAGGCATATAAATCTTCTTCTCCACATTTTCCTCAGGAAGCACCTGCACCATAAGACGGATTCTGGAAGTCTTCAGCGCTTTCTGCAACTTCCATTCCAATTCCTTCAGCAGCACCTCTTCCATCCATTTCTGCTGCGCCACATTCAGCACGAAGAAATCCACCTGCTTATAGCCGTCCTTCGGCAAAATCTCCACCTTCGCGGTCGCCAATGTCGTCGAAAGTCGCGGCCTCGACGCATACTCCTTCGGGAATTCACGCCAATGCATAAGTATCTCACTATCATCCGGAATCCTGTCGCCCAAAGACTCCGCTCCACCCGTTGCCGGGCCCGATTTTTCAGCTCCGCTGATAGCGTCTAAGGACAATGCTGAAGCGACTTTGGATGTTCTTTTTCTCCTGACCGGCTGAGCCGACTGCACAGGTGCTGCATCATTCCGGACAGCAGAGCCAGACTGGACTTGCGCATTAGACGAGACTCCTGAATCCGCAGAACGTTCTGACACGCCCGAAGATGCGGACGCTGCCGATTGGGCCTCATCTTTAGCCACCGGACTAACCGGAGCAGCTGCCACACCTGAAGGAGCCGTCTGAGCCGGCGAAGCAGCCCGCGGAGCCGCAGCGACAGGGCGCAACGACACAGGGCCACCCGTAAGGAAACACAACTTCATGAGCGCGAACTCTATATGAAGACGCGGATTAATACTCTCCTTATAACCTGATTCACACTGTGTTGTAATCGACAGCGCATCATATAAAAACTGGAGCGGGCACTTGTCTGCCTGTTCCTTATATTTCACCTTAAGAGAATCCGGAAGTTCCAGCAACGCATCCAGAGAACCACTCTTCGCCACCATAAGATTCCTGAAATGCGAACTCATGGAAGCCACGAAATACAAAGCATTGAACCCCTTGGAAAGAATCTCATCGAACTTAAGAAGTGCTGAAGCATAATCGTTTGCAAGCATACTCTCCGTAAGCGAGAAACAATGCTCATAATCCAGCACATTCAAGTTCCTGATGACATCTTCATACTTCACCTCAGCCCCGCAAAACGCCACAGTCTGGTCGAAAATCGTAAGCGCGTCACGCATGGCGCCGTCAGCCTTTCGCGCGATAATGTGAAGAGACTTGTCATCGATCGTAATCCCCTCTTTTTGAGCAATATCCCTGAGATTCTTCACGATATCAGGAATACCGATACGGTTAAAATCGTATGTCTGGCAACGCGACAGAATAGTCGGAAGAATCTTATGTTTCTCTGTAGTCGCCAATATGAAAATGGCATGAGCAGGCGGCTCCTCAAGCGTCTTCAAAAACGCATTGAAAGCAGACTGGGTAAGCATGTGTACCTCATCGATGATATACACACTATACTTGCCGACCTGTGGCGGAATCTGCACCTGATCCATGAGAGCCTTTATGTCATCCACGCCGTTATTGGACGCGGCATCCAGCTCATGAATACAATACGACCTTCCCTCCTGGAAAGAAATACATGACTCGCACTGTCCGCACGGCTCCATCTCCGGAGTCGGATTCGAACAGTTTATCGTCTTCGCGAAAATACGCGCAGCACTCGTCTTTCCCACACCTCGGGGGCCGCAGAAAAGATATGCGTGGGCCAATTTGCCGCGTATGATCGAATTCTTAAGGGTCTTGACAATGTTGTCCTGACCGATAAGGTCCTCGAAGGAATCCGGGCGATACTTCCTCGCCGAAACTATGTATGGCGTATTTTCAGTCATGATTCACAATTTCATTCATACAAATGTACACATAAATTTTGTAACTTTGTTTCTTGACAACTGACAAACTATACAAACGATGAAAACGAATAGATTATTGTCGATACTGGCAGCATTGACCATTACCACAAGCGCCTTCGCCCAAGCACAGATAACGACAAAAAAAGAGAAAGTAAGCGACTTTACCCTGAAAACTATGAAAGTGGTGCTTTCAGGGAATGAATTTATAGACCAGGCAGTAAGGGAAGCCATAAACAACACATGGAGCCTCTCCCCTTTCGAGTTCTGCACACACGAAGAATTCGACAATCTGAAAACCAGCGAAGACTACTACTTCATGGTTCCCGTAAAGGCGAAATACAAGAGAGAATCAGCCCCGGGAGTCATGATGCTCTGCGTAGTGAAAGGCAAGCCGGAAGCCAAAGACGTGAACAATATGGTAGATATCGTGAGTATGCCTATGTGTGCGGCTGACATCCCTTCTGGACGTGAAAACGCCATGCTCCCGGGACTCATGCACATAATCCAGGGCTACATCTACAAATCCATGCAAAGCGGGTTCAAGAGCCTAAGCTCCTATACCAGACCTCTTTACAGCGCTTCCAAACGCAGGACAATTCTCTGCGAGGACGATTTGTGCGAAGCCATATCAGAAAAGACAAAAGCAAAGGCATTGAAAAAAGGCATTGAAATAACCGATGATGCGACAGCCGACAGCCTCTTCCTCGACGGTGGGGCGAGGACTCTCGTCAGCTACGTGGTCGCTCCGACAGATCCGGAAAACGGCTCTTATTGCTGGAAATTCCTGATAGACGCGAAGACTCACGACCTATATTATTTCAAGAAACAGAAGATCACCAAACCTGAACTTTCAGGATTCCAGAAAAGTGATCTCGCCAAGATAAGTAAATAAGGTAATGATTTCAGGAACAGCAGATTGCGGAATCAGATACGCTGTAAGAAAAAGCGGCTCGGCTGTGGGATACTGCGCATTGAGCATATCCTGCGGCACCAGATCAGAGCAGGGTTTCCACAGCGGAATCGCACATTTCACAGAACATACTTTGTTTAAGGGAACGGAGCACAAAAGCGCCTCGGTAATAAGCAGTTATCTCGACAGACTCGGCGGCGAACTGAACGCCTACACGACCAAGGAAGAGATAGTTCTGCATGCGACAGTACTGAAGGAGGACCTGAACAAGGCATGCTCCCTGCTGATGGAAATCGCCACGTCCGCCACATTTCCGGAAAACGAAGTGGACACGGAACGTGGAGTAGTCATCGATGAAATAAAATCCTACAAGGACAGTCCCGCAGACGACGTCTACGACAGATTCGAGGAAATGCTGTTCAAGGGACACCCGCTGTCCATGCCTATTCTCGGCACTGCGAAATCAGTCCGCGAAATCACTTCCGAAGAACTCCGGCGCTTCGTAAAAGAAAAGTTCGTTCCGGAATCCATGGCCTTCACGATAGTGGCAGACATCGACGAAAAAAGAATGGAAGCAGCTGTCATGAAGCTGTGCAGCAAATACTTCGGCGACCGCAAACCGGAAATCGCACCGGCCGAAAGACCCGCGCCCATAGTTCTCGCAAATGTGTTCAACGAGACCATAACCCGCAAGAATCATGAGGCCAATGCCGTTGTAGGTGGATTTGCACCGTCGCTTTACGAG
The DNA here is from genome assembly GCA_900546925.1 of uncultured Bacteroides sp. Lineage (GTDB taxonomy): Bacteria > Bacteroidota > Bacteroidia > Bacteroidales > UBA932 > Cryptobacteroides. The sequence continues at coordinate 67,229 of UREV01000006.1, forward strand.
GAGAAGGACAGAATCGCTACTGTCCTGATGAGCAACATCTTGGGCGGCCCTGCCATGAATTCCGTGCTTAACAAAGTGCTGCGCGAAAGATACGGATGGGTTTACGGCGTAGAAAGTTCATACACACAGTATTCCGACACCGGAATCCTTACGATTTCACTCGGCTGCGAACGCGAAAATACAGAGAAATGCCTCATGGCAGTAAACAAGGAAATCCTGAGGCTCCAGACCTTGGAACTGACGGAGCGCAAACTGCATGCGGCCAAGAAACAGCTGCTCGGACAGATCGCCATAAGCTCCGATAATGGTGAGGCTCAATGCCTTAGCATGGGGAAAAGTCTTCTTGCCTACGGACAGGTTTCTTCATCGGCTGAGACCAGACGGCAAATCGAAGAAGTCACCGCTTCACAGATTCGTGACATGGCTTGCAGGATATTCGCGACCGGAAAGACGAGTTGCCTGATTTTGTTATAATATTTAAAACCAGACTTATGGAAAGTGCGTTGGACAAATACCTGGAAGAACATTGCTCCGAAAGGAACAGTGCCCTGTCCTGGTTGGAAAGACAGACAAATATCCGCACAAATTACCCGAGGATGCTTACAGGGCGCGTCCAGGGAGAATTTCTATATATGATTACCAGGATGATGTCGCCGAAAAACGTGTTGGAAATCGGCACATTCACCGGATATTCAGCGATTTGCATGGCATTAGGCCTTCCTGAAGACGGACATATAGACACGCTGGAGATAAACGACGAACTGGAAGATCTGATAGAAGAAGGATTCAGCAGAGCAGGTGTCTCCGACAAAATATCATTACATATAGGTGACGCCATGGAGTTCCTGGCCGCCCAACAAGGTAAAAAGGAATACGACCTCACATTTATCGACGCGAACAAGAGAGAATACCCTGACTACTACGAACATGTACTGGCATTGACCCGAACCGGCGGATTCATCCTGGCCGACGACGTCCTCTGGGACGGCAAGGTTTATGCCGAGCACGTGCCTTCGGACAAGCAGACCGCGGGGATCGTCAGGTTCAATGATTTGGCGGCGCAGGACCCTCGCGTGGAGACGGTCATCCTGCCGATGAGACATGGATTGAGCATAATCAGGAAGAAATAATGGGCAGCGTGGTTATAATTTGTAACGGCGAGTTTCCGAAGAAGGAATATCCGCTGTATCTTCTGAGAACGGCAGACCATATAATATGCTGTGACAACGCTTTACGCACTTTCATGAGCCATTCCGAGAAAATTTTCGGAACACGGAGGCGTCCTGATGTTGTGATAGGTGACATGGATTCACTCCCGAAGCGTCTGCAGAAGGAAAACGAGGATATAATTATCCGCATAGATGAGCAGGAGACGAACGACATGAGCAAGGCATTTCATTATGTAATAAGTCATTACGATGATATAGATACTATACATTTCCTCGCCGCTACAGGCAAGAGGGAGGATCATACGATAGGAAATTTGTCCCTGCTCATGGAATATGCAAAAGAGCTGAAAGGGAAAAACGGTCCGGAGATAGACATCGTTTCGGACTGGAGCACTGCTTTCGCCGTCACTGACACCTGTTTGTTCCAGGTCGGAGAAGGGCGCGCGATTTCCATCTTCAGCCCAGACAACACATTGAAAATCAAATCAGACGGACTTAAATGGCAGACAGAGAGCGTAACTTTCGACAACTGGTGGAAAGCGACACTCAACAAAGCAGACAAAGATGAGGTTCACTTGGAATTCAGCCACCCGTCGATCGCTCTGATTATATTAAATTGATGACGTATATGTTAAAAAAAATCCGCATCATCACAGCAAGCATCGTGTTCATACTGTGCACGTTGCTATTCGTGGATTTCTCAGGCCTGTCCACCCGGCTGTTCGGTTGGCTGGCAAAAATCCAATTCCTTCCGGCAGTCCTGGCGGTCAACGTGGCTGTCGTGGTAGTCTTAATCCTGATTACCCTCCTTTTCGGACGTATTTACTGCTCGGTAATCTGCCCGATGGGAATATTCCAAGATATTGTCTCTCATAGCTTTAAAGGCTGGAGAAAACGACACAAGAAGACTTTCAGCTGGTCTCCGGAGAAGAAAATTCTCAGATACGGGGTCCTGGCCGTGTTCATCATACTTCTGGTCGCAGGATTCACAGCCATAGCTGACTTGGTGGCTCCGTACAGCTCTTTCGGACGCATCGCACAGAACCTCTTCGCCCCGATTTGGGCCTGGGGAAACAATCTCTGCGCATGGATAGCCGAGAAGGCAGGCGGATATGGATTCGCCCATAAAGAAGTGTGGATCAGGAGCATACCGACGTTTGTAATCGCAGCTGTCACATTCATAATCATCTTCATTTTAGCAGCGTTCAACGGCAGAACGTATTGCAACACTATCTGCCCGGTCGGCACGATTCTGAGTTTCTTCTCACGTTTCGCGATTTTCCGCCCGATGATCGACACCGGAAAATGTAAAAGCTGCCACGCCTGCGAAAGAAACTGCAAAGCCGCGTGCATCGACATTGACCATAAAAAAATCGACTACAGCAGGTGCGTGGACTGCTTCGACTGCATCGGCAGCTGCAAACTCGGCGGCATGAAATACAAGCCGTTCTGGAAGGCTTTCGCGACCCCCAAAAAGGATGTTTCGCAGGTTAAGGCCAATGCCAATGATGCAGGGAGACGTGCATTTTTGGGAACATCGGCATTGACCCTTACAGCATTGACCTTAAAGGCTCAGGAGAAGAAGGTGGACGGTGGTCTTGCGGTGATGGAGGGGAAGAAGATCCCTCAGAGGACGGTGCCGGTAGTACCCTTCGGAGCACTGAGTGTCAAGGACTTCTATCAGCATTGCACCGCATGTCAGCTTTGCGTTTCGCAGTGCCCGAACGGGGTGTTGAGGCCTTCGACTTCGCTGGAACATCTGATGCAGCCGGAGATGTCTTACGAGCGCGGATGGTGCCGTATCGAGTGCAACAAGTGCGCGGAGGTCTGCCCTTCAGGCCCGATCAGAAAGTATAACGTGGAGGAGAAAACCACCATGCATATCGGAACGGCTCACGTGGACTTGGATTTGTGCGTGGTAAACCGCGACGGCGTATCGTGCGGAAACTGTGCAAGGCATTGTCCTGCAGGTGCTATTATAATGGTGAAGAAAGATACTTCCGATAAGCATTCACTGCGTATCCCGACAGTGGACGAGAGCAGATGTATAGGCTGCGGGGCTTGCGAATATCTCTGTCCGTCAAGGCCTTACAGCGCGATTCATGTAAACGGACTTATGGTGCATAGAAAAGACTAAGTTATGGACAGAAGAGATTTTCTGAAGACTGCCGGAGCCGGTGTGGCTGCAGTCGGAGCGTTTTCGGTCACAGGTTGTGTTTCCGGAAACAATAAAGGTCAGGAGGGGGCCGGAGAGGGAAAAATGGAGACTCGCCCGGCGCCAAAGAACGGTGGCCAGGTCTCGCTGTTGGGCTATGGCTGCATGCGTTGGCCGATGAAGAAGGATAAGGATGGAAAGGACCAGATAGATCAGGATGCTGTCAATGAGATGGTGGATTATGCCTATAAGCATGGTGTGAATTATTACGACACGTCGCCGGCTTATCTGCAGGGTCAGTCAGAGGCTGCGGCTGGCATCGCTTTAAGCCGCTATCCGCGTGATTCATACTACATTGCGACGAAACTGTCGAACTTCAACAACTCTTCGCGCGAGGCTAGTCTGAAGATGTACTACGATTCCATGGAGGCACTGAAGACGGATTATTTCGACTACTATCTGCTCCATGCCATCGGCTTTTCTTACGAGGTTTTCGAGGAAAGATATATAAAGAACGGACTGCTGGATTTCCTCATGGCTGAGCGCGAGGCAGGACGCATCCGTAATCTGGGTTTCTCGTTCCATGGAAAGAAGGAAGTGTTCGACATTTTCATGAATCTGCATGAGAAATATCATTGGGATTTCGTGCAGATCGAGATGAATTATGTAGACTGGAAACATGCAAAAGCACCTGACAATGTCAATGCGGATTATCTCTACGCTGAGCTGATGAAGAGGAATATCCCCGCGACTATAATGGAGCCTCTTCTCGGAGGCCGACTCGCGAAGCTTCCGGTTGCTATAGCATCCAAACTGAAGGAGAGGGAGCCTGAGAAGTCTATCGCTTCATGGGCATTCCGTTTCTGCGGCTCGTACCCGGGCATTCTCACTGTGCTGAGCGGTATGTCGTCGATGGATCCGTTGATAGAGAACGTGGAGACTTTCAGCCATTTCAAGCCGCTTACCGAAGAGGAGATTTCTTTCCTCCAGGAGATGGCGGATCTTATGGAAGACTACCCTACCATTCCTTGCACGGCCTGTGCTTATTGTATGCCATGCCCTTACGGTATCGACATCCCGACGATTTTCCGCCATTATAATGATGCCGTAAATGCGGGGGATATCGCCCAGAGTCACGAGCAGAAGGATTTCCAGCGCCTGAAGCGCAGATATCTCGTAAGCTACGACCGCGCTGTCGCGACTGTCCGCCAGGCCGACCATTGTATAGGTTGTGGTCAATGCAAATCTCACTGTCCGCAGAGCATAGATATTCCACGTATGCTCCATCGCATCGATGCTTATATCGAGAAGTTGCGTAGAGAGACGCTTTAACGCGGGGTTTCGCATTTGCGAGGCTTGAGTGATAATAAAACGCGGTGCAGAGTTTCAGGCCCTGCATCGCGTTTCTATTTATTACGAGCATCAAGATTCTGACGCCTGTTTACCTACTTAGAAGCTATAACCCAAACCGACGGTCAATGTGTTCTTAAGAACGTCATTTCCAAGGAGATAGGCAGCATTGACACTAACCCCGAAGAACTTCACTCCGGCACCGACGGTGGCGAAAGAAGGGAGGAATGCGTCCTTGGCGCCATAGTGGTAGCCGGCCCTCACGAAGACCATATCGCGGAAGTCGTATTGAACTCCGGCGGCAGCGGTGAAACTTCCACTGAAGTAGTAGTTCAGGTCCACCATGGCCTCGATGCCGTTCTTTCCGAACTCTCCACGCCAGTCACCTGCAGCGAGAATAGAAGACGGAACTGAGAATTTTTCTCCTGAAGCGGATTTCATGGACGAGCCTACATTCGCAACACCGAGTGCGGCTCTGAAGTCTCCGAAGACAGCTTGTGCCTGAACGTCTGCGCCAAAGCCCGTAAACTTGTCATCATCAGACAGTTCACTACTGAAAAACTTCGCATTCACACCAGCCGAGAGCCAGTCAGTAATGGCGTAGGACAATGCTGCTCCGGCCTGGAGATCGCTCGGGGTAAATGTCCCTGCAATATCGCCTGTTCCGGAAACAATATCGTATTTCTCACCGCCGTTTCTTGCAAAGCCTGCGGCGATGCCGAATTTTGCGATTTTGAATGATGCTCCTGCTGCGATGTTAGTGTTTTTCACGCCATCAGGTGCCCAGTTCTGGAAAGAAGCGGCCACGTCCAATTTCTTGTCAGACAATGACATGGCTGCAGGAGATGTAAATGCGGACCACGCCGGTGTATTTACGGATGCTGCGCCGGCAAATCCGAGTCCTGCAGAAACGGGATCATGGGAAACGCCTGCGAAGGAGAAACCGTTTTTCCATTCCTGTGCTGAGAGCATTCCGGAGAACATAACTCCGGTCACAGCAGCGATAATATATGCTTTTGTTTTCATACTATCTCTTGATTATCTGTTTGTTATGCTCCTTGCCGTTATATGATACAGACAGTTTGTATCTTCCTGGGGCAAGTTTTGCGAGGTTCACTGTCATCGGCTCGAAGACGCTGCTTTCACCTTCTGCAGAATAAACTTCAGAGCCTGTCTGAGAGTAAATCTTTACGGAAGTCTTGGCTTTTTCCTTGCCTGTTCTGATGAACAAGTTGTCTATAACAGGGTTAGGATATGCTTCCACTTCGACACCTTCGGCACGTACAACGACATTGAACTTGCCCGTCACGCTCTTTCCGAGTCCGTCGGTTCCGGTGATGGTTACAGAAGTGGTTCCGACAGCTATAGATGTGGCTTTCAAGTTATTGCCGTTCTTCGCAAAATAGAGCAGATCTTTATTTTCAGAAGTGATGGTATAGTTCAAATCTTCACCGTCTTCATCACTTACGTATTCGTCCAGATTCAGCGAGAAGGATTCGCCGACCTTTGTGAGGAATATGTCTTCATACGGCTTAACCTGCTGAGGCTCATGGTTTTCCAAAATAGTATAGGTGAAGGTCGCAGATGCGGACATGCCGAGCGCATCTTTCGCGGTGATGACTGCCTTATATGTTCCTGCAGGAGCCTTGGCACCATTGACCTCAATACTGAATTTGCCACCGGCATTTTCGGTAATCAGCGTAGCTGCAGGTGAGCCTGTCTCGGCGGTAACTTCGAACGGATTGCCGTCAGGATCAGCGATATTCATGTAGTATTTCACTGTCTGATGAGCCTTCTGGACTGCGGTAGTCTTTTCCAATGTGATCACAGGAGGGTTGTTAGAACCTGTCTTTACCGAGATAATGTCTGATTTCTCAGAGAGTTCACCAAAGTATGTACCCGAAGCTATAGCGATGTAATATTCAGTACCGAAGTCGAGGTTCTTAAGTTCGGCAGTAAGCTCTGCTCCAGTCTCGGTGCCTGAAGGAACTTCCACATCCACCACTTTCAAATCTTTACCAGGGGCAGAGATGTCAGCTTTCTCGATGGCGGACTTGTCTTTGGATGCTATGAGTCTATAACCATAAGCTCCGAAGCCTTCGCTGTCTTCTGTCTGTTTCCATGTGAAATTCAGCGTGTTAGATTCGGCTTTGGCGGTAAGCGATGTCACTTTGGACGGTTTGTTGCCCATGTTGTAGAACATTGACCCAAGCGCATCCACGAGGTTTCCGATCTTGTAGGTCTCTGAAACGAAGCCTTTCTTCTTGGAGGTTCCGCCAAGGAGCTTCGCTTTCAGGTCTTCGTTGGTGAAGCCTTCTTTTCCGAAGTATGAAACTATCAGGGCAGCGACTCCGGTCACGTGAGGACAAGCCATGGAAGTTCCTGACAGTGAGCCGTATTTCGAGCTTGGAATGGTACTGAGGACTGATGCATACCGGCTGTCTCCGCCAGGTGCGCAGATGTCTACCCAGTCTCCGTAGTTGGAGTATGAGGCACGTGCGCCGTTAGGACCGATGGCGCCGACTGCTATGACTTCCTCGTAGTTCGCAGGAACACCGTTTGCTATCGCATCGTTGCCGGCAGCGAAAATCGCTACACCACCTTTCATAGGAGAGTCAGCGCGCTGGTTTCCGTCGTTGTCGCAACCAGCGTATTTAATGAAGTAGTCCAATGCTGCCTTGTCCGCAGCGGAAATCTTAGCTTTGAGATAAGTCTCTTTCTCACTATCAGAGATTTTTCCGTCTCCGTTGGCGTCAGGACTGTATCCCCAGCTGTTGTTTATTATCACAGCACCATGGTCAGCAGCCCATGTAACTGCAGATGCGGTGTTGCCGCCACGGTCTTTCCCTGTAGCCGGGTTTGTCTGGAATATCTGGCAAGAGAGAAGTTTTACGCCAGATTTACCGGCAGCATCGTCTCCTCCGGCCACGCCACAGACTCCCATACTATTATTATTTATAGCAGCTATAATACCTGCCACATGAGTTCCGTGCTGATGAGCGACGATCTTATCGTTGTTGTCCACGAAGTTCCAGCTTCCTTCTCCATTTCCCGGGATACAGTTCCTCGCAAGATCAGGGTGAGCGAGGTCAGCACCTCCGTCGACAAGTCCGACGATCACTTCCGGACGACCTACCGTGAATTTTTCCCAAACCTCTGAGACATTGATATCTGCACCTTTTCTGTAAGAAGATCCTTCTGCGTTGTTTATCAGGTTCCATTGGTCACTCAGACGAGGATCGTTGAAACCTAAAGAGGCTATTTTACGCTGTCCTTCCACGAGTTCTACCCCAGGGATAGCTGACAGGTCTGAAGATGCCTTGGTCTGAGGAACGTTCTGATCGAAACGGATCACATACCAGCGATGAAGTCCCTCTCTTCTTGTACGCGGCTCATATTCACCGGCATACGGGAAAAGACGCTCCATCGATGTAATGGAGAGTTCATCCAAGGCTTGGTTAAGGCCCATGGATTTGGTAGCAAGTTTTCCAGCGTTCAAGTCGCTTTCGATAGCCTGAATCATACTGTCACTGAACTTCACGACAGCTACACCAGGCTCATAAAGAGATTCCTCCTCGGAAACAGGTTCCTTTTCCACGACAGAATCGCTTCCTGGAATCGTCTCCTTGGCACATGCGGCCATCATAAGGACTGCCGCACCTAAGAGTAAATTTCTTTTAAGCATAATCGGTTTTTTAAGGTATATCTTACAAATATAACGAATTTAGGTTAATTTTCAATCCTCGCGGAAAAACGTTACACGAATTCGATTTGATACCCTAATGCGTAATTATGCAACAAATCGAAAGTCAACGGATAAAAACGTCTTAAGTATCTTAAGGAAAAACTTCGTAATATTTCGATACAACCTCTTTGCTTTAAACTATATTTTTCATAACTTTGGGGCGATTTGAACCAAATTTTAAACATGAAACACTTCAGGACAGCTCTGCTGATTACCTGTATAGCTGCTTCTCTGGCTGCAGCGTGCACAGCAGAACCCGACAATCGCCCTGAGGAAAACTCAGGCGCAGTAAGCCAGAAGATTATTAACAATCCGACAAATGCCATTGAAGGCTCGTTGGTTATACGCTTGAAAGATGGCGAGGACATCTCTGCCGTTTCTGCGGCGATTAAATCTGTCGGCGCTACCGCCGAGAGGTTGTTCAACCCGATTCCGGGAAAAGAAGAGCAGGAAAAGAAGCACGGCCTCGACAGATGGTTCCAGATCCGCTTCGACGGATTAGACGTCCAGACCGCAGCTGAAGCTTTCGCCTGCGAGGACGCTGTCCGCTCAGTCGAGTATGACAAGGCTATCGTAAAAGCCTCCGACGAGAAGGTCGTTCCTCTCTTTTCGGCTCAGGTCAATGCTGAAGCAGCATCTCCTGTTTCTTATAATGATCCTCTTTTCAAGAAACAGTGGTACTTATATAATAATGGAAGCAAGGCTGATTACGGAAAACAGGCCGTAGCCGGAGCTGACGTAAATGTCAGAGATGCATGGCGTGTGGCTACAGGTGACCCATCCATCATCGTTGCGGTTTTGGATGACGGTGTAAAATATACACATCCGGACCTTGCTGCAAACATGTGGATAAATACAGGTGAAATCCCAGGCAATGGCATAGACGACGACGGCAATGGCTATATCGATGACGTTCACGGACTTAACTTCACCCTCAACAACGGCAAGGGCGGCCCTATCGACTGGAAAAGTGGTGACTCAGGCCATGGAACCCACGTGGCAGGTATCGTAGGTGCAGTGAACAATAACGGAGTCGGCATCAGCAGTATCGCAGGCGGTACCGGTAACGGAGACGGAATCCGTATCATGGGATGCCAGATATTGTCCGGTTATTCTTCAAATGGCGCACAGTCTTACGCGAACGCTATCCGTTACGCTGCCGACAACGGCGCTTCTGTTCTTCAGTGCTCTTGGGGTGAGCCTACAGGAAAGTTCCTTTCAGATGCGCAGTATGCCAGAGGACAAACCGTTGTACTTGCAGCATTGGAATACTTCCTCGACCCTAAGGACAGCAAGAAATATAATAGCGGTGTCATAACCGATGGTAACATCATCGTGTTCTCCGCAGGTAACGACTGGTCTCCTACGCCGGCTTACCCTGGCGCATATTACAAGTTCGTATGCGTATCATCTGTAGGGCAGGACAATCTTCCTTCTTGGTTCACAAACTATGGCCGTGGCGTAAACATCGCTGCTCCTGGCGGAGACTCCAAATTGGGAATCACCATTTTGTCTACCCTTCCTTCTGAAGCTAAATCTGCTGCAGGTCAGGACTATGGATATATCGAGGGAACATCTCAGGCTACTCCGCAGGTTTCAAGTACAGTAGCTCTCGGCCTCTCTTATGCCAAGAAACTCGGAAAGAAATTCACACGTGACGAGTTCATTTCCATGCTTCTCACTTCTGTAGATGATTTGGACAACAGACTTACCGGAACAAAGATCGCCGGTGACAGGACCATGAATCTGGATAACTATAAGGGCAAGATGGGAACAGGCTGCCTGGATGTATGGAAGTTCATGATGTCTATCGAGGGAACGCCTTTCACCACCGTGAAGAGCGGAGAAGACGCAAGCATTGACCTGACCCCTTATTTCGGCGGCAACGCGGCGAACCTCACTTGGTTGGGAGTAGATATTCCGGCTGCGGAGAAAGAGGCTCTCGGCATCAGCAAGGACCCTGAATTCAAGGATGGCAAGCTCCTTATCAGGTGCGACAAGATGGGCGCAGGCAAGATTACAATTTCCGCGATTGCTGGCGGCTCTAATCTCGGTGGCGAGGAAGCTGGCGGAATGAGGATCAGCAAGACTATTTCCGTGGTTTCCAGAGGTGTAGCAAGTTCAAATGGCGGATGGCTCTAATAGAATGAAAGATATGAAGAAAATATTGGTTTTTATATCCGCAATTCTGCTGTTCGCGGCTTGCGGTAAAAGTAATCCTGATGTCAATGTAGAAGGTTCATGGCATCTTACTGAAATAAGTTCACTTAAGGGTGACGTGGTGGACGTATGGATCAGTTTCACTGGTAACGAGTTCAGTATCTGGCAGAAAGGTTCTGCTGAGGACAGATATTCGAAATTCAACGGACAGTTCTCTGTAAACGGGGACAAGATTTCCGGAAAATATGCAGACGGTTCGTCTTGGGGTGATACTTACAAGGCTGAAAAATCAGGCGACGGAAAGACATTGACCTTAACCGCCGGCAGCGGAGAGGTTTCGACTTATACGAAGGCGGAGGTTCCGACGACAGTAACATCTAACACTTACAGCACGAAGGCTGACGGTACTTCAGCCGGGCGCTGGCTATAATTTTCGACAATAATTCACAAAATGCAAAAAATCAAGTTATTCCTTTCAGTGGCTGCAGCGCTGGTATTCGCAGGGCAGATTGCGGCTCAGAACAAGGTAACAGGTATCGTGACGGACATGACCAACGAGCCTGTTCCGGGAGCAGCTGTCTTGGTTTCCGGCAAGGATACCGGAACTTCCACAAATGAGAATGGTGAGTTCTCTGTGGCAGCAGCTCCATCCGACACTCTGATTGTGGACATTATCGGATATGTGTCCCAGAGAATTCCAGTGGACGGAAGATCCACTATTTTGGTAAAGTTGGCAGATGATACCCAGCAGATCGAGGCTACCGTCGTTATCGGTTACGGTTCAGCACAGAAAATCGGTAACATCGTAGGTTCCGTAAAGACTGTGTCTGCCGGAGATATCGTGGAGAGGCCTTCAGCAAATATCGGTGATGCGCTCCAGGGAAAGGTAGCCGGACTTCAGATTTTCAACACTTCAGGTGAGCCGAACAGTAATGTATCAGTCAGACTTAGAGGTGAATCTTCGCTTTCTCTCTCTAACGAGCCTATGTACATTATGGATGGCGTGCCTGTAAGTTCTTCGGTTTTCTCAAGCATTAACCCTCAGGATATCGAGAATATTTCCATTCTCAAGGATGCGTCTTCTACCGCTATCTATGGTTCCCGTGCTGCCAACGGTGTTATTTTCATCACCACAAAGCAGGGAAAGAAAGGCGAGAAGCCGACATTGGCAGTGAGAGCACAGTATGGTGTTTCCATGCTTACCAACTATAACATGGACATGATGAACTCCAAGGAGCTCATCCAGTTCGAGGAGATGTGCCAGCCTTCACTTAAGAATGATGTCGCTTATCAGGCCAGAAAGGCGTTCATTCTCGGAAACAACTTGAACTACGACTGGACAAGTTATCTTTTCGACGATGCGGCTCCTATGCTTCAGGCCGATGCTTCTCTCAGAGGTGCTACTGAAAATACAAACTACTATGTATCACTCGGTTATTACTCAGAGAACGGTACATTCAAGGTAAACTCAGGTACCGACAGATTCAACTTCAGGACAAACATTGACACAAAGATAGCAAAGTGGGCCAAATTCGGCGCGAACATCGCGATCTCTTACTCGAAGTCCAAGACCACCACTACAGGATGGTACAAACAGACCCCTATCGTACAGGCATTGACCAACCTCCCTTACAGAACCCCTTACGAGATTCTCTACAACGAGGACGGCACTATCTCTTACGGCGACCGCTATGAGACCTATCCTTGGGATCAGATGCCTGACCTTATCGAGTATTATAACAAGAACACCAACGACCGCCAGAATGTCAACATCACTGGCCAGACCTATATTCTCCTTACTCCTTTCAAGGGATTGAATATCAGGGCCAGACAGTCAGTGGACGGTTTCGATTATACCGGTGAGGCCATCTACAAGCCTTCTTATACCCCGGGAACCAACAGAGGTACTAACGTACAGGGTTTCCAGAGATACTATCAGCTTATTTCCACCAATACAGCTGAGTACAAGACCGCATTCAAGGGTGGTCACAACCTGACTCTCCTCCTCGGTCACGAGTCTATCCTCAAGCATCAGAAGACTCTCAGTGCCACTGGTACAGGTCTTACTGACGACCGTCTCACACAGTTCGGTTCTACAACTACCGTAACTTCTTGGGATGGAGGCGATTCTGAGTGTACGTTCAACTCTTTCTTCTTCAACGTGAACTACGACTTCAATGACAAGTACTTCCTCGACGCTTCAGTCCGTACTGACGGTTCATCACTCTTCGGTGCAAACCACAGATATGCTACATTCTACTCTGTAGGTGCCATGTGGAAGATGAAGAACGAGTCTTGGCTCCAGAATGTATCTTGGTTGGATGACTTGAACTTGAACGTCAGCTACGGTACCACCGGTAACTCCGGTCTCGGCAGCTGGTATGCTTCTTACGGTCTCGTATCTTCAGGTGCCACATACAATGGCCAGGATGGTTGGGGTATCACTCAGGTGAAGAACCCGGACCTCACATGGGAGACTGTAGGAACTCTTAACGTAAGACTCGCAGGACGTGTATTCGACAGAGTTTCATTCGATTTGCAGTACTATGACAAGTCATCTTGGAACCTCCTCATGAGCGTGCCATTCTCTGCTACCACAGGACATGGCAGCGGTTTCGACAACATCGCAGCGATGAACAACCACGGTTTCGATCTCGAACTCGATATCGACCTTATCCATACACGTAACTTCTACTGGGGTATCAGCGGTAACGTAAACTACAACAAGAACGAAATCACCAAGCTTTACAGAAACTTGGATGAACTTTCATTCCCTCTCAAGAGCCTCAAGTATCAGGTAGGCAAGCCTTCTTCTCTCATCTTCACACAGATTCGTGCAGGTGTAGACCCGAGGGATGGTGCTCCGATGTGGTATGACCTCAACGGCAACCTCACTAAGACCTATTCTGATGACATTATGCAGTTCTGGGAAGGTCATGATACCAACTCTCCTTGGTCAGGCGGTTTCAGCACCAACCTTTCTTGGAATGGATTCGGACTTAATGCTGACTTCTCTTGGATCGGCGAGCGCTGGATCTTCATCGACGAGAGATATTATACCATGAACGCTACCGACATGCTCCTCAGAAGTAACTTCGAAAAGAAGATGCTTGACATCTGGACAACACCGGGGCAGGTGACTGATATTCCTAAGTATGGAACACCTTACAGACACGATTCTTCCCGTTTCTCCAACGCATCTTTCATCCGTCTGAAGAACTTGTCGCTATCATACAGCCTTCCTAAGAAATGGCTTGAAAAGACAAAGGCCATCAGCAATGCCAAGATTTATCTTACAGGACGTAACCTTCTTACTATCACGGACTTCGAAGGATACGACCCAGAGGTTGGATACGGCAACGCGACTAGCGGTATGTACCCTAACTCAAGACAATTTGTGATCGGAGCTGAAATCGTATTCTAATGGAGGACAAGACAATGAAGAATAAATTAATGATATTGGCCGCAACTTTTTTGGCAGCGGCATGCAGCCTCGATAAAGTGCCTGGTGATTCTATCCACACAGATGAATCCATCCAGAGCATCGAGGATTGCAACAAATTCCTTATCGGACAGTACAGCGGATTGAAGTACGTCACCACCGGAGCTTACATCTACGCAACAGAGCTTCAGACAGACCTCTTCCACGCTGTAAAGAACTTCGGTAACTTCGATGGTGATTTCTATCACTATTCAGTAACCGCATCCAACGACCTCGCAGAAGAGGCTTGGTACGGAGCATATCATAGCATCGCCAACATCAACTTTCTTATCGAAGGCATCCGGAAAATTCAGAAGGCAGGTAACATCACAGACGATGAGAATGCTACACTGAACGAGTATTATGGTGAAGCTTGCTTCTTCAGATCATACTACTATTGGATGTTGGCTCAGTACTACTGCGACGCATATGAGACATCTACGGCTTCCACATCTATGGGCGTACCTGTAGTTCTGAAATATGCACCTACAGGAAACTCTGAGAACTATCCTTCACGCGGAACACTTCAGCAGACCTACGACCAGATCCTCGCTGACTTGGAAGAAGCAGAGAAGTTCGTCACCAGAAAAGGCGTAAGCCAGTCTTCAAGCATCACCACCGACGTGATTACAGCATTCAAAGCGAGAGTAGCTCTCGGCATGAAGGATTACGACACAGCACGCATCGCGGCAGAGGCTGTGATCGCGACCAAGAAGTACACCCTCGTATCTAATGCCACTACTTATGCAGAGGGATGGATAAACGATAACCTTTCCGAGACCATCTTCCAACTCGCGATGATTAACTCTACGGAAGTCGGAAATGCTTATAGCTACTTCTTGTATAACTCATCAGGTATCGAAGGTCGTGACAACCCTCAGTACATTCCTGAGGACTGGGTTCTCGACCTCTACGATAAGAACAAGGACATCAGATATGCAGCTTATTTCGATGAAAGAACCGTTACCACTCCTGTAGTAGGCAAGATGACTCTCCTCATCAAATACCCTGGCAACCCTAAGCTCTATACCAAGGTTACCAACTACTGCAACATGCCTAAGGTATTCAGAGCTTCAGAGATGTACTTAATCGCTGCAGAGGCTGAATACCTCAGCCCTAACGGCTCTATCGCCAAGGCCAACAGCTACCTCAACGATCTCAGAAAGGCCCGTATCAAGGGCTGGTCAGAAAAGACCTACGCTGGGGAGGCTCTCATGAGCGAAATCCGCAACGAGCGCGTGAAGGAGTTGTTCTGCGAAGGATTCAGACTCTCTGACCTCAAGAGATGGCACTTAGGATTCACCAGAAGCGAAGGACAGGATCCTTCACTCATCATGCAAGGTGAAAACTATGCTACCTGCACAAGACCTGCAGACGACCCTCAGTTCTTGTGGCCTATCCCGACTTCAGAGTTGGAGGCAAATCCCAACATGAAAGACCAGCAGAACCCTGGATATAAGATGGATTAATACAACAACATGAAAAACATCAGATTAAACATATTCGCAGGACTTGCTGCCTTAATGGCATTGGCCTCCTGCACATCAGAAAACGGCGCAGGTGATGCTGTGATCGGATTTGGCGAAGCTGAGTACACATTCAGCGAAGACCAGTCCGGAACCAACGGCTACGTCCGCCTGCCTCTCACCATCACCGGTGAGCCTAAGAGCTACCCTATCACCTTCAGCGTAGAGGCTGTCATGATTTCCGACGGCACGAAGGCTGACGAAGGCGAGACCACTGAAAACGCCCTCGACAATTTGGTGATTTTCACCCAGACTGAAGGTCTCAAATACAATGGCGACCCGAAATCCCCTGCCTGCATCGAGATGTATATTGTCAATGATACTGAGCTTAACGGCACACGTAAGTTCGCCCTTACTATCAAAAACGTGAAAGGTGCAGAAGTAGGTAACGCATCTACCGTCATCAACATCGAAGATGACGATAACCCTGCATACCTGAACCTCGTAGGTGAATGGACTTTGACAGCATACGGATTGATTTCAGAAAAGGAAGAGTCATTCGATGTAACTATCACAGAAGGCTTTACAGATGCTGAGATAGCAGCCAACAGAGAGGAATGCAGACTTCGTTGCTGGGGCTTCGCTGGTGAGAAGGGTGTTTATCCTAACGCCAATCGTCAGCATCAGGCAGAATGGTATCTGAAGTGTTACAAGACCTCCAACGATATCAACATCATGATCGGAAACGTGATGACTACCGAAGCCAAATTCGAAGTAGGTACTCCTTATTTACATTACGCAACTATCGCGGTCAGCCAGATTCCTGTCGGAACCGGCGAGATTTCTTTCGATAGTGAATCTCTCGGAATCAGCGGTTTGTGGTATGAGGACTATAACAAGATCACATTTACTCCAAACGCAGGATTCGGTGCGATAATCGCCGGCAACAACACAGGTACCGATTATAGCATCACAGGATATTTCATGGGTGATATCTACTACAATATCGTCATGACCAGAAAATAATGAAGACAATGAAAATATTCAGACATATCATTTCAGGACTTGGGCTTGCGGCATTGCTTGCAGGCTCACTCCTGACAAGTTCTTGTGACAAGAGCCACGAATTGAGCAACGACAACAAGAATAAGCCGCGTCCTACTATTCAGGCGCAGACCATGAAGACAGATCTCCATGACTTCACTATCGCTCTTCTGCCTTCATCAGACAGCAAGTACTACGGATGCGTTATCCTTGCAGGTTCTGACAACCCGGTTCCTACTGCATTTGATCTCGTAACCGGTAACGTAACAAGCGAGAATTTGCTTAAAAAGCAGCTTTACGACCTCAGCACAGAGTCTGCACCATCTATCAAGACACAGTGCACATTCAGCGAGGATTATCAGGTTTTTTCTGCAAGTATTAACGAGAATGGACTTCTCAGTAAAGTGGACCAACTGGATATCCACATCGATGATGCCAGTCCAAGCACCACAATTAAGGAAGGTGTTTACAAGTTGAATACAGGTAAGTATAGCGATGTCATCAACCCTCGCGCCGGCGAGTCATTCGACGTCAAGATCAAGCGTATGGCAGGCGGCGCAGGCAAGTATATTCTCTACGCAAACTGGTTCAATATCGCGGATGAGGGTCTCGTATGTCCTCCATACCTCGTAGGTACTGTGGATTATGAGGCTAAAGAGATTATCTTCGACGGTACCCGTGTAAATTCCGAAGGTGTACTGCAGGAAGAAAGCGGTTTCGGCGCCATGTTCCTGGATTACGACGCTACAAGCCGTTTCGCATTCTGGGGCGGCGGTGATGAGGGTAAGGATCCTATCACTATCTCATTCGGTGATTCCGGCTACCTGCTTACCATCTCTAAATTCTATGTAACTATCAGTGACAAAGATAGCGGAATCACTAAGGCTATCTATGATGGAACAAATGGTCAAGGAAACGAGACATTCACATTCGTAAGAGAGTAATCTGACGATATGTTTTTTAATAGCGGATCCGGTCTTTAGATGATGAAAACCGAATCCGCTTTTTTGTACTTTTAAAGAAAATAACTACCTTTGTAATCCGCTGTTAAAGCAGCGATAATTGGAGAGGTGCTCGAGTGGCTGAAGAGGCACGCCTGGAAAGCGTGTATACCCCTAAAGGGTATCACGAGTTCGAATCTCGTTCTCTCCGCAAACATAGTGAAGCTCGGCGCATAGCGCCGCAACAGACAAGTAAAGAAGAAAGCCGTCATCTTATCGATGATGGCTTTCTTCGAAAAATACTTTGGACAATAATAGTCCAATCTACTCCTCCGGATACTCCGCGAACTCAGACTTGGAAGCTCCGCATACAGGACATTTCCATGAAGATGGGATATCCTCGAATGGAGTTCCCGGCTTTATTCCGCTGTCCGGGTCGCCTTCTGCAGGGTCATAGATCCAACCACAGCGAAGGCATTCATACTTTGCAGTTTTAGAACCCATAATTAATTAACCTATATATTTTACCGGATTAGAATGACCGGCGAAAATACTTGTGACATCCATACCCACAAGCTGTCCCTCACGAACCTTCTCACCCTCGAACTCCAACCTGCCAGGCATATCCTTGGACTCATTCCACTTTACAGGCCTGTAAATCGCCACGATAACACCGTCAGAAACAGCCACAACATACTGTATAGATTCTGCCCTCTTCTTGGAAACCTTCCAATACTTGCGTGCACACTCATAAGTCGATCCTCTTCCTTCCGAATCATGTCTCTTCGGATATGACTTAGTAATATTCACTGCCATAATCTTCTTTCCCTCCAGGAAAGTGTCCTTAAACATTGTCTGAATAGCTGGCATAATCTAAAGTTTTAATGTTTCGAAAGTCGCTCTTGAAGGTAAACGACATAGACCTGCCCAAATCTGCTCAGAAGGAGCTACTTGAACACCGACAAGATACAAAAAATTATCTATTTAAAAAACACAATTACATAATTTTTTAGAAAAAAGCGACAATCTGTCATCCAATAAACTATAATCCTCCTCCTTTTTCAACAGCGCCACACAAATCCGCACACCTTCACGACGGCTCCTGGACGAAGCCAGAGATATCGCACTGATTCCGCAACGCATAAGCTTCTGTTGCAATTCCCCGCCAGTCAAACCGTTATAACCTATAGTAAAAAAGAATCCATCACTTACATCCGCGTCGATATCCTTATCATAAACCAAATGAAAACCATGCCTCAGAAAAATCTCCTTTACCCTATGAGCCCTTTCCGCATACCGCCTAATCTCCGCGACAAAGTCATAAATCCCTTCCGCAGCAGCCCGGAACATGGCAGACAATGCAATCTGCGCCGAATGAGACGCTCCGGAGATATTCACATACAAATATGTCATGGCGAAATTATCCCCGAACGTGGCGAGTCCATAACGCTCCTCCAAAGCCGAATACTTTCTGACATACAAGGCATCCGAAATCGCAACTACAGCAATTCTCTCCCCCGCATAACTGAAAATCTTGGAAGCAGAAATCATCATGACCCAATTATCCGTATAACGCGCGACAGTAGGCTGATGCGGCTCATTCCGCCTGAAATCCATACACATATAAGCCATATCCTCCAGAGCCACAACATCATACCGCGTGCACATATCACCGATTATCCTCAACTCCTCTTCCGAAAGACACATCCATGAAGGATTATTCGGATTAGAATACACCATCGCGCAAACCTTCCCGTCCGACAACATCTGTTCGAGTTTAAGCCGCAATTTCTCACCTCTATAGTCGCCCAAATCGAAAGACCGCACCTCCAGCCCCAGCACCTTCGCCTGAATATAATGCGAAGGAAATCCCGGATCCAGATAAAGCACCGCCCGTCGCCCGCACGCAAGCTGCGAACACTCCAAAAGAAGATTATAACACGCCTGCATCGCCCCAACCGTAGGAATCACACCCCTAGGGTTCAGGTCAATGCCTGTGTACGCTTTCACGAACTTGGCGCCGTTCTCCTTCAGATCAGGAATCCCTGCGGCAGGAGGATAAACAGAAGCCACACCTGATTCAATAGCGCGGAGCTGCGCCTCTACACCCACTTTACATGCATCCAGGCCAGGAATGCCAAGTTCCAGATGGACAAACGGTTCCCCAGTCGTCTTTTCCAATGTTTTGGCGACATTGACACACTGCCTTATGGTGGCCCGGCACATATCGGTCACGCCCTGCGCGGCCATTGCGTTTTTAAGGTTTTCTTTCGAAATCGGTAACATTAAAAGTAAAAGCTTTTATTCAATATTTTTTCAGTTTGGCACGATAATGGTAAATACATGGTCAGAAGACATAATAAAACATAAGCTAGTTTAATTCATATTGAATAATCTAAAACAGCAGCCAGTCGTGAAGACCAGCTGCTGTTTCTTTTTATGTTTTATCACGTAAATCCCCATCTTACATCTCAGGTGAGAACATAGGATCCCAAGCTGGAAGCTGTATAGGTTTCTGTTCCAACAGCTTAAGCACGTCAGCAGGTACATATTTCTTCTCTGCCACCACTCTGAACATATATTCGCGGAACCACTGCTCTGTCATGATGAGATTTCCCTGGTAACCTGAAGAAGGTCCCCAGCTGTTCTCCACCATCCATTTCTGAGGTTTGCCATCCTTTATATCCACAGCGATAAGTGTCATAGCGTGTGATGAACCGCTCGCGTGAGTAAGCACTCTCTGTTTCTTGTCCATAGTGAACTCTACACCGAGAAGTGACTCGAAATCGTAGTTGGCCAAATCCAATACACCTTTTGAACTGTTAAGGAACTTGCCGACGTCACATGAGAAATACATGGCAGTATTGTCCTTAAGTGAAGCAGCGGCGATTTCCTCAATCTGCTCCATAGGGAGGTTCAGATAAACCCAGTTCTTACCATCGTAAACATGTCTGTCATAATCGATTTCATATACTTTCCCATACTCTCTGGAAGGGTCGTTCATGAGCATAACATAGTTTCCGTCCAAGTCATCTCCTACATATTTCTGATAGAAAGACACAGGTGTATACTTTTCGCAGCTTACAAATTCGTTCTTCGAATTATACATAGTCCACTCAAACTCTGTAGGAGGAACACCAAGACACAATGCCAACACCCTATAGACATCTGTAAGCACAGACTCTTTAATCTGCTGTAATTCAGCATTGACCTTAACCTCAGCGGCGACAGCCTTTTTTCCGCTCAGCGAAGACACGCCGGAGGCGTCATAGGCGGCGCGAAGCTTAAGTCCGCCCTGGCGGAGGATATTTTTCAGCTGGGTCGCCATCTGCGCGGTGTTGTTGCTGCTGTAGGTCTCAGGCATAACTTCCGAAGGGACGATTCCGTATTTCATGACGAGATCGGAAACGCCGGTGAACTGTCCGCCGTCGCTGAGCGGGTTGGAGAAGAGCCAATCCACTTTTCTGTCTTCGAACGGCAACTGCCTGGTGTCAATGACGCCCTGCAGGAAGAGGTTCGATTTTTCGAGCTGGTCGTAGAAGAACAGGTAGTTCTGCGAAAGGGTAAACGCTCCGAGGTCATATTTGTCTATCATCTTGGCTCTGAGCACGTTCATACCGGTAAAGAGCCAGCATCTTCCTGAAGATTTCTGGTCGGTAATACCTTTAGTTTTCACTCTGTCGGAGAAATGCGTGTCGATCATCGCAGCATTCTCGGCATTGGTAGCAAGCACGTTCAATGCTGTGCCTGACAATGCGTTACGGAGAGCCTTGTCGGAAGGGGATGCGGTATAACCTTTGCTGACTCTTGCCATAACTTCAGGTGTGATTCCGCCGTCCGGAGTTTGGGCCGACATAGTCATCGGCATCAGCGCCGCCATCGCGGCCAAAAGCAGTATTCTATTCATGTTTTAGTATATTAATTTATTCTTCATATAAAAGATATGGACGCCGCTGCGCCTTAAACTTCTCTACGTCTGGCTGCCAACGAACTTTAATATCCTCAGCAGCAAGGCCTTGCATAATCAGTTCCCGCACCCAAGAATTTCCCATGAGTTTGTCGAAATAAGGCTTCTTCCCGAAAAAATGACGCCCGTCCGGAAGGATGCCCTCGTGAGTTGACGCCCCGGGAAAAGAAGTGAGCATCGAAAAAGCGTTGATAATATAGTTCAGGTCAATGCCTCTGGCGCAGATTCTGTCTACGTCCGATTCGCTCAGGTTTACGCCATAGCACCATTCATCCTGATAATCAGGTTTTTTGGCACCCGGCATGCTTTTCGGCATGAATCGATAACTGAAGAGTTTCATATCTGGGGAACCATACATCTCGAAAGGATGGTCAGTACCACGTCCCAATGAAACGACCGTGCCTTCAAACAGACATGTAGATGGATAAAGGTACACCGCTCTCATGGTTTTAAGGTTTGGAGACGGAGGCATAATAAGCTGATACTTAGTCTGATGCGTATAATTGCGGCAGGTCACGACAGACAGCTGACACTTCTTTCCGTCCTTAAGCCAGCCTTCGCCGTTTATCATCAATGCGAGTTCTCCCAATGTCATGCCGTGGACCACCGGTATCGGCAATGCTCCCACTCCCGACTTGTAGTCCATGTCCAGAATCGGCCCGTCCACATAAAATCCGTTCGGATTAGGTCTGTCCAAGACAATGACTTTACGTCCATAATCTGCACAGAAGTCCATCAGACGGTACATTGTCACGTAATATGTATAGAAACGCAGTCCTACATCCTGAATGTCCACAAGCAGGACATCGAATTTTTCGGCATCTTCTGCTGAAGGCCTGCCTGAGTTTCCGTAGAGAGATACGATTTCTACTCCGGTCTGCGGATCTGTGGAGCTGCTGACATGTTCTCCGGCGTCAGCGTCGGCGCGGAAACCATGTTCAGGGGAAAATATGACAGAGACATTGACCTTCTTCCTTAAAAGAACGTCTACCAGGTGCGGGCCGAATTTTTTGGGGCCATCGAGGGGCAGGCCCTTCCCTTTGAGCACCTTGTCTCCTACGACTCCTGATTTATTGCTGAAGACAGCGACTTTTTTTCCTTGGAGTTCAGGCAGATATGACGAGAATTGTTCATCCCCAAGGATTACCCCGCGGGCTGACAAAGAAAATGCTGCCGTTAGCGACAGAGCTACGACAGCAATTAAAGTGTATATTCTGTTCATATTCCCTATCTGGTTATCATTAATCCGGATAAAGATACGAATTTTATTGCATAGAGCCTCCCACAAGGTCGAGAATTTCGCTCGTAATCTTCTGTTGACGGCCTTTATTGTACTCCAAAGTGAGCTCCTGAAGGATTTCATTTCCATTATCCGTAGCTGTCTGCATGGCCAATGTTCTGGCGGCGTGCTCGGCGGCATTGGTATCCAACTGAACCGTATACATCTTGAGCATCAATACCTTAGGCAAGAGTTCTTCCAAGATGGTATCCACGTCCGGCTCTACGATATAGTCGAAAGATTCAGCATTTCCGGTCTTTTCGGTATCGTCCGCAGGGGCGAATGGCAGGTAGGTCTCTCGCACAGGCGGCTGAGAAGCGGTAGAGCGGAAATGATTATATGAAAGTTCCACTTTATCGAATCTTCCTGTCATGAAGCCGTGCACCAGTTCCGTAGCCAGTTTCGATGCCTCTTCATAGCCCGGTTTATCTGCCAGGTGGGTATAGTCGGCAGGTGATACGAATCCTTTTTTCTTCATCGCATCTGCCATCTTGCGGCCCACAGAGAAAACTGTAATGTCTTCAGCGGATAATCCGTAAGCCAAATACTCATCGATAATGGCTGTCACATGTTTTATCGCAGAAGAGTTGAACCCGCCACATAATGAGGAGTTTGAAGAATAAGCCACGATAGCGACTTTATGTACCGGTCTTGAAGAATAGAGGACATCCAATTCTTCCTGGACAGTCGGTTCCTTTTCCTCATCCTGAAACTCATCTTGAGGCTCTTCCAACGGCTCTTCGCCTACCATAGCAGCCTGCCTGTACGTCATCAGTTTACCGAGCATGCCATAAAGCATTTCCTGATAAGGAAGCATATTTCCGATGGCTGTCTGTGCCTTGTGCAACTTGGCAGCCGCAACCATTTTCATGGCTGAGGTAATCTTCAAGGTGCTGTTTACAGATGCTACCCTATTCTTAATTTCCTTTAATGACGGCATGACAAAAACTGTTTATTCCTGGTTCTTAAGTCCAAGTACAACGTCCTCGGCTTCTTTCTCGATTATCTTCGTAATAGACTCATCCAGATGTCCTTCAGCCAACGGCTTGATGACATCGTCCTGATGTGACACACGCAGTCTGCTCAGGAACGCGTCCTGGAATTCGCGGACTTTCTCCGTAGGAATGTCGCGCATCAATGCATGTGTTCCGCAGTACAATATCGCGATCTGTTCACCTACAGGCATAGGAGAGTACTGAGGTTGGATAAGCAACTGTTTGTTCTTACGGCCTTTGTCCAATGCCAATGCAGTGACTTTGTCGACGTCGCCGCTGAACTTGGAGAATGACTCCAACTCATCATACTGAGCCTGGTCGATCTTGAGAGTTCCTGCGACTTTCTTCATACTCTTGACCTGTGCACTACCGCCGACACGGGATACTGAGATACCGACATTGACAGCAGGACGGAAACCCTGGTTGAACAAGCTGCTTTCCAGATAAATCTGACCGTCAGTGATGGAAATCACGTTGGTAGGGATATATGCGGAAACGTCGCCGGCCTGTGTCTCGATGATAGGAAGCGCGGTAAGGGAACCACCTGCCTTCACCTTTCCTTTCAATGACTCAGGAAGGTCGTTCATCTGCTCCGCAACTTCTTGCTGGTTAATGATTTTCGCAGCTCTCTCAAGAAGACGTGAATGGAGATAGAACACGTCTCCAGGATATGCCTCACGGCCTGAAGGTCTGCGCAGGATCAATGATACCTCACGGTATGCTACAGCCTGCTTGGACAAGTCATCGTAAATCACGAGGGCTGCACGTCCGGTGTCACGGAAATATTCACCGATAGCTGCACCTGCAAATGCGGCATAGTACTGAAGTGCTGCCGGATCAGCAGCTGTAGCCGCTACGACTACGGTATAATCCATGGCGCCTTTAGTGCGCAATGTCTCGACGATACTTGCTACGGTAGAACCCTTCTGACCGATAGCCACATAGATACAATATACAGGCTTTCCTTTTTCGAATTCAGCTCTCTGGTTAATAATCGTATCGATGGCAATGGCTGTCTTTCCTGTCTGTCTGTCTCCGATGATAAGCTCACGCTGACCTCTTCCGATAGGAATCATCGCATCGATAGCCTTGATACCGGTCTGGAGAGGTTCATTCACAGGCTGTCTGAAAACGACTCCGGGAGCCTTGCGATCAAGAGGCATCTCCACTTTTTCGCCAGCTATTTCACCAAGTCCGTCAATAGGGACACCGAGCGGATTCACTACTCTGCCAAGCATTTTTTCGCTTACAGGGATGGAAACAATCCTTCCTGTACGTTTAACGGACATTCCCTCTTTAACTTCATCAGTAGGGCCGAGAAGCACAGCTCCGACGTTGTCCACTTCCAGGTTCATCACCACGCCCATAACTCCACTGTCGAATTCGAGAAGTTCGCCGGATTCAGCGTTGGTAAGTCCGAAAATTCGGGCCACGCCATCACTGATCTGCAACACGGTGCCGACTTCTTCGAGTTTGACAGAAAGGTCTGCGGACTCGAGTTGTTTCAGCAGCACGTCTGATATTTCACTTGGTTTTATATTATTCTGACTCATACATCATTCTGTTATTTTGTTCAATGAACCGTCTCCTCAGATCTTCCAACTGCCTGGACACGCTTGCATCTATTCTTTTATCAGCAACCTCGAATACGAATCCTCCTATAATGGAAGAATCGACGCTCACCGTCAGCTCAAGCTGAAGGCCAGTGAGATTTTTGATCATTTCACATATCTTTGTCTCAAGCTCCGGAGAAGGCATACTTACGACAAGCTTTGCCTGACATATTCCCTGCGAAGAAAGCCATCGGTCCTTGAAATCCTGAAGGATATAGCGCAAGTATTGTTCCCTGACCTGTCTTAGCACAAGGCCTAAAAACTTAGAAAGAGACTGGCTCATTTTTTCTTCGCCAAGAGCTTTGGACATCAAGCCCAGTTTTTCTGAAACCGACAGCAGAGTCTTGCTTTCGACAAGACGCACGAAGTCTCCCGATGCAGCCAGAGCGTCAGCAAGCGTACAGACCTGTTTATACACGACCTGTCCCTCGCCTGTCTCTTTCACATACTTAAGAAGAGCATCAGCATATCTTGACGCTATAATTCCTGTATTCATCCGAACTTCAGTTTTTTACTATGGAGTCTTTTCTGTTATTTAGTTCCTCCATAACCTTGTCAACATAGCGTTTCTGAACTTCCTCTGAAGTAAAATCGGATCTCAGAATCTTTTCAGAAACATTCATTGACAGCATCGCAACTTCCTTGCGGATATCCTGCAATGCACTTTCCTTTTCAGCAGAGATTTCCAATCTTGCCCGTTCAAGTATCTTAGCCGCTTCCTCCTGAGCCTGAACCTTGGCCTGTTCGATGATGGACAACTTCATTTTCGTCGCATCTTCGATTACTTTGGCCTGCTCCTTCTTAGCCTGAAGAATCAACTCGTTCTGCTCCTTATTAAGGTCAGCGAGTTCCTTACGGGCTTCTTCCGCCATCTTCAGTGACTTGTTTATCGTTTCGGTTCTTTCTCTCACCATTTTAGTGATGACAGGGAAACCGTATTTCGCAAGTATGAAAAAGACGATGCCGAATATTATGGTCATCCAAATAAGAAGGCCAGAATCAGGTGTTACAAATGACATAACGGCAAAATATTAAACAAACAGGGCGAGAAGGCAAACGATGATAGCAAACAATGATGCACCCTCGATCATGGCGGCAACGATAATCATTGCAGAACGAATGCTTCCGCCTGCCTCAGGCTGACGAGCGATAGATTCTGTAGCTGCAGAACCGATTCTACCGATACCATAAGCTGCAGCCAATGCTGCGACAGCAGCGCCAAGAGCTATACCGACCTTTCCAAGTGCCTCACCGGCAACTGCTTGTAAAAGAATTGTAAGTAACATAACTATTTAAATTTTAAAAATAATATTAAGCTTCTTTTTGTCTTGCCATACCTATAAATACTGCTGACAAAATAGTGAATACATACGCCTGAAGGAATGCGACAAGGAGTTCAAGGACATCCATAAACACTCCGAAGAGTACTGACACTACCGTCATACTTCCGAAAAGGACAGCATTATATTTGGCAAAAATAAATATTATACAAACCAGACTGATGGCGATGATATGACCTGCCAACATATTGGCAAAGAGTCGTATCATAAGCGTCAATGGTTTCATTATCGTACTGAATACTTCGATGATAGGCAGAAGCGGGAACGGACACTTCAGCATCAATGGTACATCCGGCCAGAAAATATCCTTGAAGTAGTGCTTCGTTCCGAACAGATTAATCATGAAGAAGGTGAAAAATCCGAGAACGCAGGTCACTGCGATATTTCCAGTAACGTTGGCTCCTCCAGGGAAGAACGGAACTATTCCAAGAAGGTTATTCAAAAGTATCCACAGGAATACTGTGCACAGGTACGGAGAGAATTTGGTATAGTCCTCACCGATCGCATCCTTCGCCACCCCAGTATCTATCATCATGATAATTGGTTCCATCAATGCAGCCAATCCCGTAGGAGCTTCATTCAGGGCATCATGGCGACGATACCAACGAGCCGTTGCAAGTATAAGAAAGACAAGTAATGCGCTACTTATCATCATCGCAAACACATTCTTGGTTATAGACAGGTCGAATGGTCTGACCTCTTCACCTGCAGCGTTTTTCTCGACGATTTTCCCACTCTCTTCCGAGATGTAGAATCCTTCATATTGAGCGCCATGCTCTACTTTCGCAGAAGAGAAAACGTGCCATCCAGATGTTCTGCTTCTGACGATTACTGGCAGCGGAATAGAGATCGCCTTGTCTCCGATATTCGTCAGATGCCACTCATAAGAGTCACCTGTATGACCGAATATGACTTCCTGAACATTAAGCTCAGACTCCGTCGCTGTACTATCAGCTACACTTTCATCTGCACGGACCGGAGTCCACACAGATACCAGAATAATGATAGCAACTATGTATTTCCACAATTTCATAATTCCACACAAACAGAGACTTTATTGCTTTCTATTTCCACAAAACCGGATTTGACACTGATTTTTTTTATTTCCCCGTCAGTCGTTTCATACTCGATATCACCGGCATCCAATACAGACACCAGCGGAGCATGATTCCACAACACTGTGAACTGGCCTTTCCTGCCAGGCAACCTGACAAGTTTCGCAGCACACTTTTCCACCACCATTTCCGGTGACATCACCATCAGTGAAATTCCGTTTTCCATATCCGCAATTAATTATTTCCTGCCTTCGCAAGTATTTCTTCACCCTTCTTGATAGCATCCTCGATCGTACCGACATTGAGGAATGCCTGCTCAGGAAGATAATCCACCTTGCCGTCAAGAATCATATTGAAACCCTTGATGGTATCATTGATATCGACCATAACTCCAGGTACGCCGGTGAACTGCTCGGCTACGGAGAACGGCTGCGACAAGAATCGCTGCACTCGTCTTGCTCTGTTTACTGTGAGTTTATCCTCATCTGACAACTCATCCATACCGAGGATGGCGATAATGTCCTGAAGTTCCTTGTTACGCTGGAGAATCTGCTTGACTCTCTGCGCGGTATTATAGTGTTCCTCTCCCACGATATTAGGATCCAGAATTCTGGATGTAGAGTCGAGAGGGTCGACAGCCGGATAAATACCTAATTCGGTAATCTTACGGCTAAGCACTGTCGTGGCATCCAAATGGGTGAATGTCGTAGCAGGTGCCGGGTCGGTAAGGTCATCGGCAGGCACATAGACAGCCTGCACAGAGGTGATGGAGCCATTCTTCGTGGAAGTGATTCGTTCCTGCATCTGTCCCATTTCGGTGGCAAGAGTAGGCTGATAACCAACAGCTGAAGGCATACGTCCCAACAACGCTGATACCTCAGATCCCGCCTGAGTGAATCGGAATATATTGTCGATGAAGAACAGGATATCTTTCGGATCGTTCTGTTTCTTGCTGTCGCGGAATGATTCTGCCAATGTAAGTCCTGACAATGCCACTGAGGCACGGGCTCCAGGCGGCTCGTTCATCTGTCCGAAGACGAGTGCTACCTGTGACTGGGCGAGTTTCTCTTTATCGACCAATGACAAGTCCCAATGGCCTTCTTCCATGCTCTTTTCGAACGCCTCACCATATTTGATGACGCCGGACTCTATCATCTCCCTAAGGAGGTCGTTACCTTCCCTGGTACGCTCGCCGACACCGGCAAAGATCGAGAATCCGTTGTGCTTTTTCGCGATATTGTTAATAAGTTCCTTGATAAGGACGGTCTTGCCTACACCGGCTCCTCCGAAAAGTCCGATCTTACCACCCTTAAGATAAGGTTCGAGAAGGTCAATGACTTTAATACCGGTATAAAGAACTTCTTGGGATGTCTTGAGGTCTTCGAATTTAGGAGGTTCTCTGTGAATAGGGAGTTCTTCTTTTCTGTCCAGATCACCAAGTCCGTCGATAGATTCTCCTACGACATTAAGGACTCTGCCTCGTATCTGAGGACCTACAGGCATTTCGATAGGTTTGAAGGTGTTCGTCACCTCCATACCTCTACGAAGGCCATCTGTCGAGTCCATGGCAACGGTTCGTACGGTATCCTCACCGATATGCTGCTGAACTTCCACGATAAGGTCATGACCATTTGGTCTCTTCACCACAAGTGCGTCGTGGATGCTTGGAAGGTCATTTTTCTCTTCAGACTGGGTCAAGTCGAAATGTACGTCTACGACCGGACCGACAATCTGTGATATATGTCCGACTATATTTGGCATATTATAAAAATTTTAAAGCATGTATTACGCTGTAAATATCGTACCAAGGTAGGCATTATTTTCCAATCTCTCCAAATATATGCTCATTTTTACCAAAAATAAGACATGGATGCGCCCGGGAGGTCGGACTCGTCCGCTCAGGTGCTGCGCAATTCGCGGCCTGAGT